>CALWLL010000030.1 GCA_944381555.1 uncultured Agathobacter sp. | reverse complement strand
AAGAAATTTACTTTCCTATGATATTAAAAACGCTCCGCGAAGGATGCGCACCTCGCGGAAAGGAAATAATCGCTTTGCGATACCGCTCGGGCGCGAAAGTGTGCGTCAAGCGCACACTTTGTTCTATCAATAGGAAAGACCGTGATGCATTAACTTGTGAAGGGGAAGGACTTGCTATGAATTTAGAGATTCTGTACGAAGATTGCGACATTATCCTTTGCCGAAAGCCGGCAGGTGTGGCGGCCCAGACGAAGAGAATAGGGCAGCAGGATATGGAGAGCTTACTGAAAAATTACAGGGCCAAAAAAGGGGAAACTCCGTATGTTGGTGTGGTGCATCGTCTGGACCAGCCGGTAGAAGGGCTTATGGTGTTTGCCAAGAATCAGAAGGCTGCAGCTTCTTTGTCTAAGCAGATACAGGAGCATATGATAGGTAAGTATTATTATGCGGTATCGGAGCATAGCCCCGCACAACCGGAGGGAATATTGGAGAATTATCTTGTGACGGATAAGAAAACAAATCATACAACGGTCTCAAAGGCTTGCAAGGGGGCGAAAAAAGCCGTTCTTTCATATCAGGTGCTAGAGCATAAGGAGAAACGAACCCTTTACAATATTAAGCTTGATACCGGACGTCAGCATCAAATCCGCGTACAATTTGCGCATATGGGCTGTCCGCTTGTGGGAGACAGCAAGTATGGGAATGTGGAGAACGGGCAAAGGAGAGAGGCACTTGCGCTTTGCTCGTATCGCCTGCAATTTATGCATCCAGTTACCGGAAAGCAGATAGATTATTCCATCGTACCTAAGGGGAAAGCATTTGCAGGATTTTTTTCGGAATAAACCCTGCGAACCTGGGATTTCTGTATTTTATATTCCTGAGGTTCCGAAAGAACATGCTACAAAACCTTGACAATTTAGACGTAAGTGGGATAAGATGAATTGATATACTATATATTAGAGGAGATTTGTTATGGCAAACGACAAGAAATTAGTAGAAGCCATTACTTCTATGGAAGAAGACTTCGCGCAATGGTATACAGACGTTGTTAAAAAAGCTGAACTTATGGATTACTCATCTGTAAAAGGATGTATGATTTTTAAGCCAAACGGCTATGCAATCTGGGAAAATATCCAGAAACAGTTAGATGCAAGATTCAAAGAGACAGGCGTAGAGAATGTGTATATGCCAATGTTCATTCCGGAAAGTCTTCTTCAGAAAGAAAAAGACCATGTAGAAGGATTTGCACCGGAGGTTGCATGGGTAACACATGGAGGATTGGAAGAACTTCCGGAACGTCTTTGTGTAAGACCAACATCAGAAACCTTATTTTGTGAGCTTTTTTCAAATATTGTACAGTCGCACCGCGACCTGCCAAAGGTATATAACCAGTGGTGCTCGGTAGTCCGTTGGGAAAAAACAACTAGACCATTCCTTCGTTCCTCTGAGTTTTTATGGCAGGAAGGACATACCGTACACGCAACAGCAGAAGAAGCAGAAGCAAGAACCGTGCAAATGTTAAATCTTTATGCGGATTTTCTGGAGGAAGTGCTTGCAATTCCTGTAGTAAAAGGACGTAAGACCGATAAAGAAAAGTTTGCCGGTGCAAAAGCTACTTATACGATTGAGGCATTGATGCATGACGGCAAAGCGTTGCAGTCCGGTACATCCCATAATTTTGGGGACGGATTTGCCAAAGCATTTGATATCCAGTATACAGACAAAGAAAATAAATTACAGTACTGCCATGAAACTTCATGGGGTATGTCGACACGTTTGATTGGTGCAATCATCATGGTGCATGGTGATGATTCGGGTCTTGTGCTTCCGCCAAGAATTGCGCCAACCCAGGTTATGGTGATTCCGATTCAGCAGAGGAAGGAAGGCGTGCTTGATAAAACCTATGACGTGCGTGATGCAATTGCAAAGGACTTCCGTGTTAAGATTGATGCAACAGACAAGAGTCCGGGATGGAAGTTTGCAGAGCAGGAGATTCAGGGAATTCCGGTTCGTGTAGAACTCGGACCAAAGGATATCGAAAACAACCAGTGTGTAGTGGTCCGCCGTGATACAAGAGAAAAAACGGTAGTATCGTTAGATGAACTGAACGCAAAGCTGGCTGAGATTTTAGAAACCATGCAGGCAGATATGCTTGCAAAAGCAAAAGCATTTTTAAACAGCCATATTTCTGACGCGCATAACTATGCGGAATTTGTACAGAATGCAGAGTTAAAGACAGGATTTATTCGTGGAATGTGGTGCGAGAGTTTGGAATGTGAACTTAAAATAAAAGAAGATACCGGTGTGACAAGCCGTTGTATGCCGTTTGATGATCAGGAACAGATTTCGGATGTATGCGTATGCTGCGGAAAACCGGCTCATAAATTAGTATACTGGGGCAAAGCATACTAAGGTGAGAACAAGGCTGGAGATTTTTGGGCTTATAGCGAAAGCAGAAGGAAAAGGAACGTATTGAAGCACATGAGAATGAATATGCCAAAGCAGGTCAAAAAAATCATAGAGACTCTGGAAGCAAACGGGCATGAAGCCTATGCGGTAGGAGGGTGTGTCCGCGACACACTCCTTCTTCGTATGCCGGAAGACTGGGATGTTACGACTTCTGCAAAGCCTGAGCAGGTAAAAGCGCTGTTTTCCCATACGATTGATACGGGAATTGAACATGGGACGGTAACGGTTATGATAGACCATGTGGGCTGTGAAGTTACGACATATCGTATTGATGGAGAATACGAGGATGCAAGACATCCGAAGGAGGTTGCGTTTACTTCAAATCTGGCAGAGGATTTAAAAAGAAGAGATTTTACTATCAATGCGATGGCTTATAACGAAAGCACCGGACTTGTGGATGAGTTTGACGGTCTGGAGGACTTAAAAAGAGGAATTGTCCGTTGTGTCGGAGATTCAGAGGAACGGTTCACAGAGGATGCGCTTCGTATGCTCCGGGCGGTCCGTTTTGCTGCGCAACTGGGATTTACCATTGAAGAAAATACCAAAGAAGCAATTCGTAAACTGGCGCCGGCCATTGCAAAGGTGAGTGTGGAGCGTATAGCGGTAGAACTGGTAAAGATTCTTACCTCAGACCATCCCGAAGAATTGCGTATGGCATATGAATTAGGGCTTACCGCAGTATTTTTGCCGGAGTTTGATGTGGCAATGAAGACTGAGCAGCATAATATTCATCATTTGTATACGGTTGGAGAGCATACCATTGAGGCAATGAGGCATGTGCGCCCTGAAAAAAATATACGTCTGATTATGCTGCTGCATGATTTGGCAAAGCCAGTTGTAAAAACAACTGATGAGGAGGGTCAGGGCCATTTTCGCGGGCATACGCAAGGCGGAGCCGATATGGCAAGACGGATTCTTCGCAGATTAAAGTTTGACAATGCGACCATTGAACTGGTAGCGAAGATGGTAAAGCACCATGATGACCGGCCGGAAGAGCCGGACGCTATCCGCAGAATGTTTAGTGCCATCGGCTTAGAAAACGTACCGATGATGTTAGAAATAAAAAGGGCGGATTTGCTGGCTCAGAGTACTTACCAAAGAGAGAGTAAATTTGCGATTGTGGACAACCTTGAGGCACACTACAGGGAATGTGTGGAAAAACAAATATGTTTACAGAAAAAGGACTTGTCAGTGAATGGAAGCGACCTTATTGCTATGGGCATGAAACAGGGAAAAGAAGTAGGCCTTGTTATGGAGCAGTTATTTGAGGCTGTGATAGAGGACCCAGAAATGAATCAGCGAGAAAAGTTGTTAGCACTGGCACATAAATTGATAACCCCTTTCATATGATAAACAGATGCAATGTGAATCATATGGAGGGGTTTTTTGTATAATCAGACAGAAGCAATTTTATCGCAGTATGAGTTGGAAATAAGACAAATTACAAAAGGAAGAGGTATGTATATATGCGAAACCGACAGGGGAATGAAGCTTCTTAGCCCATTCAAAGGTTCCAAGGAAAAAGGTGAGTGGATGAAGCAGTACCTTGCAATTTTAGCAGAAAACGGATATGCAGTCGAACAGATATATTCTAACCGAAAGGAAGAAGCAGTTACCGAGGATGAAATGACAGGTGAACGCTTTCTTATAAAGGACTATGTGAAAGGGACAGAATTAAATACCGGCCACTTTGGGGAAATGATAGAGGTGGCAGGCATTCTGGCAGAGTATCATCTGGCTGCGGAACGTGCATATGAGCAGATAGCGCATATAAATAACTTCCAGAATGAAAACAGTAAATTCGGAAACGCGGACGTGGTTGAAGTCAGGATGCGTCATTGCCGCGAATTGGTCAAAGTGCGCAACTATATTCGTTCCCGGAAAAAGAAGCTGGAATTTGAGAGATTATATATGGCGCATTTTGGGGAAATGTTTGTTACCGCAGAAAATTCCTGCGGCATCCTAAAAGAGCAGGCGGGCAGGCAGCCGAAAAGTCTCATCTGTCATGGAGACTGCAACCATCACAATGTAGTATGGACGAACGACGGATGGAGAATCATTCATTTTGAAAATGCAGTATATAGCTGGGCGGTTTGGGATCTGGCGAACTATGTGCGAAAAATGATGGAAAAAAACGGATGGGATGAAGAACTTGGAATGGAACTTATAAAAGGATATGACAGAGTACGGCCGTTAGAAAAAGATGGCTATCTTCAGCTTTACGGTCTGCTGCTTTTCCCGGAAAAGTTTTGGAAAATTACGAATCATTACATGAATTCGAATAAAGCATGGATTCCGGGAAGAGATATTGAAAAATTGGAAAAGGTAATTACACAGGAGTCAAAGCGTTTAAAATTCATGGAAAACTTATTTTCAATTGGACAAAAGTAAGGTATACTTTACCTATGATGAAGAAGAGAATAAAAAAGATTATTTATTATATGACAGGGTTAATGGTTGCTGCCGTGTTTCTGACCGGCTGCGGAGGTCTTGGGAATGAAGGGGGTAAGCAGGATTCGGAAAATACCCAGACTGAAAGTGCAGATGAAACCGGGGGATTATTCCTTGTGCTGGAAAATAATACGATTGACGGAACGTTCCTTTTGTATTCTTATGAAACCGGATTGGAATACTATTACCAGTATAATTTTTCTACAAAGTTTTACGATAAGTATGGTAATTATGAACCGGCGGTGCGATTTACCGCAGGGAAGGCGGTAGAATTGGAAAAGCGGGACGAATATGGCTATCTGACGGTGGTCAGAATGTCGAGTCAGGTTTGGGAGCAGGAGAAAATCAAACGTTTTTCAATTGATGAGAAGCATGGGGTATTTTCCATTGGGGAGACCAATTATTCGATTCAAAATAAGGTGGTGGTCTTCTCTGATGATAAAGAAATTCCGATAGGAGATTTGTCGGAAAATGATGTGCTTACGGTTGTTGGTCTGGGCAATAGGATTCTTTCGGTAAATGTAACCACAGGTCATGGAACCTTAGTGTTAAAAAATACAGAGCTGTTTGACGGAAGTCTGCTCAATCTCAGCGATAAAATGTACGCACAGATTTCGGAGGGAGTCACGCTTGAACTTCCCGAGGGAGTTTATACACTGACAGTAGCAAACGACGGCTGGGGAGGTAGCCGGGAGATTACAATTTCCCGTGATAAAACCACAGAGATAGATTTGGAAACCCTCAAAGGACCCGGTAAGAAGAAGGGAATGATTTCTTTCCAAATCAATGTAGAAGATGTTAAGGTATATATTGATTATGAGCTTGTCGACCATACACAGGCAGTAGAGCTGACCTATGGCACCCATACGCTTGAAATCTCTGCACCGGGTTATGAAAGCTGGAAGAAGTATCTGATGGTAAATTCCCAAGAGGCGACATTAATCATCGAACTGGAGGAAGAATCTGAGGATGGCGGGGAATCGGAAGAAAGCAGTGAGGATACGTCTACTGAAGAAGAGAAAGACTCCGGGACGGAATCGGAAGCTGCGCTGGAAACTGAGACAGAATCCCAGACACAGTCCCAGACAGAATCCGTAAATTCCTAAGGTTCAAATTGTATAATTCCCCTAAAATATGGGTTTTTGCCTTGACAAACACAGGAAAAACAAGTATATATATATTTAGGTAATTTGGGAAAGCAACTCGAATTATTATATATGAAAATCCAGAGGAGGAATTTTGACATGAACAAAGCAGAATTAGTTGCAGCTATGGCTGAAAAGACACAGCTCTCTAAAAAGGACGCTGAAGCAGCGTTAAAAGCATTTACAGATGTTGTTGCTGAAGAATTAAAGAAAGGTAAAAAAATTCAGTTAGTTGGATTTGGTACTTTCGAAGTTTCAGAAAGAGCAGCCAGAACAGGCAGAAACCCACAGACTGGCGCTGAAATGACAATTGCAGCTTCTAAAGCTCCAAAATTTAAAGCAGGAAAAGCTTTAAAAGATTCTATCAACTAATTTTGAGTTGTAATCGCTGCCGTACCGACTGGTACGGCAGTTGTTTTTATATCACAGGAAAGACCGTGATAATGTGCGAAAGATAATAACTTTCCTATGATATATATAAAAACGCTTCGCTAAGGATGCGCACCTCGCGGAAGGGAAAAATCGCTTTCCGATACCGCTCGTGCGCGAAGGTGTGCGTTAAGCGCACACTTTATTTTATCAGAAAGAAGAGAAGAAATATGAGATTAGATAAGTTTCTGAAAGTCTCCCGGCTGATTAAGAGAAGAACCGTAGCAAACGAAGCCTGCGACGCCGGAAGGGTCAGCGTAAACGGGAAAGAGGCAAAGGCCTCTGTAAATGTAAAGGTTGGAGACATTATTGAAATTGCCTTTGGACAAAAAACAGTAAAGGTTCGTGTGCTTGATATTCAGGAAACTACAAAGAAGGACGAAGCAAAAGATTTATTTGAATATATATCATAAATAAGGCAACCTCCTAATATAGTTAATATATAGGAGGTTTTGGGCATGGAAGAAAATAAAGTAATAAACAAATCCCATAAAGTATTATTGAGCAATCGCAAAAACGGGAGCTTCACAGGGATTTTGGACGTATTGTCTTTTGATATTAATGAAATCCTGTTGGAGACAGAGCAGGGAATGCTGCATGTAAAGGGAAAAGATCTGCATGTAAATCGTCTGAATCTGGAAAAGGGCGAGGTGGATATTGAAGGCATGATAGAGGCATTTTCCTATTCCCAGGTACCGCTTAGCGTCAAGAAAAACGACAGTTTTCTGGGCAAACTCTTCAAGTAGGGAAAGATTGCCATTCCAGAAGAAATTTATTTATGGTTGAAAGAATGGTACAAAACGTGTAGAATGAAAGGTACAAAAGGGAAGGAAGAGGTACCTGATGAGCGGTAAAAGAAAAAGAAAGGGACTCAATGCAGGAACAGTGAGCATTGTATTTATCGTGCTTGTATTCGTTGCAGTTATGTCCATCCAGATTTATAAACTTAAAGAGAAGGATAAGACGTTAGCGGAACGTGAACAGAATCTGCAGGAGCAGTTAGCAGATGAAACGGAACGTGCAGAAGAGATAGAAGAGCTGAACCAGCATATGCAGTCCATTGATTTTATCAGAGAATGGGCGCATAAATTGGGAATTATATCGGATGACGAAATTATTTTTAAGGAAAACGACGAATAAGTAAGATTCGTCGTTTTTTTTGACGAAAAAATCAGCATAACGCTTCTGTCATTTTGACAAAGAATTTAAATACAGACCTCTATAATGTTGGAAAGTGTGTGGACAGGCAGTCCACAAAATAAGATATGGAGGTTTATTATGAAACAATATTGTTGGATAAAGGAAATCGGAAAAGGCATAGTGGCACTTTTAAGCGGCGGATTGGGCGTAATGGGATGTTATCCTCTGCTGCCTGCCTTCTTTGCAGTGTGCAGTACCTCGGAAAATGCGTCTTTCTGGGTAATAGCAGGAAGTGTTATGAGCATACTCTGGTTTATGCCAATCAGCACGATGATAAAATATTTGTTTGTTCTCGTCATTATTGGATTGGGAACCAGAATCTATCGCTGGATGAATCATGGCTGTAATGTATGGGAGGCGGGGTTTATTGCCGGAGTTGCTACAATTGTGATGAATCTGGCAGAAAAATCCTTTAACATACAAGAGTCCAATATACTCCTCTTAGGGCTTTGTGAAGGGCTTATTGTATTTGGTGCGGCTGCGTGTATACATTATCTGGGGGCATTGCCATTTCATTTGCAGTACCGTATGGAAACACAAAAAGCAGCGCCGTATCAGGTGGTATCCATGCAGGGACATCAGGCAGACCGGATGGAATCGCTGGCTTATGCTGTCAATGGGTTATCGGATGCATTTATGGCAATGAGCCAGCCAAAGGAAAAACTGATAACAGAGGAGGTCGGCGTACTGGAACAGGAACTGACAGGCAAGCTGTGTGCTACCTGTGATGGGTGTGCAATCTGCTGGAATGAGAACCGTATGCGCAGGCAGGGCGGAATCCGGGCGCTTTTATATGCAGTCATCAACCACAGCAGCAAAGAAGAATTGCTTCGGGCGCCTTATGTAGAAGACTGCGACAAATATGAGGGAATGGTAGAAGAGGCAATTCAGGCGTTTAGCAGACTGGAATTGAATCATGCATGGTACAATCGTCTTCAGGAGAACCGCTATGTTATCGCCCAACAGCTTGATGCTATGGCAGGGTTAATGGAAGAGTGGGCAAAATCCCGCGTGAATGTGGACAAGAGTCATCAGAAATTATTGTCCCGTGTTGTTTATGAGGCGAAGGAGAAAGGGTTACTTACAGATAATCTGCATATATATGAGGATAATGGGCGTATCTGCATTGAAGGATTTGTGGCAAGCAAATGGGACGGCGGTATTCCTGTGAAGCAGTATCTCGAAGCAGTTGAAAGGGCAGCGAGAAGTTCTATGCGTCTGGGAAAAGACAGTAAAAGTATTCTGACACAGGAGGGGGCATTTGTGTCGGTGTATGAGGATACCAGATTTTATGGACTACAGGGAATTGCGGCAGAAACGAAAAATGGTTCGCCTGTAAACGGGGATAACGTATCCTTTTTTGCAATGGATGACGGAAATTATCATATATGCTTATCGGATGGTATGGGCTCAGGAAACCGTGCAAAGCAGGAAAGTGAAATGGTGGTAGATTTGCTGCAAAAATTTATTGAAGCGGGATTCCGTAAAGAAACGGCAATCAAGCTTATGAACTCAGCGATGGTATTGCAGGGAGAAAACAACATTTTTTCTACTTTAGATTATGCGATGATAGATTTGTACACGGGGAATCTGGAGTTAATCAAAATAGGCGGCGCAGCAACATTTATTAAGAGGGGAGAAGACGTAGAATGCATTGATGAGGGAAATCTTCCTGCCGGAGCAGATGTGCGCATGGAGGTAGAGAGTACGAAAAGACAGCTACAAAATGGTGATTTTCTTGTAATGGTAACGGATGGTGTGATAGAATATCTTCATGTCAGAAATCCCAAAGAAGTGCTGTCAGATATCATTGCAATGACAAAGACAGATAATGCAGGAGTGCTGGCAGAAACGATTTTGGAACAGGTATTACTTCGCACAGGTGGATACGCAATGGACGATATGACTGTGCTGGTGACAGGAATTTGGGAGAAATAATGCTTCAGAAAGTACAAAAGACATTGAAAGAATGGAATATGGTTTCTTCGCAGGATTTAATTCTTGTGGGTGTATCCGGTGGAGCAGACTCCGTGTGTCTTCTTCTGGTATTGAAGGAATTGGAACGTGTTATCGGATATAAGACAGAGGCAGTTCATGTGGAGCATGGCATCCGGGGGCAGGAGAGTCTGGATGATGCGGCATATGTGGAAAAATTATGTGCCCGTATGCAGGTAACCTGTCATAAGGTATCGGTAGACGTACCGGCTTATTCTGCGGAAAAGGGAGTGGGAATGGAGGAGGCAGCACGCATACTCCGCTATGAGGCTTTTTCCCGGATTGCAGAGGCAAGACATGCAAAAGTTGCGCTTGCCCACCATATGGAAGACAATGCGGAGACAATTCTCTTTCATTTGGTAAGAGGCAGTTCCTTAACGGGGCTGTGCGGAATGCTGCCTGTACGAAAGAGCGAAGAGGGCGTGGTATATATCCGCCCGTTGTTGTCCCTGCACAGAGCGGAAATAGAAGCGTTTTTAATTGCGCGGGGGGTAGAATGGCGTGTAGATAGTACAAACAGGGATTTGAAATATAGCCGGAATCATCTGCGGAATATAGTGCTGCCACAACTCTTGCAGGTAAATGAACAGGCGGTAGAGCATATAAACAAAACGGCAGACAGCTTGCAGGAAATGAAGGATTTTCTGGAACAGGAAACGCAGAAAGCGTGGGAAAATGTGGCAATCCGCCAAAAGGGTTTAAAGAAGGCCCTGCAATTGTCACTTAAGATTTATGCTCTGTCAGAATTGCATCCGGTACTGCAAAAGGAAGTGGTATTTAAGGCTATCAGTACCGTATGCGGCAGCAGAAGGGATATTACGTCAGGGCATATAGAGGATGTGGCGTCCTTATGCCGGAAACAGTCGGGAAAAGAGTTTCGTCTTCCTTATCAGGTGACGGCAAAAAGAGATTTTGATTATATTCATTTTTATTCTACAGACAGCAGCGGTCTGGAAAATGAATCCAAACCATCGGAAGATCTGACAAGAAGCGTTTCCGCCGAAGAACTGGAGAACATTTTTAAGTCAAAAAAGGAACTGGAGATTTTTCTGCGTCGGGATGAGAGCCTGCGGATTAAAATATTTTCCTATGACGCACAAAGTATGCAAATTCTGAAAAAAACGTATACGAAACTGCTGGATTATGATAAGATAAAACAAGGCTTTTGCATACGAACGCGCCGAAGTGGGGATTATTTTATCAGTGATGCTCTGGGGCATCGCAAAAAACTTAAGAACTACTTCATCGATGAGAAAATATCTGCTCCAAAGCGGGAGCAGATGTGGCTGCTTGCGCAGGATTCTATGGTATTGTGGTTAATCGGTGGGCGTATCAGCGAGCATATCAAAGTGACGGAACATACCCGTACGGTTGTCAGGATAGAGTACATTGGAGGAAAAAGAGATGGATTTTATGAAGAAACATAATATTTCCGTATTGTTAGCAGAAGAAGAAATCCAAAAGCGTGTTGCAGAAATGGGTGCAGAGATTACAAAACGTTTTAAAGGGGAAGCAGTATATCTGGTTTGTATCTTAAAAGGATCTGTTTTCTTTACAACGGAGCTGGCAAAACAGATTAAACTTCCAATGGAGATTGATTTCATGACGGTATCCAGCTATGGCGCTGCGACAGTATCCTCCGGCGTTATCAATATCAAACAGGATTTATCAGGCTCTATTGAGGGTAAGAATGTCATTGTTGTAGAAGATATCATCGATTCGGGTCATACCCTAAGCCGTCTGCTCGCATTGTTTAAGAGCAGAAATCCCAAAACCCTTACCGTGTGTACGTTGTTGGATAAACCAGACAGACGTGTGGTTAAGGATGTAAAAGTAGACTATACAGGATTCGTGATTCCGGACAAATTTGTTATTGGTTATGGTCTGGATTGGGATCAAAGATATAGAAACCTTCCATATATTGGCGTTGTGGAAGAATAGTAAGGAGAAAAAAGAGTGAATACTAGGAGTAAAAACAATGGTTTTTCCGGATTTGGTATGTATGCATTGCTCATTCTGGCAGTGATTCTTGTCTGGTACGCTCTAAGCGGGCAGACCAAACAAACTTCTATTACAGAAGCAGAATTTGAAGCAGCTTTGCAGGCTGAAAACGTATCCGCCGTAAAAATCACCCAAAACAAAGAAGTTCCGACCGGTAGTGTAACGGTGCTGCTTAAGGACGAAACACAGAAGATTATGTATGTTTCTGATGTCAATGAAATACAGGAATTGATGAAATCATACAACTTCGGAAATTATTATTGCGCAGATGTTCCAGAGGAAAGCTGGCTTATGCAATTACTTCCATATCTGTTGATATTTGGCGCATTCTTTATTCTGTTTATGATTATGAATAATAATGCGGCGCAGCAGAGCGGCGGTAATAAGATGATGAACTTTGGAAAAAGCCGTGCAAAAATGGCAACGAATGACCAGAATAAAGTGACTTTTGAAAAGGTCGCAGGTCTTCGTGAAGAGAAAGAAGAATTAGAAGAAATTGTAGACTTCCTCCGCTCGCCGGGAAAGTATACAAAACTTGGCGCCAGAATTCCAAAGGGAGTTCTTCTTGTTGGTCCTCCGGGAACGGGAAAAACCCTTCTTGCCAAAGCGGTAGCGGGAGAGGCAGGAGTGCCGTTCTTTAGCATTTCCGGCTCTGATTTCGTAGAAATGTTCGTAGGTGTCGGCGCGTCCCGCGTGAGAGATTTATTTGAAGACGCGAAGAAAAATGCACCATGTATCGTGTTCATTGATGAAATTGACGCAGTGGCAAGACGTCGCGGAACAGGTATGGGCGGCGGTCATGATGAACGTGAGCAGACATTAAACCAGATGCTGGTAGAGATGGATGGTTTTGGCGTAAACGAGGGAATCATCGTTATGGCTGCAACGAACCGTGTGGATATTTTAGATCCGGCCATTATGCGTCCGGGTCGTTTTGACAGAAAAATTGTTGTTGGCCGTCCAGATATATCCGGACGTGAAGAAATTTTAAATGTTCATGCAAAGAATAAACCGTTAGGTGATGACGTAGATTTGAAACGGGTAGCACAGACAACCGCAGGTTTTACCGGAGCAGATTTAGAGAACCTGTTAAATGAAGCTGCTATTGTAACCGCAAGAGAAGAACGTGCTTATATCACGCAGGAAGATATTAATAAATCCTTTGTTAAGGTTGGAATTGGTGCGGAAAAGAAAAGCCGTGTGATTTCCGAAAAAGAAAAACGCATTACTGCGTACCATGAGGCGGGACACGCAATCCTGTTTCACCTGCTTCCGGATGTAGGACCGGTATACACGGTATCTATTATTCCGACCGGAACAGGTGCGGCAGGCTATACCATGCCGCTGCCGGAAAAAGATGAGATGTTCAGCTCTAAGAACCGCATGATTCAGCAGATTATCGTGGGATTGGGAGGCCGCGTTGCAGAAGAACTTGTTCTGGATAATGATGTGACGACAGGTGCGTCTGCCGACATTAAGCAGTCTACAAAAATTGCCCGCGATATGGTTACCAAATACGGTATGTCCGATAACGTTGGTCTTATCTGCTATACGAACGATGATGATGAGGTATTCATCGGACGCGACCTTGCGCACACAAGAAGCTATAGTGAAAACATAGCAGAAGCAATTGATGCAGAGGTAAAACGCATTATTGATGATGCATATGCTGAAGCGAAGCGCATTATTACAGAAAACCGCAAAGTATTAGATGCCTGCGCAGCTCTGCTTTTAGAAAAGGAAAAAATCACCAGAGAAGAATTTGAAAGCCTGTTTGGGGAAAATAAGTAGAGAAATTGCATATTTTTGTGAATATTTTTGCGCAAACGGGGGGATAATTTGAAGGAAGGTAGAAAAGTGCACAAAAAAAGTTGCAAACTTTTGTTAAGTTTGTGCACACTTATTAGGGAAAAGGTGCTATTATAATCCATGTAAAAACCCCCCAATACATTATATAGTTTTTACTAACCCCATAGTAAAAATACCTTCTCCTAAAAAGACAGCAGATTGACGGCTGTCTTTTTTACTTTATAAGAAACTCTCTTGTTTTACGCGGAATCATTAAGAAAGTGTGAAGATTCCAGGAAGAGGTGTTTAATTCGGCTCATACGATATTGAAATAGAAAGATTTCATTGCTAGAATGCGAATTAAGGAGTACGAAAAGAAAGATGTGGAAGGTATGAGCATGAGAAAAAAGCGCGGAAAGATAATAGATACGCATAGAAAGAACGCTGTCTGCCGAGGCAGGAGGTATGCGGCAGGCATTGCCCGTATAATAGGTCTGGCAGTTGGAATCCTGTGCTTTATATGGTTTTTGATACCATGTGCAGCGGCGGGGATTTTGAATATCGGAAATATGACGGGATTGGTTCTGTCCGCGCTTCTGATTCTATACACAGTTTTTATGCAAAGAATTCATGATGGGATTCTAAAGTTATGGAATAAGCGAAAAGCAAGGTTTCCAATGGCAGCAGCAGGCGGGATAATTGCTCTTTGCGCAGTCTTGGCGGTGATTGAAACCGGCTGTATGGTTGGTGCATCCACAAAGACATATGCCCCAAATGCCACAGCCATTGTTCTGGGGTGTCGTGTGTACGGAGAGCGTGCAAGTCTTTCGCTGGCAGAACGTTTGGAAGCTGCATATGAGTATCTTATTGAGAATCCTGATGCGGATTGTGTGGTATCCGGCGGACAAGGACCGGGAGAAGATATTTCAGAAGCAGAGTGCATGTACCGCTGGTTAGTAAATAGAGGAATTGATGGTTCGCGTATATATAAAGAGGATAAGTCGACATCCACAGAAGAAAATATTGCATATGCAAAAGAAGTGATTGAGGAAAATGGATTACTTCAGGAAGTAGTTATCATCACAAATGAATATCATGTCTATCGTGCGGGTATCATCGCAGAAGACAATGGTTTAAGCTGGGGTGCAAAGCCGGGAAAGACAGCAGCATGGCTGTTTCCGACGTATTATGTAAGAGAACTATATGCCATTTTGGCAGAGTGGATATTTTAATCCAATATCATAGATGGAAAATAAAAAAATCACTTGTGTAAATGTGTTGCTTATGTTATACTCGCTTTTGCAGGCAAACGCTTTCGGTGCCATTTGCAGGCAAATGTACGTCTGCAAAAAACTATGCTCACACAAACAAGTTTGGCTCGCAAGTTTTATTGCATCCGATAAGTTACAGACTTAAGAAGGAGTGCAATCCGTAAAATAATCACCTCAAGAGCAGAGCTCTTTCGGTGCCATTTGCAGGCAAATGTGCGTCTGCAAAAAACTATGCTCACACAAACAAGTTTGGTTCGCAAGTTTTATTGCATCCGATTATTTTACTGTTTAATATGGGCAGATTCCCGAGTGGCCAAAGGGGACAGACTGTAAATCTGCTGCAAATTGCTTCGGTGGTTCGAATCCACCTCTGCCCATTGAACGAAAGAATTATATTTCTCGTTCTAATGATTTTGCTTATTTGAAATTTAAAATGTAAGCTGCCGGCGTGGCGGAACTGGCAGACGCGCAGGACTTAAAATCCTGTTGTAGCGATACAGTACCGGTTCGATTCCGGTCGCCGGCATTAAAAATAGCCCATCTTTTTGAGATGGGCTATTTTTAATGCCAAGGAGAACGGATAGGCCATTTTTAATGCGATTTTCGTAATTAATGAGGTACTGGCAAGAATGCGCGAGCAATGATATAATTATGATAACAATAGAGTTAAAAGGTTTTTGGATTACAAGTTGGAAAATATTAAAAATGTCGAAATAGGAGTAAGGCTAAAACTGTGCCGAGCGGAATATGACCGCACCATGAAGCTGTTTTTATTAAAGGAGTACAGCGAGTGGGTTTATTGTGCCGGAGCTAGTGGAGATTATGAGATGACATATTATCAAAAATACTACGAAAAATCCAAAAAGCTGGCACGGGAACTGGGTTTTTGATTAAGATGAAAATGACAGTTGTGGTTTTATGAGGGAATAAGTGGAGGGATTATTATGAAGAAGACGGGGTTGATTTTGGGGTTCGTTATAGTTTTTGCATTATCTATTCCGAAGGTTGCCTATGCGAATATGGCGGCTCCGAAAGACGCAGATATTGGTTCGTCAGTTACATTTGAGAAAAACGAAGAAATTTCTGTAATATCGGAGGTACTCGATATTACGGTTAAGGGGACGAAGGCAGATATTGTTGCGACTTATAAAATGAGGAATACTACAAGTGAAAGCGTTTCCACGCAATCCATGTTTCTTTCGCCAAATATCGAAACCAGTGGGGTTCAGGTAGTGGTCAACGGCAAAGATACTGCTTTTGAAACGGAAAGTTTTGCTTTAAGCTACGATACAGAAATTGATACAGATGATTGGCAGTATGCAGTACTTACAAATGGTGAGAGTGTGAGTATTGATACGGAACGCAGAGTTGACAGTATAACCTTTGAAATGGCATTTGCGCCAAACGAAGAATATGATGTGGTAGTATCGTATATATATTGTCTTGGCGGATATCCTGACTATGATTTTAATGCAAAAGACGGACGAATAGAATATTACCTTGCACCTGCGGCGATGTGGAAAGATTTTGAAAGCCTGACCATAAATCTGTATCTTGACAAGGATATGCCGGTAATATCAGACAGTAATTTGGAGTTCGTAAAAACCGGCACACGAACATACCAATTTGTTTCCGACACACTTCCAGAAGATAATTTGGAGATTGTCATTGATGAAAACTGGTATCAAAATATTTTCAGTACTTTAAGAAGTCCTTATCTTGTAATGACTTTAATAATGTTTTCGCCGTTTATTATAGCGGCAGTAGTAGTTGTTGTTATTATCATTTGCTGCTTGGTAAAAATGAAAAAGAGGAAAAAGAAACCGTTAGAGTGAAAAGAAAGCCTTGAAAAAGCACATCCCAAGTGATGTGCTTTTTCATATCATAGAAAAGACCGCGATACATTAACGTGTGAAAGAAATTTACTTTCCTATGATATGAAGAACGCTCCGCGAAGGATGCGCACCTCGCGGAAAGGAAATAATCGCTTTGCGATACCGCTCGGGCGCGAAAGTGTGCGTCAAGCGCACACTTTGTTCAAGAATATGCAATTATAAAATCATTTCTTCTTTTTGCTTTCTTTTGGTGGAATCTCTGTTATTTTCACTCTTGCAGTGGATTTTCTCTCTAATAGCTGTGGGCGAAGAAGAGATTTGCTGATTGCAATATGCAGAATTAAGGAATTCAGAATGAAGTATGCATATTTTCCTAATTCATTGCGCGGTTGGGCAATTGTGGTTAATGGCGGTTCTGTTGTAGCAGAAACAGGTATATTGTCAAAACCTATTACGCTGATATCCTCCGGTATGCGGTAGCCGATAGAAGTACAGTATTCAATTACACCCTGTGCTAACAGGTCGTTCCCACATACGATAGCAGTAGCCCCTTCTTCCAGAAACTCAGGAACATGGTAATGCGCGCTGTCGGCAACAAAATAGCCGCGAGCCATCATATTTTTATTACATTCAATATGATATTCTTTGATGGCTGCCTCAAAAGCCTCCTGACGCTGGTCAGCAACCAGAGAGTACAAAGAACCGTTCATGAAGGCAATTTTCTTATGCCCCAGATTGACTAAATGCTCTACTGCCATGTGAATCCCCTCATAGCTGTCTGTGCCAAGATAACCAACGTTTGGGTTGCCGTCAATAAAGTTATCAAACAAAACGGTTGGCATGGTGGTGGTTTTTAACTGCTCCATCCAAGGGTCCTGTAGTGCAAGGCCTAAAATGAACGCACCGCAATAACCGTTCTTTAACAGATAGGTGTCGTAACGCTCCTTCTTTTGAAATTCCGGGCTGATTGTCACCACTGTAACGTCCCATTTATGGCGAAAGGCGTTCTGCTTAAATCCTAGCACGATTTCGTATCCGAAAGAGTCTATGGTCTCATATTCCATGTTTTCTACAAACAAGCATAACTTGCGGAATTCTTCCTTCTTTGAACGCTTTGTGCTGTATCCCATTTCAACGGCGGTATCAAGTACCAGCTGACGTAAATCTTCGCTGATGTCGCTGGCACCATTAAGGCCTTTTGAGACAGTACTGATAGAGATTCCTAACTGATTTGCAATATCTTTGATTGTAGCCATTTTATCCTCCGTTTTGAAATGCTTTTCTGGGATTGCGTACTAGCCTGATTTTATCATACAAATATCCGCAAGTTTTAGCTAAAGCCCAGTTTTTATTATATATTATTATATAAAAGTTCTTCCAACATATCAATGTATCTAGCGAATATTTTCGAAAAAAAGTTGTTTTCTCTTGGCAAAATTCACAAAAAGATTATATTTAAAAAGTGCAAACTTCCGAAAACCTTTGTATACAACCAAAATCATTGACAAATGCAAGGATAGAAATTAAAATAGACTTACCAGTACGAAAAAAAACGAAAACATTTCTGGAAATAGTGCAGTTATGACAAGTTTTGTTTTAGAAGAAACAGTATCGGTGGTGTAATTTAGTCGAAATAACCAAAAATGAGAGTTGTGCAACCGTTTGCGCTTGCAACTTTGACGGATGCGTAGTATAATCAAATTACGATATGAAATGCATTTGCATTTTGTATAGATACTTTTTATAAATCAAAAAGGAGAGGAAAAAGATGAAAAAGAAAGTATTATCATTAATCCTCGTTGCAGCAATGGGCGTTTCAATGCTCGTTGGATGTGGCGGTACAGGAACAGAAGATTCACAGAGCGAAAGTGAAAGTAAAAATTCTGAAGCAGGTTCTGAAGACAAGGATGGAGAATTTGTTGTTAAACAGGATGCTATCGATAACTTAATTGCAAGTTCTGAAGGCAAAACAGTTCATCTTGATGTTTGGTGTTCAGAAACAACAGCATATCAGGAAGTTATGGGAGAAGTTATTGAGGCCTTCAAAGCTCAGTACCCGGACGTTTCATTTGAAATCGTTATTGGCGCACAGTCTGAAGCAGGCTGTAAAGACCGTGTATTAGAAGACCCGGAAGCAGCAGCGGATGTATTTGTATTTGCTGATGACCAGATTAACGATTTAGTTAAAGCTGGCGCACTTCAGGAAGTTGTTACAACATATACATATGATCCGGCTGTAACCAATGATGAAGCTACTGTTGAAGCTACAAAAGTTAACGGAAAGATGTATGCATATCCTTTAACTGCTTCTAACGGATATTTCTTATACTATGACAGCCGTTATGTTTCAGCAGAAGATGTTAAATCTTGGGAAACATTACTTGCTGCGGCAGAAAAAGCAGGCAAGAAAGTTGGTATGAACATTGGTGACGGTTGGTATATTTACTCATTCTTTGCAGGCGCTGACCTTGAATTAACAATGAATGCTGATGGTTCAAACTCATGCAACTGGAACAATGAAACTGGTCTTAAAGTGGCTAACAAGATTAAAGAAATCGCAAGCAACAGCGCATTTATATCAATCAACAATACAGATGCAACAGCCAGAATGAAGGCTTCAGGAGATTTAGTAGCATATGTTGACGGTACATGGGATGCAACTCCGATTTCAGAAGCTTATGGCGAAGGATATTCAGCTACAAAACTTCCAACATACAATCTGGATGGAGAAGATGTACAGATGGGTTCATACGCTGGTTATAAATTCGTAGGTGTTAACTCATACTCTCAGGAAAAAGGCTGGGCTATGTTATTAGCAGAATATATTACAAACGAAGAAAATCAGTCTAAGATTGGTGTTGCTACAACAGAGATGCCAGCTAATACTGAGGCAGCAAAAGCTCCTGAACTTCAGAATAACGTAGCTCTTAAAGGACTTTCAGAACAGTATCCATTCTCTGACCGTCAGGTTGTAGGTGGAAAATACTGGGATCCGGCAGCTTCTTTAGGCGCAGGCTTAGCAGACGGTTCAATCACAGATATTCAGCAGGCTCTCAATGATGCAGTATTAGGTATCACACAGCCAGCAAACTAGTAATCTAAAATCTAAACAGGATGTTTATTGACGACCCACATACTCGGGTGTGTGGGTCGTTTTTTAGTAAAACTTGTAAACATGATAACTCTGAGAGGAGTTCGTATATGAAAGCAGCAATGAAGAAACTATTACAGGGATTTAAAAATTTCTTTGCAGATTTTGGTAATGCTATCACCAAAGGTGATATATGGACCAGATTATCTTTGATTTTTATGGGTGCCGGCTATTTCGGAAGGAAGCAGTATATAAAAGGCATCTTTATGACAGTATTTGAGGTACTGTGTATAATTGCATTTGTGGGATTCTTTCTGCCGTATCTATTGAAATTTGATACTTTAGGCGACGTAGAACGTGTGGCAGTTTTCGATCCGGTTACTATGACAGACGTCGTAAACGATTATGATAATTCCCTCCTGATCTTATTAATGGGAACTATGGGTATCGTATTCGTAATTGCGTTTATTTTTGTATATATTCTTAATACAAGAGCAGTATATCGTTTACAGGTTACAGAGGAACAAGGAAAACATATCAATACGCTTGCAGAGGATATTCGAAGATTTGCAAACGATCGTTTTCACATCACATTGTTGGCACTGCCTGCTCTTGGCGTTATTTTATTTACAATTGTTCCGTTGATTTTCATGGTTTTCGTTGCGTTTACCAACTATGATGAGAATCATCTGGCGCCATCCAAGCTATTTACATGGGTAGGGTTGGATAACTTTATCAGCTTGTTTACAACGAGTGCAACGGCTACATTTGGATATACATTTGTGCGTATACTTGCATGGACATTGATATGGGCTGTTGTAGCGACATTTACAACTTATATTGGCGGTATTCTGCTTGCAAAACTTATCAATGACAAACTTACATACGGAAAACGATTCTGGAGAACCTGTTTTGTTATAACAATTGCGATTCCACAGTTTGTAACCCTGCTGTTGATCGGTAAGATGTTCAGCAACTATGGTATCATAAACGGGTTGCTGGCTGATACAGGAATTTTGGAATTTCTGCAAAGCATCGGTCTGGTTGGGGAAGGTCTTTCCTACATTCCATTCCTTACCAAACCAGGCTGGGCGCATATTATGATTATTATTATTAATATCTGGATTGGTGTTCCATATCAGATGCTGGTTGCAACAGGTATTCTTATGAATATTCCAAGCGATCAGTTAGAAAGCGCCCGTATTGACGGAGCTACAAACAGACAGATTTTCTGGAAGATTATTATGCCATACTATCTGTTTATTACTGGTCCGTCACTGATTACCTCATTTATCGGTAATATTAACAACTTTAATGTAATTTACCTATTGGCAAGCAGCGGTGGTTATGTGACGACAGATATGTCGATGGCCGCTTCACAGGCAAAAGAAATTGATTTGTTGATTACATGGTTATTCACATTGACGAATGACTACTCTAACTTTAAAATGGCATCAGTTATTGGTATTGTAGTATTTATCATTTGTGCAGTGTTCACATTGTTGACCTATACCAGAATGATTGCGGGAGATAAAGAGGAGGAATTCCAGTAATGAAGAAGATGATAAATATTATTTGGCGGCACTTATTATTGATTTTCCTTGTGATAATTTGGTTATTTCCTATCGTTTGGCTGGTAGTAACTTCGTTTAGTTCGTATAAAGGTGTAAATACTTTTAATTTCTTCCCGGAAGAATGGTCGATCGATAACTATGTACAGTTGTTTACCAGACCGGACACGGCAGCAAACTTCCCGGCATGGTTTAAAAATTCCATGATTGTTGGTGTATGTTGTTGTATTATTTCCACAACATTTGTAGTAATGGTTGCATATGCAATGAGTTGTATGAGATTTAAGTCAAGAAAGGGCATTATGAGTTTTGCAATCATTGCGGGAATGTTCCCGGGCGTACTTTCTATGATTGCAGTATACTTCGTAATGAAGCAGTTTGGCTTGATAGACAGTTTATTCGGTCTAGTAATCGTATATTCTGCGAGTTCAGGACTTGGATATCTCATTTGTAAAGGCTTTTTTGATACGATTCCAGCATCGCTTCGTGAAGCGGCAAAAATCGAAGGGGCTTCCCAACTGACTACTTTTGTTAAAGTAGTACTTCCTCTTTCAAGGCCAATTCTCGTATATACAGTTATTAACTCATTCCTCTCACCTTGGATGGACTTCGTAATGGCAAGGCTTATGATTCGTTCAAAGGATGCAAACGATTGGACAGTAGCAATCGGGTTATACAACCTGTTGGACAGAAACCTGATTAATGATTATTTCTCTGTATTCTGTGCAGGCGGTGTAATCGTTGCAATTCCGATTTCTATTCTGTTCGTAATCATGCAGAAGTTCTATGTAGAAGGTGTGACGGGCGGAGCTGTAAAAGGTTAGCCTTTTTAGCACAACATACGGGCTTGTCTCCGCATAGGAGGCGAGCCTTATTTTACAATTGTAGTGAAAATGTTTTCATTATGGTTAAACCGGAAGGAGAAGTATTATGAAGAAGAGAGTACTAGCTTTGCTGCTTCTTGTATGTATGTTATGCAGCAGTCTTCTTACAGGCTGTGTGAATGCAGGAACAGGAGGGAGTGAGCAGACAGAAGATAATTATGCTGCAACAGATGCACTTGATGCCATGCAGCATGTGAATACACAGGAATTAAATATCATTGACGATAATTACCGCAATGTATATGAAATATTTCCGTATTCATTCTGCGACAGCAATGGAGATAAAATTGGTGATATTCAGGGAATTATCAGTAAATTGGATTATATTAAAGATTTAGGCTTTAATGCCATCTGGATTACTCCGGTTCATCCGTCGCCAACGTATCATAAATATGATGTGACAGATTATTATGATATTGACTCTTCCTTTGGGACGATAGCTGATTACGAGCAGCTAATTAAAGAGTGCCATGACAGAGGAATTGATATATATATGGATTTGGTTTTGAATCATACATCAAACTCTCACTCATGGTTTCAGGAGGCAAGCAGATATGTGAGAAGTCTTCTTCCGGGAGAGGAACCTTCCGCTGAGGAATGTCCATATGTAGAGTACTATAATTTCTCAAAAGAGCAGAAGAGCGGATGGAGCAAGGTCGGCTCAGAATGGTACTATGAATGTCAGTTCTGGAGCGGAATGCCGGACTTAAATCTTGACAGTGAAGCAGTACGAAAAGAGATAGATAATATCGTAAGCTTCTGGCTGGACAAAGGTGTAGATGGTTTTCGTCTGGATGCCGTTACATCATATTACACTGGAAATAATGAAAAGAATATTGAGTTTCTCACATGGTTAAACAAATGCATAAAGGATAAAAAAGCAGATGCCTATATTGTCGGCGAATGCTGGGCAGATTGTGTAACATATTCAAACTATTATGAAAGTGGCGTAGACAGCTTTTTTAACTTTGACTTTGCTACGAACTCAGGAACAATTGCAACGATACTACGCGGTGGAAATGCATCAACGTATGGCAGCAAAATAGTATCGACATTTGATTTGATTAAGGCAAAAAATGAGAACGCAATTGACGCAGGATTTACTTCAAATCATGATAATGGTCGTGTGGCAGGAACTCTGCCGGGAGCGAAAGGCAAGCTCAAGATGGCTCAGGCTATGGCTATGATGATTGGAGGCTCTTATTACCTGTATTATGGCGATGAAATCGGAATGAAAGGCTCTGGGGATGATGAGAATAAGCGTGCTCCGATGCAGTGGGTAGCTGATCCATTTGGTCAGGGCATGTGTAAGGGCTGTACAACCAAGGTAATTGAACATACCAATGGTACGGTTGAATCCCAGCAGGCGGATAAGAATTCTCTGTACTACTATGTACAGCAGGCAGTAAAACTCCGTAATACCTTCCCTGAAATTGCAAGAGGCGAAACAACGGTTATTGAAGAATGTTCGAATGAAGAAGTTGTTGTATTGAAGAAAACATACAACGGTGATGAACTTTTGATAGTTATGAATATTTCCGAAAATGTAAATACAGTAGATTTATCCGGCGTAAGTGTAAATGGAAAAGAGACTGGTGATTTTAAAGTTGTGGGAACGCTTCTTGATACGGCAGAAATGGTCAAAAAGGATGGAAGCACATTAGAAATGCCGGGATATTCAATTGAATTCCTGAAATAAACGTACAGGGGCGTCGTAAGACGCCCCTGTAATGTTACTGCATTATTTTTTGATGCTCAATCAGCATTCCCTGAATGCGGTTTTGAAAATAAACTCCAATATGCTTCTGGTCTTCAGCGTCAAGTTCTTTAAAGGTAATCGGCTTTCCATATTCTATAATAACTTTTCCTTTTCTGGCCCAGGGAAATTGATCTTCAAAAATCCTGTTTGTTCCGGTAATTGCTACCGGGATAATCTTACATCCTGTCTTTTGTGCAATTTTAAAACTTCCATCTTTAAAAGGCAAAATATCGGAGCTATCTTCTTTATTACGGTTTCTTGTGCCTTCCGGAAAGATAAAAATAGAGATTCCATTCTTAATCTTACCAATCGCGCTTAAGATAACGGTCAAGCCTTGCTTAATGTCATCACGGTCAAGAAATTCGCAGTGAAGACGCTTCATCCAGGCACGAAGAGCTGGAACCTTATCCACACTCTTCTTGGCAATATAGCCGGTCAGACCGGGACATCTGGAATAGGTTAATACAATGTCCACCATGCTTCTGTGGTTTGCCACATATAAAACAGCTTCATCCTTTGGAACATTTTCCTCACCAATGAAGGTAGCATTGGCACCGGCAATCCAGCCGACACATTTTAAAATAAACTGCACGATACGAAGCTGGCAGATATCTGCCGTATAGGGGGCAAATTTATGAATGATCCAGAATATACCCAAAAGGATGTACCCAAATAAAAGAAATCCGATAATTAACGTAAATGCAACGATTGTTCTCATTATATATCTCCTATGTACAACTAAAGAAGTATGGCGCATTTTTATAATGCACTGCCCGGAATTAATTATACTCACAAATATTCAGAAAAGCAATCGATAAAACGGTGTAAAGCAGATAATTCAATATATCCAGACAATAGGTACTTAAGTACCATTGATAATAGATTAACGCTTTGCTATACTAAAGCTACTAGATATTGTATATACTAGAATAAAATGCCCAAAATGAGGAGGTACATTATGAGACAGGAAGAATTCTCAAGAGTACGTGCATCGGTTAGCCAGCAATGCGGAAACAGAGTTATAATACAGTTAGATCGTGGTCGCAACAAGGTGGACATTCAAAAGGGTATACTTCAGAAAGCATATCCAAGTGTATTTACCGTTTTGGTTGATGATGAGAAACAGGAGAATCCTCCACAGTTATTATCCTTTAGTTATACAGATATTATTACAAAAGATATTCGCATGAAGCTTTGCTAGAATGCATAAAATCCTTTTGCTTTGAATATGTATTGATATACAGGCGTTCGAAGTAGGGGGATTTTTTTATGAGAATAAAAGCAAAGGCATTTGCACAGATTACATTAGATGACGACTATATTGTAAGAGACAATAAACCAGATGTGCTTCGAGTGATTTACACACGGGGAGATGTATTGTTAGAAGATACTAAAGTGGGAAACGGCAATGTGTGGATTACAGGGAGACTGAAGTTTAATACCTTGTATCAAAGCGATGACGAGAATCATAGATTGGAAAGTGTAGTCGGAGAGATTCCTTTTCAGGAGAAGCTTGTGATGGATGAGGTGGAAGACGGGGATGAGATATCTGTAGATATTTCTATAGAGGATTTGTCAGTTGGCATTATCAATTCCAGAAAGCTGGTGGTTCGTGCAGTTTTAAATATGGAAGCAAGGAGTATGGAGCAGGAGAAGGAGACGATTTCCTGTTCACTGCCGGTAGAACAGAGTTATCAGCAGAAAACACAAATTATTCCAATAATGGAGCTGGTATCGAATAAAAAGGATATCGTGCGTATGCAAAAGGAAATGCTTTTGCCTAATTCAAGGACGAATATCGGGAATATTCTCTTTTATCAGGTGGATTTTCGCAATGAGGAAATAGTACTGGGTGAGGATAATGCACAGATGCAGATGGATGCACAGGTGATGGTATTGTACCGCAGTGAAAGCACCGGAGACTACGAGTGTTATGAAACAGTAGTTCCCTTAACAGGGGAAGTAGAATTGAAAGGAGTAAGAGGAGACGAGGTTTTCTGGGCGAAGGTAACCCCGATGGAGATTATGGTAGAAGCGCGGGGAGATTATGATGGGGAAGCACGAATGCTCGGATTAGAGATTGCTTTGGCTGTGGATATTCAGGTTTATCGGGAAGAAGAGAATGAAGTGCTTATGGATGCATATGCTTTAGATAAGGAGCTGCGTTTGGAACGCAGACCGGTACAGATTCAGCAGCTTTTAGTCAAGAATTTGTCTAAGGTGCGTTTGTTAGAGCAGGTACAGCTAGAACCAAATCAGGAAAGAATCCTTCAGATTTCCGGGTGCAGCGGAACTATTACGGTTGACAGGACAAAGAAGCAGGAAAATGGAATTCAGGTAGAAGGCATTTTAAATGTACATATCCTATATAATACTACGGATGACACTATGCCATATGCACATAGCAACAGCCAGATTCCATTTGAGCAGTTTTTGGAAATTGAAGGGCTTTCAGATGATGCAGATGTGTGGCTGGATACGCGCATTGAACAGTTGCAGGTAAATCTGTTGGATAACACCGAATATGAAGTTAAGGCTGTACTGCAAATCGGCGTACTGGCACTTAGAAATGAGGAAATTGATACGATTGTTTCTATTGACGAGGAACCGTTAGATATAGAAACACTTAAGAAGCAGCCCGGCATGATAGGATGTGTGCGCAAAGAAGGGGAGGATTTGTGGGATATTGCGAAGAAGTATCATGCAACGGCAGAAAATATTATAGAGATTGGGGAAAAGGTATTGGTTGTAAAACAAGTACAGTAATGATAGAATAAATTTAAAACAAAAGAATCATTCTACAAGGAGATAAGTTATGGAAAATAAGAATCATTTAGACATGGAGGAAAACCAAGGTGCCTCCGGTGGATATGAAAGCAACACACATGAGGACTATGTGTATCAGAATGCAAACAGCCAGCAGTATTATACAAATCTTGGAGGGGTTATGGTTGACGAGCAGGGCAGACCTCTGAAAAATCGTTTTGCATTGAAGCTGACGCTGTCGATTATCCTGATTTTGTGCTGCTGCTGCACATTATGTCCGATAGTGCTGGTTCTTGGTATTATCGCACTGGTATTTACCTGTCTGGCGAATAGCTCCTACAAGGCCGGAAATCCCGCACAGTTTCGTTCAAGAGCAAAAGTATCGGCAATTCTTTTATGGGTTGGCGGCGCTATCGCAGCGTTAATCATGCTGATATATGTTGGAATTTTAATACTTTTTAATATCGGTTTGAAGGAATCTTTAGGAGAAGATGTTTATGATCAGATATGGACAGAAGAGTTCTGGAATGATGTAATGGAAGAACTTGAGAGCATGGAGAATGAAGATTACTGGAATGATGAGGATTTCTGGAATGACGAAGATTTCTGGGATGATACAAGTTACTGGGAAGAGGTTTTAGGAACAGATACATCTTCTGCTGACACAGAATATTTGCCGGGATATGATCCGGAGATTATAACGGAGACATTAGGAGATGGATTAACGCCTTTGGCAGATGGATTTCAGAATTTTACATGGAATGGTGCGGAGTATTCTGTTCCAATGACTTATAGTCAGTTTTGCAGTATGGGCTTCGTGTTGGAGGATTTCGTGGAAACAGAAGAAATTCCAGCCGGAGAATACAGAGGGTATCAATTTATCGTAAACGATGAATGTTTAGGTATTGCAAGAGTATCCAATAGCAGCAATCAGGTATTTCAGGCAAAGGAATGTCAGGTAGATTATTTCTGCATATATAGTATAGAAGCATATGACAGAGTCACAGGAGCAGATATTTCCGATTTGAATATGACTATTCTGGGCGGACTTAGTCTTGATTGCACATATACCGATTTGGTAAATTACCTTGGAACTCCAACCTATGTCCAAAAAGAGATAGATGAGACGTATGGGACTTTTGAAACCTATCGCTGGTTATACGAAGGATTGGAAGAAGTTCAGGTTATGGAGATATCCTTTTACAATGGAAAAATTTGCGATATAGCAATTGACCATTATGGAATTTAACATTTTTTGAAGGAAACAGGCTCTTTATAGGAGCCTGTTTTTGTGTTACAATAGAATGTAGTATGTCGGCTTATAAGATAGGTGGAGGTTTTTGTGAGAAGATTTTGGAAAGAAAAATCCGTACAATGGTATAAGACAATAGCGACAATACTTGTGATTTCAATTGTAACCGGTACTCTGGCAGTTGGCGGGGATATATATTCTGCTACGCCGGAGGGGAACAAAAACCAGGCGGAGAGTGAACTCGAAGGCGTAAATAGTGAGATTGAAAATATAACAGAAAATCAGGAACAGACACAGGCAGAGCTTTCAAAAAAGGCGGAGCTTTTGAGTGAGCTTCTGGCAGACAAAGCACTTTTGGAAAAAGAAATAGAAGAAACGCAAAAAGCAATTGAGGAGACCGATGCTGCACTGGAAGAAGCAAAGAAGCGGGAGGCAGAAGGGTACGAGGCAATGAAGCTTCGTATTCAGTATATGTATTTAAACAGCACGGAAAATTCCTTCTGGGCGGCGCTTCTAAATGCCAGAGGGTTGACCGATTTACTAAACCGTATTGAATATATCTCTCAGGTTTACAAGACGGACCGTGAACTGATGAGTGAGTATACAGCTACGGTGGAAGAAGTCAAAGCGCTTGCAGAAACGCTTGAAATAGAGATGAATAATCTCCTGACTTTGCAGGAGAACTATGAACATCAGCAGGAAGAATTAGAGCTTGCGATGGAAGAACTGAAAAATGAAATGGACGATTATGAGGAGCAGATAGCAGCGGCAGAAGCGAGGGCTGTAGAACTGGTCGCATATATTGAGGAGCAGAACCGTCTGATTCGTGAGGAAGAGGAACGCAGACGTAAAGAAGAGGAAGAGCGCAGGCAAAAAGAAGAAGAGGAGCGTAAGCGCAAAGAGGAAGAAGAAAAGAAAAAACAGGAAGAAGAGAAAAATTCCCAGTCTGAGGCTGAAAAGGAATCGGAAACAGTGTCAGAATCAGAAACGGAATCCGAGTATGTAGATTTGGACCCAAGTGAGGTTTCCGGAGAAGATATTGTAGCATATGCGCTTAAGTTTGTCGGAAATCCATATAAATGGGGAGGGAACAGCTTAACAGAAGGCTGTGACTGCTCGGGATTTGTAAATCTGATTTACAGTCACTTTGGATTTACGAATGTGCCAAGGCAGTCACAGTCGTTTAAAACCTATGGCATGGCTGTAGAGTATCAAGACATTCAGCCGGGGGATATTGTTGTATACCCGGGGCATGTTGCAATTTATATTGGCAATGGGCGCATTGTAGAGGCACAATCAAAAAGAGCCGGAATTACCTGTAACCGCAGCGTAACCAGCAGCAGAATTACAGCGATCCGAAGAGTAATTGGATACGAGGAGCAGAACTAAAACGACATGAAGATTTTTTTGGAAAGCATGAAGAAATACAGAGTGCTATGGATATTTTCCATAATCATGCTCATACTTGCGCTTATATCTGTAAACGAAAGCAAAAGCAGGCAGCCTTTGGTATATCATGAAAGTTTGGATGAGGTGGTTGCAACCGTGCAGGGTGAGGAGATTACTTTGCGGGAGTTTGCTTTATATGTAGTGCATCAGGAGGCAGAAGTAGGGGAACAGGCAAGAATCTATAATTCAGAGAATACGAACGAATATTGGAATCTGCATAGCAACGGGAAGTTTGTAAAGGTTGCGGCACGCGGGGAAGCTGTAAATATGGCTGTCCATGATGAGTTGTTTTATCAGTTGGCGCAGGATATGGAGATTACATTTTCCGAAGAGGATTATACGATTCTAAACAATGATGTGGAGGATTTCTGGTCAGATATGACAGATTATGAAAAGGAGAAAAAGCTTGGCATTACAAAGGAGGATATCTACAATGCTATGTATAAGATTGCCGTAGCGGAAAAATGCCAGTATATCTATGAGCACATATATGGATGTGAAGAGGGAGAATATGATTTTTCCAAAGAGGAGTATCTGGAATTTTTAAGAGAATACGAGTACTCGATAAATGAAGAAGTGCTAAAGCGCATTGATTTTGGCAATGTGACCTTAGAGCATTAAAGGATATAATATTAAAAACAGAAAGAAGTGTAGAAAATGGCAATAAAAATCGGAAGAAATGATCCATGCTGGTGCGGGAGCGGAAGAAAGTATAAAGCGTGTCACGCAGCATTTGATGAAAAAATCGCACAGTTTGCAGCGCAGGGGCACAAGGTTCCCACCCGTGAGATTATCAAAACACCGGAGCAGATAGCAAAGATTAAAGAAAGTGCAAAGATTAACATTGCCGTATTGGATTATATAGAGGAGCATATTCATGCAGGGATGAATACGGCAGAGATTGATAAGATTGTATACGATATGACCACAAAAATGGGAGGAATCCCGGCCCCGCTGAATTATCAGGGATATCCGTACAGCGTATGTACCTCTGTAAATGAACAGGTTTGTCACGGATTCCCGTCAGAAAAAGTGATTTTAAAAGAGGGCGATATCATCAATGTGGACTGCTCTACGATTCTAGATGGGTATTTCAGCGATTCCTCCAGAATGTTTTGTATCGGAGAAGTAAGTCCGGAGAAAAAGCGTCTGGTAGAGGTAGTAAAGGAATGCGTAGAACTTGGTTTCAAAGAGGTCAGACCTTGGGGCTTTTTAGGAGATATGGGGCAGGCTGTCCATGACCATGCTTATGCCAACGGATACACAGTTGTGCGTGAAATTGGCGGGCATGGTGTGGGCCTGGAATTTCATGAAGACCCTTGGGTTGGCTATCATACCAAAAGGGGTACGGATATGCTTTTGGTTCCGGGAATGATATTTACCATTGAGCCGATGGTAAATATGGGCGGTGTGGAAATTTTCGTTGATGAAGAGAACGATTGGGAAGTATACACGGCCGATGGCAAGCCGTCTGCACAGTGGGAGATTATGGTCCTGGTAACAGAGGATGGCGCAGAGGTGCTGTGCTGGTAAGGGATGGCTCTATGCCGGAAAATGATATTTGTAATTAAGAAGGTAACGAGATGGGCACAGAGAAAAAAGAACTTACCAAAACCGAAAAAAAGGTAATCGTAATCATGATAATTGCTGCAATTGCCGCAGTGGTTATCTGTGCAGTTGTGATGTATATCAACGATTATTACAGGGCAACAGAGAAGGCGAAAAAGGCAGTATCCGGAAACAGTTTTGTAGAAGTAACGGAAACGGGAGATTATTATTTCTTTGATTTTAAGGAAGAAAGTCAGATTGAGAATACTGTAACCAATAAAAAGGGAATTATCTTCTATCCGGGAGGAAAGGTAGATGAGACAGCATACGCGCAGATGCTTTTAGAACTGGCAGAAAGCGGTTATGATGTATATCTGGTAAAGATGCCGGCAAAGCTTGCGGTGTTTGGAGCGAATAAGGCCCAAAACATCATAAGGAATGCGTCAGACATCACAGAATGGACCATGATGGGACATTCACTCGGAGGGGCGATGGCGGCTTCCTTTAGTGCATCGCATGATGAAGAAGTAGATAATCTGGTACTTTTGGCAGCTTACAGCACGGAGGATCTGACAAAGCTTGATATGGATGTTTACAGCTTCTATGGAAGTGAAGATAGAGTTCTGGACATGGAAAAATACGAGGAGTATCGAAAGAATCTCCCGGAAGATTTGGTCGAAACGGTCATTGATGGCGGAAACCATGCGTATTTTGGAAATTATGGAGAACAGGACGGAGATGGAAAGGCTGTCATTACAAGGAATGAACAGCAGGCGACCGTATGCGACGTGTTTTTGACGTTAGAGGGGAAAGAGACAGGGCAATAATACCCTGTCTTTTTGTATTTAGAGAGTTACCCCGTTGATTGCTGCCTGTTCATTTTCATCCATTGGAATAACAATGCATTTCTTACCGTCAATCATGGAAGAGTGAATCTGGTTTGCTTTCTCCGGTTTTACATGGAGTACAACGTCATAGTTTTTGGTTTCTGCCATATAGGTATCGATTTCTTCCTGCTTTTCAAGGAGCTGGCTGGTGCGTTCTTCCAGCTGTGTATTTTTTTCGGAAAGCTGTTGGTTCAGAATGACAATCTGGTCTTCCATCTCTTTTTTCTCAAGGCGGATTTCATTCTGTGCCAATGCCTTGGCATCAATGACGTTTTCTGCAATTGGCGGCTTATCACCAAAGGCCTCACTTACGGATTTTTCAATGCGGGAGGCTTTTTCTTCCGGCACATTGCTTTCTTCTAATAATTTGCCAATGGTATCTGAGTCTAACACAAAGGCGTCTGCGTCATTATCATGTGTTTCTTCGTATTCCTCAATCATATAGGATAGGTTCTGCTGAATGTCCATAAGGATATCTTCGGTGCCCTCTGCTTCTGCGCCAAGAGTGTTGCGGACGATGGAATGAAAAGCCATCTTCTGCTCCGTTGCGGTACGCTCTATGCCGCAGCCAAGGCCGTTTGCCATGAACTCAGAGTGCGGTTCCTTTGTATTTTTGGTGTAGAAAAGCGCTGCATGGATATCAGTGCTTCTGTCAGTAAAAGCAGGGAATAAAAAGGCGGTATCCGGCGCGCCAACAACCCAGTCGCGGATGCGGTTTCCGATGCGCTGTTCGTTTTCCAGATAGCCAAGCCCCGGCTTGGACAAATCGACCGGGCAGATAGCACAGATAAGGTAGCTGTATACTTCTTCGGACTCATCCAGATTATCGTTATCCGTTGTACGGGAGAGTACGTCATATGTATCGTGATAGAGCAGGATGAGGTAATTGCCGGCATGGTCATAGGTATCGATAACCAGATCATAGTAAGTATCCAGTAAGGCTTCATCTTCCAGTTTTGTTTCACGAAGAGCCATAAGAATCTGTTGTCTGCCGCCGACTTCTTCTTCCTCGCGGGGGAAGGAAAGTTCTAAGAGATTATTGCCATAGGTTCCGGAAAGTGCCTTGTTGGCAATTTCTAAATATTTATAATATTCTTCCTCTTCTAATGTGAGAAATTTGCCGCCGAATTTACAGATTTTGTTGTGATTGCCATCTACATAACAACCGACAAGACGCGTAAAGGTTGCTTCGTCTTTTTTGAAACGGCGTTTTAATTCAAGTATTTCTTTTTTGTTCATATGTTAATCCTCCTATGCATGGGCCGGTTCATATCTGTTATGAAGCGGTCTGCTTTTTATTATACGAGGGAAAGAATATTGCCGCAAGAAAAATGACAAAGACAAGCTATGAAAAATTTGTATGGATAAATTGTGTAAGGTATCATGAAATGATATAATGGACAGACAACGGATAAGCATATCCATACGGAGGAAATTATGGTACTAGGTATTTTGGCGCATGTTGACGCAGGCAAGACAACTTTATCGGAGGCGTTATTATATGAGACAGGGAAAATCCGTTTCTTAGGCCGCGTGGACCATCAGGACGCTTATCTTGATACATATTCACAGGAGAGGGAACGCGGAATTACCATTTTTTCCAAACAGGCACAGTTAGATAGTAACGGTATGAAGATTACGCTTCTGGATACTCCGGGTCATGTGGATTTCTCTGCGGAAATGGAGAGAACCCTTCAGGTGTTAGACTATGCTATCCTAGTCATCAGCGGAACGGATGGTGTGCAGGGACATACCAGAACATTGTGGAGGCTTCTTAACCACTATCAGATTCCGGCTTTTATCTTTGTTAATAAAATGGATTTAGCAGGAGCGGATCAAGATGGAATACAAAAACAGCTAAAGAGCCAGTTGTCGGAGGGCTGCGTGGATTTTTCAAGAGTCTTAACTGCAGATGACTCCGAGGGAAAAACACACATACAAACGTTTTATGAAGAAATTGCCATGTGCAGCGATGCGCTTTTGGATTCCTATATGGAAAAGGGAACTATAACAGAGAATGAAATCCGCGAGGCGATAGAAAAGAGGGTACTCTATCCATGTTTTTACGGTTCAGCACTGAAATCTGAGGGAGTAAAGACGCTCTTAGAGGGTGTACGTTTATATGCCAGAGGGGTGTATGAAAAGGCAAAGACGGGCAATGCGGCGGAGGCTTCCTTTGGGGCGCTGGTGTATAAAATCGGACGTGACCAAAGAGGCACAAGACTTACCCATATCAAGGTAACAAGCGGAACACTCCATGTAAAAGATAAAGTGACCTATAAGAGCAAAGGAAATCTTCTGGAGGAAAAAATCGACCAGATTCGTATATATTCCGGAGAAAAATATGAGATGGCTGATTGTGTGCAGGCAGGGGAAATCTGTGCAGTCACCGGTTTAGACCAGACGTATCCGGGAATGGGACTAGGGGCAAATCCTGCTGTAACTATGCCGATTTTACAACCGGTCTTAAATTACCAGATTATTGTTCCGCAGGGAGTAAACCCGGCAGAGCTGATGCGTAATCTAAAGCAGTTAGAAGAAGAGGATCCACAGTTAAATATCTTGTGGAATGAACAGCTTCAGGAGATACATGCGCAGCTTATGGGACAGGTGCAGATGGAAGTATTGGGAAGAATGATTGAGGAACGTTTTCAGGTAAAAGTGACGTTTGGGCCGGGAAATATCGTATATAAAGAAACCATTGCAAAGCCGGCAGAAGGAGTGGGACATTACGAGCCGCTCCGCCATTATGCAGAGGTGCATCTGTGGATGGAGCCGGGAGAACCGGGAAGCGGAATCAGCGTTTTTTCCGATTGCAGCGAAGATGTGCTGGATTTAAACTGGCAGAGACTGATTGCCGCCCACATACAGGAAAGAGAGCATCCGGGTGTGCTTACGGGGTCTGCAATCACGGATATGAAATTTACGATTGTAGCAGGACGGGCACATCAGAAGCATACAGAGGGCGGGGATTTTCGTCAGGCTACCTATCGAGCAATTCGTCAGGGACTAAAATCAACGGAGAGCGTATTGTTAGAGCCGGTATATGAATTCTCTTTGGAAGTGCCTTCTGAACAGATTGGCCGTGCGATGACGGATATTCGAAATCGTTTCGGAAAACACAACGCTCCGGAATATATAAGCAGAGATGGCAAAGATGTGGCAATTCTCTCAGGAACAGCGCCGGTAGCCACCATGCAGGATTATATGACAGAGGTACATTCCTATACTAAGGGAACAGGACGGCTGACATTAGTTTTAAAAGGCTATGATGTATGTCATAATAGCGAGGAAGTGGTGGAGCGCATTGGCTATGAAAGTGAAGCAGACACAGCTAATCCGACAGGAAGTGTTTTTTGTGCGCATGGAGCAGGTTTTCTTGTGTCATGGGATGAGGTGCCAAACTATATGCATCTGGAATATGTACGTCAGGGAAAAACTGCAAAAGAAGGAACCGGCAAAGTTTCTTATGAAGGAGGACTTGCCTATGATTTTAAGCAGCAGGCAGAGCGTCTGCGTAAGCTGGAGGAAAGACGTGCAGAGGAAAAGGCACAGAAAGCAGCGGGGGCTTCGTCCTGGGAATTAGACAAGGAATTGCAGCAGATATACGCTCGTGAGTTTGGGATGAATAAAGAGGATATGCTGGATTATGAGAGGAAGAAGTGGACAAAAAAGAAAGATGCTCCGGCACCGTTAAAAGGAAAGCAGGGTTCTTCTGTTAAATTGGATAAGAAGGGAAATCCTATCTATCCAAAGAAACCGGTTTTGGAAGAGTTTCTGATTGTAGACGGATACAATATTATTTTTGCATGGGAGGATTTAAAGGAGTTATCCAGAATAAATATTGATTCGGCAAAAGATAAATTGAAGGATATATTAGCGAACTACCAGGGGTACAAAAACTGCAGGGTTATGGTGGTTTTTGACGGCTATCGTGTAAAAGGCAATCCGGGTTCTACAGAAAAGCATTTTAATCTGGAGGTTATCCACACAAAGCAGGATGAAACGGCGGATATGTATATAGAGCGTACCGTTCATCAGGTGGTAAATAAGTATAAGGTAATGGTAGCAACTTCTGACAATTTAGAGCAGCTTACTGTTTTAAGCCAGGGGGCTTTGCGAATGTCTGCACAGGACTTAAAGCAGGAGATTATACGGGTAGAAAGCCAGAGCCTTAAGGAGTATAGGAACAGACAGAAATAATTCGCCAAAGTAAGCTGCTGCGGATTAAGAAAAGCATAGGCATCAGTCGCTTTTCTCATTTGCTCTATGCACTATAAAATATCCCAAAATACTTGAAAAAATTAAAATAATTCCTGCAATCCAATAGTAATTTAACAAATAATTGGTAGTGCCGTAAATATCGAGTACGCCACGAATTACACTTCCTACGGTCAGCGTTGCAATGCCAGAGTGATACAGGTCTGCGCACAGGGCTGGGGGCATTTTTTTATCATGGTGCCAAAGCCCCAGTATAAAAAACGGAAGGCATCCGCCGGCCAATGGAAATGCAAAAGCGTAGAGCATAAAGTATGAATATACCCCATAACTGAACGCTTCGTAAACAGCGCCAAAACATGCTGTAAAGATAGAAATGAGTAAATAGTAAAATGCGATTTTGATAAATGTCCGGTTAGTAACCAATGTAGACAATATCACTCACACTCCTTTCCTTGTTGATACCTTTGCTGGAAACAGGCACATTGACGATCTCGCCATTGAACCACATAGTAGAAGAACCGCCCCCATCCAGATTATAGGCAAGCTGCACGCCAAGGTTATCCATAAAAACAGCCAGTTCATAAAGGCTTAAGCCTTCGCTTTCGTCTGTGCGTCCATCGGATACTACAAAAACATAATGTAGATCATCAATGATTCCGATGGCGGTCCGGGGGTTGCTGGCCATTGACTGCCCGACTTCTTCCTTTTGGCTAACAGCAATTTCCCCATTTGTTACAAGCCCCGGACCAAAGGATAAAATATGCAGCGCCCCGTTTGCAATCAGTTCTTCGGGGGAGGCGTTATCCTCTGCAATGATTTCAAGGGAACCATCTGCATATATGACCAGATTCTCCCGGTCAGAGGAGGCCGAATCGCGGTAGATAATGCCATTACGGACAACAAGGCCCGTTTCACGCGCGCCATAATAATCTCCATTTACGGCGAAAATGGCATTATTCTCTTCTGCTATTTCAGAGGTTTTCTCAGTGACATTTTTGCCATAGGTATTTTGTGCAAAGGCAGTCTGAAGATATTCCGGGGAGGAGAGAATGATCTCTGCAACGTAGATGTTTGTGTTATGTTCGCGGTATTCCGAGATAGTGATGGAAATATTTCCATCAGAGTAGGAAGTATCGGTGATGATTGTGTTTTCCATAAGACTGCTTTGTTCGTTTATATCATTCCGGTCGGATGATATGTCTGAATTTTCTTCCTCAACCTTGACATACTTCCTTGCAATTACAAAGGTATCTAAAAGTACATATATCGTAAAGCATGAGAGAAGACAGCCGTATATAAATCCCCATAAGTGTCTTTTTGTTTTCATGATAATCCTCCATCAGAGCTGCGATTACTTTACTATCGAATTTTATGATTTACGAAAAATAATATAATTTTGAACCGTCCAGCTAATAACAAAAAATACAAGCTCCGTTAGGATTTTGGCAAGCATGCCGGGAATACTGCAAATGCTTACAAAAAATTCCAGAAGCATTGTATTTCCGAACAGAATAATGCTTGCCAAAAGAAAATATTTTAGCGCGGCACGGATAATGCCGGAATCACTTTGAAATACAAATCTGCGGTTAATGGTGAAGTTTACGCAGGCGCTCACAAGCCGGGCGCAGATGTTAGAGACAGCGATACCTTTTGTGGCGCTAATTCCAAGGCTTGGGCCAAATATTGCAGTAATAAAAAGCAATATCCCATATAAGCAGTAATCCACAATAAAAGCGATGAAAGAAGAAATAGAAAATTTCAGAATATTCTTATATACACGGAAGGAATCCCTTAGAATATGAAAATGAGAGGAAGCGTTATTGTTTATATAGATAGTTTCAATTTCATGCTCTTGAATAGGGATTTTCTTACGGGCGTATTCTAACAAAACATTCATTTCATATTCATAGCGTTCGCCGGGAATATCCATTAGCAGAGGTAAGTGTTCCAAAGAAAAAGCGCGGAGCCCTGTTTGTGTATCCTGCACTTTTAGGCCTGTGGCAAGATGGTAAACCATACGGGTTAAGCCATTGCCAAACTGACTGCGCACAGGTACGCGCCCGTTTAGTTTCCGGCTGCCTAAGACCAGTGTGTCAGGATGTGCTTCTGCGATGGCGCAGATTGCTAAAGCATCGTTTATACCGTGCTGTCCGTCTGCATCAATGGTTACGATGGTGCAGGGCTTCTTGTAGTGCAAATATATGTAGGAAAACCCGGTTTTTAAGGCAGAGCCTTTTCCGCAGTTTATTTCGTGAGTCAGTATAACAGCATAAGATTTTGCTTTCTCAAAAAGTGGCGCATATTCTGCGCCGCTTCCATCATCTATGATAATAATTTCAAATCCTGCTGCCTGAACCTGAGGAAGAAGTTTGAGCAGCGCTTCATCAGGTTCATAGGCAGGAATAAGAGCAATGCGAGGAATAGTCATGACAGACCTCCTTTTAAAAATTCCGGTTATTGAGCTTCGAAGGTTCCGCTTTGTTCGCCGACGAAAATAGTGTAAGAGGTACCTTTTTCTAAGTCAGGAGTACTGATAATTACACAAGCAAATGCTGTCTCAGGCGTATAGGATATTAACTCTGTACCATCCGAATCCGTGATGCCAATCTTGGTGCCGCCGTCAGCAGATGCACGGACAGCCATAGTTCCCTGGGTTCCGTCGCTGAAGGTCTGTGCCATCATAGTTGAACCCACTCCGATAAACGTACCTCCGGTAATTGTTGCAGAAGTATCATAGTCAAGGATTGCGGTGTCACCTTGCGTCGGGCCGGTTACAATCGTAGTGCCTCCGCTAATCTCAAGATAACCGTTGGCATCTAAGCCATCACCCTGTGCGTACATAAAAATGTCTCCGCCTGTGATAACAATGCTGCCGTCAGAGTTTGCGGACATACCGCCGCCCATGCCGCCGCCAAACATCTGGTCGCGTCCGCCTGTGCCGCTGGAATCCGTACCGCCGGCAGCGTTTATTCCATCATCCGTAGACTGGATGTCGATTGTGCCGCCGGAAACCGTAATATCCAGAGCTTCAAGACCTTCGTAGCTTTGTGTGATGCTGACAGCTCCGTCTGTGATAGCAAGTTCTTCTTCTCCATGAATGCCATCATCACCGGAAGCTATGGTAAAGGTACCGTTATTGATATAAACAGACAGATTAGAGTGGATGCCATCATCTGCAGAGTCAATGTTGAAGGTACCGCCATTTATATAGACGAAGCCTTTTTCGGCATTGTCTGAGTTTTTTACATGGATACCATCTTTTCCGGCGTCAATGGTAAGAATGCCATCACTTATGCGGACACTGTCATTGGCATCAATACCGTGAGAGGCAGAGGTAATGGTATAGGTTCCGCCGGTAAATACCAAATCATCCTTGCACACGATGCCATGCTCCGCAGGAGCGCTGATGGTAAGGGAGCCGCTGCCGTTGAAGGTCAGATCCTGTTTGGAAAATACTACGCCATCGATATTATTCTCATCGATGGCCGTAAAGGTACCGCCATTGGTAAGGGTATTGGTGCTTCCCTCCGCCAAAGTAATAAATACCTTATCTGCTTCTAATATATAGATTGGGGCAGATGTTGCGCTGGTAATTGTTACGTTATCAAAAACTAATTGCGGTTTATCAGTTTCTTCCGCATCTACGATGATCATACCATCATCTAAGTTACCTGAAAGAATGTAGGTTCCCTCATCTGTGATGGTGATTTTTCCGCCATCAATCTGAACTTTATCAGAAGAGCAGGAAGCAGAAGTTCCGTTTAACTGGATTTTCACACTGTCAGAATCATACGTTGTTTCAGAGTCGCGGTTGGAAAACATATCTTCCGCCGTCTGGGAAAAATCAGTATCGACAGATGCGCTGCTGCCGCTTTCGCTGGAAATGGCGCTGTCACCCCCGCTGCTATCTTTAGAGCTATTGTTGTTGTTATCATCCGTATTGCCGCAGCCGCTAAAAAGCAAGGCTATGGCGAGGGCAATTGGAATAAGTCTGATTTTCATATCAATGAATCCTTCTAAAGGTATTTTAATAGTGTATCTATTTTTTTGATTTATACATGGTTTACCAGATAATTGTGAATAAAATATGAAAAAGGCAGCATTGATTTTAAAAATAGATAGTGTTACCATATTTTTATAATATGTGGAAGCAATCGCACAGAAATGAGGATCGGGATGATTTATAACGAAAAAATGTATGAGCTTGGCAGTAAGCGTTCTGCCATTCGGGAACTTTTTGAATATGGAAAGAAAAGAGCGGCTATTGTGGGAGCGGAAAACGTCTATGATTTTTCGCTTGGAAATCCAACCGTACCGGCTCCGGACTGTGTAGATGAGACAATACGAAACCTCACAGAGGAATTGGACTGTATCAGACTTCACGGCTATACATCTGCGCAGGGTGATGAAGAGACAAGAAGTGCCATTGCAAGGTTTTTGAATAAAACGCATGGAACACAATTTCATGCAGACAATTTTTATATCACGATGGGAGCGGCTGCATCCCTGTCACTGGCATTTAAAGCGCTGACAACGGCGCCTTTGGATGAGTTTGTGGCAATTGCACCTTATTTCCCGGAGTATAAGGTATTTGTAGAAGCAGCGGGCGCTTCACTTCGGGTAGTGCCGGCGGATACAACCGCGTTTCAGATTGACTTTGAAGCATTGGAAGCTGCAATAGGGAAAAATACCAAGGGAGTTATTATCAATTCGCCAAACAATCCTTCCGGGGCGGTGTATTCGCTGGAGACCATCAAAAAATTAGCCTCTCTGCTTGGGGTAAAAGAAAAGGAATATGGACATCCTATTTTTATTATCTGTGACGAGCCATACCGCGAGATTGTATATGATGGGGCAGAGGTTCCGTTTGTGACAAAATATTATGATAATACGGTGGTATGCTATTCCTATAGTAAGTCCTTATCGCTGCCGGGTGAGAGAATCGGTTATATTCTGGTGCCGGACGAGGCATATGAGAGCAAGGCGCTGTATGCAGCAGTAGCGGGTTGTGGCCGTGCGTTAGGATATGTATGCGCGCCAAGTATGATGCAGAAAGTCATCGCACGTTGTCAGGGAGAAACAGGTGATGTGGAGCTTTACCGGAAGAACCGGGATTTATTGTACGAGGGTCTTACTGCCATCGGTTATGAATGTTTTAAGCCACAGGGGGCATTTTATATGTTTGTAAAGGCATTAGAGGAAGACGCGGATGCATTTTGCGAAAGAGCAAAAGAAGAGGATTTGCTCATTGTGTCTGCGAACGGCTTCGGATGTCCCGGATATGTAAGAATCTCTTATTGTGTGGATGCGGATATGATAAAGAGAAGTTTCGGGGCGTTTGAGAGATTGTATAAGAGTTATCATAATTAGCTTTGGGAAAAATAAAAAAGCATAATCTATGTGTAGGAGTACACGACAGAAGGGAGAGGGTTTATGGTTAATTTAAGAGAAAAACCGTTTTATCTGGACGAGGAAGGCATAAAGTGGGTAGAAGACACACTGGCATCTATGACATTGGATGAAAAGGTGGGACAGCTTTTCGTACAGATGAAGCATGATTTTACACCGGAAGCGCAGAAGGCAACGGTAGAAAAATATCATCAGGGAGGTCTCCGCTGGCAGGGAGGTGACAAAAATGCGGTGTATGAGCAGAATAAGCATTATCAGGAATGCTCTAAAATTCCGCTTCTTATTGCAGCAAACTGCGATAATGGCGGAGATGGCTGTTTGTCAGACGGAACGTTTGTAGCAACAGCCGCAGAGGCGGCAGCCGGTAAGAATCCACAGACTGCTTATGATATGGGATATGTAGCAGGACGGGAAGCAGCAAGCGTTGGGGTAAACTGGATGTTTAATCCATGTGCGGATATTTTTATGAACTGGAGAAACACGATTGTTAATACAAGATGTTTTGGCGATCATGCAGACGAGGTTATTTCCAATATCCGGGCATATATAAACGGTATTCATCAGAGTAATATTGCCTGCTGCTGCAAGCATTTTCCGGGAGATGGTGTGGAAGAGCGCGACCAGCATCTGGTACTTGGCGTAAACGATTTGTCTGTAGAAGAATGGGACAATTCTTTTCGAAAAGTATACCAGACGATGATTGATGAGGGATTGGAAAGCATCATGGTGGGACATATTGCTCTTCCTAAGATGAGCCGTAAGCTTCGTCCGGGTATCAAAGACGAAGAAATTATGCCGGCAACCCTATCGCCGGAGCTTATTACGGATTTACTGCGTGGGGAAATGGGGTTTAATGGCGTAGTAATTACGGATGCCTCTCATATGGCGGGTATCGCCTGTATGGAAAAACGGGAAGTTGCTGTTCCCAAAGCCATTGCCTGTGGCTGTGATATGTTTCTGTTTAGTAATGATATAGAAGAGGATTTTCATTATATGAAGGCGGGTATTGAAAACGGTACGATTTCCGAAGAGAGACTAGACGACGCCCTTCATAGAATACTTGGCTTAAAGGCCAGATTAAAACTTTACAAACCGGAAAATGTTATGGCAGCACCGGAATTAAAGGAGGCGGTTGTTGGTTGTGAAGAACACTTAAAACTTGCAGAGGAAGCGGCTAAGAGATGTATCACACTTGTAAAGGATACAAAGCACTACCTCCCAGTCAATCCTGAGAAAAAAAGGAGAGCGCATCTTGTTTATATTTCTTCAACACCGACAACCAAAGCCTACACGGGAGATCCGGTCAAGCAGGTTGTGATTGAGGAACTAAAGCGTGCCGGATTTACAGTAGATGTTCATCCGAACTTTCACGATCTGGAGGCAGAAGAAGGACCGCAGGGCATGAAACATATGCTTTTGATGATGGATTGCGGTAAAATGGAAGATTTCCGTAAGAATCATGATGTAGTATTTCTCGTAATCAATGTAAAAGGCTACGCACAGGAAAATGAAGTACGCCTTCGCTGGAGCTGCAACCATTCCAGTGAATTGCCTTGGTATTTAACAGAAGTACCGACCATTGGTATCAGTTTGAATTACACGACACACCTGATTGATGTTCCGCAGGTACACTGTTTTGTGAATGCATATGGAAGCACCAGAACTTCTGTTCGCGAAGCGATTGCCAAAATCACGGGCAAGAGCGAGTTCAAAGGCGTGGCAAGTGATACGGTGTTCTGTGGAAAATGGGATACCAGATTGTAAGATATTTATGGCATTACAGAAAAATGCAAAAGATAGGAGAGATGAATGAAACAATATAACGTAACAGGAATGAGTTGTGCGGCCTGCAGCTCCCGGGTGGAAAAGGCCGTGAGTAAGGTTCCGGGAGTAACAGCTTGTTCCGTAAGCCTTCTTACCAATTCTATGGGAGTGGAAGGCAATGCATCAGAAAGTGACATTATTAGTGCAGTAGAGCAGGCCGGATACGGCGCATCCGTAAAGGATGCAAAACGGGATACAGCAAACCGTCCGGATTACTCAGTGGAACGTCAGGCTCTTGAAGACCATGAAACCCCGGTGCTGAAGAAGCGCCTTTTTGCATCCCTTGGTTTTTTATTGATACTTATGTACTTTTCCATGGGACATATGATGTGGGGCTGGCCTGTGCCGGAGTTCTTTTTGCACAATTATCTGGCGCAGGGGCTGTTGCAGATGATTCTGTCAGCCATCGTTATGGTCATTAACCAGAAGTTCTTTATCAGTGGCTTTAAGAGCCTTATACATGGCGCGCCGAATATGGATACTCTTGTGGCAATGGGGGCGGGAGCGTCTTTTGTCTATAGTACCTATGCACTTTTTGCCATGTCAGATGCGGTAACAAAAGGCGATATGAGTCTGGCGCATGCCTATTTGCATGAGTTTTATTTTGAATCAGCGGCTATGATACTGACGCTGATTACCGTTGGAAAAATGCTGGAAGCCCATTCTAAGGGGAAAACCACAGATGCACTAAAGAGCCTGATGGGGCTTGCACCAAAAACAGCCACATTGGTACGGGATGGCAATGAGGTGGTGGTTGGAATTGAAGAGGTTCAAATCGGGGATGAATTTGTTGTCCGTCCAGGCGAAAGTATTCCGGTAGACGGAATCGTTATAGACGGAAGCGGTGCGGTAAATGAAGCCGCGCTGACAGGGGAAAGCCTTCCGGTGGATAAAGAACCGGGACAGAAAGTCAGCGCCGCAACCATAAACCAGTCTGGTTTTCTGCGCTGCCGGGCAACACGGGTAGGAGAAGATACCACCTTAAGCCAGATTATTCAGCTAGTATCGGATGCGGCAGCAACCAAGGCTCCAATTGCCAAGGTTGCAGACAAGGTATCCGGCGTCTTTGTGCCGGCAGTGATTACGATTGCAGTTGTGACATTTCTGATTTGGATGCTGGCAGGCGAGACGTTTGGTTTAGCCATAGAAAGAGCAATTTCCGTACTGGTAATCAGTTGTCCCTGTGCCCTGGGACTTGCAACACCGGTAGCAATTATGGTGGGCAGCGGAGTGGGTGCAAAGCACGGAGTGCTTTTTAAGACGGCGGTATCATTAGAAGAGGCAGGAAAGACGCAAATCATTGCGCTGGATAAGACCGGAACGATTACAAGCGGAAAACCACAGGTAACGGGACTTTATCCAATGGATGGATTTGGGGAAGGCGAACTGTTATCCTATGCGTATGCATTGGAATGTAAGAGTGAGCATCCGTTGGCGCATGCCATTGTGGAAAAAGCGAAAGAAGAAAAGGTCTTTGCAAGGGAAGTTGAAGATTTTCGGATTTTACCGGGAAACGGGCTGACTGCAAAGCTGGACGGGGAAGCGTTGTTTGGCGGTAATTTAAGTTTTATCAGCCGTCAGTTAGGGCAGGAGAAAGGCATCTTGACTCAGCTAAAGGAGCAGGCAGAACAAATTGCTTCCGAAGGGAAAACACCATTGTTCTTTGGAAAAGGAGATACCCTTCTTGGAATCATTGCGGTAGCGGATACCATTAAAGAGGATAGTCCAAAGGCTATCCGCCAGCTTAAAAATATGGGAATCCATGTGGTTATGCTGACAGGAGATAATGAAACGACTGCCAGGGCAATCGGAGTACAGGCGGGAGTGGATGAAGTAATTGCAGGCATTCTTCCCGAAGGAAAAGAACAGGTGATTCGCCAATTAAAGGAAAAGGGCAAAGTTGCGATGGTAGGGGACGGCATTAATGATGCGCCGGCGCTTACGCGTGCAGATATTGGTATCGCAATTGGTGCAGGTACGGATGTAGCAATTGACGCAGCGGATATTGTGCTTATGAAGAGCCGCCTTACGGATGTGGCGGCAGCGATTCGTCTGTCGCGCGCTACCTTGAGAAATATACACCAGAATCTGTTCTGGGCATTTTTCTATAATGTAATCGGGATTCCGCTTGCGGCGGGCTTGTGGTATCCTGTTTTTCAATGGGAGTTAAGCCCGATGTTCGGCGCTGCGGCAATGAGTTTATCGAGCTTTTGCGTTGTAACGAATGCATTAAGGCTTAATCTGTTTCAGATGTATAGAGCCGACAAAGACAGACGAATTAAAAATGTGATGAAAAAGCATCTTTCTAATGAGCAAAAAGAAAAAGGATGCGGGGATGCATCCGGAAAAGAGGAAAAAATCATGGAAAAAACAATTCATATTGAAGGAATGATGTGTCCGCATTGCAGTGGCAGAGTGCAGCAGGCTTTAGAGGGGATGGAAGAGATTACCCAAGCAGTTGTAAGCCACGAAACAGGAACAGCGGTAGTAACACTTGGGGCAGACGTATCAGACGATGCATTAAAGACAGCAGTAGAAGGCGCCGGATACAAAGTAACGTCTGTAGAATAGGTAGCATGACGATATTAACGGGAGAAAAATGATATGCATATAGTCTAACTGTAGAAAAACGAAAAGAATATTTCAAGGAGAAACTATTTGAAATATATCAAGCAAATGAAAAACTGTTGAAAGAAAAAGTAACTGCTTATAACAAGTATTGGACATTGTATGAGGAACAGGTAACACAGGCTTTTGCTGATGCTTTTGGAATTGATTGTGATATACAATTTAATGATTTGGTCTGTAATATTTCTTTAAATCCGGTTGCACCAAGATATTTACAGCAGCATTCTTTTGATGTTTTCTATTTAAACTCAGAAAAGGGTGCGCTTGGCAGTGCGCTGCATGAGATTGTCAATTTTGTATGGTTTATTGTGTGGAATCAGATTTAAGAGATGAAAGATTAAGTTCTATAAATCCGTATTTTCCTAGAGAACAGGGTGGATGTGTATATCCATATTTTTTTACGATGCAGGTTGAAGGAAAATATATACTTGATACCATTGATGAAATGTATCAAAACATGGATATTCAGGAATTTATGAAGAAGAGCTATGAATATTGTGTAGCTCATGAGGCAGAGATTAGAAAACATATTAGAGAGTCAGAACATTAAATGATGTTCGGTGGCAGAGGCATGCCTAAATCGCAGAAAAATATTGCAATTCTTTGTTGTCTATGCTATAGTCCATACTATCAAATTAAAGAGGATAAAAATATGACTACATTTATTATGAACAGTTTAAGACGTAGAGAGAGAAGACGTAAGCTCTTGTAATCATTTCAATTCGCATGGTTACGAGAGTGTACGTCTTGTTTCCGTGCGGTTACTGTTTATAGATGTAAGAAATGCAGAACCGTAATAGATTTAGTGAAAGCTAATTCCATTGCGGTTCTTTTTTTATCCATATCCGAGAACATATTAAATGGAGGGCGTTATGAAAAAGAAAATTTGCAAGTACTTATCAGAACTGATAGTGAGTATATCGGAAGGCGAGCTAATGGAAATAATGGAAATTCCGCCGGAGGAGAAGATGGGAGATTTGGCACTGCCTTGTTTCGTTATGGCAAAGAAATTGCATAAGAATCCGGTACAGATTGCAACTGAGCTGGTAGAAAAACTAAATGAACAAAAAAATGAATTAGGAATTGAAAAGGCAGAAAATGTAGGGGCATATTGTAATATTTATTTTAAGCGAGATTTGTTTGTTAAAAAGTGTTTTGAGACGTTGCAGAAAAATAAGTATGGTGTATCACAGATTGGTGCAGGAAAAACAATTTGTATGGATTACTCTTCTCCTAATATTGCGAAAAACTTCCATGTAGGACATTTACGAACTACTATAATTGGAAATTCATTATATAAGATTTATCAAAAGTTAGGATATGATGTAGTTCGAATCAATCATTTGGGTGATTGGGGAACTCAATTTGGAAAACTGATTGTTGCATATAAACTATGGAGTAGTGAAGCACAAATAAAGGAAACTGGAATAGAGGAGTTAATGCGTATTTACGTGAAGTTTGAAAATGAATCAAAGAAAGATGACGCATTAATCGTGAAAGCAAGAGAATGGTTTGTTAAAATGGAGCAGAATGACGAGGAGGCATTAAAACTTTGGAATTGGTTTAAAGAGATTAGTATGATTGAATTTGAACGAGTGTATAAGTTGTTAGGTGTATCATTTGATTCATATTTGGGCGAGAGTTTTTATCGGGACAAAGTGCCGGCATTAGTAGAGAAGTTGAAAGGAATGGAATTACTTGTTGAAAGCCAAGGGGCACAAGTGATTGATTTAGAAAAATATAATATGCCTCCATGTCTGATTACAAAAAGTGATGGTGGTTCTATCTATCACTCTCGTGATATTGCAGCGATTCTTTATCGTAAGGAAAAATATGATTTTGAAAAGTGCCTATATGTGACAGGGTTAGAACAAGCTCTTCATTTTAAACAGATTTTTAAAGCTATTGAAGTTATGGGATATGACTGGTATGAGGGGTTAGTGCATGTTCCATATGGCTTGGTAAGTTTGGCAGGAGAAAAACTATCCACACGTAATGGAACTGTTATTTATGCAGAGGATATTTTAAAAGAAGCAATTGAACGTGCATATAATGCAATCATAGAGAAAAATCCAACCTTGTCTGATAAAGAGGAAACAGCTAAGAAGGTTGGAGTTGGTGCAGTAATCTTTCATGACCTGTTTAATCAAAGAATTAAGAATGTGGATTTTTCTTGGAAAGATGTATTAAATTTTGACGGAATAACGGGACCTTATGTGCAATATACGTACGCACGTGCAAAGAGTGTATTGCGTAAAGCAGGTGAAACAGTAGTGGTTGATGATATTGATTATACTGTTTTAGCAGATGACGTGACTTACAGCTTAGTAAAAGTGTTAGCTGGTTATGAGGATGCAGTTGTTAATGCAGCAGAGAAAAACGAACCATCTATAGTTGCAAGATATGTAATTTCATTGACAACAGTGTTTAATAAGTTTTATCACGATTGTAGTATTTTGCAGGCTGAGGAAAAAAAGAAAAAGGCGCGTTTGTTATTAACAGATTTTGGTTCGAAAATCTTGTGTGAGGCATGTGGTTTGTTAGGTATGGAATGTCCAGAGGAAATGTAATTTTATCGGTATTATGTCTTTTGGCCATGATGACCAATACTTAGTGGTAAAAATGTCAATTGTGTAGAAACAAGGCCTAAGGGTACAATAGGTGTATCCCGTAACAAACAAAGCCATATGTATTGTAGCTAAATAAATATTCTAAACCGGTTGCAAACGGGAGGGAAAGCAATTAAACTCAGCGGAGGACACATAAAATGGGAATGTGTTACGACCTCTGTTTTGAAACCTGTAATCACTGCATGTGCAGCGTGGATTACGAATGCAATCGAAACAGAAATACTTACAGTTATGTGCTATCTTGGAAAGGTTATTGCAACAACAGTGGCGATAGGATTGTTTCTTGCTTTGCTTAAGAGGGAAATGAACTATCTAAATATGGAAACGTCTTATTATTTATAGATAGTGTATTTAGCAGTTATAGATACAGATTCATAGCGCTTTTATAAAATTATCAAAAACAGAAGTAGAAACCCTTAATATTTGGAAGAAAGGAGTTAATCTAATCACTACCTAATAATGATTAGATTGAGTGATACCATAATGGATTTCGTTTTATTTGTAATAGAATCTATATTAGTAATGCAAATAACTAAGCTTTTATTAAAAGGTCATGTGAAGACCGTTTATATTTTTAGTAAAAGGTGGAAATATGAATTAGTTGAAGCAGTCGCAACGATTAGCATAATAACGGTAGTTTTTTCTATGCTTGGTCAAAATTATCAAATCTATCTAGGTGGTATTTTCCTTGGTTTCGTTCAAGGATGTTTAGAAATGATGTTGAGTTATCAAAAAGATGAATAGGTAATAGAGTATGGAATTAGTGATATTTTTCATAAGTTGAAAGCTGAGATACAATCGTATTTCTTGTGGCTAGGTGAGTTAATACAAGATGATGTAGAGATGGTTATTGTGCAGGAAAAGGAATCTGATTTAGAAATTAAGGATGCAGACAGTGATGTGTTATTTGCGTCTGAAGAAGAACCACTTTCTATGGAAGAATACCTTAAGTTGAAAGATTTGGCACTTAAATCGGCAGCAGACTTTCTAAGACTTTACGATTCGATTCCGAATAAAAAGACTAGTGTGTTGCCAATGAGAAAAACTTTTTATGGACAAGTCCCACGTACTGCTGAGGAAATGTATTTGCATACTAAAAATGTTAATAGCTACTATTTTAATGAAATTGGAGTTGACGCAGATAATGAAGGCAGTATCTTGGAATGTCGCAAACGGGGCTTTGAGGCATTAGAAAAAACACCTAATTTTCTGTCCGGTCTGGTACAAGAGGGAAGTTATGGTGAAATGTGGTCAGTTAGAAAGGTGCTTCGTCGATTTGTTTGGCATGACAGGATTCATGCAAAAGCAATGTGGAGAATGGCAAGAAAGACATTTGCAGATGCTCGGATAAACGATATTTTTGAGTTCCAGTAGAAATTGGCACTCAAGTAGTAGGGATGGAGAGGTGCGTACAGATAATGGAATATTGTAAATTGACGGAAGAGAATCTTAGCTTAGTAGTTCAACATTATGTTGATTACTACAATGGAAAAGAAGATGGTTGCTGGACTTATGAGAAGGCACATAAGAGAATACATCAGGTAATGACAATAGAAGATGCGGAATGTATGGTTCAATATGAAGATGGTACAATAACGGGATTTGTTATGGGTTATTACAAGCAGTTCGATGACTTGAAGGCGTATTTTTTAGAAGAAATAGTTATTTTTACAGAATATCAGAACAAAGGTTATGGTACTGCCTTTTTAGAAGAATTAGAAAAGCGGGTACGAGAAAATGGTGTAGAACATATCGAGCTAATTAGTGTAAATGATGAACATCATATGTATTTTTACAAAAAACTGGGATATTATGCGGCGAGAAATCTTGCCATGATGGGGAAACATTTTGAAGGATAAAGTGGAGATTAATTGCAATGAGTGAAAAACTACGATGTATGACAACGATTTTTCTCAGAAGAAACAATCAAATACTAATGCTCTATAAACATGGAGGACGTGTTGTAAGTAATGTGTGGGTTGGCTCCGCAGGAGGACATTTTGAAGAAAATGAGTTGAATAATCCTAAGGCGTGCGTACTTAGAGAATTAGAGGAAGAGATGGGGATTGGTTTAGGGGAAATTAACAATTTAACCTTAAGATATATAACATTGAGACGAACCAATAACGAGATACGCCAAAACTATTATTATTTTGCAGATTTAAAAGAGAATGTTGAGCAGGAGCTGATTTCAAATGAAGGGAACCTTCAGTGGTTTGATTATGAAGAACTTATGAATTTGAAAATGCCGGTTACTGCGAAAGGTGTCATATCTCATTATCTGGAAATCGGAATGCAGAATGATAGAATGTATGCCGGAATTACAAATGAGAATGAAACAGTATTCATGGAGCTTCCTGTTTTGTAAAAGGAGATACGGAGTTGGTTGTGAGAGCGATTGAGAACTATAGGAATAATCGTAACCATCTGTGTGTTGTTTCAAAGATACCAACAAAGTATCTGTGCAATGCAGCATATTTTCATATGCTACAAAGGGTCTCTGGTAAAGCAGTATTTATTCATATTCCATCATTAAAAAATATGTCAGAGGGAATGATGGAAGAAATCGTCAAATGTATGGAGGAAATCGAAAATGTGTGATTTTTGCAAGATAATAAATAAACAGTTACCGGCTCATGTTGTTTATGAAGATGAGCAGTTGATTTCATTTTTGGACATAGACCCGATTCATGAGGGGCATGTGCTTATTGTACCAAGAAAACATGTCGATTCTATAGAAAACCTGTCAGATGATGAACTTATAGATATTATGAGTGTGGCGAGAAAGGTTGTAGTTGCACTTAAGGATGTTTATGGAAATGAGGGCTATACTATTATGCAAAACGGTGGAAAGTTTTGTGATTATGGACATGCTCATTTTCATGTTTTTCCGAGATATGATAATGATGGTTTTGGTTGGACGTGTCCAGAGGGCGAGTCGGAGTATTCGGAGAGAGTGGCAGAGAAATTTAGGGATAAATTGTAGAAGAGGATTCGAATGGCACAGCAGAATATATATGATAATGAAATCTTTTTTGAGGGGTATAAGAAAATAAGGGATAATGAAGTAAATGCCAATAATTTATTTGAAATACCAGCGTTATTTTCTATGATGCCAGATTTAACAGGCAAAAGGTTCTGGATTTGGGATGCGGTTTCGGTGAACATTGTAAACGATTTGTTGAATGCGGTGCTAAGAAAGTTGTTGGTGTGGACATATCAGAGAAAATGCTGGAAGTGGCTAAGGTTGAGAATAGTGACTAGAGAATAACTTATTTGAAAATGCCTATGGAAGAAATATCACAACTGAAGGAGCAGTTTGATGTCGTGATAAGCTCGTTAGCATTTCATTATGTTGAAGATTTTGATGGAGTAATAAGAAATGTATATGAAATGCTTGATGAAAATGGATTATTTATATTTTCACAGGAAAACCCATTATGCACTTGTCATTCAAGTGGAAACAGATGGACAAGAGATGAGGAAGGAAATAAGTTACACTTAATAGTGCGAAAGCTTTTGTGTAGAAGTTTGCACTCTGCTCTTTACAGGAGTAGCATATGGCAGATTTGTTGTCATGGCAACCGATGCCTCTGGCATAGGACCCTTGTGTTGCCATCAAACCACATGTGATGGAGGCGCATGTCAAGAGCTGGGCGAGTTGAGGAATTATGATAATGAGGGTAAGAAAAACCGAAGTTTGATAAGGAGTAAGTTTGGAGATATGTGTATATGAATCAAAGACAAGCGAAGAAATAAAATCCTGCTTTGTATTGAGCCTGCGAAAAAAAGGGAGGCCTAAATCAAACATAAATAGCACAACCCCTGCATACAATGTACAAACAAGTATCGCAGGGGTTTATTATGAAAAAATATATTGAAGAAAGAGCAGTAGAAATTGCCAACTACATTATCGAATGCAACGCCACCGTGCGCCAGGCAGCAAAACAATTTGGTATCAGTAAGAGTACCGTACATAAGGATTGTGCAGAACGTTTAGCGCAGGTAAATCCTGCGCTGGCGGCAGAGGTGCGGAAGGTATTGGATGTTAATAAGGCAGAGCGGCATATTCGCGGAGGTATGGCTACGAAAGAAAAGTATCTTCATAACAGTTGACGGTCATGCAAAGGAAGATACTATAAAAATTAAAAAACAAAGGAAATAAAACACAATTTGAAAAGAAAAGGTGCATGAATATTTTTGGAAGAAATACGCATACTTCCATTGAAAATCATTATCAATGGGAGGTATTTTTTATGACACAGTTAACAGAAAAAGAACTTGCGTCAATTCAGGAGCTTCTTGCTGACGAAGACCTTTTGGTAAAAAAATTCAAAATGCTTGCAGAGCATGCTACGGATGAACAGGTGAAAACCAAAATGTTAGAAATCTCAGATAAGCATCAGGAGCATTTCAATGAGATTTATGCAAAGTTATCATAGGAGGTCAAGGATATGCCAGCAATCTATACAGAAAAAGAAATTTTAGGAGATGCACTGTCAACACAGAAAGCAACTACGGAATTATTTAACAAGTCTGCAAATGAATGCGTACACGGAGATTTGAGAGAAGCATTGCTCGATATTTTAGAGGATGAGCATGATATTCAGCAGGACGTATTCGATATGATGCATTCACAGGGCTTATACCCGACACCGGCGGCTGACGAGAAAAAGGTGCAGCAGTTAAAGCAGCAGTATAAAAACTGCGTAAAATAACTTAAGACTTTCATACAAGAACATCTCTCAAAAGACCCTGTATCTGGCGAGAGGTGTTTTTTTATCATAGGAGAGAACATGATGCATTAATGTGTGAAAGAGAATGATTTTCCTATGATATGATTTGCTCTTGCTTTGCTTTTCGTGTAGAATGAAAGCAGGATTACCTAAAGAGATTGAATAGGATTTCATTTTGAGTTGGACAATATTACAATGGTTACTTTACAAAAAAACTTAGAGCAGGCCAAAAGCAAAATAATTGGTATTGACCGAAAGCGGCTTGGGATTGGAACGCTGTCAGAAAAAACGCTGCACGCAATACTGAAAAATACTTATGAACCGGATGAGGACAAGCAGGAGATACCGATAGGGCGTTTTTATGCAGATATTTTTACAGGAGAGAATATAATAGAGATTCAAACCGCCCAGTTTAACCGTATGCGTGAGAAGCTGAGCGCCTTTTTGCCGGAATATGCTGTGACTATCGTCTATCCAATCGCCAAGGAGAAATGGCTGTACTGGATTGATGAGAAGACCGGAGAAATAAAAGAAAAACGAAAATCTCCGAAGAAAGGAACTCCCTATATGGGTTTTTTGGAGTTATATAAGATTAAAATGTTTTTGAAGCACCCAAACCTAAAGATTCGCTTTCTTCTTCTGGATATGGAAGAGTACAAACTCTTAAATGGATGGGGCGAGAAACGCAAAAACAATGCATCCAGATTTGACCGTATCCCACTGGCAGTTCGTGAGGAGTACATTATGGAGCGAAAGGAAGATTATATGCAGTTTGTCCCATATGACATAGAGGACACATTTACCTCAAAAACCTTTGGGAAGACCGCAAATATCCCGCGTTCTTTAGCACAGACCGTACTTAATATCCTTGACTATGTGGAGGTTGTGGAACGCATCGGAAAAGAAGGAAATGCTTATATCTATCGTGTAAAATACGAATAATGATATGGGAATTATTCCCGATACAATCTTCTTTTAGAATAACTATCCCGAAAGTCACTTGGCGTAAGTCCGGTGACTTTTTTAAATGCGTTCGTAAAGTTGTGAGGGTCGGCATAGCCGATGTTATATCCAATCTGGGAGATGGAGTGATTGGTTTCGCTAAGCTCGGCTTTGGCATACTCCATCTTGGTTTGCAGAATAAACTGCTTAATGGATACTTTGGACCATTTTTTGAAGTAGGTAGTCAGATATTTCCCGTTGTATCCGAAGTAATCTGCAATATCCGAGACACGAAGATTTGTGCAGATATTTAAGGCAATATAGTCGGCAATGTCATTATATAACTGGCTGCTGTTATCCGCGTTGCTGTACTTGCGGCTGATAAAGCTTTGTGCACTTAACTCTGAGAGGATAACCGAGGTATTATAATTATTAAGACACTTCATACCATAGCGGCGCTCGGAATCCTGAAGCTGTTTCATAAGAACGACCATTCGTTCATAAGATTGCAGCTTGCCATATGCCGGAATCGTAATAGAGATGGAATCTAATTCTCCGGTTGCGCTGTCGCCGTCTAATACATCATAAGAGCTGGCAGGTGCAAAATGCAGCCAGTAGAAGGAGCAGTCGCTGGATCGATAACCGTGCTGCCATACCTGCGGAGGCATAAGGAGATATTGGCCTTTTTCTATTACATATTCCGTATCATTTTCTGCAATATATAGCACACCATCGGTTACTACAAAAAGTTCAAAGTCAAACAATTGCCTCGTCAGATGCATCCACTCAGAGTTTGGAGAGGTGAACTTACCGGAAAAATTGAATTGAAATGGAGTTGCAGAGTTGAATTTAAACAGTCTCATCTAACTAAATCACACCTTTTATAACGTATTTTTCATTCTTGTATAGGTACATATTACTGGAATTATTTTATTATAAGAGCATAATATCCCATAAAACCGCTATCGTAAAGCCTTTAACCGCAAATTTTTGTGCAAATTTGCAGAAAATGAGAGGAATCACGGATAACTGATTTTTTTACACTTATTCCAATCTTCTGGAATTTACACTGTGAAATAGAGAAGGGTATGATAAAACAAAACAAATCCAATAAAGGAGACCGACTATGAGAAAACAGAAATCCTTCGTAAGCTTTGTTTTGGCGGTTGCGCTGAGTGTGGGAATGCTGACTGGGTGCGGGGACAACAAAACAGGCAATACGGAAAATAGTACAGGACAGGAAAATAGCACACAAGAGGCTGAGGATACCTTTGATTATGAGCAATACAAGGTTCTTGGCTTGTCTTTCGAAGGGAATACAGAGGATAACTCCGGAAACGGGCATAACGGAACCTTAAACAAAGAAGGTACTTATGAAGAAGGGGTAAACGGGCAGGCCCTGGTGTTTGACGGAAGTACTTATATTGATATAGGGACCTCCGGTGAGCTTCAGCCGTCTAAGCTTACCCTTACAGTATGGGTAAAAACGGACGGTGCATTAGCCGGAGAGCACATGATTACATGGTTTAAACCAAGCGGAAACTATCAAGGGGAGGGATGGTACCTATCCTGTCTGGATGACAATACCCCATTAAAATTATCTGTGGGAAAATCCGCAGGACAGCCGATGGAAATTTTTGTATCAGGAAGCAGGGCAGAATTTTTTCCAGAGGGAGAATGGGTGCATATTGCGGTTACCTATGATTCTGAGAGTCAGACGGCGTCAATCTACCGTAACGGTATTGCACAGACTGTGCAGTATATCAATGAAAAATCCGCTATCAATGCAGACGATAAGAGCCATAAATATATCGGATTCAACTCTCCGGGATACAATGGAGGTTTTGCCAAAATGTCAATGGATGAATTGGAAATCTATAATCAAGCATTGACTTTTGCGGAGGTTGTGGACATATATACCAGATATGGTGCAGAGTTTAACGGTGAACAGATTGTGGTAAATGATGCCCAAAATCTGTCGCTTGCCATCAAGTCCGTAAAGAATGACATGACACTTCCGACGGAAGGAGCGTCTGGCAGCAAGATTACATGGAGGTCTTCCAACGAGGCGGTACTTTCCGCTAAGGGCGTGGTGACAAGACCGGCACAAGGAGAAAATGATGCATGGGTAACCCTTACCGCAACCCTTACCTATGGGGAATACACGCAGGAAAAAGCCTTTACGGTATGTGTAGAAGCAATCCCGGCCTTTTATGAGCTGGGCGATTTTGACATGGGGGACATCGTGCTATTAGATTCCTATGAAAAGAATGCTTTTGAAAAAGAGGTTGCTTACTTGAAGAAATTAGATGCAGACAGGCTTTTAAAAGGCTTCTGCGACATTGGCGGGGTATCGAGCGACGCAACACTGTATGGAGGCTGGGAAAATTCCGCTATCAAAGGCCACACATTGGGGCACTATCTTACAGCAGCAGCGCAGGCGTATGCGGCTTCGGGCGACAAGGAATTGTTAAGTACCGTAAACCATATCGTAGATGTTCTTGCAGAATGTCAGAATGATAAGACCGGATATCTGGCGGCAATTCCCGAAAGCCACTATACACAGATTGAAAAAGGAAATACTTCCGGAACATGGGTACCCTGGTACACCATGCATAAAGTTCTTGCAGGTCTGATTGATGTTTATGAATTAACGGGAAATGAAAAGGCGCTTACCGTAGCGTCAAAGCTGGGCGACTGGGTATATGCAAGAACCTCCGCATGGTCAGAAGCAACACAGGCAACGGTTCTTAATGTAGAATACGGCGGCATGAATGACTGCTTGTATCAGTTATACAGTCATACAAAATCAGACAAACATCTTCAGGCTGCACACAGCTTTGATGAAATGACATTATTTGATGCTCTTTATAGAGGCGAAGACGTTCTTAACGGAAAGCACGCCAATACTACAATTCCTAAGATTATCGGAGCCTTAAACCGGTATATTACACTTGGAGAATCGGAAGAATACTATCTTCAGGTAGCAGAGAATTTCTGGGAAATCGTAGTAAACAATCATACATATATTACAGGCGGCAACAGTGAGTGGGAACATTTTGGTGAAGCAAATGTACTTGACGCAGAAAGAAACAACTGCAACTGTGAGACATGCAACACATATAATATGTTAAAGCTTACAAGAGAACTGTTCAAAATTACAGGAAACAGAAAATACACGGATTACTATGAAAATACATTTATCAATGCAATCCTCTCATCCCAGAATCCGGATACGGGTATGACAACGTATTTTCAGCCTATGGCAACCGGATTTTTCAAGGTATACAGCTCGGAAACCGGACATTTCTGGTGCTGTACGGGCTCCGGCATGGAGAACTTCTCCAAATTGGGAGACAGCATTTACTATAAGGATGATGAAAGCGTATATGTAAGCCGATTTACTTCATCCAGACTGAATTGGGAAGAAAAAGGGCTTATCCTTACACAGAAGGCAGATATTCCAATGACGGATACGGTAACCTATACCATAAATACGGCCGGAAAAGATGTGCGGGCAGATATTGTGCTGCGTGTTCCGGATTGGATTGCTGGGAATCCGGTTGTAAGCATTAACGGAAACGAAACTCCGGTTCAGGCAGTAAATGGTTTTATTCGTCTTTCGCAAACATGGAAAGATGGTGATGTAATCAAATACAAAATACCAATGGAGGTTGCAGCATATAACCTTCCGGATAACGAAAACGTCCTTGCGTTTAAGTATGGTCCAGTCGTGCTTAGTGCCGACCTTGGGAATGAGGAGATGGTAACAAGCACAACGGGGGTAAATGTGACAATCCCGACACTTTTTGGCAGTATCAGCGATGTGATTAAAGTAAACGAAACCTTAGAGGAATGGCTGGAAAATCTTTCCGGCAATCTTGCAAGACGGACAGGAACATTGGAATTTGTTTTGAAAAACACGGATAGAGAGCTGGTATTTTCTCCTCACTATAAGCAGCATGAAAACCGATATGGAATTTACTTTGAATTTGTGGACTCCGATACGAAAGTACAAGAGGATGAAAGCGATAAGTACATCATCATTGACAGTCTTCCGGTAGCAAACGACCAATATGAATTCTCGCATAATCTGGTTGGAGAACAGACTAACACGGGTACGCATAAAGGGCTTAACTACCGGGATGCCGCACCGGGCGGGTATTTCAGCTACGATATGGCAGTGGAGGATGCCGTAACAAATTACCTCTGCGTGAAATTCTTTAGCGGGGATGCCGGAAGAGCCTTTCGTATATTGGCAGATGGAAAGGTTTTAAAAGATGTAGTTTTAGAAAATGTCAATCCCGATAATTTCTATGACATGTATATAGAAATCCCTGCGGATATGGTAAAAGGAAAAGATAAAGTAACCATTCGCTTTGAGGCAAATGGCAATGATTATGCGGGTGGAATCTTTGATAAAATAAGTATTGTAAAATTAAAATCACAATAAATATATAACAGCGCAACTACAAGCAACGGCTGTAGCTGCGCTGTTTTTCTATCATAGGAAAGGCTGTAATGTATTATCACAGGAAAGACCATGACACATTAACGTACATCGCCAATATTGTGTTAAAGAATATGATTTCCCTCTGCATCATACTTATCAAGAGTGTTTACCTCCGCGTGAATCCCTTCGGCAGCAAGCATTGCTTTTTCCGGGAACCCGGTTATGGGATTGGCAGGAACAGGTGGCAGATAATGCGCGATTTCGTCATAATTTTCCGCTTCCGCTTCGTTATGGGCAACCGATGGAATAAGACCGGTGCAGTCAGAAGCAGATGCGGCAAAAAGATAATCATCACCCATAGTAGGATTTTTCGTATTTAAAGGCCTTACATTTTTCGAGCTTCTCATTTTGCATTCTCCTTTCTTACAAATACAAGTATCATTTTTAGTATTTGTAAAAGGCGTAATCTTAAACCGGATAAGTTATATTTTCTGATGGGAAAATCTGTAAATCATGCAGTTTCTTTGCATTGGGTGATAATAGAAAAAGAACGTGCAGAAAACTACACGTTCTTTTATTAAGGGGGCTTGTATTTAAAATGATTGACGATTGTTAATAAGTTTTGTTAATTCAACCGGGTCAACGATTTTGCCATCTTTATAAACACGCATATTTCCGGAAGCAATTTCGTCAATAAGGATTACTTCATCGTTGTTGTAACCAAATTCAAATTTGATATCCCAAAGGTCAAGCCCGATGGATTTCAAATCGTCAGAAACGATTTTCGTGATTTTAAGAGTCTGCTCCTTCATGCTTTCAAACATTGCAGGCGTCATGATTCCAAGAGCTGCAAGTCCCTCGCCTGTTACAAGCGGATCGCCAAGGGCGTCGTTTTTGAACGTACATTCTACATAGCCGCCTTCCAAAACAGTACCGTCTGTAATATATTCACCATATCTGCGGATAAAGCTTCCGGTAGCAACCTGACGGCAGATTACTTCAAGCCCGTGTCCGAATACAGTTGCTGGAAGAACTTCCATAGTAGCATTTTCTACGTCTGCGCTAACATAATGAGTCTTGATACCTGCTTTTTTTAATAATTCAAAGTAATGGATAGATGTGATAAGGTTCGCTTTGCCGATTCCTTCGATTGTTAATCCAACGCTATTCTCACCTGGATCAAATACACCGTCTTTTCCGGTGCAGTCATCTTTGAATTTGAGCATTACATTGCCATTGTCAAGGCTATATACGTCTTTTGTTTTGCCTTCATAAATTTTTTTCATTGTTATCAATCTCCTTATGTAAAGATGCGTCTAAAAAATGACATAGATACTGTACCATGTTTTCGGGGGACTGTAAATTTTTTTTTACTTATGATTTTTATTAAAGATATTTATAAAAAAAGTAATGCAGAAATATTGAGAAAGATATATAATATATATCAAATGATTTGATAGTACCAAGGAGGAAACCAGATGAAAAAAAGTATTGGGGCAAGAATGTATATTATGTTGATTGTGCTGTTGGCATTATTCTTCGGATATAACGTATTGTCGAATGTAGGCTTAAATGAAGCTAAGAGAGCTATTGAAAATTTGGAAAGCACTTATATGGATATGCAGGTTCATAATGAAATAGTAAGTAAGAACGTTGCAGAAATCCGATTGAATAGCAATCAGATGGTCTTGACAGAAGATTCTGCCAGTAAAATCGCTATGGCTAATCTGATACAGGGATTTGTTGATACAATCAATAATTCTTTAAACACAATGGAGAGTCTGGCAGCACAGACAGAGAATCAGGAATTGGTGGATTCTCTGGTTTTATATAAAGAGCAGATTCTTGCGTTAGAAGAAAATATTTTATCTACTGCACGGGCAATCAAAGCGGCGGATTATGTGACTGCCGTTGAACGTAACGCAGAGATGAAAAACATCGTAAAGGATTTTCAAGAGTGTCAGTCTGATTTTGCAACCATTCTGGCAGATTCGGCCGGAGAAAATGCACAGCATGGAATCCAATCCGTTCAGCTTATTCAAAATACCGAGCTTGGATTAAATATTGTGATTATGGTTGTTGAAGCTATAATTTTCTTAATGATCAGCCGCTCTATTATCGGACCGGTGAAAAAGGCGACCAAGCATCTGAATGAGATTATTGAGGGAATAGAACATGGCGAAGGTAACCTGACAGAGAGGCTTGAAGTGAAATCAAAGGATGAGATCGGACAGCTTGCAACAGGAATCAATGCTTTTATTGAGCAGCTTCAGGGAATTATGCTGAAACTGCGCAGCGGTACGGAGGGAATGAATGTTCAGGTAAACAGCATCAACTCTAGTATTGCAACCTCAGAGGGAAGTGCAAGTGATGTATCTGCAACTATGGAAGAGATGTCTGCAAGTATGGAGGAAATCTCTGCTACGTTAGATACCATAGCCGGAAGTTCCAGAAATATGTCTGATGCAGTGCAGAATATGTACGGCTTAGCAAATGAGGGCGCGGGTCTGTCTGATGAAATTAAGGCAAAAGCAAGGAATATCAGAGAAGAAGCGGTCGAAAGTAAAAGCAATACGGTTACAATACTTGACAACAATAAGAAATTGTTAGAGGTTGCAATTGCAAACAGCCGCAGTGTAGACAAGATTAATGAACTTACGAACGAGATTTTGAGTATTTCCAGCCAGACAAACCTTTTGGCACTCAATGCTTCTATTGAGGCGGCAAGAGCTGGAGATGCAGGACGTGGATTTGCCGTTGTTGCAGATGAAATTCGCAATCTGGCAGACAACAGTCGGGATACGGCAAATAATATCCAGCAAATCAGCGCAATGGTTACGGAGGCAGTTGGAGAACTCGCATGCAGTGCAAATGATATGCTTACATTCATTGATACAACAGTAATGTCAGATTACGACAAGCTGGTTGATATTTCAAATCAGTATCAGAATGATGCAGGCAGCATTGACCAGATGATGAATACAATTAAAGCAAAATCAGAAGAACTGAAAGAAACGATTCAGGAAATCAATGAAGGTATCGATGGAATCAATACTGCTGTAGAGGAAAGTGCGCAAGGTGTAACTATGGTGGCAGACAATACTTCACAACTGGTAGAAATGCTTGGAAGCATTAAGACGGATGCGGAAAGCAACCGAGCATTTTCTGATGAATTATCAAATGAGGTCAGCCAATTTAAACATATCTAGAATCAGAAAGCGCTCCGCTAAAGATGCGTGCCGTCTAAAGGCACCGGTTAGAAACAATGGCAGGCGTATAGCAACAAAGCAGCACCACCCATTAGACGGGTGGTGCTGCTTATGAATATATGAATTAATCGTTTGTATAGTTATCAAAGTATCCTTGAATTAAAATTACAGGAGTTCCTTTGTCGCCGGAGCCTGATGTCAGGTCACAAAGGGAACCAATAAGGTCTGTAAGCTGTCTTGGAGTAGTTCCCTGGGAAGCCATGTTGCCAACTAAGTTATCCTGTTTTGTCTTGATGCTGTTTGAGATAGCTTCTTTTAATTTTGCACCGCTAAGGTTAGCAAAATCATTATCCGCAAGGTACTTTAGCTTTAATTCGTTTGGTGTTCCGACAAGACCGTCTGTAAATGCCGGAGATACGACCGGATCAGCTAATTCCCAGATCTTACCCTGAGGGTCTTTGAAAGCACCGTCACCGTAAACCATAACTTCTACATGTTTCCCAGTCTTTTCTAAGATTTGTTCCTGAATTGCAAGAACAAGTTCCTTGCATTCCTGTGGAAATAATTTAATCTTATCTTCTGTAGATTTGTTTGAACCAAGTAAACCATATTTTGCATTGAAACCGCTTCCGTTTACCGGGCTTGTAAGAATATCATCAAGGCCACAAACAACTTTCGCCCCGTTTTCGCGGAGGATGCGTTTGGTTCTAACGCGGGTATGGATATCACAGTTGATGATACAATCGGTGTACTGAAGAATTACTTTTGGATTATTTGCAAAAATAACTTCCACTTCAGCGCCGGCTTCTTTAATAATGTCAGAATAGTATTCTACATAATCAATGCCTGTGAATTCATGTACGTTTGCACCAAAAAGCTCACGGTATTTTTCTAATGTTAATACATCAGAATAAGGGTTGATTCCGGCTTCGTCTAACTGATCATAGGTAAGAAGCGCGTTGCCAACTTCATCACTTGGATAGCTGAGCATAAGAACGATCTTCTTAGCTCCCATTGCAATACCCTTTAAGTTAATAGCGAAACGGTTACGGGAAAGGATTGGGAAGATAACGCCAATAGTTTCTCCGCCAAGCTTTGTTCGAACGTCATCTGCAATATCCTTAACAGAAGCGTAATTACCCTGTGCTCTTGCTACGATAGATTCTGTTAACGCTATAATGTCTCTGTCACGCAGTTCAAAGCCTTCGCTTTCGGCGGCTTCTAACACATTTGTAACAGTCATTGCTACAAGGTCATCACCTTCGCGGATGATTGGACAACGAATACCTCTTGAAACAGTTCCAACTTTTCTTTCCATTGTTTGTACCCTCTTCTTTATAAAGTTATTCTTGGAAAATGCCCCTTTTTTCAAGTTTTTCCATAAAATACATTATGTATTATATAGCTAGAGTTCTCATGACGCAAGAAAAAAGTAAAGAGATAGTAAAAAAAATTCAATTGTGATAGAATAACATCATATGTGGAAAAAATGAAACAGGAGAGAAAAAATGGCAGCAAATGATATGAAAGATAAAATTAAGTTGTTTGAAAATATGCCGATTCCAAAAGCAGTTGCAAAATTGTCAATTCCAATGATTATCGGTTCTCTGGTTACTATTTTATATAATCTGGCAGATACTTTTTTCGTCGGTATGTTAAATGACCCGATTCAAAATGCAGGTGTAACCTTGGCCGCACCGGTGCTTCTGGCTTTTAATGCGGTAAACAATCTGTTTGGCGTAGGGGCGTCCAGCATGATGAGCAGGGCAATGGGACGCAGAGATTATGAAACGGTATACAAAAGCTCTTCGTTTGTGTTTTGGTGTTCAGTGATTAGCGGTATTTTTTTTTCATTGGCTTGTACGATATTTAAGGATCCGTTATTGCAGTTGCTGGGGTCTGACAGCACGACGATGCAGGCAACAGCAGACTATATGTTCTGGACGGTCTCTTGTGGTGCAGTGCCTTCCATATTGAACGTTGTTATGGGCTACATGGTCCGTTCGGAAGGGGAAGCTCTTCATGCAAGTATCGGAACGATGAGCGGTTGTTTCCTGAATATTATTTTGGACCCGGTTTTTATTCTTCCGTGGGGACTTAATATGGGCGCCGCTGGTGCGGGATGTGCTACTTTTATTTCAAACTGTGCAGCATGTTTGTATTTTCTCGTTCTTTTGTATATCAAGAGAAAACATACTCTGGTATGCATTAATCCAAAGAAGTTCACGCTTGAAAGACAGGTTGTTGGCGGGATTTTCGCAGTTGGAATTCCTGCATGTATTCAGAATCTTCTTAATGTAGTGGGCATGACAATTCTGAATAATAAAATGGCAGGTTATGGCGCTGATCCGGTTGCCGCAATGGGCATTGTACAGAAAATAAACATGATTCCTCTCCAGATGGTGCTAGGTGCGTCACAGGGAATCATGCCGCTGGTAAGCTATAATTTTGCCAGCCGTAATCACAAGCGTATGAAGGATGCGTATAAGTTTACAATTAAAGTCGCTATGGTATTCTGCATTGGCGTTGTAGTACTTTATTTTTTCGGAGCAAAGCAGATTACAGGTTTGTTTATGGATAATGAAAATGTAGTGAATATTGGAGCAAAACTGCTGCGTGGTTTTTGTATGGGACTTCCATTTTTATGCATTGACTTTATTTCTGTAGGTGTGTTCCAGTCAGTTGGTCTCGGCAAAAATGCGTTGTTTTTTGCAATTGCCCGAAAGGTGCTTCTTGAGATTCCGGCAATATATGTTTTGGACTATCTGTTTCCATTATATGGCCTTGCGTATACACAGTTTGTGGCGGAGGTAGTCCTTGCAGTTCTGGCTGTTGTTGTCATTGCCCGATTCTTTAAACGCTTGCGAGTGGAAACAGAAGAGTAAATCTCTTTTATTATTATGTCTTAATGAATTTATAATTTTATTTCATGAATGAATCGTCCTTCGGTAATTGATTTCTTAAAAACCGCATAATATAATTATTTTATCTTTTTCTGATAGGCAGAGAAGGCAGTATAACAGGACATTTTCTAGGAGGTTCAATATGGATTCAAACAAAAGACCCGAAAACATGGAGCGTATCACTACCCCAGAACTTGCAGCGGCTTTTATTGACGGGCAAATCGCGGCAGTTCGTAAGCAGGTAGGTGATAAGAAGGTTTTATTAGCGTTATCCGGCGGTGTTGACAGTTCTGTAGTTGCCGCGCTTCTTATTAAAGCAATCGGCAGACAGTTGGTATGTGTTCACGTTAATCATGGTTTGATGCGTAAGGGGGAAAGCGAAGAGGTTATCGAAGTATTCCAGAAAAGAATGGATGCAAACCTAATCTACATCGATGCCACAGATCGGTTCTTGGACAAATTAGCAGGTGTTGCGGAACCGGAAAAGAAACGCAAAATCATTGGTGAGGAATTTGTTCGTGTATTTGAGGAAGAATCCAATAAACTAGAAGGAATTGCTTTCCTTGCTCAGGGAACTATTTACCCGGATATCCTTGAAAGCGATGGAGTAAAGGCACACCATAACGTTGGTGGGCTTCCGGAAGACTTTAAGTTTGAAGGCCTTGTTGAACCTGTTAAACTATTATATAAGGATGAAGTCCGTGTGATTGGTAAAGCGCTTGGACTTCCGGTTTCTATGGTAGAGCGTCAGCCGTTCCCGGGACCGGGGCTTGGCGTACGATGCTTAGGCGCAATTACAAGGGACCGTTTACATGCGTTAAGAGAATCGGATGCGATTCTGAGAGAAGAATTTGATAAAGCCGGATTGACTGCACAGATATGGCAGTTTTTCACGGTTATACCGGATTTTACGGCCACAGGTGTTAAAGATGGAAAACGTCTTGATTACTGGCCGGTTATCATCCGTGCCGTAAATACGGTTGATGCAATGTCTGCAACCGTGCCGGAGATTGATTATGCGGTACTGAAACATATTACAGACAGAATCTTAAACGAAGTGGATGGCGTATGCCGCGTTTTGTATGATCTCTCACCAAAGCCGATTGCGACGATTGAGTTCGAATAATGTACATGAGCCAAGAAATGCCGAATTTACGGCGTTTCTTGGCTCGTTTTTGGTTGCGTGACAATCAAATGACAATAATTTTGGAAAAGTTGGGATAGATAATCATCTTCTTGTCCAACTGCATTTGGCAATGTTATGTCTAGGGTCGTCTTCTAAAGAATATGTTCGTATTCGTCTCTGAACAAAATATAGTTCTTCTAATAATGGTGCAATGTGTTCAATGTTTGTCTTAAAATGTGAGGCAATTTGTTCTGTTGTCGCAAATATTTTTATACAAATAAATCTATATATATCATCTTCGGTAATATTAGATTCAACACGGTCATTGTTATTGTTAGGAAGACCTTGTAATTTCAATTTATTTATTTCTGATAGTAAAGCCTCATTTGATGCACTAACATTGGATTCATTAGTCGAAATTTTATGTTGGATAAATACAACTGCTATAGGAACAACAATACCGCAAAACCAAGTTCCGCAAGCAGCAATAGCTTCCCAATTGTTATCAAGTGAAGAATTATATGTAATTCTAAATCCAAAACAAAACAAGACAATAACTACAAGTAGTTCAAATAGCAATATAGATAATACTGGACGTTTTTGAATTTTGGAGATAAATATTTTGAACGGCGTGAATATTTTTTTCATAATATAGATCGCTCCTTTTTTATAATGCGTGTTAATTATCAATTTTGTCAGGTGTTTCAATAATACCCACCTCTGTATCTATAATTTTTTCATTGTCTTTATCGTCTAATGCACTTAAATCACCTTTAATAAACATTTTGTATGCTCTGTTTGCAATAACTTTGGTTTCTACTAAATCAAATCCCCCACCAATGACGCCGCCAACAACAGGGACTAATTTAGCAATATTGATAATTCCCTTTTCTCCAAATTTGGTTAAGAATCTAAATCCTACCTTCTGATTGATTTTTGTTAAAACAGTACCGGGAATCTTTTTTACCATAGCAGTTGTAAATTTAGTTCCAAATTTTATGCCGGCTTGTTTGATTATTTGATCAATAGAAATGCCTGCAAGACAAGCATAAACTAATGTTTGTACCTGATCGCTGCTAGTATCATAACCACCCATATATGCAAGGCAAGCAATCATACGCATTTGAACATACATTACACTGCTGACATTTGCAGGAATGGCAACTGGTAATGTAATAAGTCCGCCTAATCCTGTTACAAATCCTGAAGTTGTACACTTGGCAACTTGATAATTTACAAATTGTCTTGCTGCTTTTTCTGTTGAATTATTTTTTGATAAGTAATCGTTTGCTAAAACATCAATAGGTTGACTTAGTTTAGGGATGCCGTTTATGGATTTTTCATATAATGCATCCAATAGTTCCATTATTTGATTTTGATTCATTTCCATATGTCGAATTCTCCTTTATCTTTTTTAGAGACAATGTAAATTTAGCGAAAGTTATTCCTTCTTCGGTTTTCGTTTCCTCTTCACATAAGAGAAATCTGGAAACAAGTCTTTTAACAATTCAGCAGTTTCTTCTGCATCGTCATCCTCATTCATATTCTGAATAAGTAACTGGTCGTCATCATCAAGATTCAACGAAACAGTATACTCTTTATTCGGGTCTGTTGGGTTCATTGGGTATTTTACCTCTTTGAGATAATATTCCGTTTCTGATATTTCTCCATCCTCTAGCTTGTCTCGTAAACGTGCCCAATACTCAACCATTTTTCGGAAGCTATCAAGGTCTTCCTGTGGACGAGGACCGGCACTTGGAAGTCTCTCCTTAAATTTGAAACATACTTCACCATCTTTCATAGTAGGTCGTAATCCATATGCCCATTCAATGTCAAACAGTACATGAAGTGCACTGAAAATATTTGCCACATCAGGGTCAGATAATGCATAAAAGCTGACCCTCAGATTGTTTGCAATATTTAATAAAGTTGCTTCATCGGGATATCTGTTTCCAAGTTCATAGTTTCTGATGGTGGATTCGTTTAATCCACATTTATCTGCTAATTCCTTTTGCGTCATGTCAGATGCAATTCTGAAATTTCGAATCAAATAGCCTACTCGGCTGGTGAATTTCTCGCCCATTTTTACTGCTCCTTATAAGGTTAATGAGGGTTGTAGCATGCACGACGACACGAGGTACAAATCATGCATCTGTGTACATTATATCATTAACAGTGCAAAAATGAAATGTTTTTAACAAAATGTATTGACAGTACAAAAATGAACTGTTAATATAATGCACATCATAACCGTTCAGAAATGAACTGAATAATAAAAACGAAAGAGAGGAGGCATTAGCTTATGGAGAACAAGAGATTTTTGACAGCACAGGATGTCATGGAAATGCTGGGAGTATCACTATCGTATTCCTATAAACTGATACGAAGATTGAATGCAGAACTTGAGGCTGATGGATTCGTGACAATAAAAGGGCGTGTCAGTACACAGTATTTTATGAAACGAATCTACGGGCTATCTACGGATAAGGAGGTGGGATAGATGGCGGTTATCAAGAATAATAAGACTGGAATGTGGGAGGTGAGAACTTATTATAAGGATTTGACCGGAGCAAGGAAACAGAAAACCAAGAGGGGCTTTGCCAAGAAGAGCGAAGCTCTTGAATGGGAGCGGAATTTCAAACTGAAAGAGGATCAGAGTATCAGCATGAGCTTCAAAAGTTTTGTGGATATTTATCTGACGGATTTAGAACCAAGAATAAAACGCAATACTTTCTTGACAAAGAAGCACATTATTGAGACAAAAATTCTGCCTTATTTCGGGAAACGAAAACTGGATGATATTCGGACATCTGATGTCATCCAGTGGCAAAATAAGATTATGAAGCTGAAAAAGGATAATGGGGAGTTATTCTCCCCTACCTATCTGAAAACCATTCATAATCAGCTCAGTGCCATATTAAATCATGCGGTAAATATGTATGGTCTGAAGGATAATGTGGCACGAAAAGCCGGAACTATGGGAAAGGAAGAAAATAAGGAAATGGAGTTCTGGACACAGGATGAATTTCAGGTATTTTTAGAGTGCGTGGCAGATAAGCCTATTTCGTATTATGCATTTGAAATGCTTTATTGGACTGGTATTCGTGAAGGTGAGCTGCTTGCCTTGACACCGGGTGATTTCAATTTTGAAAAGAAAACGCTTCGGATAAA
>CALWLL010000029.1 GCA_944381555.1 uncultured Agathobacter sp. | reverse complement strand
AACGGCTTGCCTACTCAACACAAAGGAAAATCTAATGTTGTGCATAAATAAACGGCTCTACGGGACCTTGTGGACCAGATACTGAAATCTTTTATGATATGGGCAAGCCTAAATGTGGTCCGAGTTGTGGACCTTCATGCCACTGCGGAAAATATGTTGAGATATGGAATAATGTTTTCATGCAGTTTAATAAAGAGGCGGATGGGAGCTTTACGGAACTTAAGCAGAAAAACGTGGATACAGGAATGGGCTTGGAGCGTGTGCTGACTATTTTCAATGGAAAAACAAATGTGTATGATACTGAATTATTTATACCGGTTATGGAAAAGCTCAGAGAGATTCTGAATGGGGAAGGAAAAGCTCTTACGGAAAGAGATAGGAGAATTGTTTGCGAGCACACCAGAACTATCACATTTATTCTTGGTGATCCCATGAAGATTAGTCCGTCTAATACAGAGCAGGGATATATCTTAAGAAGATTGATTCGAAGAATTATCCGATTGTTTAAGAAAGCTGACATTAATACAAATTATCTGTGTGAATTGTCGGATGTAATTATTCAGCAATACATGGGAACCTATCCGGAGCTTGGCGAAAACAGAGAGTTTATCTTGGAGCAATTGCAAAAGGAATATACATTGTTTTCGAAGACTTTGGATGATGGCCTGAAAAAGGCAAACAGATATCTTGATAATACCCCACAAGGTGGAATTCTTAGCGGCGAGCTTGCATTTAAGTTATACGATACCTATGGTTTTCCAATCGAGTTCACATCAGAGCTTGCGCAGGAAAGAGGATATCAGGTGGACATGGATGGATTTCATGAGAAATTTGAGGAACATCAGAATAAATCCAGACAAGGAGCAGCAGGGAAATTTGCAGGTGGCTTGGCTGACAATAATGAGCAGACAGCAAGGCTTCATACGGCAACACATTTATTGAACGGAGCACTAAGAAGGGTGCTGGGAGAGGAAGTGGCACAAAGAGGCAGCAATATCACTTCCGAGCGTTTGCGCTTTGATTTCTCTTTTGGAAGGAAAGTGACGAAGGAGGAGCTTGCACAGGTAGAAGCAATTGTCAATGAAGCTATTCAGAGAAATATAGATGTGATTTTAGAAGAAATGACACCTGAGAAAGCATACGATGAGGGGGCTGTCGGCGTATTTTCCGGTAAGTATGGAGAGATAGTGAAGGTTTACACTGTTCCTGGCTATTCTAAAGAAATATGTGGTGGACCACATGCTAAGAATACTGGAGAGCTTGTTGCGTTTAAAATCTTAAAGGAGGAAGCTTCTTCTGCAGGAGTTAGGAGAATTAAGGCTGTAATTGAGACAAAGTAAATAGTAAAGAAGCATATCCACAAATAGAACGATAGCAATAAAGGGTTTAAGTGGATATGCTTTTTATTCTTGACCTTACCCTAAGGGTAAGGTTTATACTGTAATTAAGATTAATCGAAATGCATTATTTGGTGCAAAAGTAATGCTCCCGGGAACTTAATAGGCAAGGAGGATTATCATGAACAAATATTATACTATCGGTCAGTTGGCAAAACTTGCGGGAATATCTACCAAAACGCTGCGCGTATATGAGCGCAAGGGCTTACTTTTACCGGAACGTAATGGAGAAAATGACTATCGCATATATGGTGAGGAAGCAGTGAAAACCTTGGGGAAAATTCAGTTGATGAAATATCTGGATTTTTCATTGGATCAGATTGCAGATTTTCTGCAGTTGTATGAAAATGCCAGCCGGGAAAATGTTTTGTTGGAACAGAAACGTCTGTTGGAAAAGAAGAGAGAACAGTTGAATACTGTCATTGCTCATGTGGACCGAGCAGTACAGGAATGTAGAGGGGAAGAACAGGATTCCGATGGTTTTCTCAAGGCTCTTGGAATCATTGTAAGAAATCAGCGTGCAGACGAGTTGGTAGGACGACTGAAGCGGCATGCGGATGAACCCCGTGGCTGGTCAAGATTCATTTGGGATAAAGCAGGAATGGGAAAAGGTATGCAAGTGTTGGATGCAGGTGCAGGTTGGGGAAATTTGTGGCGATATAATCAGGAACGTTTGCCGAAGCAATTACGTGTAACTTGTGTGGATAAGCATAATACCCATATGGATACCTTTTGCAATTACATGAAGGAACAGGAAGCGGAAGGAAAGTTGGCAAAATTGATTAGAAACCAATTGAAGTTGGTGTAAACGATAAAGCAGCTTATAACATTTGATAAACTGCCCTATCGTTTGCACCAATTTCGATTTTTCTATAGTGAACAAAGTCGCGTCACCGGAGCCGACATGTATGGACTTTCAATCTTTGCACTTTACCGAAAAGTAAAGGTTATGTCATTACAGCTGAGAGTCTTATTTCAAAATCAAAGCACGACAAATAGACCTCATTTCTGAGGTTTTTCGAAAGATATGAGCATCCGGTTTTAACACCGTAGAAGTATTCGCTGTTGTGGCTTTCCAAGGTGTCCGCCACAGCACTTGCAAACAGTAACCTTGATACCATAGAGCGTTTCGAGCATTTGTGGAGTTTCCATGTCTTTTAGCTTGGAAAGATACTGTTTGCAGCCAAGGAGATTCCGGCATAACGTCAGATGTCTGGTTTTGTTTCTGGTACACAACAGTCCGTAATGCCTGATTCTGATAAAGCGTTTCGGCGGCACATGCATAAGAAACCGGCGGATAAATTCAATGCCGGAGATGGTAAACTCTTTCCATTTTCCCTCTTCACGGTAGTCTTTGACGTAGTAGGTAACCGTATCTTCGTCCATACGGATGATACGGTGGTTGCTGATGGCAATCCTGTGTGTGTAATTTCCAAGGTAGTTAATAACGGATTGCGCACCGTTGAAGGTTTTCTTGCAGTGGGGAACCCAGTCCTTGTCATAACAAATGTTGAGCAGTTCTTTGAAAACATAACGATTGTGGTACTTTTTACTGCTTCCATGAAACTGAAGCTTTTTCTCTTCATACAGGGTTTTGAGTTCAGCCATGTATTTGCCACGGAACAGCTTTGACATTACCTTTACAGGAAGAAAGAATTCCGCGCCCTTATCGCGCCATTGATTTTTGGCGGTCAGACCACCACCAAGAAGAATGACGTGGATATGGGGATGATAGTTCATTTCAGAACCCCAGGTATGTAATACACAGATGTATCCGACCTTTGCTCCAAGATGTTTTGTATCTGCTGTCAGTTCATTGATAGTTTCCGAAACGCAGTGATACATGGCGTCATAGAGAAGCTGTTGGTTACTGTAGATTAAAGGATTCAACGCCTGTGGCAGAGTGAATACTACATGAAAGTAGGGAGCATCCAGAACATCTTCACGTCTTTTATCTATCCACTTTTCTTTAGGCAGAGCCTGACACATGGGACAGCATCTGTTCCGGCAGGAATTATAATGGATTTGCAGATGCCCACAGTCTTCGCACATGCTTATGTTGGCACCATAGGCACCGGTCTTGCAGTTAATGATGCAGTTAGCAACCTTTGACTGCTGTGGTGAAGGAATATATTTATCAAGGTATTTCGGATAAAATCGTAGAAATATATCCTGTACAGAAGGGTGTGCCATTATAAATCCTCCTGTACATCAAAAGGGCTTTTGATACCAAGCAAAGTTTTGTTGCTGACATGAAGATAAATTTCAGTAGATTTTGGATCCAAGTGTCCTAACAAAGCCTGAATGTATTTAATATCACATCCGGATTCCAGAAGATGACTGGCGAAGCTGTGCCGGAATGCGTGGGAAGTGACATGTTTGTTAATGCCTGCGCGCTGGGCACTTCTTCTTAATACCTGATTTACCGCAGAGATGTCCAGATATTCTCCGGTTACCTGACTGGGAAACAGGATGTTTCGGGGCTTTCCACACCTGAACCAGTATTGTGTAAGAATATCAAGAGTACGGTCAGCAAGAATGGTGTAGCGATCCATCCTGTTTTTTGTGTTGTGGATATGAATGGAATGATTGCTCCGGGAGATATCATCATAATGCAAATGTGTTGTCTCAGACACCCGAAGACCGCCGGAGTACATAACGGCAAAGATGGCCTTGTACTTCAGGTTTGTGGTGACATCAAGGATGGCATTCACTTCTTCTGTGGAGAGAACAGTAGGCAGGGAGCGGTCACGTTTCATTCTGGGAATTTCATCTTCGTCCCAGTTGAGCTTGAGAACCCGCTTGTACATGAAGCGTAACGCACCGTAGTAGTGATTGTAGGTTTCGGGCATAATACCGGCAAGCCTTTTGGCAGTAAGATAATCATCAACATCTGCTATGGTGAGTTCCTGCCAGGGTTTACCAATGGTATTCAGAAACGGACTAAGAGCGTGACAATACGCCCGTGCGGTGGATTCCTTTAGATTCTTTTTCTGTGCAGCAATAGTAACTAGTTCAAAAATATCTTCATACATAAAATAACCTCCATGAAATAAAAGTAGTAAAAACAACAGTAACTACCCATATCATGGAGGAGCATTTGCTTGATAAAACGGCTTGTGTAAGCGTCTATGTAGTGGTATTATTCTCATAGGCAGTGGATATTTGACCTTTGTTGATTGTTATTTTGTGGTGATTTAACAATACTTCTTACGTAGGCAGATGTCTACTGCTTTTTGAAAAGCAAAAACTGCGCCACGGCCTTGGCAGGCCATCGCGCAGCGATTTTGTTCAATTTGAATTTTTGCATGAGTTACTAAGTGTAATCTTGAATGTATATCAAGAATGAGAGGTGTTCATATTGAAAGAATTAAAAGCGAGAGAATATAAGCGCTTTGAAGATATAAAACAAATTCGACCAGACGGAACCGAGTTTTGGTCCGCGCGAGAACTTGCACCAGCATTAGAGTATACTAAATGGGAAAATTTTCAAAATGTAATTAAACGTGCAATGATAGCATGTGAAAATAGTGGTCATTCGGTTGAAGACGATTTTCCTGAGATCAGGAAAATCGTTGATGCGGGAATAACAAGTAAGCCTGTGAAGGATTACGAACTTACTAGATATGCATGTTATCTGATTGTGCAAAACGGTGATCCAAGAAAAGAAGTAATTGCATTAGGACAAACATATTTTGCGATTCAAACATATAGGCAAGAGGTGGCAGACCATTTCAATGAACTAGACGAAGATAGAAGACGTTTGGTTGTGCGAGGAGATATTAAACAGTGGAATCAAATGCTGGCGGAAACTGCACATAATGCAGGGGTAATTACGAATGAAGAATTTGCGATTTTTCAGAATGCAGGTTATATGGGATTGTATGGCGGATTAGATATTGATGATATTCATAAGAAAAAGAATCTAGAGGTCGGTCAGAAGATACTTGACTATATGGGGAGTACAGAGTTGATAGCTAATCTTTTTCGTATTTCTCAGACAGAAGAAAAGTTGAGAAAAGATGAGGTTGATAATGCGAAAACAGCCACATCCATTCACTACTCTGTTGGTAAAGAAGTACGTAGTGCTATAGAAAAAATAGGTGGTACTATGCCAGAGGATTTACCTACTCCTGAGAAAAGCATACAAGAAATTGAAAAGGAACAGATGACTCGATTAAAGGCAAAAGCGAAAGCAGGAAAGCTGATGCTAGATGAGTAGACGAATTTGGTGGTGACATGATGAACAAGAGAGAACTTATTTACATAGCTATTTTGACAGTGCTTATTGCATTTATGGATATAACGGGCATTCCTAGTGCTTTTTTTGTTAATATTCAGATTGCAGATATTGAACCATTTTATTACGCTAATGATAAATTTTCTGCTTATAGGAGTAATATCATTCTTGTACTTAAAAATATTATGTCCTAATTGGAGATTGGGTTTGGGTAAAATCGGATTAGTGGATGGTTTGAAGAAATACGGAGTAATTGGATTAATCATTGCAATAGTAGGATGTGTGGCTTTTTATATAGGGTTAATGCCATTCGACCGGCAGCCCTCTGTTGCAAAAGTGCTTGTCGAAGGAGTTGTTTATTATATTGGAGTTGCAATAATTGAAGAGCTCTATGTTCGAGGATTATTGCTTAATCTTATTGAAAAGGTATGTGTAAAGAGAAAAAATAGTACAATGATAGCTGTTGTTTTATCATCTGTAGTCTTTGGAATAGGACACATATTCGGAGTGCTAAATCAGTCGTTGCTGGTTATAGTCAGCAAGATTGTATGGACGATAGGGATGGGGATATTTTTTGGCATGGTTTATAAAAAGACAAATAATCTTTGGTTGCCCATTATTATTCATTTTATTATAAATGTTTGTGCATTGCCTTATTGCTTTTCAAATATAAACGGATATGCTGATTTGACATTATATATCGTAGTGCCTGCTTATATTATATTGGGCATATATAGCTTAATGGAATTGAAAAGGACATCGTGAAACTTTCAGTAATACGCTCGGTTGATGTACCGATTTTTCTGCGATATACTCCTTCAAAAAGGAGTGTGCTCTTATGGGTAGAGAGATTTATAGCATTATCAATGATATGGCAGAGGTATTAAATGCATCACAGATGCAAAAACTACAAGAGGTGTTGGTAAAGAGGTTGTCGGAGAATAACACATTTGATTACTTACAAACTTGCAATGAGGAATTCCTTGATATGTTTCTAACTGCAAAGCATTTAGAAGGGTGTTCCGACAAAACAATACGCTATTATAGGTGTAATCTTGAAAAGATGCTGGAAACAATTGATGTTCCGATTGTAAAGATAACTACCGAAATGCTACGAAAATATCTTGTAGAATATCAATCAATAAATAATTGTGGAAGGTAACTATTGATAATATTCGTAGAAGCCTTTCCACTTTCTTTTCATGGCTTGAGGAAGAAGATTACATAATAAAAAGTCCGATGAAAAGAATTCATAAGGTGAAGACTGCAATTGTTGTAAAAGATACTATTCCGGATGAGAAGGTAGAAATACTAAGAGATAATTGTAATAATCTACGGGATAGAGCAATAATTGATTTCTTGCTATCAACAGGTATTCGTGTTGGAGAATTGGTTAGATTGAATATCGATGATATAGATTTTTCTGAACGAGAATGTGTTGTTTATGGAAAAGGTGACAAAGAGCGAAAGGCATACTTTGATGCAAAGACAAAGATACATTTGATTAATTATATAGAATCAAGGTCGGATGATAATAATGCATTATTTGTTTCGTTGAATAAACCACATAATAGACTTACTGAAAGTGGTGTGGAATTGCGTCTTAGGGAAATGGGTAAGAAGTTAGGAGTAGAAAAGGTACATCCGCATAAGTTTAGAAGAACTATGGCAACAAGGGCGATTGAGAAAGGTATGCCAATTGAACAGGTGCAGAAGATACTGGGACATGAACAGATTGACACAACACTTAGGTATGCTATGGTTAATCAAAATAATGTAAAATTATCTCATAGAAAATATATTTCTTAGGTGCATGCATGGCAAGCATTGATGATATTGTATAATTTTATAAAATAGGTTGAATTTATCCTAGAAAAAGTGATATACTATTTATATAAGATTAAGGAGGTGTTCGCATGACAGTAGATACAAACACAATGGTTTCAATTACGGAAGCAAATCAAAACTTTTCAAAAGTTGCAAGATTAGTAGATGAGCTTGGCTCGGTTGTTATACTTAAGAATAATGCACCAAGATACTTGGTTATAGATTTTAGTAAAGCAGATGATAGTGCTATTGCTAAGGATGAAGATGTGCTTGAAATTTCAAAGAGATTACTTGCGCAGAATAAAGAAGCTTATGAGGTACTTGCTAAATGAAAAGACTGAGTAAAGAGCAAATTTTGATGCTCCATTCACAGCTTATTGAACAGACTGGCGGAACTGCTGGCGTAAGAGATTTCAATTTGTTGGAGTCTGCTATAGAGACTCCGTTTCAGGCATTTGGTGGAGAAGAGTTGTATCTGAATATTCTTGTGCGATGAAATCGCACTTCCGGAAATTTGGGAATCAGATGTCCGGAAGTGGAAATCACCTATGTAAGTATGCGAGTTTACTCGCGTAATGCTTTATCCAAGCCATATACCTCACG
>CALWLL010000028.1 GCA_944381555.1 uncultured Agathobacter sp. | reverse complement strand
ATCCTGAAATGCATCAGACAAAGAAGGGCAATGAATGGTACTTCGGAATGAAGGTACATGCCGGTGTTGATGCAGGCAGTGGATATGTTCACACAATAACCGGTACATCCGCAAATATGCATGATGTCACAGAAACGGCAAATCTCATCAGGGAAGATGATGAGGTAGTATATGGTGACTCCGGATATCTTGGAGCTGTCAATCAACCCGCAATAAAGGATGATGAGAAGAAATCCAAGATTGAGTTCCGGGTAAATAAGCGTCCATCCAGTCTCAAAATGGCGGATGATTTCAAAGGTCTTAACTGGGACAAAAAAATGGAACATGAAAAGTCCGCAGTCCGCTGTAAAGTTGAGCATCCATTTCTCATTGTAAAGAAGCAGATGGGATACTCAAAAGTTGTATATCGAGGAATCGCCAAAAACATGCATCGATTCCATATGTTATTTGCCAGTGCCAATCTGTTAATGTGTAGCAGGGCTGGCAGAACAAAAGACTTTGTTGGGTGCACAGTATAACTGTGCCCATTTTGAGGAAATATCCTCAAAAAAGGATAAATAGCAAGAGGATATAACAGGTATATGAGGTTAAAACCCTCTTGGTTTTTATAAAAACTTGACAAACCGGGATAATGCTGAGAATAAGGTTAATTAATCAGCGTTTCCCTAAAATAATAGGCGTTTATAAAATTTTCAGAAAATTTTAGCACTCGACCATTGACAGTGCTAACAACAAGTGGTATAAAACAATTGAAGTTGAAATAAAAGGGAGGTACGCTAAATGAATATTCAAAAATTTACACAAAAATCGATTGAAGCAATCAATTCCACAGAAAAGTTAGCGTATGAATACGGTAACCAGGAAATTGAACAGGAACATCTCTTGGTAGCACTGTTAACTCAGGAAGATGGACTCATTAGTAAACTGATAGAGAAAATGGAAATCAACCGTGAGCATTTTACGGACAATGCAAAGCGCAGGTTAAGCGCCCGCGTGAAGGTGTCCGGTGCAGGACAGGTATATATAGGAAAAGACTTAAATAATGTCTTAATCCATGCCGAAGACGAAGCAAAGCAGATGGGAGATGAATATGTATCGGTTGAGCATTTATTCTTATCTTTACTGAAGTATCCAAATCAGGCAATGAAGGAGCTTATCAGAGAATATGGTCTTACCAGAGAACGCTTTTTAGCTGCGCTTGCGACAGTGCGTGGCAATCAGAGAGTAACATCGGATAATCCGGAAGCAACATATGACACGTTGGAAAAATACGGCTATGATATGGTGGAACGTGCACGTCAGCAGAAGTTAGATCCTGTGATTGGAAGAGACGCTGAAATTCGTAACGTGGTGCGTATTTTATCGAGAAAAACGAAGAATAACCCGGTACTAATCGGAGAACCCGGTGTTGGTAAAACAGCAGTTGTAGAAGGGTTGGCCCAGCGAATTGTCCGTGGTGACGTGCCGGAGGGCTTAAAGGATAAACGTCTTTTTGCATTGGATATGGGGGCGCTCATTGCAGGTGCAAAATACCGGGGCGAGTTTGAGGAAAGACTAAAAGCCGTTCTTGATGAAGTAAAGGCTTCTGAAGGGCAGATTATTTTATTCATTGATGAGCTGCATACCATTGTGGGAGCCGGAAAAACGGATGGAGCAATGGATGCGGGGCAATTATTAAAGCCGATGCTTGCACGTGGCGAGCTGCACTGTGTTGGTGCAACCACTCTGGATGAATACCGCGAATATATTGAAAAAGACGCAGCGTTAGAGCGGCGTTTCCAGCCTGTAATGGTAGATGAACCGACGGTTGAGGACACCATATCCATTCTGCGTGGACTAAAAGACAGATACGAGGTATATCATGGCGTAAAAATTACAGACTCAGCATTAGTATCTGCGGCAACCTTATCGAATCGATATATTTCTGACAGATTTTTGCCGGATAAAGCGATTGACCTTGTAGACGAGGCCTGCGCGCTTATTAAGACGGAACTGGATTCCATGCCGACAGAACTGGATGAATTGAATCGTCGTGTTATGCAGATGGAGATTGAGGAAACTGCACTGAAGAAAGAAACCGACCGACTGAGTCAGGAGCGTCTTGCAAATCTGCAAAAGGAACTGGCAGAGCTTCGTGATGAATTAAATACGAAGAAAGCAAAATGGTCTAATGAAAAAGATGCGGTAGATAAAGTAAGCAAACTCCGCGAATCAATTGAAAATACGCGTAACGAGATTAAGATAGCCCAGCAGAATTATGATTTAGAGAAGGCAGCAGAGTTACAGTATGGTGTTCTTCCGCAGATGGAGAAACAGCTTGAAGCAGAGGAAGAAATTTTAAAGAACCGTGATTTATCTCTGGTAAGAGAGAAGGTTACGGAGGAGGAGATTGCCCGTATCATTTCGCGCTGGACAGGAATTCCGGTCGCGAAACTTACGGAAAGCGAAAGAAATAAGACATTACATCTGGACGAGGAGCTGCACAAACGTGTTGTCGGACAGGATGAGGGCGTAACCCTTGTGACGGAGGCAATTATCCGTTCCAAAGCAGGGATTAAGGACCCATCCAAACCAATTGGTTCTTTCCTTTTCTTAGGACCGACAGGTGTTGGTAAGACAGAACTGGCAAAAGCTCTGGCGGCAAGTCTTTTTGATGATGAAAGCAATATGGTCCGTCTGGATATGAGCGAGTATATGGAAAAGTATTCCGTATCACGCCTGATAGGAGCGCCTCCGGGATATGTAGGATATGACGAGGGCGGCCAGCTTACGGAAGCAGTGCGAAGAAAGCCATATTCGGTAGTACTTTTTGATGAAGTAGAAAAGGCGCACCCGGATGTATTTAATGTACTGCTGCAGGTATTGGATGACGGACGTATTACGGATTCTCAGGGACGTACGGTAGACTTTAAAAATACCATTATCATTATGACCAGTAATCTTGGCTCTGCCCAGCTATTGGACGGCATTGACGAATCCGGCTGCATATCTGCGGATGCAGAGGAGGCAGTCATGAATGTAGTACGGGGACATTTCCGTCCGGAATTTTTAAACCGTCTGGATGAGATTATTATGTTTAAGCCACTCACCAAAGATAATATTAGTAATATTATTACGCTTATGATGAAGGATTTAAATTCCCGTCTTGCAGACAGAGAATTGTCTGTTGAACTTACGGATGCGGCAACTGCATTTATCGTAGAGCATGGTTATGATCCGGTTTATGGTGCAAGACCACTCAAACGCTTCCTGCAAAAGCATGTGGAAACCCTTTCTGCAAAGCTGATTCTTGCAGATGAGGTAAAAATGGGCGATACCATTAAGATTGATGTTTTGGATGGCCGGCTGGTGGCAGGAGTATGATGAGAAAAATGGGTCTGTACAGTTTTTTAACTGTATAGGCCCTGATTTTGGTTTTCTATGATAGAGAAATATTCTGTTAAGCATGGAAATGAATTTGTTAGTCTTTAGAAATTCAAAAAAAACTCTTTTTCTAAAAAAATCCCGCTTTTTTATAACAAAAATGAATTTTAATGATAAGAGAAATTCATATCTGGAGGTATTCCCTATATCTGGTTTTTGTGCTATTCTATTAAAAGAGTGGAAGAATATGTCATAATATAATATGTAACGAAAAAAGAAGGAGGAGTCATGGATTTATTTGAATATATGCGCGAACAGAACATGGAATCTGAATCGCCGCTGGCTTCCCGTCTTCGACCAACCACATTGGATGAAGTGGTAGGCCAGCAGCATATTATTGGTAAGGATAAGTTATTATACCGTGCAATTAAGGCGGATAAGTTAAGCTCCATCATATTCTACGGACCGCCGGGAACCGGAAAGACTACATTGGCTAAGGTTATCGCCAATACAACCAGTGCAGAGTTTAAGCAGATAAATGCAACTTCTGCGGGTAAAAAGGATATGGAAGAGGTCATAGAGCAGGCGAAAAACAATCAGGGTATGTATGGAAAGAAAACCATACTCTTTATTGATGAAATCCATCGTTTTAACAAGGGGCAGCAGGATTATCTGTTACCGTACGTTGAGGATGGCACGGTTATTCTGATTGGCGCAACTACGGAGAATCCTTATTTTGAAGTAAACGGCGCACTTTTGTCCCGCTCAATTATCTTTGAACTGAAGAAACTTCAAAAAGAGGACATTAAAGTTCTATTGTTAAGAGCGGTAAATGACAGGGAAAAGGGTATGGGTTCCTATCATGCAGCCATTGATGAGGATGCGTTAGAGTTTCTCGCAGATGTGTGCAATGGAGATGCAAGAGCGGCTCTTACAGCCATAGAGCTTGGTATTCTGACCACAGAGCGCAGCGAGGATGGATGGATCCATATTACTATTGATGTAGCAGGTGAATGTATCCAAAAGCGGGTCATATCCTATGATAAAACAGGAGATAATCATTATGATACAATTTCCGCTTTTATAAAAAGCATGCGGGGCTCAGACCCGGATGCGGCTGTCTATTATCTGGCGCGTATGCTGTATGCAGGGGAGGATATCAAATTCATTGCAAGACGCATTATGATTTGTGCGTCAGAGGATGTTGGAAATGCCGACCCGATGGCAATTGTGGTTGCCACATCCGCAGCACAGGCAGTAGAGCGGATTGGGATGCCGGAAGCGCAGATTATCTTATCGCAGGCGGCAATTTATGTGGCGTGTGCACCAAAGAGCAATGCGGCCTGCGAAGCCGTCTTTGCAGCTATGGAAGCCGTAAAAAATAATGTGACGCCGCAGGTTCCGGCTCATTTGCAGGATGTCCATTATAAAGGAGCCCAGAAGCTGGGACATGGACTTGGATATAAGTATGCACATGATTACCCAAACCATTATGTAGAACAGCAGTACCTGCCGGATTCTTTGGTCGGGACACAGTTCTATAAGCCAACGGACATAGGACATGAGGCAAAAATCAAAGAGTACTTTTCCAAGATAAAGGAACAGCCAAAATAACAGTTAAATAAGTATTAGCAGTAACAAAGATATAGTATGTGAAGCAGGAGGAATACAGAATGCAGCAGTATTGCGAAATGACAAAAGAAGAATTACTTCTGGAAAAGGCTTTTTTGGAAGCAGAGTATGAAAAAATTAAGGCAATGAATTTAAAACTCGATATGTCCAGAGGTAAACCATCGGCAGAGCAGTTGGATTTATCTATGGGAATATTGGACGCCATTGATTCTAATACGGCGCTTGTAAGTGAAAGCGGTATGGATCTTCGTAACTACGGTGTTTTAGACGGAATCCCGGAAGCAAAACGGCTGCTTGCAGAAATGCTTGGCTGTCAGGAAAGCAACATAATTGTATACGGAAATTCCAGTCTTAATGTTATGTATGACCAGATATCAAGAGCAATGATACTCGGTATCTGCGGCAATACCCCTTGGTGCAAACTAGACAAAGTAAAATTCCTCTGTCCGGTTCCGGGATATGACAGACATTTTGCGATTACGGAGTTATTTGGTATTGAAATGATTAACATTCCACTGAAGGAAGACGGTCCCGATATGGATATGGTTGAGGAATATGTCAATAACGACCCTGCGGTAAAAGGTATCTGGTGTGTGCCGAAATACTCCAATCCAACCGGTACTTCCTATTCCGATGAAACCGTACTTCGTTTTGCACGCCTAAAACCTGCCGCACCGGATTTTCGCATTTTCTGGGATAATGCATACTGCGTGCATCATCTCTATCCGGATAAACAGGATGTCATTTTAAATCTCATCGCGGAATGTGAAGAGGCAGGAAACCCGGATATCGTATTTGAGTTCTGTTCAACCAGTAAGGTAACCTTCCCGGGTGCGGGAATTGCGGCGCTTGCGGCTTCACCAAATAATATTGCGGATATTAAGAAACAGCTTACAATCCAGACCATTGGTTATGACAAAACAAATCAGCGCCGTCATGCACTGTATTTTAAGAACTTTGATGGTATCAAACAGCACATGATGAAACAGGCGGATATTATGCGTCCAAAATTTGAAATGCTCGACGAGCTTATGACAGCAGAAATAAAGAGTCGCGGAATCGGAACATGGGTAAAGCCAATCGGCGGATATTTCATCTGCTTCGAATCGCTAGAGGGCTGCGCTAAGGACATCATTGCAAAATGCAAGGAGGCAGGCGTTACCATGACAGGTGCAGGCGCGCCTTTCCCATACGGAAAAGATCCAAAAGACAATGTTATCCGTATTGCGCCAACCTTCCCTTCACTGGAAGAACTTCGTAAGGCGGCAGAAGTATTTGTAGTCTGCGTAAGATTGTCCAGCGTAAACAAATACCTTACAAAAGATTGAAAAAGGAAACAGTATGACCAGAAAAGAAATAGCCATGCAGAGCTTTTTAGATGGATATAACTGCTCGCAGTGCATCATGCTCGCATTCGAAGATGTAATCCAAAAGTATGCAGATATGGATATCCATACAGCCTTAAGAATTGCCTCTCCATTTGGCGGGGGTATGGGCCGGCTTCGCGAAGTGTGCGGAAGTGTAACCGGAATGTTTATGATTATGGGCTGCATCAAAGGATATAATGAAAAAGGAGATTACGAAGGGAAGAAGGAACTGTATGGACATATACAGGAGCTTGCAAGGCGTTATGAAGAAGCCAACAATTCCATCATTTGCCGTGAACTCCTTGGTCTTGATGTAAAGCGTCAGGATGCCATACCTGAGAAACGCAGCCCAGAGTATTATAAGAACCGTCCATGCACGGAAAAAATCGGAAGTGCGGCGGAGATTTTGGAAGCATATCTGAAAGAAATTCATATTTTGTAATTTTTAAGCGTTCTCATACCAATGGGAACGCTTTATTTCTTTACAAAATTACGAATGTTTGTTATTCTAAAGCTATATATGTGCAAAACAATCACGGGGGATTACGAATGATATTTGGACAAAAGAAAATGAATGAAGCAATTGAATCAGAAAGACAGCAGACAAAGAATGTGTTAGAAGATGTATATGCATCAGCATCTGACCTTGAAAATGCAATTGAAAGCGTAAGTAAAAAAATTGAACACATATCAGAAGAAACGGCAGATATTTCTGGTGTAATGGGAGAATTTACTGCGTCTATGCAGGAAATGTCTTCTAATATTAACGAGCTTTCTGATACAATGGGGGAGATGGATGAATCTTTTCTTCAGATGAGTGAAGAAGCTAAGGAAGGGGCCGAATATGCTCAGAACAGCAATTATGCGGCATATGAAATCATGACGCGTTCGGAAGCGGAGCGTCGTGAAGTAGAAGCAAAAGCGGAAGCAGTTGAGACAGCTATGAAAGAGAAAATTGAGCAGTCCCAAAAAGCAGAGCGCATTCTCGATTTGACCAAAGATATCATGGAAATTGCAGACCAGACCAATCTGCTTGCATTAAATGCTTCCATCGAGGCGGCCCGCGCTGGAGAGGCTGGCAGAGGATTTGCGGTTGTTGCAGATGAGATTACCAAGCTGGCGTCTATGACCAGCGTAACGGCAGGGGAAATTAATGAGATTTCCAATACGGTACTTACTGCCGTAAGCCAGTTGGCAGAAGAGGCGAATAAGGTAGTGGCATTCATGCGGGAAAAGACTGTTGGAAGTTATTCCCAACTGGTTGAGGTCGGACATAAGTATCAGGGAGATTCTAAGATTATGTTTGATAAGATGCAGGATTTTGCTTATATCGCAAAAACATTGTCGGAACAGTTGAATGAGGCAACCAAGACAATCGGAGTTATCCGTGATTCAGCGAATGGGCAGGCGGCTGCAATGAGTGAGCTTACGGACAGCATCATGACGTTTTCGGGACAGATAGAAGAGATTTACCAGTACAATCGGGAAAACGACGGACTTGCAAATGAGTTAAGAAATAGGATAAAAGAAAGCGGACACTTATAGTGTCTGCTTTTTTCTATCATGGAAAAGACCGTGATACATTAGCCTTGAAAAACTTCTTTACAAAAGTAAGCAGACACGTTATAATACACCTATCTTTTTTCTTATAAATGTCTTGCAATGTCATGCAGGACAGATAATCTATGCCGGAAATTCATCGGCGGTATCCTTTTTATTTTAATTGAATAATGTCCTGCATATCATTTTTGACCGTTTTCTATACGGAGAAAGGAAAAGATATGAAAGAAGTATTTCAGGAATATGGCGGCGTTATTGTTACGATTATTGCGATTATAGCGCTGATTGGAGTAATTTCTGCGATAATCGGAACAGGAGAAAATGGAATTATAGGTTCTGCTTTTACAGATTTGATAGAGAACTTTTTTAACCAGGCCGGATTGTCTTTTGGAACAGAGAACTAAGAGGGGACAGTATGGAATTAGGGAAAGAGTATTTTGGCACTCTTTGGAAATATGTGGCCAATCAGGATATTACAGATATAGATTACAATGGCAGGGAGGTATGGATTACAAATATTTATAACGAACGATATAAGGTAAACCAACAGTATGTAGACGAAAACATCACAACTGCTTTCGTAGAACAGTTTACCCAGCGGATTGCCAATGTGGTAAGCCGTCAGTTCAACAAACGCAATCCCGAACTGGAAGCAGAAACCAGTGAGCTTCGCGTAACCATACTGCATGAATCGGTCGCCAGGTCGGGAAGAAGTATCAGTATCCGCAAAACCCCTCCGGTGATTCGCCTTACTGCGCAAAAAGCCTTACAGGAGAGATTCTGCTCCAAAGAGATTTTATCACTGCTTATCAATTGCGTAGAAAGTCATATGAACCTGACATTTTGCGGAATGCCCGGAATAGGAAAAACGGAATGTGTAAAATTCTTTTCCCAGTTTATTCCTGCGGACGAAAGAGTGATTACCATAGAGGATACTTTGGAAATTCGTTATGCCAGAACGAATCCGGGAAAAGATTGTATCGAGATTAAAGTCAGTGAGGATACCTTTGGATATGCAGATGCAATTAAGTCCAGCCTGCGTTTAAATCCTAAGTGGATAATGCTGTCGGAAGCACGTTCCAAGGAGGTTAAGTATTTGCTGGAAAGCTGGTCTACGGGAGTGCGGGGTATGACTACTCTGCATACGGATGATGTGCGGAATGTACCGGACCGCATTTTGAATATGCTTGAGAGCCGTGCGGATGCGGACAGGATGGAGAATGACATTTTTCAGGCGCTGGATGTGGGCGTACTGGTACGAAAAAGAAATGATGAAGACGGAATTGCCAGACGTTATATTGACCAGGTGTGTTTTTATCTTCGGGAAAAGGGGGAAAACAGAATTGAGATGGTAGTATTTGATGGAGTATGTGTTTTGAAGCAGCTTCCGGACAGCATTTTAAGGCTGTTTCAGAGAGCAGGATTTGAAGATCCATTTTGCAGCGAATTGTTAGAAAGCCGGCTTTTAAGCACCGGTATTTTTATGTAGGGGGTGCGGCATGATTTATATTACGGTTTTTGTGATTATCTATTTTCTGCATATCCTGCTGAAGCTAAATATTTGGATTGTGCTGGCTTTGGGAATATACGCGTTGATTATGATACCGATGCATCGCAAGTGGCATCAGAAGTCACGGATGAACCAAAAGCGGTTTCAGGAGGCGGCGCTGTATCTGGATACCCTTCTATATGCCTTTGCAAAGGAAGAAAAAGTGGATCTGGCGGTACGGGATGTGTGCCAGACAATCCCGGAAGGGCGGATGAAGAACCGGATAAGTGCGGCGCTGGATTATATGACCATGACCTTTGACGAGACCGAGGTATTGGAAGAAGCTCTGGGTATGATCGAGAAGGAATTTCCATGTAAGAGGATAAAGGACGTACACAGATTTATGCTCCATGTAGAATACTATGGGGGAGAAATCGGAAAACCGGTTACACTTTTACTGACAGATAAAAACCGTTGGGAAAAGCGCATCAAGGAGGCCATTGCAGGACGTAAGAAGCAGTTTACGGATATTGTTTTATCCGTAATTGCCTCGCTGCTTATTTGTTCTGCTATCATTTATCTGCCGGTTACGGATATGGACATTAGCAGGGAGTGGATACTACAGATATTTGCGTTTCTTGTGATTGCGGCAGATGATCTGGTAATTTTGCTGGGACAAAAGTATCTGGCAGCAGATTGGATAGAATTACAATTGGACGAAAAGGAAGAATACTATGTAAAGAAAATGGAAAGCTACCGGAATTATGATGAAAAGAAGGAAAAGAAACTTTCTGCTATTCTGGGTATTGCAGGAATTGTTATTACGGTGTTTGCTTTTTTATACGGGAACAAATGGCTGGTGGCGGCGGCGTTAGCGCTTACCCTCATCTTTTTTCAGCAGCACAAAGTAGGAAGAAAGCTTATGGAGAAATCGCTTACCCGTCAAATCAAATATGCGTTCCCAAACTGGCTTCTGGATTTGGTATTGCTGCTTCAAAGCGAGAATGTGCAGGTTGCATTACAAAAATCACAAGAATATGTTCCCGGAGTATTGCGCAGGGAGCTTTATCTTTTAACGGAACGTTTGGAAATGCAGCCGGAGGACGCAGGACCGTATCACAAATTTCTGGCTCATTTTCCCATTCCAGAGGTGCATTCTGCTATGGGGATTCTGTATTCCCTCTCAATCGGAAACAGTGGAAATGCAGACAAGCAGATTAGTGAACTGGTTGGGAAAAACATGGAACTGTTAGACCTTACGGAAACGGAGCTGTTAAAAGATTCTGCGGCAGGAATGTATGTGTTATTTTTGCTTCCGGTTCTGGCGGCGTCTTTTAAACTGGTGGCAGATATGGTGGTTCTTATGATGCATTTTATGCAGGGGATGATGTTATAGGAGGTAGTATGAGTCAGATTTTGAAGGCGTTTACAGGAATATTCATTGTTTTGTTTATGATGTGCTCTGCTCTGGGAATATTAGGCGTGTTTTTTCAAACATTGCAGGCGCAGGATTTCCATGCGGTAATTATCAATGAGTTAGAAAACAGCAGCTATGCACATACAGTGGCAGAGCAGGCATTTACAGCATCAGAGGCATATGGGTATGAGTTGGAGATCATATTCTATCAGGAAGACGAAATGCCTGTGGTCTGTAGGGAGGCAGAAGCAATACCAGAGAATATAAAAGAGGTACAGATGGCGCAGGTGACGCTGCAATATCCGGTAGAAATTATCTTTTTTCAAGTAGCAGAAAAGCAAACGGTCATAGGCTATGCCAGATAGGAGGAAATGTGAAACAAGTCATAGAAGAATACGGAATCAGTATTATCTTAATGCTCGTTGGAGCAGCCGTGCTCAGAGGATTTCATTTGCTGCTTCAGGCAATGTGAGGTGAGAAATTGAAAAATATTATTTTAGCAGCCATCGGCATATGTATAACAATGTATGCCATCACAATCGCGTTTAGCGCATTTTCTTATGAAATACGAAAGAATGAATTGGAAAACAGGGTATCCCGTGTTGTAGAAAATATTTTGATGAAAGAGTATAAAAGCGATGACGAAGAGGCAGTAAAGCAGAGGCTGATAGACGAGCTTACGCTAGATGTGGGAATAAACGGGGCTGTAGAAGTTCAAGTAAACAAGATGGATTTAAAAAAAGGTATTCTATCCGTGAAGGTTATAGAACGGTTCCGCCAGTTCAATGGGAAGGAGAAGAGTATTGTCTGTGAGAAAACGGCAATTGTTGAGCAGCATACACAGCAGAATGCAGAAAAAACGCAATTGCTCAAATCAAGGTCGCAGGGTACGGCGGGCAGCGTACTGACAAATGCGTATAAGTATTATCAGACATATGGCTCTGCTATGGTATTTGAGCCGGGAGCCGATAAGAAAGGAATGATATATTATGCAACGAGAGGAAAACTGGCTTCCGGCGCCAGAATAAGATATGAGAATCTGGGGTGGCGGGTGACTGTGCGGGATGTAAAGGGGACAGTCATTGAGCAGATATATTATTCGATTGAAGGTCAATATATGGAGGAAGTGGATGCCCGCAATGTAAATGGGTATCGGTATTCTTTGTACTGTGTGTCTTTGGAGAATTTAAAGTCTCGTTTGTCGGAGAATGCCTGTAAGGTACTGATGAGTCCTGATAGTGCAGTTATTTTTGACGCCTGTATTACAATAGTAAAAAATAATGTACGTCAGGGAGCAGTGTCGGATTCCGGAATTATATGCGGGAAGGTTTATACAACCTATAATGGAATTGTAAATGCCCAGAACTGGTCATCAAAGACCAAGGAAGCATTAAAGTCATATTATGAAAAAAACGTGCAAAATATGTTCTCTCAAGTAAAATTGATTTGTGGAGATGGGATTGCCAGCGTATCGGGGGCAGGAGAGTATTGCTATGGAACAAAAGTGACAATTACAGCAGCTACACAGAGGGGATATACGTTTGCAGGGTGGAACGGGACCCACAATACGGTGTCCCAGAACTATACATTTACGATATATGGTGATGTGACAATGACTGCAACTGCTTCCAAAGAAAATGTAGCAATCCATCTATATAGAAATCTGCATAATAAGGATAAAGAAATGCGGACTATGCAGGTGTCTTTAAGTGAGGATAACTATGCGCTGCGGGATATGGGATGGAGGAAAGCCGGACATTACCAGTCAGGATGGTCGACCTCCCGGATTGTGGCACAAGCCTATTTTGGCGTAGAACAGGCATTATCCTATGAATGGCTTAAAAAGGTAGCGCCAAGTGTGGATTTGTATGCTGTATGGGAACCAAATACATATACCGTACGATTTGCTGGAAATGGAGCGGAAGGAAATATTGATTCTGTTGCGGTAAAGTATACGGACTCCATTCCATTACCTTCCGAAGGTTTTTCGTTTGAAGACGGGAAACTGGCAGGCTGGAGCTTCTCGCCGGATGCGCGGATACCGGATTATATATGTAACCAGATTGTGGATGTTACGGAATTGGTAAGTCATTTTGGATTGGAATATGCAAATAACAGCACGATTACACTCTATGCGTTTAAGGAAGCGAACCCGAAAATAACAGTGCGCTTTATTAGTGAAAAGTATTATAAAGACGCAGAAGGGAACTGGATTGCAGAAGATGCCGGAGGATTGTGGGAGGATTCCGTTTGGAAAACAGAACCGGAATATACAAAACTGCTAGACGCGTTATATGGCAGTGCAAGGTGAAAAGAACAAAGTGTGCGGCCGGCGCATGTTTTTGCGTCTGAAAAAACCGGCAGCCATAGGCTGCCGGTCGGTTATCAATTGTTTGATAGGAGGTTTTTAAAAGATGCAGTTTATTCTTCTGTGGTCTTTTCCGGGAGTTTAATCAAAATGCGTTCAATACGGTTTTTATCAACCTCTTCGATCTTGAGCAAAATGCCATCTTCGGTAAATACGATTTCATTTTTCTCTGGAAGATGGTCTAATAATTCAAGACAATATCCGCCGATGGTATCATAATCATCTGACTTGAATGTGACGCCAAGCTCATTACTAACATCATCTAAGTTAGTAGCGCCCTGCACCATGAATTCACGTTCACCGGTTTTTACAATCGAATCAACCTCATCCGTATCGTATTCATCACGAATCTCTCCTACAATTTCTTCCAATAAGTCTTCTAAGGTTACAAGTCCGGCAGTTACACCATACTCATCTAAGACAATAGCAAGAGAAATAGAGGATTTGCGCATTTCCATAAATAAGTCGGAAATATTCTTGTGTTCATATGTAAAATATGGTTCACGAATAATATCCCGCACGGAAAAATTTTCAGAGTTATCTGTGAGAAGAAGGTCCTTCATATTGATAATACCAATTACATGATCGGTAGAGTCGTCATATACGGGAAGACGCGTAAATTTATCTTGACGGAAGAGTTCAATCAATTCTTCATAGGTAGAATCGACTTGAACAAATGCCATGTCAATTCTTGGCACCATGACTTCTTTGGCTAAAGAGTCGCCGAAGTCAAATACGTTATGGATCATTTCGCGTTCTTCGTCTTCAATTTCACCGCTTTCCTGACTTTCATCAACAATCGTACGGATTTCATCTTCTGTCATTGCGGTATCTGCATCATTTGGATTAATGTGAAGCACCCATAAAACCGCAGATGACATTTTATTGATAATGAAGATAAGCGGGGTTAACAAAAACATCAGAAATTCTATAATTCCCGCGTTGGCTAAAGCAAAGGAATCAGCCTTAATTGTTGCCATTGTTTTTGGTGAAACTTCACCGAAAATAAGGATTACAATCGTAAGTACACCAGTTGCAATACCAGAACCGATACTGCCAAAAATGTCAATGGCAAGAGTGGTTGCAATGGAAGATGCCCCAATATTTACAATGTTATTACCAATTAAAATAGCTGAAAGCATTTTACCGTTGTCACTGGTTACTTTAAGGACTTTTGCGGCGCGTTTGTCGCCGTTCTCCGCCATATGCTTCATGCGTATTTTGTTTACTGTCACAAGGGCTGTTTCGGATGATGAGAAAAACGCTGACAAAAAAACTAAAACACCGATACTAACTAATTGGACAATATGCCCGGGTCCTAATTCCATAAAATTACCTCTTTCCTTAATAAATATTGTTATAGTGTAGTAGATATAAATATATCATTTCTTATATATAAAAGCAAATAAAATAAATCGAACAAAGTGCGCTTCTTTTATAGGTTAATGCTTCAAGGGTTTCCGGTGATAGAAAGAGCCGGCCTGCTTCTTAACGGAAGAACAAGCCGACTCCTTAATCTATTTGCGAAAACCCAATGAAACTCAATGGCTGTCAGTGCTGTAGTTTGGAGCTTCTTTGGTAATTTGAATGTCATGTGGATGGCTTTCCTTTAAAGAAGCCGCTGAAATTTTAACAAATCTGCCCTTTTCTTTTAAGTCTTCGATAGTTGGACAGCCACAGTACCCCATACCGGAACGGATGCCGCCTACTAACTGGAATACAGTGTCTTCTAAACTTCCCTTGTAAGCAACACGTCCTTCCACACCTTCTGGAACAAGCTTTTTGGCATCTGTCTGGAAGTAACGGTCTTTGCTGCCGTTTTCCATAGCTGCGATAGAGCCCATACCGCGATAAACCTTGAATTTTCTGCCTTGATACAATTCGAAGGTTCCCGGAGCTTCGTCACAGCCTGCAAACATAGAGCCAAGCATACATACGTTAGCTCCTGCCGCAATTGCTTTAGTCATATCTCCTGAGTATTTGATACCGCCGTCAGCGATAACAGGGATGTCATATTCTTTTGCTACTTCATAACAATCCATAATTGCAGAAATCTGTGGAACACCGATACCTGCAACAACACGTGTTGTACAGATGGAGCCCGGTCCGATACCAACCTTAACAGCATCTGCACCGGCTTCGATCAAAGCCTTGGCAGCAGCGCCTGTCGCAATGTTGCCGGCGATAACCTGAAGGCTCGGATATGCAGCTTTGATTTTCTTAACTGCTTCTATGATATTTTTGGAATGACCGTGTGCTGAGTCAACAACGATAACGTCAACCTTTGCTTTTACTAAGGCGTCAATACGGTCCATCATATTTGCTGTAATGCCTACTCCGGCGCCGCAGAGGAGTCTGCCTTTTTCATCTTTTGCAGATAATGGGTACTTAATCTGTTTTTCGATGTCTTTAATGGTAATTAATCCTTTTAAGTTGAAATCATCATCAACGATTGGAAGTTTTTCTTTTCTTGCCTTGCCAAGAATCTGTTTTGCTTCTTCTAATGTGATTCCTTCCTTAGCGGTGATTAAGTTTTCGGATGTCATAGATTCTTTGATCTTTTTGGAAAAATCTGTTTCAAATTTTAAGTCACGGTTTGTGATAATACCAACGAGTTTAGTCCCTTCTGTGATTGGAACACCGGAAATTTTGAATTTAGCCATCAGCTCGTTCGCATCCTGTAATGTATGTTCCGGGGAAAGGGAAAATGGATCTGTAATAACGCCGTTTTCCGAGCGTTTTACCTTATCAACCTCTTCAGCCTGCTCTTCGATAGACATGTTTTTATGAATAATACCGATACCACCCTGTCTGGCCATTGCAATAGCCATTTTAGATTCGGTAACAGTGTCCATAGCAGCACTCATCATAGGAATGTTCAGGACGATTTTTTGGGTTAAGTGTGTTTGTAAATCAATCATGTTAGGAGTAACTTCAGAATATTGCGGAACTAAAAGAACATCATCAAATGTAATTCCTTCGCCGATAATTGTACCCATTTTGATACCCTCGCTTTCTTCTTAACAGCATATGTTGATATATAAAGTAATAATTTGATTGATAATAGCAAATAAGAGGTTCAATGTCAAGATGATGTAAGTTTAGAAAAACTAATAAAATAAATAAGTACGAGGTTCTTCACAGTAGCAGTTTAGTGTGATAAAATCATTGTAAAGTTGCGGATACAAAAGTATTACTTTTAAGAAGGAGCGTTATGCGGAGCATAACAATAAAAATATGGAATTTCGACCTTGTATTGATATTCATAACGGAGCAGTTAAACAGATTGTCGGAAGCAGTTTAAGGGACACAAATAATGAGGCTGTTGAGAATTATGTATCGGAACAGGACGCCGTCTTTTATGCGGAATTATATAAAAAGGATGGAATAAAGGGAGGGCATATCATTCTCTTAAACGCTGTGGATAGTGAGTATTACGAAGCAACGAAAAAGCAGGCAATTGCCGCGCTTCGTGCATACCCCGGGGGACTTCAGGCAGGAGGCGGCATTACTGCGGAAAATGCACCGGAATTTATCAGGTCGGGTGCAAGCCATGTGATTGTAACCTCTTATGTGTTCAAAGATGGTAAGATTGATTATGAAAATCTTAGAAAACTGGTAAATGCTGTCGGAAAAGAGCATATTGTATTGGATTTATCCTGTCGTTATTTTAAGGATACTTCCCAGAGCGTCTGCGGAGCGCAGGAGAATCTGTTTATGCTGCCTTACCCGCCCAGAGGCGAGGGATACTATATTGTTACCAACCGCTGGCAGGCAGAGACAGAGGAACGTATTACTCCGGAGCTTTTAGATAAGCTTTCCATGCATTGTGATGAATTTCTTATTCATGCTATAGATGTAGAAGGAAAACAAAGTGGTATCGAAAAGCCGTTGATTGCGCTTTTGGGAGAATGGGGAAGAATTCCGGTTACTTATGCTGGAGGCATATCCTGCTTTGAGGATTTGGAGCAGATCAGGAAATTAGGAAAAGGGAAAATTAACTTTACCATCGGAAGTGCTTTGGACTTGTTTGGCGGAAAAATTAAGTACAGGAATGTACTAAAATGGACAAAGTCAGAAAATTACGATTATTAAAGGCATAGGATAGTTACCCCTCAGATGTAACATATGAACTTAGTTCTATGCCGGGATAATATGGCGGTGTAATTTAATTTCTGCTTAGGCACAAAAAAGGGCTTTTGCTCTATAGACGAATGGTCTATAGGGAAAAAGCCCTTACTATATTGCTAAAAAGAAGTTATACGTTTCGTTGTACAGATGTTTCATGAGTATCTCCGGTACTGCGGATAACATCACGAAGCTTGTCTAAAGCACTGATAAATTTCAAGTATGCATCATAGGCAAGGTTGAAATGTCTTAATGCTTCCTCACGGTCACCGTTTTGTTTGCTGTACCAGGAATCACATGCGTGTTGGTGGATTTCGTCATGGTAGCTTACAACCTGACGGAAAGCGGCGCTTCCTGTGATTTGAGGATTTGTCTGGGCGCATAACCACTTTCCAAGTTTACAGCCTTTTGGATTATTGAGCTGCTCAATCTTAAGCTGTTCAAAATCAGCAAGATTGTTATATACACGCCATGTAAAAATAAGGTGATCCATCTCGAATACCGTAATCCAGTCTAAGGTTGTAATCTTGGAATTATGTCTGGCCATATCGCCTCTTGCAGAGTCAATTTCGCGGCTGATCTGATATAGATGCTGGCCGGTGCTGACACATTCATCGGATAAAGTATCATAGCCATCGGCAATGTAGTCAATAGAAGCTACAAAGTTTTCGGTAAGTGCAGACTGTGTATTTACCTCATCAAAAATTGCATCAACTGCCTTGCTCATTGCATTGATCTGGTCATTCATGGCATTCATGAATAAAACGGATTGGTGTACACTATTATTTCCTAACTGAAGCTGTCTGGTTGTGGCTTCAATAGATGTCACTAATTCATTTATGCCATCTTTAATTTCATTTACCTGTTCAATAACATCAGCAGTCGACTGGGTAGTACTGGCAGATAAATCCCTGACCTGATTGGCAACGACTGCGAAGCCTTTTCCAGCTTCGCCGGCTCTTGCGGCTTCAATCGAAGCGTTTAACGCAAGCAGACCGCTCTTTTGTGCAACCTTCTGAACAACATCAATGATTTCATTGATTTTCTGTGTTTTCTCCTGAAAAGCGACAATCTGTTCGTTGATAGCTTGAATCTGTTGTGTGGATTCATCTACAATACGAATGGTTTCCTCCATGGAAGATACGCTTTTGGCAGAAGCGGTTAGGGTTTCATAAGAGGTATCTTTAATCGTTTGAACAGAGGCAACGATATTTTCAATGGATTGGCCTAATTCCTGACTGGAGCCCCGCATATCGTTGATGGCAATTGTCTGGGAATTTAATTGTTCAATCATTTCTTTTACGCAGGAGCTGTCGCCGATTCGGGCCATAGAGTGATTCAAACGCATTACAAAGGTATTGTTAGATACAAAAAATGCATTCAGTACCTGATTATATTTTTCCGCAATTTCGGGATTATGGAAAAGTGATGCGTCAATCGAAGTAAAATCCCCTTGAATAGCTTTGTCCATAAGTTCTAATAATAATTCCTGATCTTCTTGTGCATAATTAGTTTTACTCTTCAAATTCCAGTTCATGGTGTACTCCTTAGTAAGAATTTACAGATAACAATAAAGTTATAAGTATTATAACACATATTGAAGCAATTATCATAGCAGTATTTTACAATAATTTACGAAAAAATTTAAAAATATTATGCATTTTTTTTGGCATATGCGGCACGCTTTCTAAGTGTTGGATCAAGAATACGTTTTCGGATACGAAGGCTTTCCGGCGTTACCTCAAGAAGTTCATCTGCATCAATAAAATCGAGTGCCTGTTCCAGACTTAGGATACGCGGCGGAACAAGCGTAAGTGCTTCATCAGCAGAAGAGGAACGGGTATTGGTAAGATGCTTTTTCTTACATACGTTAAGTTCAATGTCTTCAGCTTTTGCACACTGCCCGATAACCATGCCTGCATATACTTTTTCACCCGGTCCGATAAACAGGGCTCCCCTATCCTGTGCAGAGAAAAGGCCATAGGTAACAGCTTCGCCTGCTTCAAATGCAATAAGGGAACCTGTGGCACGGTAAGCGATTTCACCGCGAAAATAATCGTAACCGTCAAAAATAGTATTCAATATACCATTTCCCTTGGTGTCAGTCAGAAAGTCCCCACGATAACCGATAAGACCGCGAGAAGGTATACGAAATTCCAGTCTTGTATAGCCGCCGGCAATAGAACCCATGTTGCGAAGTTCGCCTTTACGCTGTTGAAGCTTTGAAATAACTGCGCCGGTAAATTCATCCGGAACATCTGCATAGGCGATTTCCATTGGTTCCATCTTTTTGCCGCGTTCATCTTCTTTATATAATACTTCGGCTTTGCTTACTGCAAATTCGTAACCTTCGCGGCGCATATTTTCAATAAGAACAGATAAGTGCAGTTCGCCGCGACCGGAAACCTTCAGGCTGTCTGGGGAATCGGTTTCTTCTACACGAAGCGATACGTCCGTATTTAATTCACGGAATAATCTGTCGCGGATATGGCGGGAGGTTACATATTTTCCTTCCTGACCTGCCAAAGGACTGTCATTTACGATGAAGTTCATAGCGATGGTTGGCTCGGAGATTTTCTGGAAGGGAATTGCCACCGGAGCTTCCGGCGCGCAGATGGTATCTCCGATCCGGATATCTGCAATACCGGAAATAGCCACGATAGAACCGACAGAAGCCTCTGTAACGTCTACTTTATTTAAACCGTCAAATTCATACAATTTGCTGATACGGACCTTGGTTTTTTTATCAGGGTCATGGTGATTGACTACAACCGCCTCCTGAGAGACCTTTAAACAACCATTGTCGACTTTACCGATTCCGATACGTCCGACATATTCGTTGTAGTCGATGGTGCTGATAAGTACCTGTGTATTTGCTTCCGGGTCACCGGATGGTCCGGGAATGTAATTAAGGATGGTTTCAAATAATGGCGTCATGTCTTTTCTTTCATCATCCAGATTTAAAATGGCGTAACCGTTTCTGGCAGATGCAAAGACGAAAGGACAGTCGAGCTGTTCATCCGAAGCGTCTAAATCCATGAAAAGCTCTAATACTTCATCAATTACTTCATCCGGTCTTGCTTCCGGACGGTCAATTTTGTTGACGCAGACGATAACAGGCAGGTTTAATGCCAAAGCTTTCATAAGAACGAATTTTGTCTGCGGCATAGTGCCTTCAAATGCGTCTACAACAAGAACAACACCGTTTACCATTTTCAGAACACGCTCTACCTCGCCTCCAAAGTCAGCATGTCCCGGTGTGTCGATAATGTTGATTTTTACATTTTTATACTGCACGGCTGTGTTTTTCGACAAAATAGTAATCCCGCGTTCGCGTTCTATGTCGTTAGAGTCCATTATACGCTCCTGAATCTCTTGATTTTCGCGGAAAACACCGCTTTGCTTTAATAATTCGTCAACAAGTGTGGTTTTACCATGATCGACATGTGCGATGATGGCTATATTCCTGATATCTTCTCTGGTTATCTTCATAAAATCCTTCTTTCTGTTTGGGAATTGCTTAATACAAAACAAAATAGTATAATAACACAAACTTCAGATTTGGCAAGTTTTTTTCGACGTGCTTCAACAGATTTAGTTTTTTATTTTGTGATGCTTATCGACAGGCTTTTTCCTAAAAAAACTTTCTAAGATGATAAAACTATACCCGAACAAATAATTCCACAAGAGGAAGGGAGAAAAATTCATGGCAGATAAAATGTTTGAAAACAACCAGGTATCATTAGTAGGAGAAATCGTTTCCGGCTTTACCTTTAGTCACGAGGTGTATGGAGAGGGCTTTTATATGGTAGATATATCCGTTAACAGGCTTTCCAATTTTGTAGATTATATTCCGGTAATGGTATCAGAGAGATTGATTGATGTGACCGCTGATTACAGAGGTGTATATGTCTACATAAATGGACAGTTCCGTTCCTTCAATCGTCATGAGGAACACAAAAACAGATTGGTATTGTCTGTTTTCGCAAGGGAAATTGAATTTTTGGAAGATGCAGATGAGGAGAGCGCCTCAAATCAGATTTTCCTGGACGGATACATCTGTAAAGAAGCAGTATACCGAAAAACCCCATTAGGAAGAGAAATCGCAGACCTTTTGGTGGCAGTGAACCGTTCTTATGGCAAGAGCGACTATATTCCTTGTATTTGCTGGGGAAGGAACGCGCGCTTTGCTTCTACGTTTGAAGTAGGAACGCATGTACAGATTTGGGGAAGAATCCAAAGCCGCGAATATGTAAAGAAGATTAATGATACGGAAGTAGAACAAAGGGTTGCCTATGAAGTATCTGTTAGTAAAATAGAGATGTAATGCGTTGACAGAAACTGTCGATGATGATATGATGAAGAAAATATGTGAGTTTAGATAGAGGTTGCGCAATTTATGAGTAGCTTATGGGATGCGGCAGGGCAGAAGAACATAAGTAAAAGGGGAAAGCGCCGAAGGACATAACCGCTGCAGGTTATGATTCTGGGCATAAGGTGAAGAACCTTGTGACTGTCATCGCAAGATGTTGAGCTATCAGAATCCGTTTTTGTGTTAGATTTTGACCGGCTCTATCTATATAAAGAGAGAGCCGGATTTTATTTCGCATTATGCAGATGTGGACAGACGCGCACGAGCAAACTCTTATTTTACAAGGATGAGGAGGAATTACCAATGGCAATTTTTAAAGGCGCAGGTGTTGCAATTGTTACACCAATGAAAAACGACGAAGATGTCAATTATGACAAGCTAGAGGAAATCATCAACTGGCAGATTGAGGAAGGAACAGATTCCATTATCATTGCCGGAACAACAGGCGAGGCCTCTACACTTACAATGGAAGAACACAGAGCTGTTATTAAAGCTGCGGTAGAATTTACAAAACACCGCGTTCCGGTAATTGCAGGAACAGGTTCAAACTGCACCAGAACTGCTATTCAGTTATCACAGGAGGCAGAAGAAGAGGGGGCAGACGGCTTACTGATTGTGACTCCATACTATAACAAAGCAACACAGGCGGGGCTTGTAAAGCATTATTCACAGATTGCAGATGCGACGAAGCTTCCGATTATTATGTATAATGTTCCGGGAAGAACAGGCTGCAACCTCCTTCCGGAAACGGTTGCGACACTTTTCTCGAGCAAGGAAAACATTGTCGGTTTAAAAGAGGCAACCGGCAATATGGCGCAGGCATCGCAGACAATGTATCTTACGGATGGAAAATTAGATATGTACTCCGGCGAGGATGGGCTTGTGCTTCCGATGATGGCAATTGGCGGCATTGGTGTAATTTCGGTATGGAGCAATGTGGCGCCTAAGAAGGTTCATGATATGTGTGAAGCATTTTTCAAGGGGGATATGGAGACTGCCCGCAGGCTTCAGAAGGAGGCGCTCCCACTTGTTGACGCGTTGTTCTCCGAAGTGAATCCAATCCCTGTAAAGGCAGCTATGAATGCGATGGGACTTGAGGTTGGACCGCTTCGTGCCCCGCTTTGCGAAATGAGCGATGCAAATAAGGCAAAGCTGATGGAGGTTATGAGAAACTACGGAATTAAGCTGGCTTAAGATGAGGTACAAGATATGATAAGAGCAATTATGAATGGCTGTAATGGGAAAATGGGACAGTGCATTACCGATATTTGTAAAAATGACCCGGATATTACCATTGTTGCGGGAATTGATGTATATGACGGAATCAAAAATGACTATCCTGTTTTTCCATCGCTTTCTGCCTGTAGGGTGGATGCAGATGTAATTATTGATTTTTCCAATGCAAATGCAGTAGATGAGCTGCTGGATTATTGTGAAGCAAAGGAAATACCGGTGGTATTATGTACGACAGGACTTTCGGATGCTCAGCTTAAAAGAGTGGATAAGGTGGCTCAGAGCACCGCTGTCTTAAAATCGGCAAATATGTCTCTTGGAATCAATACTTTAATGGAACTTCTCCGGAAAGCCGCGTTGGTATTTGCGCCGGCAGGCTTTGATATGGAAATTGTGGAAAAGCATCATAACTTAAAAGTGGATGCACCAAGCGGAACGGCGCTTGCTCTGGCAGATTCTATGAATGAAGCATTGGATCATGCCTACACTTACAAATATGACAGGAGCAAAGAACGGGTAAAACGTGACCGTCATGAGATTGGTATTGCGGCTGTTCGCGGCGGCACCATTGTTGGAGAGCATGAAGTGATTTTTGCAGGTCAGGATGAAGTGATTGAGTTTAAACATACTGCATACTCAAAGGCTGTATTCGCAAAAGGCGCAGTGGAAGCCGCGAAATTCCTCGCAGGCAAGCCGGCAGGAAGATATGGCATGGAAGATGTGATTGCGGCAAAATAGATGGAGAGTGTGGATGAAATGCTGTAAAGCCGATTCTGTTTGCAAGGATTTGTTTAAGAAATGGCTGTGGGCATAGATGATTTTTTTTATAATTTACATCCACTTTTATTCGTTTTTTGTGCTATAATTGTATGAAATTGGGCAATGGCAGGATAATTGGTTCTTAACACCCAGAATTTTGATAAATCTTGGGTATTAAGAATCAATTTTTTGTCTAATGCCCAAATTGTTATAAATAAATGGGATGATAGAAATAATTTGGGCATTAGATTATAATTTTTTTATATATGCCCATAAAAAGGAGAGTACAACGATGATATATATAGGCAATCACCTGACTTCGTCCAAAGGATTTGAAGCAATGGGAAAGATGGCGATGCAATTAGGCGGAGATACCTTTGCATTTTTTACAAGAAATCCAAGGGGAGGCTCTGCAAAGGAGATTGTTCCGGCAGACGCCGGCAATCTTTGCCGGCTGGTAAAAGAGAATGGTTTTGGAAAACTGGTTGCGCACGCGGCATATACGATGAATGTGTGCTCTGCAAAAGAGGATATCCGTCAGTTTTCCAAGAATATGCTAAAAGAAGATATTGCCCGAATGGAGTATGTGCCGGGAAATTACTATAATTTTCATCCGGGCTCACATACAGGACTTGGAACAGAAGCGGCGGTTTTGTTGATTGCGGAGGCATTAAATGAAGCTCTGACCCCGGATATGAGTACGCTTGTGCTATTGGAAACGATGGCGGGAAAAGGGTCTGAGGTTGGTGCGACATTTGAAGAACTGCGGGCCATTATTGATCTGGCCGGATTGCAGGATAAGGTTGGCGTGTGTCTGGATACCTGTCATGTGTGGGATGGAGGATATGACATTGTAAATAACCTGGATGGGGTCTTAGAAGAATTTGACCGTGTGATCGGATTAGACAGACTAAAGGCAATTCACTTAAATGACAGCATGAACGACTGCGGCAGCCACAAGGACAGACATGCCTGTATCGGAGAAGGCAGAATCGGAGAAAAGGCCTTAAAATGCGTCGTACAGCATCCATTGCTGCAAGGCAAGCCGTTTATTTTGGAAACACCAAATGATGACGAAGGATATAAAAGAGAAATTGCACTAGTAAGAAGCTGGATGGAATTATAAGGTGGATTATACCCTTTGTCAAGGATAAGAAAAAAGAAGTAAACTGTACCCTAATAGTTCAACACAATCTCTTTTTTGTGTGTCTTACTATTAGGGTACAGTTTTATTTTCTTTTTGTTAAGAAAATGACAAATTATTACTTTTTTCTCTTGAAAACAGGAAATAAAGGGACTAAAATATAAATAACTATGTATAATAAAAACGGGAGATGAAAGAAAATGTGGATGATACCTTTTTTAATCTGTTTTCCATTCGTGGTGTCTATTCTCATGTACACAATCCGCGTAAATAAGATTCGTAACATCATTACCTACATCAGCGCAGGAATAATTATGGCTGTTGTAGGTTTATTTGCGGTACAGTGGATTGCCGGAGGATGCCGGGAGATGGAACTTTATTATCACACGCACATAATCGACATGATTATGCTGGCAGCGGTGTGGCTTCTTATGTTTCTTGTTACATATCTTAGCTTTAAGCACAAGAGAAAAATAATAAGCCTTTTATCAATTATTCCAACCCTTATGATTACATATCTGGAGTTGTACGGACCCCAGCAGGCAGAAATTGCACACGTTCATGTGGACCGGTTATCTGTCTTAATGTGTATCATTATCGGCATAATCGGAAGTTTAATCGTTATTTATTCTGTAGGTTATATGCATGGCTACCACCATCATCATACCGAATTCCAGGACAGGAGATATTACTTCTTTATGTTGTTATTCGTGTTCTTAGGAGCGATGTTTGGTTTTGTATTATCGGACAGCCTGCTTTGGATTGACCTTTTCTGGGAGATGACAAGTATCTGTTCCTTCCTGTTGATTGGTTATACGAAAACGGAGGAAGCAATTGCAAATTCTTTCCGGGCACTTTGGATGAATCTATTAGGCGGCGCGGCTTTGGTTGTAGCAATCTGCTATGCCGGATATACGACCGGAAACTTATCCTTAAGCAACCTTGTAGAACTTGGCGCTTTAGGCGATGCCAAGGCGGTAATTCCGGTAACGCTTATAGCGGTAGCAGCGCTTACGAAAGCGGCGCAGATGCCATTTTCAAAATGGCTCATGGGGGCTATGGTTGCACCAACGCCTTCTTCTGCATTGCTGCATAGTGCAACAATGGTTAAAGCAGGTATTTATATTTTATTCCGCCTTGCTCCGGCTATGAGTGGAACAACAACGGGATTGCTTATCAGCTTTATCGGCGGCTTTACATTCTTTGCAGCATCTATCATGGCGATAGCCCAGACGGATGGCAAGAAGGTATTGGCACTTTCAACCATATCCAACTTAGGGCTTATGGTTGCCTGTGCCGGTGTGGGAACGGCAGAAACACTTTGGGCAGGAATTTTCCTTATGTTATTCCATGCAATATCTAAGTCACTTTTGTTCCAGAATACAGGCGCAACCGAGAACGCGCTCCACAGCCGTGATATTGAAGATATGCATGGACTCATCTATCGTCTTCCAAGACTTGGAGCATTCATGTTCATTGGTATTGCAGGTATGTTCTTAGCACCGTTTGGCATGCTGATTTCAAAATGGTCAGCGCTTAAGGCATCTGTGGATGAAAGCAATATATTGCTGGTGCTCTTCATTGTTTTTGGTAGTGCCACGACCATGTTCTACTGGACAAAATGGATGAGTAAGCTCATCTCTTATACCGATACGGAAATTAAAGTAAAGGATATTACGAAAAAGGACGAGTTACTTTCTCTTATGATACATGCTGTGCTTATGATTGCACTGTGCTTATTATTCCCGGTGCTTTCAACCGTTTATATTGAGCCGCTTTTAGTAGAAGTATTCGGAACTTCAACAGCAGTACTTCCAATGGGTGTATTATTACTTCTTATTGCTATTGTAGTGTTTATCTTCTTTGTACCGCTGACAGCATTCCGCTATGCAACAAGTATCAAGGTAAGACAGATTGTTTCTTACATGAATGGGATTAACGTCGGCAATAATAAAGAATTCGTGGATTCCATGGGTGAAAATAAACACTTATTTATGACAAACTGGTATTTTGCCCATACATTCGGTCAGCGTAAGCTGATGCGCCCGTGTATATGGATTACCAGTGCATGGTTAGTGGTCATGTTATGTATTATCATAGGAGGTGCATTATAATGATTTATCGTATTATCAGCATTGCGGCCTTTCTTATTTTTGCACCTTTAGTTGGTGGCCTTTTGAGCGGTCTTGACCGCAAGATTTCTGCAAGAATGCAGGGGCGTATCGGACCGAGTATTTTCCAGCCGTTTTATGACGTCAGAAAGCTGTTCTCCAAGCAGTTTATCGTTGTAAATCCGGCGCAGGTATTCCTGATAATGTCATTCCTTTTTACGATTATATTTACAGGCTGTATGTTTTTTGGCGGAAACGATGTTTTGCTTTGCTTCTTTTTGCTTTCAACGGGAGCGACATTCCTTATTTTTGCTGCCTGCATTACCAACTCGCCATACAGTAATCTGGGCGCATCCCGTGAACTGCTTCAGATGATGTGTTATGAGCCGGCTGTGCTTCTTGCCTGTATCGGCTTCTATCTGGCGACAGGTTCTTTTAATGTGTCAGATATTATTCAGGCGGATATGCCTGCAATTGTAAAGACGCCGGGCTTTTTTATTGCCTTTGTATTCATTCTTACAATTAAGCTGCGCAAATCACCATTCGACCTGAGTACTTCGCATCACCCGCATCAGGAACTGGTAAAAGGCATCACAACGGATATGGGTGCTAAGACGCTTGGTTTATTTGAAGTGGCAGAATGGTATGAGCATGTATTTTTGATGGGCTTTGTCGGATTATTTTTCATTAACAAAAACCCTTGGAGTTATCTTGTGGCGGTAATCGCAGTATTGGCGACTTATTTTTTGGAAATTCTCATCGACAATACATCAGCCCGTGTAAAATGGCAGGTAATGCTGAAGTCTGCATGGGGCGTTACGCTTCTTGTTGCAGGTGTAAACCTTATCATCTTAATGGTTGTTTAGAAAGGAAGAGATTATGGGAATCGTAAAAAGATCACCTTGGCTGCTCCATTATGATGGATCTAGCTGTAATGGATGTGATATTGAAGTTTTGGCTTGCCTGACTCCGGTTTATGATGCAGAGCGTTTTGGTATCATTAACACAGGAGATCCGATGCAGGCAGATATCTTCCTGATTACAGGAGGAATTAACACACAAAATCAGGCTGTCGTAAAACAGCTCTATGACCAGATGCCAAGTCCAAAGGTAGTAGTGGCAGTGGGTGTCTGTGCATGCACAGGCGGCGTTTTTAAAGAGTGCTATAACATTATCGGCGGAGCGGACACAACCATTCCGGTTGATATTTATGTTCCGGGCTGTGCTGCAAGACCACAGGCAATCATTGACGGCATTATAAAAGCAGTTGCACTGTTTCAGGAAAGAGCAGATGAACAGGAAGCAAACCAAAAAGGACAGAAGACGGAAAATGCGGCTTTAAATGAAGCCGGAAAGGAGACAGGCAATGGTAATTAAGAATCCTGAACATGTTATAAGAGAGATTACGCCTGACCGGTTACTTGGTGAAGTAATGGCATTTAAGAATGCAAAATTACGTCTCTCTCAGGCTTGCTGCGCTTATTCCGAAGAAAAGCTTCATGTAAGCTATTCTTTCGCAAATGATGATACAAACGAGTATACCATCCTTCGTCTTGTCATCGACAAAGATACAGAGGTATGCAGCATTACCGAGTTTTATCCATATGCATTCCTGTATGAAAATGAAATGAAAGAATTATTTGGCGTGAATATTCAGATGATTAACCTTGATTATGAAAACAAGTTATATCGTATCAATGAAGAAGCGCCATTTATTAAGAAGTAGGAGGAAAGTAAGATGGCAAAACAAAGTATTGTACCTTTTGGTCCTCAGCATCCGGTGCTTCCGGAACCGATTCATCTGGATTTAGTTCTTGAGGATGAAAAAGTAGTAAAAGCAATTCCTTCTATTGGATTTGTACACAGAGGTCTTGAAAGTCTCGTAGAGAAAAAAGATTTTAACGAAATGACATATGTCGTAGAGCGTACCTGCGGAATCTGCAGCTTTATGCATGGTATGGGATACTGCGAATCTATTGAACATATCATGAATGTGGAAATTCCGGACAGAGCGAAATACCTCCGTACCATCTGGGCAGAACTTTCCCGTATCCACAGCCATTTATTGTGGCTGGGACTTCTTGCGGACGCTTTCGGTTTTGAAAGTTTGTTCTATCAGTGCTGGAGGATGAGAGAAAAGGTGCTTGACGTATTTGAACTTACTACAGGCGGAAGGTGCATCTTCTCTGTGAATAAAGTCGGCGGCGTCTTAAAGGATATGGATGCGGAGATGTTAAAGGTTATGCTCGATGTGACAGCCGGTATTGAAGAAGAATTAAAGGTTATTAAAAAAACATTCCTTTTTGACTATACGGTAGAATCCCGGTTAAAGGGCGTGGGAGTCCTGACAAAGGAACAGGCGCATAATCTTGGTGCGGCAGGTCCGTTTGCACGTGCTTCAGGCATTAAAATGGATATGAGAACAACCGGTTATGCCGCTTATAAGGATTTGGATATGGAAATCATTACAAGCGAAGCTGGAGACAGCTTTGCACGCTGTGAAGTCCGTATCAATGAAATCTTTCAGGCAATTGATTTGATTCGTCAGGCCATCAGCAAGATTCCGGGCGGTGAGCTTTCTGCTGTTGTAAAAGGAAATCCAAACGGAGAATACTTTATGCGCGTAGAGCAGCCGCGTGGAGAAGCAATCTATTATAGTAAAGCAAACGGAAGCAAATTCTTAGAGCGTATGAGAATCAGAACGCCTACCTTTGCCAATATTCCAAGCCTTTTAGAGACATTAAAGGGTGCTGATTTTGCAGATGTTCCATTGTTAATCGTTACAATTGATCCATGTATCAGTTGTACAGAGCGCTAAGAAAGAGAGGTAATGTGAGATGGCACTTATGAATTTTAAGAACACAGTACTTAAGAATCTCTTTTCTAAGCCTGTAACAAGAAATTATCCTGCAGAGCCGGCAGTATATCCGGAAAGAAGCCGTGGACATATTGAAATTACAATTGAGGATTGTATTCTCTGCGGACTTTGCGCTATGAATTGTCCTTCCCGCGCAATCAAGGTTGACCGTGCAGCAAGTACATGGTCAATCGACCGCTTTGACTGCATTCAGTGTGGGTACTGTACAGAAAAATGTCCGAAAAAATGCCTTCATATTGTACCGGGATATCAGGAACCAATGGATAAGAAAGCGGTTGCTGTTTATGAAAAACCGGTACAGGCAAAGAAATATCCAAAGGCAGATATGGATACTTGTGTATTCTGTACCTTATGTGCGAAGAAATGTCCGAAAGAGGCGATTACTGTTGATAGAGCAGAAAAGAAATGGGAGCTTAACAAAGAACTTTGCGTAAGCTGCGGTCTTTGCGAAAGCAGTTGTCCGAAAAAATCTATCACACTTGTTGAGGAGAAATAGTTAAGTTTTGGCAGGAAGAGAAGATTCTCTTCCTGTTTTTATTCTGAACATAATAAGTTTTGATTAAGGAGATATAGAATATGCATGAATATCATGGCGCAGTACAGATGATTGAGCACGCACAGGATATCTGTAGGGAACGGGGGCACAACCGCGTTACGAAAATCAGGCTTCTGATTGGGGAAGCCTCCGGCTATACGTTTGAGGTGGTTAAAGAATATTTTGAAGAGGCAGCAGTTGGGACGGTATGTGAGGGCGCAGAATTAACGGTGAGAAAAACGGACGTAATGCTTCGCTGCCCAAACTGCAATGAATTGTTTCCTAAGAGAATCCTAAAGTACGATTGTCCGATTTGCGGAACGCCGGGAAATCCAACGGATGCAGGAAAGGAAATGACAATTGACGATTTGGAATCCGAGTGGGTGGAAGAAATCGGTGATGTATTAAGCCGCAAGGCAATCAAAAAGGATGATGTGATTGCCTTTTTTGATAATCTGGCAAAGGATTGGGACGCGGGACAAATTATAGAAGAGGATAAGATTAAAACTATTTTGGATGCCGCAGGTGTGAGAGAGGGTGTTAAAGTCCTTGATGTTGCGTGCGGTACAGGTGTGTTAATCCCGGATTATCTGAAAAGAAAGGTTGGCAAAGTAACGGGGGTAGACATCTCAGGCGAAATGATCCGGATAGCAAAAAGCAAGTTTTCGTATGATAATGTGGAGTTTTACTGTGCAGATATAGAGGAAATCGACCTGCCGCAAGAGTACGATATCTGCATGGTCTATAATGCATTTCCGCATTTTGTGAATCCGGCAGGACTTATCAGCTCGCTTTCTAAAAAGCTTAAAATGGGCGGACGGCTTACAATTGCCCACAGTATGAGCCGTAAGCAATTAGACTCCCATCATGCAGGACCTGCCGCAAAGGTATCAAACGGGCTGATGAGCGAGGATGATTTGGCAAGACTCTTTGGCGCTTACTTTGAGGTAGATAGAAAAATATCCAATGAGAGGATGTATATGGTGTCCGGTATAAAGGTGAGATAGGGTAAAGATATCCGCAATATTGTTCTTGTGATATTATTATTTTCTTAGAACTTTCCGATAATAATATATAGATACATATGTTTATGCTACGGAGGGCGAGAGATGAAGACAAGAAATATCATGGAAGATATGCAGGTGCGGAAGAATTTTATTGAGAGTCTGTATGTAACAGGTGAAAACAATGATGCGGATGCGAAACCGGAAAATGCAAAAGGGAATGCTGCAACATTAAAACTTTCTGAGGAGGGAAAACAAAAGCTGGCAGAATTGCAGAACATGAAGCAATGGGCGCAGCAGATGAAAACAGAAAGAGAAAATGCCCGGGATAATGGTGATGAACTGGGAAAGATTATGACTATTTTCCGAAGAATTGCAAATGGAGATATTGTGCCTTGGAAGGACGAAAAGAAATTAATGGAATATAGTGCCGAAATGTATCAGGCGGCAAAGAATATTGCCTCCATGAGGAAAAATGAAGAACCAAAGAAGTATAAATCCGTAGAGGATGAGAAGAAGGATAAAAGAGGGGATAAAAGTGAAATTACAAACGGTATCATCTCAAAATGCAACATTAACCTATGCCAAGAAGACCATGCCGCAGGAGGATTATTACAGACAGCTTTTGGAGAAAAAGAGTGCTGAATCCGACAAGGAATCAGAAAAGATGCAGAATACTCCTTTACAGACAGGAGCTAAAAAGTTTACGCAAAAGCAGTGGAAATCTTTTTTAGAGGATTATGATGAATTGACGGAATATGCAAGGAAAGAAATGCGGATTCGCCATGAAAAGCAGTATGAAGAGCAGTTAGAACGTATGGAGCGTGCACAAGAGGCAGTAATGGAAGATTACATAGAAGCCGTAAATGAGGCGAAACGCAATCGCGCAAAAGAAAGGCAAAAGATGGACTTGGAAGAATATTGTGAGAAGGAAGAGTATTTGCGCAATCTGTATAAACAGGGATAGAATTGACGAAATATTTTCATAAAAACCTTACGTTTTCAGAAAAAGTGCCGATATATATAACAAAGGAAATAGTGGAAACCACAGGATGTGGAAAGGAGGAACAGGGATGTTGCAAAGTATTCAATATGGAATCGGTCCCCCGACCTATATTTATTCCAATAAGGCGGCCACTTTCGGAAATGGATTTTTTCATGTTTATGCCAGTCAGATGAGCGGACATGATCCGAGAAGGGAGAATCCGAACGTAAGGGAAGTTGAGAAAAAGCGGGGTAAAAGTAAAAAAGAGCGGGAAGAATTTCTGTGCGAATGTTACGAAAAGGAATTTAAGGAGAACAATTTAATAAGATGGAAGCAGGAGAAATGATATAAACACCTTAGTATGCAAAACGGGCAGACTGAGGTGTTTTTTTGTATCATAGGAAAGACCGGATGTGCATCTCGCCGAAAGGAAGTAAAAGACACGAAAGCGCAATTGACATCAGTTGACGAAGTGTATTTCGGGGTTTATAATTTTAAAAGAACTTTTCGGTTTTACAAAGAAAGACTATATATCATATGGATAATTACATACAGAAAATTGTTGTAACAGGTCTGGTGCAGGGAATTGGGTTTCGCCCATTTGTGGCAGAACTGGCAGAGGAACTAAAGTTAGCAGGACAAGTAAAGAATCTGGGAGGTGTTGTGGAAATTATCATCTCAGGAAATAAACAGGCGGTGGATACTTTTATTCATCGCCTGAATTTGGTGTCTGAAAGCAATGCTTTGCCGGGATGCCGAATAGACAGCATAAAACAGGTATCATGGGACGATGTTTCACAAGAAGAAAGAAACGAAGCGTCTGTGTGGGACGGACGGTTCCATATCGCAGAGAGCAAAAAGACGCGGGAGCTGCGCCGCTTTCTTCCGGTGGATTTGCCGACCTGTGACCGGTGTGCAGAAGAAATGCATGACCCGTCAAACAGAAGATACCGCTATCCGTTTATAAGCTGTACTGCCTGTGGTCCAAGGTTTTCCATTCAGAAGGCAGTGCCATATGATAGAGAAACGATTACGATGGACAGTTTTGCCATGTGTGATGCGTGCAGAGAAGAATATACCCAAAAAGGCAATATCCGCAGACACGCCCAGACAATTGCGTGTGAGGTTTGCGGGCCGAAGCTAAGATATGTGACAGCAGACGGCGCCGGTAATGGGAATACGGATAGTTCCAAACAGGCAATCGCACAGGCAATTGCAGATTTAAAGGAAGGGAAAATCGGCGCCATTAAGGATATTGGCGGTTTTCACTTTGCTTTTTCACCACTGCATCGTGAGGCTGCAAGACGGCTTCGGGAATTTAAACACAGGGATAAAAAGCCATTTGCAGTGATGTTTCCTGATATAGATGCTGTAAAGGAATATTGCAGTCTGTCGGAGACAGAAGAAAACCTGCTGTTATCTTCGTCAAGACCGATTGTATTGTTGAAAAAGAAAAAGGATTTCGTACCGGAAGTTTGTGGGGAAAGTGACCGAATCGGAGCCCTGATTCCCTGTAATCCGCTACAGATTCTTTTGTTGGAAGAGACGGGGCCTCTTGTCATGACAAGCGCAAACAGAGGGGGAGAGCCTATGATTATATCCGATGAGGAGATGGAAAAACACCTATGGAACGGTATTGATTTTATGCTTACGCATGACAGAGAGATTTTAACTCCGTTAGATGATTCTATATATCAGGTGACGGAAATTTCGCCAAACGCCAAGCCTTATGTGCAGATTCTCCGCCGTGCCAGAGGCCTTGTACCGGAGCCGGTTGCGCTAAAGAGAAAGCTGACGGAAGATACCTTTGCAGCAGGAGGGGACTTAAAAGCCGTGTTTGCGCTTGGAAGGAACGAGCTTGTGTATCTGAGCCAGCATTTTGGGGATTTGGAAGATGTGCGCTGCATGGAAAGTGAAAGCCATGGTCTTTTACGCATGGAAGAACTCTTGGAAATGAAACCAAAGTCCGTTGTATGCGATATGCACCCGGCATATGTGTCCGTTCAAAAAGCGCAGCAGATGAGCGGGGAGAAGGGCGCATCCGCGAAACTGCTTCATATCCAGCATCATCATGCGCATATCGCATCCGTTATAGCAGAGCATGGACTATATGGAAAAGTCCTTGGAATTGCCTGTGACGGAACCGGATATGGTACGGACGGGACGATATGGGGAAGTGAATTTCTTCTGTGCCAAGACGAAAGAATGATAAGAGCAGGGCATTTTAGCATGGTAAAACTATTAGGAGCAGATACCGGTGCAAAACAGGCAGATATGACACTCCTTTCTTATATGCTTGAGGCGAGAGAGCGTGGGTATGATGTAGAGGCATTTTGGGAAAAAGCCATTTCAACGGATAGAACCCTACCGCCGAAAAACTATGTGCTTCAGGAAATGGCATGGAAACAGAATATCAATACGGTATGTTCTTCCTCTATGGGAAGGCTGTTTGATGCAGCAGCGGCACTTCTTGATATCTGCCATTTTAATTCCTACGAGGGAGAATGTGCGATTATGCTTGAGCAGTCTGCACATAAAGGAAAGCGTATGATAGATACGAAGGCGTATGCCGGAAGCTCTGATGCAGAACGAAAAGCAGTTCTGCACGCAAAATGCCAAAAAGCAGATGGCGTCCGGCAGGTGGATGGTGTAAAATTGTTAGCAGATATGTATCATCTAAAAGACCGCTATTCGAAAGAAGAGATGGCGTATCTGTTCCACCATGCAGTAGCAGAAGCGATTGTGGAGCTGGCAGAGCAAATATGTAAGGAAATGCAGATAACACAGGTGGCATTAAGCGGCGGAACCTTTCTGAACAGGATTTTGCTTGCGGAAGTTATGGAAGGGCTTCAGGAAAGAGGAAAGGCTGTATATATAAACGGGAAGGTTCCTTGCGGAGACGGCGGAATCGCACTTGGACAGATGTATCTTGCAACATATGAGAACTAAAAAAGGTGGCATTTTTATGCAGAAATGAGGATTTCTATGTGTGTAGCATTACCGGGAAAAGTAATAAAAGTAAATGAAAAAGACGCAGTTGTGGATTTTAACGGAAATCAGGTAACTGCAAGGACAGGGCTTGTCGACATCAAGGCCGGGGATTTTGTGCTTGTGCACGCAGGCTGTGTAATTCAGAAAGTGAGTCCGCAGGATGCAGAGGACTTAAATGCGCTGATGCAGGATGTTGGAGGATTTTCATAAATGAAGCTTGAGAAGATGAGGGAACTCTTACAAAACTATGATGGCCCCGACCTGCATCTTATGGAGGTATGCGGCAGCCACACGGCAGCCATATCCAAAAACGGAATACGGGGAATGTTATCTCCGAAGATACATCTGATTTCAGGGCCGGGCTGTCCGGTTTGTGTGACGCCGACTGCTTATGTAGACAAGCTGGCTGTGCTGGCATTAACTCCAAACACCTGCGTGGTGACTTTTGGAGATATGCTTCGTGTACCGGGCAGCAGGTACAGCTTAAGCGAGGTACAGGGAATGGGCGGACGCGCGGTAATGGTTTACTCGCCGATGGACATTCTGACGCTGGCCCAAAAGGAACCGGATACCACGTTTGTATTTGCGGCAGTCGGATTTGAGACCACAACTCCGGTTTATGCACTTTTATTAGAAGAAGTAATAGAAAAAAAAATAGAGAATATGAAACTTTTGACGGCTTTAAAAACGATGCCGGGAGTAATTGGGTATCTTTGTGAAAACGGTGCGTCGATGCAGGGATTCTTAGCGCCGGGGCATGTCGCGGCAGTTACGGGAAGTAAGATATTTCAGCCTCTGGCAGAGAAATACCAAATCCCGTTTGCGGTGTCGGGCTTTGAAGGAGAGGAAATATTGCGGGCATTGTGTGGTCTGGTAGAAAACAGGGAAAAAGGCGAAGTCTTTAACTATTATCCTTCCGTTGTGTCCGAAGAAGGAAATACAAAGGCGCAGAAGCTCGTTAGAAAGTATTTTACAAAGTCAGATGCTGCCTGGCGTGGAATGGGAATTATTCCAAAGACAGGAATGAAACTTCGCGCGGAGTATGAGAAATATGACGCGGGAAGTCTTTATCTGAATGAAGATAACAAACGTAATAAAGCATGCTGCTGTGAGAAGATTCTAATGGGTAAAATGCAGCCTAAGGAGTGTCCGCTATTTGGTACGATATGCAGACCTTTAACACCACAGGGCGCATGTATGGTGTCCACAGAGGGAAGCTGTCATTCGGCATATATTTCTATGTGATTAGATGCGCCTGACTCAAAGCTGCATATGCGAAAAAAAGCGGCGCAGAAATGGAGATAAGATATGGAAGAAAGAATCACGATGGTTCATGGCAGCGGAGGGGCTGCTACCAGCGAATTGATTGATGCAATTTTTGCAAAGGAATTTGCAAGCGATACGTTAGATAAGATGGAAGACAGTGCAGTTGTAGAAGGTGCAGGAAGAATTGCGGTGACAACAGACAGCTTTGTAGTAACGCCGGTAACTTTTCCGGGCGGAGACATTGGACGTCTTTGTATCTGCGGTACGGTAAATGACCTTCTTATGCGCGGGGCAAAGCCCAAATATATCACCTGCGGCTTTATCCTTCAGGAAGGACTAGAGGTGTCAAAACTGAAAGAGATTGTGCATTCTATGGCAGAATGTGCAAAAGAAGCAGGCGTAGAAATCGTAGCCGGGGATACTAAGGTTGTAAGCGGCAACGGAGAGTTATTTATCAATACCGCCGGGGTAGGATTTGTGCCAAAGGATAGAGAAGTATCAGCAGAACGGGTATGCGTCACAGACACCGTTATCGTATCGGGCAATCTCGGTGACCACCACGCGGCAATTCTTGGAACACGTATGGGAATTGCCAATCATATCCAAAGCGATAATGCGCCGCTTGGAGAAATCGTAGACGCATTATTTCAGGCGCAGATTGATGTTCATGCCATGAGAGATATTACGCGCGGAGGGCTTGCCACCGTTTTAAAAGAATTGGCAAAAGCATCCCATACGACCATCGAATTAGAGGAGGAGAAACTTCCGGTAACACCGCAGGTAAAGGATTTTTGCGGTTTGTTAGGTCTTGACCCCCTTTATATGGGAAATGAAGGCAAGCTGGTTGCGATTGTTCCGGCAAGTCAGGCAGAGGAAGCCGTTTTGGCGATAAAGAGCGCAAAATACGGACAGGATGCCTGCATAGCCGGATATGTTACGGATAAGGAACCGGGAAAACTATACTTAAAAACCCGAATCGGCGGACTTCGTAATCTTGAGGTGCTGCAAGGGGAAGGACTGCCGCGTATCTGCTGATGATAAGAACGCTTGCACTACACGCAAAGATGCATAAAACGCAAGCTGGCGTAAAATTTTATTCGGATTAAATGAGAAGAGAACACCACTTTGTGATAAAGTATTAGGTGACCAAACCAAAATACGAAAGCAAAGAAAGGTGTTCTCTATGGTTAACAGTATAAAATATTTGGAGAAGAATGCATCAACAGATTTGAAGAACTTGAGGATGATTTCATGAAGGAGGCGCAAAAGTTAGCTGAATATGTGCTTGGTCTCACAGAAGATCTACACAACCTGGGGTTAAGAATGTTCAGGAATCGTTGGAAGAAAAGCCTGAAAAGAAAAAAGGTAGCAGATTATCTGTATATCGAGGCGGATGAGCATCATCAAAAAACAACTGCTTAATCACAAAACTTATATATGTCCATGAAGGGATTGAAAAAGAAGCACCGAAGAGTAAGCGCCATAAACTAATAAATCCTTATTACTTTTGTGGAACTGGTTACGGAGAAGAAAATCTATCTAAATGCAGATGGTGGAACATGGATTAAATCTGGAATGAAACGAATTGCAGAAGCAAAAGAGTATATCTTTTCAGAGTGGACAGCAGCAAAGTTAAGATTAAGACATAAGGATGGAGTAAAAGGGAGCAGTACACAATCGGTGCAATGCTTCCTTGACAGATGAAAGTCCCTGGTCAAAAAACAGCCATATTAAAATCACAAGTCATTGTTTGATACTTTATCGGCACATCGTGGGTGAACTCTACACCATTATTTCCGAAGGTAAATTTACGCAATTTCAATGGGAGTTTACCGTTTACAAAGATGAGAACATTTGCTATTCTGACAATAGCATTGTTAACATCTTCGAGCGGACGCCGGCCGAAGCAGGTGATTATACGATAATTGCCCGAGTTACTGATGATTCCGGATTTGCTGTTTCGTATTCAAAGCAGTATCCCATTACATAAGTTTTTCAAGGGGAAAGGAACATCCGTTACTTTACCATCATCCCTGATATGTAAAGCAAGCTATGAATAAACCCAAAGGAAGCATAGTGAATTGAAAAAGAGCATTAAAAAAATCTTGCCTTTAGCATTGTTTTTGATTGTTTTTCTTGCCCTCATAGGCGGATTATTAAAATTTTATTTAACTGGACAGCCAGACCCTGCTTCGGTTGAGCAGGTGAATGACACTCTTATTTCTCAGGATCTTCAGCCTGTAGATATAACAGATAGTGCTCAAGGAAATTTTCCGGATGCTGGTTTAAACAAATGTGTTGTTGCAGAAAAAGGTGACATACGTTTTGAATTTTATGATTTTGACAATCAAAGCAGCGCATTAGAAGTATATCGGGAAGCTCGCAAACTTATCATTAGAACCAAGATGGCCGCACCACGAACTGAGATAGAAACAGGTAAGGCAAATTATAAGTTTTATACTTATCTGCAGACGGCAATTATTCTGTAACCGTCTATGTGAAAAATACAGCCATTTATGCGTATTGCGACGAAGAAAACCAATCAAAGATTATAAACATTCTTGATACGATTGGATACGTTAATGCAGAGCCTAAGCAAGATACACCAACAGGGCTGTTACCAGCAATGAGAATACTTCAGTTTGTACTCTATATACTTATGGCTTTAGTTGGAAGGAACTTTTTCTGGCGGGCTGCATATACCTCCGCCGGAGTTACAATCAGGCAAATGGATGAATTGGAGAAAACGAGAAAAGAGTTATGCGACTGGATCGTAGAAGTATCGCCGAGAGAAAACGTTACAAGATCCATTCTGACAGTCTATAAACTGTATTTATTGCCAGAGTATATTTGTATCGTTATGGTGGTTATAGGCTTGTTTACAACAATGCTGGATGGTATATTAAACATTCTTGGTGTGATTATTCCATTGGTTATCGTTGTGTCTGCGTGTATTGCCAATGTGCTTGAAAGAATTTATAAACGGAGGTTTAGAAAATAAATCATTTATGCTTTAAGGAAGACATTAAGTTCGATGCCTTCCTTTTTCCTTATCTGGAGGAAATAAAAATGTTGTCTCCTGTTGCGCGGTGTGAAATGTTGTATATGTAGGAGCATGTTAAAGACGTATAAATTTGCAGCAATGGGTTACCGAAAATTAAGATGATAGTAAGAGTATCTCTATAGTAATAATGTGTTATTATGCTGAAGAAAAGATTATAAACTTGTATTCAAATCAAACTTAAAATTATCGATAAAACAAACTGAGAGTTTCTTGCCTTTGTTCTCAACTTTCCTTGATTTTCGGGCATCCCAGCCCATCAACATCTATGTATTTTGCACTTTTCCCTTATTTTTTCCCTTATGAGGAAATTATAAGGGAAAAAGTGTTTTTTTCGTCTTAATCGTTCCCTGCTACTTTATCCAAAAGTCTTACTGAATTTCTCTTGGCTTCCCTTGTAGCGTGGGCGTAAATATTCATTGTGGTACTTACTGCCGAGTGTCCCAACAGTTCCTGCACATCCTTTGGCGGTGCACCGCTTGCTAACAGATTACTGGTAAATGTGTGTCTTAATAAGTGGAAGTGGAAATGTTCCAATCCCTCCACATGCTTTGCTATTGAGCTACACATGTTGGAAAGTGCATCCGTTCCCAGAT
>CALWLL010000027.1 GCA_944381555.1 uncultured Agathobacter sp. | reverse complement strand
TTATATAGCCAACCAGCTAAAGCAAGATCAAGAAATGGATCAATTGAGTCTATTTGACCCAAGAGACCCGTTTACGGGTAGCAAGTAAACCTACGCGTGGCTGGCAGGCCAACAAAAGAGCACATTTAAAGTGTCTCCAAAAATGAAAGAAATACCTTGGATATACCAAAGAAGCTCCTGCCGTGCAATGCGCGGCAGGAGCTTCTTATTTTAGGGGAGTTTTTTTGTAGGCTTTTTTCTGACGATTGTATTCGCGCTTGTTGACGATATTATTTTAGTAAAGTTAGCCTTTCAATATCGGGTGCGGTGATATATCCTAATTATTGCAAAGACTAACTATTCGTTAAACTAGACTTTTGCGAATAAATATATGTAGGTATAAAATGTACTACTTTTGCTTCAGATACTACTATTTTGCCATTATACTTACAGTTCTTTCGAATCAAGTATGATTGTAAACGGACCGTCGTTTGTTAATGTAATTTTCATATCCGCGCCGAAACTTCCAGTTTGAACATCCGGCACAGATTCTTTGCATTTTTCAATGATATATTCATATAATCGGTTCGCCATATCCGGTGCGCCCGCATTGGTAAATGACGGCCGATAACCTTTTTTACAATCTGCATACAGGGTAAACTGGGAAATCAATAACAAGCTGCCGCCAACATCCGAAAGGGCTAAGTTGGTTTTGCCGTTTTCATCTTCAAAAATACGCAAACCTACAAGTTTTTTTACCATTTTATCAGCAACTTCTGTAGTATCTTCATTAGAAACACCGATAAAAACGCAAAACCCTTTTTGAATTTCGCCAATGATATTGCCGTCCACCTTGCAGAAAGCCTCTTTTACGCGTTGAATAACAAATTTCATAAAGCATCGATTCTCCTTACAATATGATAATTTACTGAAAAAATATTTCCAATCTTCTGATATTATTAAAAAAATGATAAACTATTCGCAAAACCTAGCATAAACATTCGTTTTTTGCTATAATTCATTCGTATAGTATAACATAACTTTACATATTTAAAAACTAATATTATTTTGAAAATAAAGGAGAACTACATGAAAATACAACAACTCTATAGTTATGTACGCCGTGCAGTGGACGATTATCATATGATTGATGAAGGCGATAAAATTGCAATAGGCATATCCGGTGGAAAGGATTCCATTACTCTCCTCTACGCTCTTGCCGGTCTGCGCCGATTTTATCCAAGAAAATTTGAATTGATTGCCATTTCCGTAGATTTGGGATTTGAAGGCTTTGACTTAAGCCCCATCAAGCGTATGTGTGAGGAATTGGATGTCGAATACCATATTGCGAAAACGGATATTGGAAAAATCATTTTTGAAGACCGCAAAGAGGCTTCTCCATGCTCATTATGTGCAAAAATGCGTAAAGGTTCCTTGAATGATACGGTTAAGGCGTTAGGCTGTAACAAAGTTGCCTATGCGCATCATATGGATGATATTGTGGAAACCATGTTTTTGTCTCTTATTTATGAAGGACGTTTTCACTCCTTCTCTCCTGTTACCTATTTAGACAGAATGGATTTAACCGTAATTCGCCCTATGATGTATCTTTCGGAAGCGGATGTAATTGGTTTTATGAATAAGTACAAGCTTCCTACTGTAAAAAATCCATGTCCTGTGGATGGTCTTACCCGCCGTGAATATGCGAAAAATCTGGTTTGCCAGATTAACCTTGAAAATCCGGGTGCAAAACAACGCATGTTTCACGCAATATTAGAAGGAAATATCAAAGGCTGGCCAAAGCGGTCTGAGCGTCAGCCAAGAACGAAATCAAAGAAGTAAATAGTATAATATTATGTACAGGAAGTTACGCAGAAATGAGGATTAGATTATGAAAGAAAAAGCATATCACGAAAGCCTGAATATTAAAAATGAACTTCATTTAAGAGAGCTTATGAAAAAACTACCCCGTTTTTGTAAGACATTTTTTATTGGAATTGAGCAAAAGACTGCTTCCCGAACCCGAATTGCTTATGCTTACGATTTAGGATGTTTTTTCGACTATTTACATAAGGAAAATCCAATTTGTGCCAAAATGGAAATTCAGGATATTCCGATTACTGTTTTAGACCAGTTGACGCCAATGGATATTGAAGAATACCTTTATCATCTAAAACTTTATGAAAAAGACGGTATGGCGCATGCAAATGACGAACGTGCTTTAAAGAGAAAACTCTCTTCTCTCCGCACGTTCTATAACTACTTTTATAAGGCGGAATTGATTGATACTAATCCGGCCATTAAAGTCGATATGCCTAAAATACATGATAAGGCAATCGTTCGCTTAGATGTAGATGAGGTGGCTCAATTGCTTGATAAGGTGGAATCTGGGGAAAATCTGTCCTCCAGACAACAAATGTACCATGAGCGTACAAAAACTCGCGATTTGGCCATTTTAACGCTTCTTCTAGGCACCGGCATTCGTGTATCGGAGTGTGTAGGCCTGGATTTGGATGATATCGACTTTAAGAATTTGGGGATTAAGGTACACCGTAAAGGTGGCGCTGAGGTAATGGTTTACTTTGGCGATGAAGTTATGGAGGCATTACTTAACTATATTGAGGAACGAAAAGGTATTGCTGCCGTTGAGGGGCACACCAATGCTCTATTTCTTTCCCTTCAGAACAGACGTATTACTGTCCGCGCTGTAGAGAATTTGGTTAAAAAGTATTCGAAACTCGTGACCAATGTAAAGAAAATTACCCCTCATAAACTTCGAAGCACTTACGGTACTACTCTCTATCAGGAAACCGGCGATATTTATCTGGTTGCTGACGTATTAGGCCATAAAGATGTAAACACAACACGCAAACACTATGCTGCTTTAGAGGATGAACGCAGACGTAAAGCCGGCAGAGTTGTAAAACTTCGGGATGTGTAGCCGGTTATGAATTAATTTAAGAAGAAATCCGGGAACAGTCTTATACTCGTATACTGCTCTCGGATTTTTTTAGAATTATATTTTATATACAATCCTTCTGTTGTCCATTTCATTTGTTTCATTACATTCAAACGCATTTTTACATCATTCTCAAACAGTCCATATGTCCACATAGGCGCAAACGAAGTTTGAGTACTATACATTTTTACATCATTCTCAAACGCAATGCGCGAACGCACCTGCGAAGTGCCAGTTTGAATACTATACATTTTCACATCATTCTCAAACTAATGGAAAAGCGTTTGTTTCTGGAATAACGTTTGAATACTATACATTTTTACATCATTCTCAAACGGTGGTAAAGATGATGATTGACTATGTTATGTTTGAATACTATACATTTTTACATCATTCTCAAACTGGGAACAATTTATCTTTACATATTCTAAAAAATTGACGCAAAACCGAGTTCTATTTTATTTCTTTGGAATAATAAGAGACAACAATATAATCTCCTGCCTGAATATAGTCACCGTCAATATGGTTAAGCTCACAGATTTCTGAAATATACTCCGTTTTATCAATATCTAGATCCATAATATACTCATCTGCAATTGTCCAAAGCGTGTCCCCTGCTTCTACGCGGATGCTCTTATAGTATTTATTATAAGCAGCAGGGTCAGCTTTGGAACTTGCTAATGCACTGATTCCGGTTCCAAGCAAAATTCCCAAGGAAACAATGACAATAAAAACAACTGCAATAATACCTCTTTGTGTGCGTACAACAGCCTCTCTCTTTCTTAATGATTCATTTGCTCTCTCTGAAATGTTATGATTATATTTTCTCATTTGTCATCCTCCGTCAGAACATTCTTTCGGAACACCTGTTCTTTTATGATTACAATATAATACACAAACAAACGTTTGTCAATACCATAATCGAACGAATTTTCGGAATATATGTTTGCTTTTTCTGAATTGTTGTGTTATGATGTGTTCATGAAACAACGTAACTTATGGAGGGTTCTGTGATGGCATATGGAAGAATTACTGAAAAACAGAAAGAAATATTAGAATTTATGAAACAGGAGATTCTGAACAAAGGATATCCCCCTACTGTTCGTGATATCTGTGAAGCAGTTAAGCTGAAATCAACTTCATCTGTTCATTCTCATTTAGAGACATTAGAGAAGAATGGATATATTCGCAGGGATCCGACTAAGCCCCGCGCAATTGAGATTATTGATGACAACTTTAATCTTACGCGCCGTGAAGTGACCAACGTACCTATGGTAGGACGGGTTGCGGCGGGCGAGCCGATTCTTGCAGTTGAGAATGTGGAATCTTATTTTCCTATTCCTACCGAATATATGCCGAATTCAGAGGCATTTATGCTGAAGGTAAAAGGGGAAAGCATGATCAATGCGGGCATTTTTGACGGAGATAATGTTCTCGTTGAAAAATGCAATACTGCACGAAACGGAGATATGGTGGTTGCATTGGTAGATGACTCTGCTACGGTTAAAACTTTCTACAAAGAAGGGGACCATATCCGTCTTCAGCCGGAGAATGATACAATGGAACCAATTATTGTTCCAGACTGTGAGATTCTTGGTAAAGTATTTGGCGTGTTCCGTTTCTTCTAAAATGATAAAGATAACTAAGGGCAAAGTATGTCTTTTTCGTTACCGATTACACTATCTTCCGGAGACGCTCGCCGCTTAACAAACAAAGAGGCTGTGATAGCAATAAAAAGAACGCCGCCTGTTTTATGCAGAACGCTGACTCTTATTATTCTTATCACAGCCTTATATTTTTGTCACTTATAATTTTATCTGTAATCCCATACTTTATAGTGATTACAATTCAATAATTTTCCCATCCTTCCAGATTCTCTCTAAATCATAGAACAGACGGTCTTCCTTTGAGAATAAATGCACGATAATGTCATTATAGTCAATCAAAATCCATGTAGAGTTCTGATTGCCTTCTACCTGTCTTGCATGCAGACCGGATTTATACAGCGCTTCATCTACGGCATCCTGCATGGCAGAAAGCTGATTCTGATTAGAACCGTTTGCAATGATAAAATAGTCAGCAATGGATGATACTTCGCGGATATCAATGACTTTTATGTCTTCTGCTTTCTTATCCTCTAATGCTTCTGCGGCCTTTTTTACAATTTCTAACATTTCCATATTTCGTCTGTCTCCTTCCGGTATTGTTTATAAAAATGATAGGTTTCTTCTGTTGCTGGATCTATCGCATAGTTTTTGGTTTGTAAATAACACAATGTATCATGGGAAATCAATGCGATACAGCTATCTAAATCACGGTATGCCATTTTACGCAAATACGCAAGATTTGGCGCTTGGTCACGCCCCGGTTCAATATAATCCGCAATATAAATGATTTTATCCAGCATACTCATATCCGGTATACCAGTGGTATGAACTGCAATGGCATGCAATATATCCGAATCTGTTATATGATACGCTTCTTTTGCCAGAATTGCGCCGGCTTTTGCATGTAAAAGACTTGGATTTTTCATCTCAGACTGCGAAATTTCAACTGCATGATTTCTACATAGCGTCACTCTCTCTTCATGAGACATACATTTTGCACAATCATGAAGCAGTCCTGCAAACATTGCTTTCTCCATGTCATATCCATGAGCCATCGCCAAACAACCGGCTGTATACATAACACCAACGGTATGCCCGTAACGTGCATCGTCAAGGCTTTTTTGCAGTTTTTTTTGAATTTCAGTAAAATCCCTGATGCTCATCAAAACGCTCCTTACAAACCATATAAATGATTTTTCTGTATATATTCTTTTACTTCCGACAGTACGTCATCCAGTTTTTGTCCTTGACGAATCTCAGTAGAAGATACATCATATTTTGGACAATGCACAATCTGAATGTCAGCCGGAAAAATCTGATTGATTCTGTTTATCTTATTTATCAAATCTTCTTTCTGATAGTCATCTCTGTTTACAACCAGTATTTTACATAAAGATGCAATTATCTCAGGATGACGCCATTTTTCAAAATAATCCAGTGAATCAGCACCCATAATAAAATAGAATTCATACTCCGGGTAGATTTGTGCTAATTTCTGCATTGTGAAATACGTATAACTATATTCTTCTGACCTGATTTCAATGTCACAGGTTTCCATAAATGTATATTGGTCAGACACAAGTTTGCACATGGCAAGTCTGTCTTTGGCATCGGTCATTTTCTCTTCATCTTTGTGTGGGGCATGTCCGTTTGGCATCAGCCAGACTTTATCTAAGTCGTACTGTTCATGCGCATGTAGTGCCATAAAAATATGACCTTTGTGAATCGGGTCAAAAGAACCACCTAATATACCTATTTTCTGCGGAAGCTTTTTCATGGAAAATACCTCTTAATCCGGAAGATGATATTTTGTATTTTTCTTTGCCTGACGGAAGAAAATCATCTTCTTTCCGATTACCTTTACCACCTGGCTGCGTGTTCTTTCGCCGATTACACGCGCAATTTCACTTGGTTCATCTGCACAGTTCTTAAGTACAGATACCTTGATTAACTCTCTTTTTTCTAATGCTTCATCTAAAGCTGTGATAATTTCAGGAGTAAGGGAAGCTTTGCCGATCTGGAAAATCGGCTCCATAGTACTGGCCTGACTCATTAAATATGCACGCTGTTTGCTTGTCATAACGTTCTCCTTTATTTGTAATAATCGAATTCATTGCCGTACATACGAACGGTATCGCCTTCCTGAATTCCTTTTTCTTCTAATGCATCTAAAATCCCCTGTTCTTTTAAGAATTTTTGGAAGAATAAGAAACCTTTTTCTGATTCTAAGTTGGTATAACCTAACATCTTATCAATCTTTGGTCCTTCTACCACATATGCGCCATCTTCTGCGACTTCAATAGTATACGGTTCATCTATAATAGAGATAACAGATGGGTCAAATTCGGATTCAAATATTGTTATCTCTTTCGGACAGGTTTCTAAAAGTTCCTTTACATGATATAAAAGTTCTTTTAATCCCTTACCGCTTACCGCAGAGATTGGAAATACCTTAATCCCTTCTTTTTCTTCAAATTCTTTACGAAGAGAGGTAATGATTTCATTTTCATCTCCGTATACTGCATCAATTTTATTTGCTGCAATTACCTGTGGTTTCTTAAGAAGCTCCGGATTATAAGCCTCTAATTCCTTGTTGATTGCATGAATGTCTGCGATTGGGTCACGTCCTTCTACTCCGGCAGCATCTACAACATGAATCAATACTTTTGTACGCTCTACATGACGCAAAAACTCATGACCGAGTCCGATTCCTTCCGCAGCCCCTTCAATCAAGCCTGGAATATCTGCAATTACAAAGCCAAAGCCCTCGTCCATATCTACCACGCCAAGATTTGGGGATAATGTTGTGAAATGATAGTTTGCAATCTTAGGCTGTGCATTGGTTACACGCGATAAAAATGTGGACTTTCCTACATTCGGAAAACCAACAAGTCCAACATCTGCAATAACTTTAAGTTCCAATTTTACTTCAATTTCAATCGCTTCCTGGCCGGGCTGCGCATACTTCGGAGCCTGCATTGTTGCGGTTGCAAAATGCTGATTTCCAAGACCGCCTTTGCCGCCTCTTAAAACTACCACCCGCTTATTGTCCCCGGACATGTCTGCAATAACCTTATCCGTCTGCGCGTCTTTGATTACGGTTCCCTGTGGAACCTTTAAGATTAAATCCTGACCATTTCTTCCGTGACAGTTCTTTTTGCCGCCTTCCTGTCCCGGCTCAGCCGCAAATTTTCTTTTATGACGGTAATCCGTTAAGGTGTTTAACCCTTCGTCCACAACAAAGATAACATCTCCGCCTTTTCCACCGTCACCGCCATCCGGCCCGCCATCCGGCACATATTTTTCACGGCGGAAAGACACATGTCCATCTCCGCCTTTTCCTGATTTTATAATAATTCTTGCACGATCTGCAAATCCCATATTTTCATCCTCATTAAATATATGATAACCATCAAATGGAATGCTTTGTATCAAAATAGCACAAAACCCCGGCTAATAGTATAGTCGGGGTTCCTTGTTCTTATTCGTTAACTACTGGATAAACAGAAGCCTGTTTCTTATCTCTTCCGAGTCTTTCAAATCTTAATACACCATCCACTTTAGCGAATAAAGTATCATCTCCGCCGATACCAACGTTAGTACCCGGATGAATCTTTGTTCCACGCTGTCTGTAAAGGATATTACCAGCTTTTACGAACTGTCCGTCTGCTCTTTTTGCTCCTAATCTTTTTGATTCAGAGTCACGGCCGTTCTTTGTAGAACCTACACCCTTTTTATGAGCAAAAAACTGAAGGTTTAATTTCATCATGGTTTTACACCTCCTTAAAGTCTAGAACGAGAAATTTCTTCCCATAGTTATTTTGTATCTCTTTAAGTCCCAGAATCATGGATTCAACCAACAAGGCTGCATCCGGATTTATGTCTTCTGTAAAACGAAAATCAATATCCCCATTTTCTTCATCTGTTTCACAAAGAAAAGCTGTTGAAGTAAATGCTTCTATTGAATTTATTGTATTGATGACAAGCACCGAAATACTTGCACATACAATATCGTATCCCTTGTCTGCATAACCTGCATGACCGGTACAGATAAACCTCTCCACATCATGATTCTGATTTCGATAAATCGTTATTTTAGTCATAACAATTCCTCATGTACATTTCGTACATAGTAATTAAGCATTGATTTTTTCAATCTTAACCCGTGTGAACGCCTGTCTGTGTCCGTTCTTTTTGTGGTAACCGGTTTTTCTCTTGTACTTGTAAACGATTACTTTCTTAGCTCTGCCTTCTTTTACTACAGAAGCTTCTACAGTTGCTCCGGCTACGGTTGGAGCTCCAACTTTAAGTTCATCTCCACCTACAGCTAAAACCTGTTCGAAAGTTACTTTCTCACCAGCTTCAACACCAAGCTTTTCAATGGTAATGATATCGCCTTCGGCTACTTTGTACTGTTTACCACCTGTTGCTATAATTGCGTACATATGGCACCTCCTATTTTATCATTACTCGCCAGTTTCGGTGCTGCTTTCTTCATAAAAATAAGCAGACTTCTACCTCACTGTGCGGCATACTCTAAGAATATAGCACTTCTTTTCCTTTAAGTCAACTATTTTTTGATTTTTTATTATTGCAATAGCTCCTTTAGTGATTTATAGGTCTTCTTTCTGGTCAGTTCTGCCAATCCTAGTTTCGTTACATCTATAAAATCACAGGGAACCGGGTCTTTTTTTATCTGCTCTTTTAATAAAGTTATGAGTTCATCCATATATTTCTTTGACTTCATATTGATAAAATCAACAAGAATCATCCCAGATATATTGCGAAGGCGCAGTTGTCTGGCTATTTCAACAGCAGCCTCTTTGTTGATTTCCAAAACAGCCTCTTCTTTTTTAGAATTATTCTTACCGGAATTAACGTCAATAACCGTCATGGTTTCCAATTGTTCTATGATGATATTTGCTCCAGATTTCAGCCATACCCTCTTTTCAATCAGCTTATCCAGTGAGCCGCGAAAATTATATAATGTTCCTAATGATACCTTCTCATCCTGATACAGCTTTAATAGACCTTTTTCTTTTAAGTACGGCAAATGCTCTGCTATCTCGTTAAAAATATCCTCCTCATCCATATAGATTCCGTCCAATACTGACAAGTCGATGGATTTTAACTTCTGCAAAAAAGGCGCTTTTGGCTTTTCCAGTACGCTATAGGCGCAAAGGTGAACCGCTTTTTCTTTTAACTTCACAAAACGCGTTATTGTTTCTTCAATATCTGTCCGCAATTCCTCTTCTTTTGCTTCTAAAGCATTTGTGCGGATAATCAAGCCAAAACCATGTTGGGCGCCTGTATCTATATATTCATTTAGATATTGGCTCATTTTAAGATGATTGGCTCCGGTAATCTTTTTGGATATGCCAAATGACGTATTATCCGTAGTAAGAACACAGTATTTTCCTGACATGGTAAGTTTAGCCGAACACACAGGCTCCTTTGTCTTCACAGCGTCTTTTATGACCTGTATAACAATTTCATCTCCCATACATAACGTTTTGTGTGCTGACTGCTTCTTGACATAGATAGGCGCTTTCAAATCCTCCAGCGGCAGGTAGCAAATCTGTTTTGGAGATATTCGGATAAATGCACCTTTAATATTTGTCACAATATTTTCCACACGTCCTACATAAATACCGTTTAATAGGGTTTCCTCTTCATGAAATATCTGAAAATCTGCAAATTCCCGTTTCTCATCCAGCATAATATACGCAAGGTGCTTTTTGTTTGACTTTTCATAAACAGAAACCCTTGTAATTGCAAGCCGATTCATAATCTTCTGTCTCCTAAATATTCAACTTCTATTCAAGAACGGTTCCCATTTCAAGTAAGGAAATCTGTTTTCCTGTCTTTTCATCTGCCGCATAGACATCCAGTCTGTGAATCGCAATCGCCTCTTCCTGATAGTTAATGTTAAGTTTCTCATATATGGATGCCAATAAAAGCTCCGGTTTGATATTATCTACGCTGCCGGTCGATACGTTCATGTAAAATGCAGGCTTATGATTCTGCTCGATTACTTTAAAATCATATACCAGTGGCTTTAAGTCCACTTCTTTTTCGCTTTTCTTCGTCTTCTTAATAATTGGAAACGAATCCTTTGAAGTAAAAAGTTCCAAAATCTCTGCCTTCCACTCTTCTAATGTAAACGGACTCTCATAACCGTCCTTATAAGAAAGTACATAGTCTGCGGCCGTTACGATAGACATGGCAGTTTTGGCATTGTCCGGCAGCGCCACATATCCTGTAACCTCAACACCGTCAACCATTGCCGCATTGATATCGGATAACATTTCTCTTGTAGTCTTTGTGCTATGCACTTCAATGTCAAAGTACTCGCCATCACTGGTAATGCCAACCCCAAGCGGCGCTGCAAAAGACATAATCTGATGCGGGGAAAAACCTTCTGAGTAACAAATATCTACATCTGCTCTTCTCATGGCTTTCTGGAAGTAACGGAGCATATCCAGATGTCCGATGAACTTCATGCAGCCCCATTTTCGGAATTTTATTCTAATTTTCATAGCAGACACCTCCCCCATACTGTTTCGCGCCACAACCGGAACAACGCATTCTACAGTTTGGTGTTACCGTTTTTCCAAGGGCCCTCTTCCATTCCCGAAGCATAAACTCTTTTGTCACGCCGACATCTATGAAATCCCAGGGGAAAACTTCGTCCTCCGGACGAATCCGGTTATTATAAAATTCTATATCAATTCCGCAAGCTTTAAATGCCTGCATCCAACGGTCAAAATCAAAAAATTCACTCCATGAATCAAAGATTCCGCCATGCTCGTAGACGTGCAAAATCACAGAAGAAAGTTTACGGTCACCGCGTGCCAGTACGCCTTCCAATACCGTTACATCAGCCTCGTGCCAGTTATATCGCAGACTCTTATGATTCAGTTGTTCCTTCATATGGTCATTTACGATTTTGGCACGTCTTAAATATTCGTCTTTGCTTTCCATTTTTGCCCACTGAAACGGTGTAAAAGGCTTTGGAACAAAGAATGAAGTACTCAACGTAATCTGACACTTTCCAACTCGTTGTTCTTTTGGAACCGTATCGTAATATAAAGCTGCAATCTGATTTGCAAGTTCGGGAATTGCGCGCATATCCTCCTCTGTTTCCGTAGGAAGGCCAAGCATAAAATACAGTTTTACTTTATTCCAGCCTCCAAGGAAGGCTTGCTTCGAACCGTCTAAAATATCCTCAACCGTTAATCCCTTATTGATTACATCACGCATTCTTTGCGAGCCCGCCTCCGGTGCAAATGTAAGACTGCTTTTCTTAATATCCTGTACTTTACTCATTACATCCAAAGAAAAAGCATCAATGCGAAGAGAAGGGAGCGAAATGTTTACATGCTGTTTTGCACACTCATCCAACAGGAACGAAACCAGCTCTTCTAACTGCGAATAGTCAGAGGAGCTAAGGGAACTTAAGGAAATCTCCTCATGTCCCGTTGCCTTTAGCATTTTTTGTGCATATTCCTTTAGTACAGACACATCTTTTTCACGATTCGGGCGGTAAATCATGCCTGCCTGACAGAAACGGCATCCCCTGATACAGCCACGCTGAATCTCTAAAACGACTCTGTCCTGTGTTGCTTTAATAAAAGGCACAACCGGTTTTTCCGGATAAACGCCGTTTGTCATATCTACTAACACCTGTCTTTTAACAGTAGACGGAACATCTTCATAAATTGGTTTAAAGGCATCAATGGTGCCGTCTTCTTTATAAGTGACCTTATAAAGAGAAGGAACATATAACCCTTCCATTTTAGAAATTGCACGCAAAATCTCTCTTTTCTCTGCCCCTTCTGCTTTCATATTCTTATATAAATCGAGCATCTGGTCATATGCGATTTCCCCTTCTCCAATATAAAAAATATCAAAGAAATCTGCAATCGGTTCCGGATTATAGGTACAGGGACCGCCACCGATTACAAGGGGATGTTCTTCTGTTCTGTCTTTTGCAAGAAGCGGAATCTGTGCCAAATCCAATACTTGCAGAATATTGGTATAGCACATCTCGTACTGTAAGGTAATGCCTAGAAAATCCGCATTTTTGACTGGCTCCTGAGATTCCAGCCCAAATAACGGAATATGCTCTTGTTTCATAATTTTATGAAGGTCCGGCCATGGCGAATACACGCGTTCACACCAGGTATCTTCGCGTTTGTTGAACATATCATAAAGAATCTGAATGCCAAGATGAGACATCCCAATTTCATATACGTCCGGAAAACACATAACAAAACGAATATCCACGTCCTTTGGATTCTTAACAATACTATTTAATTCATTACCGATGTATCTTGCAGGCTTTTCCACCTTCATCAGGATTTCATCATTTAATGCAAGTTTTCTCAAAGTTATATCTCCTGTTTCATTTGTTATATCACAAGCTGTTCTTGTGATTATATTACACTTCCACTATTATATAGGATAACGCCAAAAAAAACCACAGAAAATCTGTGGTTTTTGAATACGGCATTATTTACCGCTTTGCAAGTTCATTGGTAATTTCTTCCCATGTAACCCCTTTTTCTACCATAAGTACCATACAGTGATATAAAAAGTCTGAAATTTCATATTTAATTTCTTCCGAATCGGGATTCTTGGCAGCAATTACGATTTCTGTACACTCTTCCCCGAGTTTCTTTAATATCTTGTCTGTACCTTTATCAAAAAGATAATTTGTATAAGAGCCTTCCTTTGGATTCTCTTTCCGGTCCGCAATAATATCATAGACACTTTCGAATACTTTAAGAGGATTCTTCTCAATATACTCTTTTTTCACAATGTTATGAAAGAAGCAGGTCGGACTTCCGGTATGGCAGGCAACGCCTACCTGAGATACCTTTGCAAGAATCGTATCATAATCGCAGTCTGCAGTCAGAGATTTCACATATTGGTAATGACCGGAGGTCATGCCTTTCATCCAAAGCTCTTGTCTGCTCCGGCTGTAATAAGTCATTCTGCCGCTGTTTATGGTTGTGTTGAAGGATTCCTCATTCATATACGCTAACATCAATACTTCATCCGTACGATAATCCTGTACGACAACCGGTATCATTCCATCAGAATTTGGTCTTAAATCCGACCATTTTAAATCCGGTGCAAAGTTATCCATTTTGATTCCATCAGCAGAAAGTCTGGATTTTAACTTCATAACATCCATCTTTGGATCGTTGATAAACGGACCTGCAATGCCTCTGATTTTATCACTGCTTAAATACGCAAGAATCTGATGATAATCATACTCTTCCATTTTTACCACATAAGGAACCGTTGTAAGATGTTCAATCCCTTCGATAATCGCCGGATCTAAAATGTACAGTTCATGGAAAGTATCTTCAATGGCTGTTTTGTGCTTAAAGATAAAATCTACGTTATGAACAGAGACCAGAATACGGTCTTTTCCAAAGCGTGCGCTCGCTTCCTCTGCAAGTCCAATGCTTGTTGGCTTGGCTGCATTTAACATCACCTGCATACATCCGGCATAAAGTAATTTCTTAATATCCTCGAGCCGGTTAATATTTCCCCCTGCACATACTTTAATCTCAAGGCTCCGGTTGATATTTCTGATGGTATTTATGTTCTTTTCATGTTCTTCATCACTGGTGGATAAATCGAAAATAAGAATCTTATCAATACCGCTGTCATTATATAACTGACAGAGTTCATAAACATTTTCAATTTCCGTAAAATCCGTCAAAGACTTTACTGCCCTGCCCTCCTTTAAATATATGGTGGCAACAATATTCTTTGTTTCCATTACAAACTTCCTTTCGTCGACAAAATGTCAGTAATCCGGGGATCTAATGTTACTGCATCATCAAGCGCTTTTGCAAATGCTTTAAACATTGCTTCCGCCATATGATGATTGTTTCCCTTGGCAAGGACTTTAATATGCAGATTCATACCTGCGGAATAAGAAACTGCATAGAAAAACTCACGAATCATCTCGGTTTCCAAATCACCGATCCTTTCTACCGTAAAAACATCATCCATAGACAGATACGGTCTTCCACAAAGGTCTACTGCGCACAATACGAGAGATTCATCCATTGGGAGCGCAAAGCTGCCATAGCGCCGGATGCCTTTTTTATCGCCGATTGCTTCCTTTAGCGCCTGCCCCAGTACAATTCCGCAATCTTCAACTGTATGGTGTGTATCTACTTCAATATCGCCTTCACAATCTAATTCCAGAGTAAAAAATCCATGCTTTGCAAACCCTTCCAGCATATGGTCAAAAAAACCAATGCCTGTGTTTACAGAGGATTCTCCTGTTCCATCCAATGCAAATGTTAAATGGATATTCGTTTCTTTTGTTTTTCTGTTAATGGTAGAATTCCGCATCGCCATAACAATTTCCTCCGAATCCTTATTTTTCTATTATACTAAAAAGTCCGTCAAAAGACAAACCGCTTTTTACTCTTCAAATCTTACACGAATGGAATTTGCATGAGCAGTTAACTGCTCACACTCCGCAAATGTTACAATATCCTTATAGACAGCCTCTAATGCTTCTCTGGAATACGAAACAATACTTGATTTTTTTATAAAATCATCAACGCTAAGCGGCGAGAAAAACTTCGCCGTTCCATTTGTTGGTAATACATGGTTTGGTCCTGCAAAATAATCGCCTAACGGTTCCGAAGAATATTCGCCGATAAAAATAGCGCCTGCATTACGGATTTTTGTCATTGTATCAAACGGATTTTTCGTTACTACCTCTAAGTGCTCAGAAGCAATTTCGTTAGCGGCATCAATGGCGTCCTCCATCGTTTCCGCCACAAAAATATAGCCATAGTTTTCAAGCGATTTGCTGATTATCTCTTTTCTGGATAGTGATTCTGCAAATCTATCTGCCTCAACAGAAACCTGCTCTGCTAATTCCTGACTGGTTGTTATAAGAATCGCAGAAGCCAGTTCATCATGTTCCGCCTGTGATAAAAGATCCGCTGCTACAAATCTTGGATTTGCTGTTTCATCCGCAAGAACAAGAATTTCGCTCGGTCCGGCGATAGAATCAATGCTCACATATCCGAATACGGCTTTTTTGGCGAGTGCAACATAGATGTTTCCGGGTCCGACGATTTTATCTACCTTTGGTATACTTTCCGTACCAAATGCCATAGCTGCAATTGCCTGTGCGCCCCCGGCCTTATATATTTCATCTACACCCGCTTCTTTTGCCGCAACAAGCGTAGTCGGACAAACTTTGCCATCTTTTCCGGGCGGAGTTGTCATAATAATTTTGCGCACGCCTGCAACCTTTGCAGGAAGAACATTCATAAGAACAGAGGACGGATATACTGCCTTTCCGCCCGGCACATATACCCCTGCCACATCTACCGGAGTTATTTTTTGTCCAAGAATCACACCAGCTTCAGATGTGAACCAGGAATTCTGAAGCTGTTTTTCGTGATATTTGCGAATATTGATAAGGGATTTACGAATAACATTTAATAATCGCTCTTCAACAAGTCCATATGCTTCTTCTATCTCTTCTTCTGTTACCAGAATGGAATCGGCATCGATTTTCGCACCATCGAATTTCTCTGTATATGCATAGAGTGCCGCATCCTTCTTTTCTCTGACTGCATGAACGATTTCGTTTACGCGTCCTTCAAATTCCCCATAGTGGCCTGGACTTCTTTTTAATAAGTTTTCCAATAAATCATTTTTTGTTTCTTTGTTTAATGCAAGTATTCTCATAATAATCCCCACTTTATATTTTTAGATAATCTTTCTTAAATCTCTTATCAGTTTTGTAATACGCTCATTTTGCATTTTCATGCTGACCTGATTGACAATCATGCGCGCAGACAACGGACATACTTCTTCTAAAACCACAAGCCCATTTTCTTTTAATGTAGCGCCTGTTTCTACAATATCGCAAATGACATCTGATAATCCTACGATTGGCGCCAGTTCAATCGAACCGTTTAGTTTGATAATTTCTACTGTCTGGTGCTTTTCATTATAGAAATAATCCTTTGCAATCTGCGGGTACTTCGTTGCTACGCGAATCTGTTCCTGATGCTGCAATAATTTGGAGGCTGCCTGCGGACCGCAGATGCACATACGGCAGCTTCCAAAGCCTAAATCCAATACTTCGTAAACGTTTCTGCCTTCTTCTAAAATAGTATCTTTTCCTACAATACCAATGTCTGCTGCACCATATTCTACATAAGTAGGAACGTCCGGTCCCTTTGCAAGGAAAAAGCGAAGTTTTAATGCTTCATTTACAAAGATAAGCTTTCTCGTATCCGGGTCATAGATTTCCTCACAGGTAATGCCTATCTTTTCAAAAAGAGAGAGTGTTTTTTTGGCAAGACGCCCTTTCCCAAGCGCAAACGTCAGATATCGTCCTTGTCCGGCGTTATCCGTCCCTTTCAGAGCCGCCAAAAGCTGGTCTACTACAAATGCAAAGCCAATAGCCGGTGCATCTTTGCCAAAATGACTTAACAATTTGTCATAGCGTCCCCCTTTTACAATTGGCTCCCCGTGTCCAAAGGTATATCCCTCAAAAATAATGCCTGTGTAGTACGGATAGTTGCTAATCATACCCAGTTCAAAAGAGATATGATTATTGATTTCTTTTTCTTCTAAGATGCGGTTTAACTCATCTAATGCAGCAACTGCTTCTGCGGCCTTCGGATACTGCGTGGCCCAGATACGGGCTTTTTTGATATCTTCCGGAGATGTATCAAATCTGGCCAGAAGTGCAAACAACTGTTTAATATCATCCGATACTTCCAGACGTTCTATAAATGCTTCTACCCCTAGAAAATTCTTATTGGAAAGCAGCTCCCGCAAATGCTTCTCCTGCTCTGCGCTTACATTTGCTTCTTCCAGCAATGCTGTAAAAAAGCCGGCATGTCCGACTGAAATCTGAAATTCGTAAATTCCGATTGCCTTTAAAGAATCTACTACCATTGCCAACATCTGTGCATCTGCATTGGCTGAACCGTCTCCGAGAAATTCTACCCCGCACTGGGTAGATTCTTTTAATCTTCCCTGATAATCGGAAGAATTGATAAAGGTATTGCCCATATAGCATAGTTTAACCGGTTCTTCCTCCGGTGCGTAATATTTCGCAGTACATCTTGCAATGGAAGGTGTAAAGTCAGGACGAAGCACTACGGTATTTCCCTCTTTATCAAAGAATTTAAACAAATCCTTAGACGGAGTTGTTCCAACCTGATTGCTGAATACATCAAAATACTCAAATGTAGGAGTCTGTATATCAAAACAGCCGTACTCCATAAATACTCTGTGCAGTTCATCCTGTATCATTAACTTCTTCTTATATTCACCATTGTATAAATCCCTTACTCCATCCGGCGTATGTAATAATCTGTTTTTCATATTCAACCTCACTTCACTATGGTAACGTGCTACTATATAAAATTACGAATATTATAAGATAACTATACCTGATTGTCAATACAAATGTCTTATGTCTATTTCTTATAACCTCTATTCGTTTTCCGCCCTAAAATCCAAATCCTTTTGTATGGTTTCTAAATATGGAATCATAATACCCTGCAGCGGATTTAAAAAGAACTCTTTTTTCAATTCTTCATAGCGGAAACTTTTTCTTCCGCCTTCTTTCGCCCGATTCCAGAATCTAAGCAGTTCCTCGAATCTCATATAATAAAATTCATTTCTATGAGTAAAAGAAATCAGGATAAATGCAACCCCCTGCTGGTTCTCAAAGTTCTGCATAAAATTAATCTGATGCTCATGGATGTTTGCAAGCGGAAATGTATCCGTATGGCATTCCTTGGCGTCAAAACACACTGGTACGCCCTGCACTACACCGATGTAATCTACCGTACTCTTCTGATCAAAATAAGCCAAGGTAATATGTCTTGTATCTTTATCAATATTGATCGGCGTAATGGGAGTCGGAACCTTCTGAATTAACGCCAGATTGTTTTGCAGATATTTTTCATTCGTACGGTTTAGAAGCTCTTCTAAGGTTGAACCTCTTAAACCTCTGGAATTCCAAGTTGCCATATACTCTCCTCTTTTTGATAATATAAATGCTATTCTGCGGCTTTTTCCCGCATATTTTTACTTTCAAGTAATTTATCATATATTGCGGCAGGCTCTGAACAGATGATACGTCCATCCGGAAATTTTAAACGGTACGCATGCAGCAGTTGATGATTTACTTTATGACTTTCATAGTATTTCTTATTGATTCTCTCATCCCCATACTTCATATCCCCTAAAACCGGATGTCCGATAGCAGATAGATGAAGACGGATCTGATGTGTTTTTCCGGTAATTAAATGAATTTCCACCAAGGTTAAACCATTCTTTGAAACCATTGGTTTTACTTTGGTTTCAATATAATCGGAGCCTTCTATCGGTTCTGTGTAAAAAGACACTTTATTTGCCTTTTCATCCTTTAAAAGATAACCTTTTAGTTTCAGCTCTTCCTTTAATTCTCCGGCGGCAATCGCGAGATAGTATTTTTGAATGGAGCGGTTTCTGATATGTTCTCCCAATTCCTGCAAAGCATTTAACGTTTTTCCAAACAAAAGCAGACCTGTTGTATTTCTGTCTAAACGGTTTACTACAGAGGGACGAAACGTCTGAAACACTTCAAAGGGTAATTCGCCTTTTCTTATCATATATCCAAGTAAATATTCATTTGCAGACAAATCCTTATCCGACGCCTTCTGCGAGAGCATATTATACGGTTTATCCGCGACTATCATATCATCATCTTCATAAACGACTTTAAGCCCCTTTAAACCAAGGGACTTAAGCATATCATATTCTTTTTGAAGTTCTTCTGTATCAACATGAAACTTATCGAAAGTCTCATCGCTTAAAAATATACGGACCACATCACCCGCTGCCAGTTTTTCATTTCCTGTGGCTTTCTTTTTATTGATGACAATATTCTTCTTACGCATCATTTTATATAGAAAACTTGTCGTTGCATTTGGCAGCAGCTTTTTTAAATACTTGTCAAATCTTTGATTTTCTTCGTTTTTCTGAATGATAAATTCTTTCATGATTTCTTTTTATGGACGTTTCGAATCGTCTTTTTCTTTCCTTGTTTTACAGTAGTTTTTGTTTTGGTATTCCGCAAAGGCTTGCTTCCTGCTACATTTCTGCCAATTTTACGCGGCTTAATCAGGCATTTCTTATCAAAGCCAATCAAATCCTGCCGCCCTGCCTTTGTAAGTGCTTCATATACCAAATCGTAGTTCTTAGGGTTTCGATACTGAATCAAAGCCCGCTGCATTGCTTTTTCGTGCGGATTTGAAGTAACATGGACCGGTTCCATCGTTCTTGGATCTAAGCCTGTATAATACATACAGGTAGAAATTGTAGACGGCGTCGGATAAAAATCCTGCACCTGCTCCGGCATATAGCCCAAATCTCTTAAATATTCTGCAAGTTCAATTGCCTCTTTTAAGGTAGAACCCGGGTGTGAAGACATCAGATATGGTACAAGATACTGTTCTTTCCCGATTTTTTTGTTCATATCTTTATACGCCTGTACGAACCTGTTATAAACCTCTGCCGATGGCTTACCAAGTTTTTCTAATACAGCATTCGAAATATGTTCAGGCGCAACCTTAAGCTGTCCGCTTACATGATGCTCGCATAGTTCACGCAAAAATGACTTATCCTTATCTGCCATCAGATAATCAAAACGAATGCCGGAGCGAATAAATACCTTCTTAACTTTAGGCAGTTCACGTAATTTTCTAAGCAGTTCCATATAATCCTTATGGTCTGCTTCAAGGTTCTTACAAGGAGTTGGAAATAGGCACTGCTTATTCGGACAAGCCCCTTTGGTAAGCTGCTTTTTGCATGCAGGGGCGCGGAAGTTTGCAGTCGGACCTCCGACATCATGAATATATCCCTTAAACTCAGGATCTTCGGTAAGGATTTTCGCTTCTTCTATAATCGATTCATGACTTCGGGTCTGAATAATTCTGCCCTGATGAAAGGTCAGCGCACAAAAACTGCATCCGCCAAAACAGCCGCGATTGCTGACCAGAGAAAACTTAATCTCACGAATGGCTGGAACTCCGCCTGCCGATTCATAAGACGGATGATAATTTCTCATATACGCAAGTGCATAGACCGCATCCATTTCTTCCTGTGACAATGGTTTCTGGGGCGGATTCTGTACTACAAAGTTTGTCCCATAACTTTCCACCAGACGTTTCCCGGAAAATGGATCGGTATTGCAATACTGCGTATAAAAGCTTTCTGCAAATTTACGCTTATCTGCTTTAATTTCATCCCATTCCGGAAGCCATAATGCATCATAAATACTTTCTTTTTCTCTCGTTTTGTAAACAGTTCCATCGATAAATGTAATGTCTTTTACCACAATTCCCGAATCAAGGGCATCTGCAATCTCAACGATGCTTCTTTCCCCCATACCATAGGAAATCAAATCTGCCCCCGAATCCAATAAAATAGAACGTTTTACTTTATTTGACCAGTAATCATAATGTGCAAGCCGCCTTAAACTTGCTTCAATTCCGCCGATAATGATTGGCGTTTTCTTATAGCTGCGGCGAATGAGATTGCAGTATACAACTGTGGCATAATCCGGTCTTTTCCCCATAACGCCTCCCGGAGTAAAGGAATCCATCTCTCTTCGTTTTTTAGAAACTGAATAGTGATTTACCATAGAATCCATATTTCCACCGGATACCAAAAAACCAAGGCGCGGAACTCCCAGAACAGAGATGGAGTTCTCATCTTTCCAGTCAGGCTGGGAAATTATCCCCACTGTATATCCGTGCGACTCTAACACACGGGAAATGATTGCCGGTCCAAAGGAAGGATGATCTACATATGCATCTCCAATGACATAGACAAAGTCAAGCTGCTCTATCCCACGCTCTTTTAAATCTTCTTTTGAAATTGGTAAATAACCTTTGTACATCTAAATCCTCCAATTGATGTCTGCAAATATATCTGCAATATGTTAGTAGCTTAATAATAGCTTCACTTCTTCCTCAGTGAGCTTACGATACTCCCCGGATGGCAAATCCCCCAATACAAGACTTCCCATAGACAATCTTTTTAAATATGTGACCGCACATCCGACTGTTTCAAACATTCTCTTTACCTGATGGAAACGTCCTTCGCAAATAGTAAGTTCTGCGGCAGTTTTCTCCGGGAGAATCACAAGTTCTGCCGGGAGCGTCGGTTTATCATCTCCAATATCTGTACCTCTTTTAAACTTCCCGACTGCCTCCTGCGGTACCTCTTTATCCAGAATAGCATAATAAGTTTTTGGGATATGATGAGCCGGACTAAGCAGATGATGCGTCAGCGCTCCATCATTTGTCAATAAAAGCAAGCCTTCTGTATCAAGGTCCAGTCTTCCCACCGGTGCAACACCCTTCTTTTTGATTTCTTCGGGGAAAAAATCCATAACTGTTTTATGGAGATTATCCTGCATTGCCGTAACACAGCCGGCAGGTTTATGAAAAAGATAATATACATACTTTTCATATACTATGGTCTGGCCTTTGAAATTAACTACGTCCGTATTTTCTTCGATTTTGAATTCTGGTTTTAGAACTATGGTGCCATTTACTGTAATCTGCTTTGCCTTTATATACTTCTTTACTTCACTTCTTGTACCCAGCCCACAATCCGCCAGATACTTGTCGACTCGCATCATTTTAATCCCTATTCCCCTTACGTTATTTTGCCTGTTTTAAATATTCTACAAGGAAATTCCATACGCGTTCGGTTGAAGCAATGTTAAGGCGTTCCTTTGGCGTATGAATATCTAAGTTCTGCGGTCCAAACGATACACAGTCCAAATCCTGTATCTTTTCTGATAAAATACCGCACTCTAATCCTGCGTGAATTGCGGTAAACTCCGGGTCTTCCCCATATACCGTCTGATATGCAGCTTTGATTTCCTGGCGAAGTTTCGACTCTGCCTTATACTCCCATGCCGGATAATCCCCGATAATTTCTGCTTCTCCGCCTACCAATTCAATGATATTTACAAGTTTATCTCTTAAATCTGCCTTGCGGCTTCCTACCGAGCTGCGGATAGAAGTTTCCGTAATCAGTGCATCCTCTTTTAGTTCCATAATTCCGAGGTTTAAAGAGGTCTCAACAAGTCCTGCAATTGCCTGACTCATGTTCTGGACGCCATTTGGAATCATGCGCAAATAACATAGCACTTTATTCAAAGACACGAAATCTAGAATTGCCGCCTCTTTAACGCCCTCCTCAAACGCTGTAACCAAAACCTCCGGGTCTGATATAAAAAATTCTTTTTTGAATGCTTCTGACTGCTCTGCAACAATTTCTTTTGCTCTGTCTACGCACTCTTCCGGCACCAATAAGTCAGCCGTACATTCTCTTGGAATCGCATTATCTTTTAGTCCGCCGCAAAGATTTATGATTCCAAACGGAACTTCCTTTGCAATATTATTTAGCACTCTTCCCATTAAAATGTCAGCATTTCCATGCTCTTTATGAATTTCAGCACCGGAATGTCCGCCAAAAAGTCCGTCCACTTTTATCTTTAAGGCAACACCGCTTTCGGTATTGCGTTTAACCGGAATAACAGCTTTAACAGCAGTTCCCCCTGCACAGCTTGTAAGGAAAATGCCTTCCTCATCACTGTCGATATTTAACATTTTTCTTCCCTTTAACATAGATAAATCAATGCCGTATGCACCGTTCATACCGGTTTCCTCGTCAACTGTAATTACTGCTTCCAGACGTGGATGCGCATACTCTGTAGATTCTAAGAGTGCTAATGCATAGGCAACGGCGATGCCGTCATCTCCGCCTAACGTCGTATCTTTTGCCTTTACAAAACCGTCTTCTACATAAAGTTCTAAACCGTCTTTTTCAAAATCAATGGCAGAACCACTCTCTTTTTCGCAAACCATATCCATATGTCCCTGAATGATTACGGGGTCTGCACCCTCATATCCGGCTGTTGCTTCTTTGATGATAATGATATTATTTAATGCATCCTGATAATACTCCAGATTATGCTCCTTTGCGAAACCAGCCAGATAATCGCTAATCTGTTTCGTATTGCCGGAACCATTCGGAATCTTTGCAATTTCTTCAAAATAGTAAAATACTCTCTTCGGTTGTAAATTTTCTAAAACTCTCATAAATGCCTCCTGTATATCATAAATAATAATATGAAAAAAGTATTGTTTAGTTTTATTTTTACATTTTTAGTTATCTGCTCTCTATTATATCCGGAAGTTGCCTTTGAAGCCTCAAAGCAGGGGATTTTAACATGGTTTCATCAAATTTTTCCTGCACTGTTTTCATTTACGGTTTTATCCCGGATTTTGCTGCAAAGTAAGTTTATGGAAAGTCTCAAAAGCGGTTCCAATCTTCTTGCCATTCTGCTTACGCTTATATGCGGGTTTATATTCGGCTTTCCCATTGGCGCAAAATTGTCCGCTGACTTCTATTCACACTCCTTATTAACAAAAAGACAGGCTGTCATTCTATGTATAACAGCCAATAATTTCAGCACCATGTATGTCTGCGGCTATGTACTGCCAACTCTGTTTCCAAATGCTGATTATAAAACAACCACATACATCCTGTTATATCTGATTCCTCTGTTCTTATCCGTCGTTCTGCTCATATTCAGCAGAACCAATAAAACAGGACAGACTCAAAAAAAATCGGCATCAAGATTTCAATTAGATATGCAAATCATTGACGCCGGTATTATAAGCGGTTTTGAGTCGCTTATCAAAATATGCGGTTATATTGTTATGTTTTCCCTGCTGTCACAGATGATATTCCATCTATGGCAGAACACTTCACTGGGTTCTGTAATCCTGTTGGGAAATCTTGAAATCACAAATGGGATATCCCTGCTTTCCCGCCTTGGAACACTTTCTGAAGAGCAAAAATATATGATTGCCATCCAGCTTCTGTCCTTTGGAGGAATATCAGGACTTGCACAAACAGCCTCTATCATTAAGCCTTCCGGCTTATCTGTAAAAACATATATAAAAGGCAAAATACTTCTGTCCTTTTTACTCCTGATTCTCTGTTTCTATATTTATAACAGATAAGTCAATTGCGTCAACACGCTCCGCTTCTTTTGTCTTTTTTGGTACTGGCGCTGGTTCCGGCTCCGTTGGCGGAAATAATTCCATGCGGTTTGCAACAACCATATCAAGAAAACCCTGAAGGGAATTGATTAAATTATCATAACGAGCCTTAGAAGTATCAATTGAATTAACAAGGATATCTTCTACATTTTTTAACTTATCATCTGTATAAGCCATAGCGCTCATACGGATGTTATTTGCTTCGTTTGTTGCAGTATCTAAAATCTCCTGCGCCTGTTTTGTCGCAATCATAACAACTTCATTTGCCTGTGCATATGCCTGCTGCATAATCTGATGCTCGGACACAAGCTCATTAGTCTGAATCTGCGCCTGTGCTATAATCTGGTCTGCTTTTGCCTGTGCATCTGCAAGGATAGCTTCTTTATTACTGATGATTTTCTGGTATCTTTTGATTTCCTCCGGTGTTTTCTTGCGTAATTCCGCAATAAGCTCGTCCAGTTCTTCTTTATTTACAATAATTTTCGTAGAAGATAATGGCTGAAACTTACAAGAATCAATGTAATCTTCAATTTCATCAATAATCTGTTCAATTCTGCTGCTCATAAGTATTCTCCTTATGTTTTAAAGATTTTTTACATTATATTTTTCATAAATGCAATCCATAAGCTGTTTCGGAACGAATTTTGAAATATCTCCGCCATAAGAAGCAATCTCCTTAACAATAGTAGAACTGAGATAGGAATATTTCAAATTTGTAATTAAGAACAAGGTCTCAATCTCTTCATTCTGAACATGATTAATCTGTGCAAGCTGTAATTCGTATTCAAAATCCGTAACTGCACGAAGTCCGCGAATGATAATATTCGCCCCGATCCGGCGCATATAATCCACCAGCAGACCATCAAAGGATTCCACTTTTACATTTGGAATATCTTTTGTCATCTCTTTAATCATATTAACACGTTCTTCTAAAGAAAACAACGAATTTTTGGCACTGTTATGCAGCACGCCAACCACAAGCTCATCTACCATTTTAGCAGAACGCTTTATAATATCAAGGTGACCAAATGTAATTGGATCAAAGCTTCCCGGATAAACTGCTTTTTTCATACTTTTACTCCTTTTTTCTCTTTAAAAATACATGACCATTGGTCTTATACTTCTTATATTTCGTGATTTCAAAGCCCATCTCTTCTACATAATCAAAATCCGTTTCGGCAGATGCTTCTACAATTACCTTCGAATCCGGTTTTAATAAAGAAGATGTGGATAAATATCTTAATACATCCTTTTCAAGCTCCTTATTGTATGGAGGGTCCATAAATATAATATCGAATTTGTATTTCCCTTCTAAGGTATATAAAGCAGACACAGCGTCACTGACAATTACTCTTGCCTTTTTGTCAAATTTCGTAAAATGTATGTTCTCCTCAATGCATTTTGCAGCCTTGCGATTGTTCTCAACCAAAACAGCGTACTCTCCTCCGCGACTAAGGCTTTCCAAGCCTATTTGTCCGCTTCCTGCAAATAAATCAAGAAAATAACAGCCGCAAATATCTGTCTGTAGTATATTAAATAATGTTTCTTTTATCTGGTCAGAGGTTGGTCTTGTGTCGAGTCCCTCCGGTGCTTTAAGTGGAAGGCTTCTGGCTGTTCCGGCTATAATTCGCATGATCCGCTTACTCCTTTATATTTTGATTCGATTTGTCTGCACAACATTTCTAATGCATACGCCGCAGCCTGCATTCGTATTTCCATGCGGCTGCCTTCAAACATCAAGCGTTCGCTGTGCATCTGCCCATTCACCACACAACTGATACATACGCAGCCGACTGGTGTTTCTGCCGTTCCGCCTGTGGGGCCAGCAATACCTGTCGTTGCTACAGCACAATCCGCGTTTGCACGTTTTGCGGCTCCTTTTGCCATTTCTTCCGCTGTTTCACAGCTTACAACACCGTACTTTGCAATTGTTTCCGCAGATACTCCAAGATTTTTTATCTTGGCATTCTCCGAATAGGTAACAAAGCCTTCTTCAAAAAATGCAGAAATCCCCGGAATATCACATAATAAGCCCGAAACCAATCCTCCCGTACAGCTTTCGGCTGTGGCAATTTTTAGATTATGCTCTGATAACAATTGTAACAATTTGTGTTCCGTCATGGCAGATTCCTATTTTTGATCCTTTAATACATTTTTGTTTTTTATAATGTAATCAACCAATGAAATTACGGTTAAAATCAGCGCAATGTATGTCACAACAGTTGCCACAATCTGATAAACCGGATTCTGTATATTGATGATTAGCATAATAACCATAACCATCTGGAAAAATGTTTTGAATTTTCCCCAGTAGCTTGCTGCAATTACAACTCCATTGTCGGAAGCAATTAAACGGAAGCCGCTGATAATAAACTCTCTGGATATGATGATGATGACAATCCATGATGCTAACTGTCCCATCTCAACAAGGCAGATCAAAGCAGAACAAACAAGAAGTTTATCAGCAAGCGGGTCCATAAATTTGCCGAAATTTGTTACTAAGTTATCACGTCTTGCCAGATATCCATCTAAAAAGTCTGTCAGGCTTGCGATAATAAAGATTGCTGCCGCAATATAATTGCCATACCCCTCAAAATATGGAGCAAGCATAAAAAACACAAAAAACGGAATCATGATTACGCGTAAAATTGTCAATTTGTTAGGTAAGTTCATTCGTTATACTCCTTTCTGTGCTTTCAGCACAGTTCTCCGATTAAATCATATTCATATGCTCCGGTGACTTTGACCTTAATAATATCACCTGTCATAAGTTCTTCGTCTGTCTGGATAAAAATATATCCGTCAATGTTTGGAGCATCACGGTAGGTTCTTCCGATATAAGCATTTTCATCTGCAACTTTTCCTTCAACAAATGCATAAGTTTCAAGACCGATTAAGGTCTCATTTTTATCAAAAATAACCTCTTCCTGAAGTTCCATTACATCAGCCTGCCAGTCAAGCTTTACTTCCTCATCTACCTGATTTGGGAAAGCAGCAGCAGGAGTTCCTTCTTCCGGTGAATATGCAAAAGCGCCCAGACGGTCAAATTCCATATCATTGATAAACTGCATTAATTCCTCATGCATTTCTTCCGTTTCTCCCGGAAAGCCGCAAATAAGCGTGGTTCTAAGCGTAATGTCAGGAATACGCTCTCTTAGGTATCGTATCCGCTCTTCTAACTCCCTGCGGCTGGTTCTTCTGCCCATTCTTTTTAAAATGGTATCATTGCAATGCTGAATCGGCATATCAAGATAATGGCACACTTTTTTATTACGAATCATAGATGCAATCAATTCTTCATAAATCTCTTCAGGATAACAGTACATAATACGAATCCAGAATAATCCGGGAATTTTATTCAGTTCGTCCAATAATTTGTGCAGTGATTTTTCTCCGTACAAATCAATCCCATAAAGGGTCGTTTCCTGCGCAACGAGAATCAATTCTTTTACACCATTTTCAACAAGTGTTTTTGCCTGCTCTACCAGTTCTTCCATTGGTACGCTTCGGAAACGTCCGCGAATGGACGGAATAATGCAATACGTACAGTTTTTGTTGCATCCCTCTGCAATTTTTAAATGTGCATAGTGCCCGCCGGTAGTTACAACACGCTTGTTGGAAAGCTTTGGAAGCCCCTCTAAGGCACTTACATTCTTATAATATTTTTGTCCCAATGCCTCTTTTACGGCTTCTGCGATTGCATCATAAGAGTTTGTGCCAAGAATTGCATCTAATTCAGGGATTTCTTCTTTGATTTCATTCTGATAACGCTGGGAAAGACAGCCTGTAACAATCAAAGCCTTACAGTTTCCGGCTTTTTTATACTCTGCCATTTCCAAAATAGTGTTAATACTCTCTTCTTTTGCATCATTGATAAAACAGCAGCTATTAATGATGATTATATCTGCTTGTGTTTCGTCATCGCATAGGATTATGCCTTCCTCCGTCAGCATCCCAATCATAAATTCGGAATCCACCAGATTTTTGTCGCATCCAAGTGAAATAAATAATAATTTTTTATCTTTTAAAATACTCATTTAAAACAAAAAGACTGCCATATGCATCTAACGGCAGTCCTCTCCTTTAATTAATTATTTTCGTCAGCGATAATTTTAACGTCGCCATTCATAATTTCTTCAACTGCGATAGATAATGGTTTGTTGCATTTTGGATTCTCAACCATTGGTTCAGCACCGTCGATAATCTGGCGTGCTCTTTTCGCAGCGGCTAAAACGATGGAATAACGGCTGTTTACTACCGGTTCTTCTCCGATAATAACGTCTTCGTTTACTACTTTCATAAGTTCTACATAAGATGGATGGATCATATTATACTCCTTTCGAATAGCTTAAAAGCTCTTTTCTTATATTGTTTATAAAATCTATATTAGCAGATACACGATGAGATTCATTTTTGGCGGTATCCTGTGCGCGTTCACTCATAATGATGTCGTTTACACATTCCACACACTCATCAAGCTCATCGTTAATCACTAAATAATCATAATCATCCAAGCCAAAAGACTCCTCATATGCACGCTGCATTCTTGCATCGATAACGTCCATAGATTCCGTATTACGTCCGATTAAGCGTTTTTTTACTTCTTCTGCACTTGGAGCAGTTACAAATAATAAAATTGTTTCTGGATATTTCTTTTTTACCTTAATCGCCCCCTGCATTTCTATCTCAAGGATGACATTTTTTCCGGCGTTTAACTGCTCTTCTACATATGCCTTAGGCGTACCGTAATAGTTTTTTACATACTTTGCATATTCAATCAATTGGTCATTTTGAATCATACTCTCGAATTCATCTGTTGATAAATAAAAATAGTCAACGCCATGAACTTCTCCCGGTCTTGGTGCTCTTGTAGTAGCCGATACGGATAAAGAATAATTCTTGCCGTATTTGCTCATAAGGCGTTTCATAATGGTTCCTTTTCCGGAACCGGAAAAACCGGAAACTACAACTAATATTCCCTTTTTCATATTCTCCAAACCTTTAACTTCATAATTAGAACTGCTATTCAATATTTTGTATCTGTTCCCTAACTTTTTCAATATCTGTTTTTAAGTTGATTCCGGCATCCGAAATCTCAAGACTGTTTGCCTTGGAAAGAATTGTGTTTGCCTCACGGTTCATTTCCTGAGCAATAAAGTCAAGCTTACGTCCGCAACCCCCACCTTTGATTAAGGTATCTTTAACCGACTGAATATGGCTGCGAAGTCTTACGGTTTCTTCATCTACGCAAATCTTATCTGCATAGATGGTCACCTCTGTAATAATCCTACCTTCATCAATCTGTCTGTCACCAAGAAGCTCATGAATCTTATCTTCCAGACGTGTACGGTAATCCTTCATAATAATCGGAGAACGCTCTTCAATAAAGTCCACATATTCAAGCATTTTGTCAAGCTTGTCGCAAAGGTCATTTTTTAAATTCTCGCCCTCACGGATTCTGCTTTCTACAAACTGCTCACAAGCACCGCGAAGCGCTGTCTCAAGTTCCGACCAAAGTTCCTTTTCATCAATATTCTGTTCTTCCATAACAAGAACTTCCGGATATCTGGACAGCGTGCTGACACGAATATCATTATCCAATCCAAATTGCACTGCCATATCATTTAAGTGTTTTAAATACTCACCGGCCAGAGTCGGATTATATTTTAAGGAAAAATTATCCTCGCTGTAATCTTCGTATGTAATGAATACATCTACCTTACCGCGTTCCATGTATTCTTTTAAAAGATTACGAATCGTACTTTCAAAAAAGTTCAATTTCTTTGGCATTTTGATATTCACATCAAGATACCTGTGATTTACGGATTTCAGTTCCACAGCAAATTTGCGCTTTTCGTTCGTAACCTCACAACGCCCGAAACCGGTCATACTTTTAATCATGATAAACCTCTCAAAACTGCAAAATATCTGCTATGCATCTCTCGTCTTCAAAACCTGTATGCATAGATATAAATATTATAATGGCAATTGCCACTTTCGTCAAACTGTTTTATAATGAAAAAGCCAATTCTTATAGGAGGTTTATTATGGCATTAGATGGAATTGTAATTTCAAATTTAGTATATGAATTGAATCAGGTGTTAGAAAATGCACGTATTTCTAAGATTGCTCAGCCGGAACCGGATGAACTGCTTTTTACCTGCAAAGGAACAAGCGGACAGTTTCGTTTGTCTGTATCCGCCAGCGCCTCTCTTCCATTTGTATATCTGACACAGGAAAATAAAAAAAGTCCGCTTCAGGCTCCGACTTTTTGTATGGTGCTTCGAAAACATATTGCAAACGGCAAAATCATCCGTATTTATCAGCCGTCGTTAGAGCGTATTATCAACTTTGAGATTGAACACTTAAATGAATTGGGCGATTTGTGCAAAAAAACATTAATCGTAGAACTAATGGGAAAACATTCTAATATTATCTTTTGCGACGAAGACGGTACGATTATTGACAGTATTAAGCGCATTTCCAGTGCGACAAGTTCTATTCGTGAAGTATTACCGGGCAGAAAATATTTTATTCCTGCCACACAAGGAGAAAAGAAAAACCCCCTCGAATGTACCCGCGAGGAATTTGTTCTGGCAATAAAAGAAAAAGCAATGCCGGTAAATAAAGCAATTTATACTACTTTCACAGGCATCAGCCCTTTAATCGCTAATGAAATCGCTTATCGCGCCGGTTTGGATGGCGATGCAGCAGTATCTTCCTTTTCAGAAGACAAACTTCTACATTTAGCAAATAATTTCTGCTGGTTTATGGAAGATATTCATGAACACAAATATACACCAAACATTGTCCGAAGCGGTAAAGAGCCTGTTGATTTTTCTTCCGTAGTTCTTACCATGTATGAACACTATGATACTACGGAATCTGCTTCCATCTCTTTGGTGCTGGAAGACTATTATGCAGAGAAAAATGCCTATTCGAGAATCCGCCAAAAATCAATTGACCTGCGCAAAATCGTTGCCACTGCATTAGAACGTAGTGTAAAGAAATATGATTTACAGCTAAAACAGCGAAACGACGCCCAAAAAAAGGATAAGTATAAACTTTACGGCGAATTATTGCAGGCTTATGGCTATGGCGTGGAAGAAGGCGCTAAGTTCATAGAGGTTGAAAACTATTATGACAACAACGCTATCATTCGAATTCCTTTGGACGAAACACTATCGGCTTTGGATAATTCCAAGAAATACTTCGAAAAATACAGCAAACTGAAACGTACCGACGAAGCCTTAGAATCTCTTATCAAGGAAACAAAGGATCAGATTACGCATTTGGAATCCATCCAAAACGCCTTGGACATTGCCGTATCTTCTGACGATTTGATCCAAATTAAAGAAGAACTTATAGAATACGGTTTTATCAAAAAGAACCGAAGTGCCAAAAAAGAAAAAGTAAAAAGCAAGCCTTTCCACTATCGTTCTACTGATGGATATGATATCTATGTTGGCAAAAATAATTACCAGAATGATGAATTATCCTTTAAAGTCGCTACCGGTAACGATTGGTGGTTTCATGCAAAGGGCATGCCAGGCTCCCATGTTATCGTCAAAGCCAATAATGAAGAACTTCCGGACAGAGTTTTTGAAGAAGCCGGCCGTCTTGCCGGCTACTACTCTAAGGGACGGGATAGTGATAAAATAGAGATTGACTATTTACAGAAAAAAAATCTCAAAAAACCAAGCGGTTCCGCTCCGGGATTTGTAGTATATTACACCAATTACTCCCTTGTGATCGAGCCGGATATTACAGGTTTGGAATTGCTAGAGGAGTAGAACCTTAACAAGGGCTTAAAACTTTTATAAAATCACAAAGGTATATTGATTAGCGGGGTGAAGTAAATTATAATAAATTCAACTCGTTAATTTATTTTGGAGTTTCGTTTAGAAAGGGGATATTATTGTGTACAAAATCAACAATTTCTTAAACAATGACGACATCAGAACGCTTGATTCGAAAGGTGCATTTACCGTTATTGAGTATCAGCGTGATTTAAGCGTTTCGCCATCTTCTGCCGCAACTGCTTATTTCTGCAATGAGATGAACGTACGGAAGCGTCAGGTGGTCGTTGATGTAGCAAAATCAAACGTTACGGTTCAGGCCGGCGCAATGCAGTGGTCTGTAGGAAATGTAAACGCAACCACCGGAGTAAAAGGCGTAGGCGATTTGTTCGGAAAAGCTTTACGCGGTTCTGTAACCGGCGAATCTGCCATAAAACCGGAATATACAGGAAATGGTACTCTTGTATTAGAACCTACTTATAAGTACATCCTATTGATTGACATAGCCGACTGGAACGGTTCTATTGTATTAGACGATGGCTTGTTCTTAGCCTGCGAATCTTCTTTACAGCACAAAGCCGTAATGCGCTCTAATATTTCTTCTGCGGTTGCCGGTGGAGAAGGCTTATTCAATCTTGGGCTTCAGGGAAGAGGCATCCTGTGTGTGGAATCCGAATGTCCTGCTGAAGAATTGGTTGAAATCACATTAGAAAATGACGTATTGAAAGTAGATGGAAATATGGCAATCGCATGGAGTGGCTCTTTAGACTTTACTGTGGAACGCTCCGGCAAGAGTCTTATCGGTTCTGCCGCTTCCGGTGAAGGTCTTGTAAATGTATACAGAGGAACAGGAAAAGTTCTCCTTGCACCTGTAAAGGGCGGAATTGCATAAAATACAAAGCGTACATATCTTTAGCAGAGCGCTTCTTAACACACCCCCTCCTTACCGGATATCCGATAAGGAGGGGGTGTGTTTTTACATTTTATTTAATTGTAACTGTTGCAAACCACCAGTTTCCACCATTGTATGTATTGTAAGAAATCATGAAACCATATTTGGAAGCATCAATCTGTGGCTCGCCGCTTGCAGGCTCATAGCGGACTGTATAGTTAGAGACTCCTGCATCTCCCTTTTGGTCTAATAACGCTTTAAATTCCGTCACATTTGTCACAACCGGAATGCTGTTCCATTCCGAAGAAGTCTTGAAGCTAATCTGGCATTTTATAATACCATCATCCGAGAACAAAAAAGTGGAAGCCGGCGTTACCAAATATTTAAGGCCCGCAATAAAGTTCTGTAAATAAGCTGCTTTATTACTGTCCGTAATTGAAGTATCATAAATCCAAAGCATTGCCGATGTTTTGTTTGCATCCATATATTTCTTGATAGCCGTATTCGCATCATCTGTATTCTGTACAAATACAACATCTCCATATAAGCCGCTGTTTGCAGCATATTTTAGGATTTTAACTCTGTCATATGTCTGTGGGCAGCTCTTTTCTCCTTCATGATAATCATCCGCCGTATGGTCTTTTGATAATTCTGTTTTTGAAACCAGAAAATAATCATACCGGTTTCCGCTATGGTCATCCGGATCTTTTCCCGCTCCATTAGAAGGGTCGTCCCACGTTACATCCACGTTATACCATGTACCATCCACTTTTACCTGATTCCACGCATGGCTTTCCAACTCACCTTTGCTATTAATTCCGGTTCCGCCAACAAAGCTGGCTTCTAAGCCTGCCATCTCAGCCATCATCTCAAACGCCTCTGCATATCCCTGACATACACAGGTTCTGTCACGAAGCGCTTCTTTTACATGATAATTGGTAAAGGTGTGGTCATAATCTAAATTAAAGGTCAGCCAGTCGTGAATGGTAATTGCTTTCTCAAAATCAGACATAGAGTCTGTAATAATACAATCTACGATGGTCTGTGCCATATATTCCGCAGAATAATCCTTGCCGGAGAAGTCAGGAACATTCTCCCATCCGTTGGAAACCGTGTCCGTTGGGCCCGACGGTGTCGGTGGTGCCGGTTCTTCCGTTGACTCCTGTGGTTTTGTGTCGGTAAGATATTTGTTACTTACATATCCTGTCTGGTTATTATACGCAATACGATACCATTTCGTTTCATTACACTGCCCGGTAACCGTAACTGCGTCACCTTCTGAAAGACTGCCAAGTTTCTTTCCATCCGAAGATGGCAGGTCACGAACATTTACGCCGTCCGTCACATACATTGTCTTGTTTAGTGCTTTATATGTGTACTGCGTTTCTGTTGGTTCTTCCGTCTCAGATGGCTTCGGCTCAAAAGCCGGTTCTCCTGTTTCGGACGCCGGCTCCAAACCGGATTCCGATTCTGTTTCGGATGAAACAGGCTCGTCCGTTTTCGTTGAATCCATCTCGGAATCCGGACTCTCCGTATCCTGTGTATTTGTTGTTTGGTTTTCTGTCAGGGAATCTTCCTTGGAATCCTCAGTTTTATCAACACTTTCCCCCGTTTCACTACTTCCCTGTTCTGTCTGTGTTTCTTTGCCGGATTCTTTATGGTTGTCCCCATTTTTTCCGCAGCTTGCTAACAGACAAATCAACAAAACAAAACAAAGCAATAATGGCAACCTTCTCTTTTGCATGACACACCCTCCTCTTTTTACAATATATAGATATTCTATGTAATGATTTTAACACAAAGTTCTTAAAGCGTCATTTTCTTTATCTGCTTATTAAAAAATTTCTTCATTTCCCGTTTTAAGGCAAAATGCTTATCCATAGCAAGTTCCGGATCTGTGTTTAGAATTTCTTTTACCGCTTCCGAAGCCTGTTGCAGTTCCTTTGCATCCTGATAGATATCGCCGATATCAAATGCCAGCTCCCCGCTTTGGCGAACTCCAAAGAAATCTCCCGGTCCGCGAAGTTTTAAGTCTTCTCCTGCAATATAGAATCCATCGTTTGATTTATTCAAAATATCAAGTCTTTTCTTCGCATTTTTTGTATTGGAAGTATTTATCATAATGCAATAGGACTGGGCTTCCCCGCGTCCAACCCTGCCGCGAAGCTGATGTAACTGTGCCAGACCGAAATGGTCGGCATTCTCAATCATCATAACCGTTGCATTTGGTACATTCACACCTACTTCTACTACGGTTGTAGATACTAAGACCTGTATCTCATTACGGGAAAATGCTTCCATCACTTCATTCTTTTTATCGTTTTTCATTTTCCCATGAAGCAATCCTACTTTTATGTGTGAAGGAAGAATTTCCGCCAGTTCTCTGGCATAATCCGTAGCATTTTTTCCCTCCATATTTTCTGTATCTTCCACCAGTGGACAAATCACATATGCCTGATGCCCTTCATTTATCTGGTTTACAATGAAATCGTATGCTTTCGGACGATATCCGGTATCTACCACGCAGTTTTTGATTGGCAGACGTTTTGCAGGCACTTCATCAATTACAGAGATATCCATATCCCCATAGATAATGATTGCCAAAGTTCTTGGAATCGGCGTTGCACTCATAACAAGCACATGCGGCATAGCGCCTTTTTCTGAAAAAACATTACGCTGCTTTACGCCAAAACGATGCTGCTCATCCGTAATGACAAGAGCGAGATTGGAATAAACTACTTTTTCCTGAATCAAAGCATGCGTTCCAACTATAAGCGCATTTGGAATTTTCTCTAACTTGGCATATGCTTCTTTTCTTTCCTTCGCCTTCATGGAGCCTGTAAGCAATACAACCGGAAAATCAAGGCCGAAATCAAGACACCATTTCTGAAAGGTTTCAAAATGCTGTCTTGCCAATACTTCTGTAGGCGCCATAATTGCGGATTGATAACCGCTGTGCGCACAACGCACCATAGCAAGAAATGCTACAATTGTTTTGCCCGAACCAACATCTCCCTGTATCAGACGCTGCATTACATACGGGCTGTCCATATCCTTTTCTATATCTTGCAGCGCATGTTTCTGGGCATTGGTCAGTGGATACGGAAGTCTGTTCGTGCAGTCAGAAACAAAGCTGTCCTGTCGAAAACGAAAACCATTCACTTCTTTGTGTTTCTTTTCCTTCTGATACAAAATTCCCATCAGAAACAGGAAAAACTCATGGAATACCAGACATCTTCTGGCCTCTATCAGGCTGTCCATCGTATCCGGAAAATGTATCTGTTTTAGTGCATAATTATATTCGCATAAACCATAACGCTTGCGAATATCTTCCGGAATATAGTCAAGTATCAATTCCAGTTCCGAAAGAACGGTTTTTATGGTTTTGGCAATCAGATTATTGGTAATGCCGGATGTCAAGCCGTACACCGGCTGTAACATTCCTTCTATCGCCTCATATTTAGGCACTTCATATATTACGGGTTGTTCCATCGTCCAGCGTTTATTTTTCACAACCATTTTCCCATAAAAAACATATTCTTTTCCAAATTGCAGGGCATTTTTTACATACGGCATACGAAACCACACAAGCTCCAGTTTCTTCGTTGCCTCACCAATTGTAAGCGTCGTTACATTCATTCTTCCTGCATTCCGTGAGAGAGGCATTTTATTTACTACTGCATGTATTGCAGTCATTCCTTCCTGCATATTTTCTATTTCGTGAACCAAAACCGCATTTGGATAGCGAAAATATGTACGCGGAAAATGAAACAATACATCTTCTATCGTAGATATATTCATTTTTTCAAAAGATTGGGCCGTTTTTTCTCCGATTCCTTTTACGGATGTAATAGGGGATGTAATATTCATAATGTCTGTTCCTTTTATCAAATATATAAAAATATTATATCAACTCTCTCATCTTCGAACAAGAAAAATATCCCCTTTTCCGGCACACCCGGAAAAGGGGACAAATCCCATAATAAAATTATTCTATTCTACGGAAATTACATAGTAGTAAATCGGCTGTCCGCCATTGTTGATTTCGACTTCTACTTCAGGATACTTTTCTTCAATTGCTTTGGCAATTGAAACAGCCTCGTCTTCGGAAGAATCACTGCCAAAGTAAATACTTACAATTGCAGAATCCTCATCAATCATTCTGTCAACCATATCCAGTGCAACCTGTTTTTTATCTGTTCCGGCAGAAAGAATCGTCTTATCGCCGATACCCATATAATCGTTTTCTTTGATTTCAAATCCGTCCATCATTGTGTCGCGAACCGCATAGGTTACCTGACCTGTCTTAACATTCTGGATTTCTTCCGTCATGGTTTCTTTATTCTCTTCCGGGGATAAGTCAGGAAGGAAGTTTACAACCGCCGCAATTCCCTGAGGTACCGTCTTAGTCGGAATAACAATAATCTCTTTATCTTCTACCAAAGTAGCTGCCTGATTTGCAGCCATGATAATATTGCTGTTATTCGGTAAGATAAAGATATTTTTGGCTCTCACATTTTCGATTGCTTTTAACATGTCCTCCGTGCTTGGATTCATAGTCTGACCGCCTTCAATGATGTAGTCAACGCCTAGTCCACGAAAGATTTCGTTCATACCTTCACCGATAGATACCGCAATAAATCCGATTTCTTTATATGGTTCTTCTGCACTTTCCGATTCCGCAACAGACAAATCCGCAGATGCGGCTGCTTCTTTCTGCTGCTCTGCTATTTTTTCAGCATCCTTGATAAGTTTTTCCTGATGTTCCTCACGCATATTATCAATCTTAATCTTGCTAAGTGAACCAAAAGTAAGAGCTTTCTGGATTGCAAGACCCGGATCATTGGTATGTACGTGAGTTTTTGTAATCTCATCGTCCGCTACCACCACGATTGAATCACCGATAGATTCCAGATATGCTTTATATTCCGATTCTTCTTTATCTGTCATAGGTTTATTTAGTACAATAATAAACTCGGTACAGTATCCGAATTTGATTTCTGCTTCTGCTTCAGCAGAAATTTTAACAACACCGCCTGCTGACGGCAGTTCCTCAATCGAATAATCTACTTCTTTTCCAAGCAGTATGTCGTAAGAACCTTTTAATACCTGCATAAGACCCTGTCCGCCCGAGTCCACCACACCTGCCTGCTTTAATACCGGAAGCATCTCCGGCGTCTGGCTTAATACATAATCCGCGTGTTTGATAACCTCATCACAGAAATAGATTAAATCGTCTGTTTCATTTACTAATTCCAGTGCTTTATCAGCAGCACCCTTTGCTACGGTAAGGATTGTTCCTTCCTTTGGCTTCATAACAGCTTTGTATGCTGTTTCTACTGCCTTTTGCATAGCGTCGCATAATACACATACGTCAATCTCATCATATTCCCCAATGACTTTGCAGAAGCCTCTGAATAACTGGGATAAAATAACACCGGAATTACCTCTTGCCCCCCGAAGAGAACCGGAAGAAATTGCTTTTGCAAGCTGCGTCATCTGTGGCGCAGCTCCAAGAGCCGATACTTCTCTTGCTGCGGACATAATTGTCATTGTCATATTTGTACCTGTATCGCCGTCCGGAACAGGGAATACGTTTAATTCATTGATCCATTCTTTTTTTGCATCGAGGTTCTTTGCTCCCGCAAGGAACATCTTTGCTAAAACCTCAGAATCTATACTTGTAATCTGCACGAATACATCCTCCTTAATCAATTACACGTACGCCTTCAACGTAAATGTTAATCTTGTTAATCTTCATACCTGTAAATGTTTCAACCTTATACTTGACAGTTTCGATTAAATTGTCTGAAACAGTTGCAATACTTACACCGTATGCAACGATAACATGAAAATTGATGTCAATTTTGTTATCTTTATCTACAGTAACGCTGATTCCATGATTGAGATAATCTTTTTTTAATAATTTAACAAGACCGTCTTTCACATTTATTGCTGCCATTCCAACAATACCGAAGCATTCTACAGCTACCGAGCCGGCGTATGTTGCAATAACATTTTCATCAATTAATACTTTCCCGTACTGGGTATCCATTTGACCTTTCATCCAAAGCACCTGTCCTTTCTTATTCTGAACCCGCTAATTATGCGAATTCGTATGCAAAAGCAACCTTTCGCATTGAACATAGTTATTAATCATTATACCCAATTTTTTATAAAAAGCAAACACTCTATTCAAATTCATAAAATATTTACATTTTTTCCTTGCATTATGCTTATCTTTCTGTTAGAATATCCATGTTGTGAGCCCATTAACATATTTGGGCTTAGTGAATATAAGGAGGTGCAATTAGTATGGCAAAATGTGCAGTATGTGAAAAAGGCGTTCATTTCGGAAACGGAGTAAGCCACTCTCATAGAAGATCAAATAGAATCTGGAAATCAAACATCAAACGTGTTAGTTGTAAAGTAAACGGAGTACCACAGAAATTATATGTTTGTGCTTCCTGCTTAAGATCTGGCCGTGTAGAACGTGCTTAATTGAAACAAAAATGAAAGGGCTGTCATCTGACAGCCCCTTTTTATATTGTATCTTCCTCTTCTATAATAACCGTTTCGTTGTCTTTATTCTGAAAACGGTCAAGCAGATCCGGAACCATATCCAAAATCTTAGTCATTGCATCCTGATTCTTAACATTTACCAATCTGGTGCTTCCATTCTGGATTACAAGAATTGCGCTCGGTGAAATTTTACCGCCCATACCGCCTGCACCGTTGTTTTTAGTCGTATCGACAAACGCTCCTGCGGCAACACCAAATGATACATCAACCAATGGTAAAATAATGGTTTCTCCAATTGTAATCGCATCACCTACAACTGTTTTCGTCGTAATAAAGTTGTCCATTCCTTTAAATAAGGATTCGACCGTTGCATTTAATTTATTGTCTTCTGCCATTTATTTGTCCTCCTGACCTGGTTTCTTTTCTATTCTTTTTAATAATCTGTCAATCATAGTATACAATCTTCTGCAATTCTTATCAAATAGTATTCGCAAAAAAATTCCTGCTAATCGAAAGTTATAGATTCTGCCTTTTCCCCAGAAATCTCCAAGGAATAATGCTTTTTCAGCCGTAAAATCCGGCCGAAGAACCCAGCCCTTCTGATACATGACCGGAAAGCAGGCAATAACTCCGCATAATTGTCCCGTCGTATCGGGTGAACCTGTAGAAAAACAGGCATTTACTCTGGATTTTTTAGGCAGGAGAATTTTGAAAAAATAAAATACTTCTTTTTTCAGATGCACCATCGCCTGTTTATTTCTTTCATCCGTTATTATCTTCTTAATTCGAGGATAAATCACTTTTATTTTTTCGATACTCGTTTGTAGCCTGCTTATGATATTTACTTTCTTTTTTCCTTTTTTAACTGTTCTTTCTTCTGTAATATCTTTCTTATCTTCTGCTTGCGTAAGTTCATGGGAGAATGTCATTTTTTTCCAGAATATTCCGATTTCACCATAAATCAAATCATCTTCATAAAATATCTTTGCACGAATCAGGTATAACAGCCACGAAAACCGTATGCTTATCCATTTTGTTTCCTGAATTTCCCCTTGTATCGTATAGCATAATGGAACAAATAAAATAACCAGAATTAAGAAAACAAGGATTGCCATGACAACAAGCAGTGTTATTCCAAGTATTTGCAAAACAGAAAGAACTATACCCATGTCTGTTCCCTCCATTTCTCATCCAATAACATTTTCTTCAGATATTCCTGTATCTTTACCTGACCTGTTTTCTGATAGACCTCGTCTACAATAGCTGTTACCAGCTCCACCGCTTCTTTCTTTCCCTGTGCAAGTCCGATGATTCGTATATTTTCTGCTGGATATCCCGGTTGTAATAACTCCCTTGCTGGAATAATATCCAGTAAATTTTCGGAATTAGATGCTAATGCAATTATATAGACATCCGGAGTCAGTTGTTTCTTTTTTATTTTATTTATAACACGGCGGGCTTTTGGAGCAATTGTTTCTCCCAAATATAAGTTCTTATACCATTTCATGTAATACCTCGTTATCAGTATCGGTGTCCGGCTATACGCCGGATAGAAATATACCCAAGTGTATTTGCAAATAATCTTGCCCATCACTTGGATATATTTTTTCTAAAATGCTTATCAAAAGTACTTGTGAGTTCCCCAAAGGTTACTCTTCTTCAGATCCAGATATTCGTTATACGCTTTCTCCAAAATCTGTTTTTCATTGGAAAATTTAAGCAAATGATACGCTTCATGATACTTATAAAACCCAGAATCTACGAAAAACTCTTCTCTCTGAGGTTTACTATAATAGCTTTCGCCCATCATCAGATACCAATGAACCTCTTTCTCGACGGTATCTTCAGGAACAGTAAATGAATACTGGCTTTTCCCTATGTATTGGATAATAGTTGCCTGTGCACCCGTTTCTTCTTTTACTTCACGGATTGCTGTATCCTTGTAGTCCTCTCCAGGCTCTACTGTACCTTTAGGAAGAACCCAGCCTTCGTATTTGTTCTTATAATTCTTATATAAGAGCAGAACTTTCCCCCGAAAAATAACAACACCGCCACAACTCGTTGCCTCGATCATTGCAATACCTCCTACGTGTGGTGTTTCTAAAAACTATACACAGTATACCCCTTTTTCAAGATATATGCAACATTTCACTATTTAAAATAGGTGTCAAAAATCTTTTCTGCAACAGGAACAGCATATTTGCTGCCCGAACCGGAATCTTCTACAACAACTGCAATTGCAATCTCTTTTCCATCTTTCTTAGCATATCCGATAAACCATGCGTTTGTCTCATCCAAGTCGCTGCTTGTCTGAGCCGTTCCGGTTTTGCCATATGAAGTATAATCCTTTGAATCTAATTCTGATGCCGTTCCATCTTCCACCACGCTTCGCATATAAGCATTCAGGATTTCCGTTTCTTCCGCTGTAAATAGAGATGCATATTTTTTCGTTTCATATTCCTCAATGAGAACCCCATTATAAGTTTCACTTTGTTCTACTAAGGTTGGATTCATAGCAACACCATCATTACAGATAGCGCTCGCAATCATAACCATATGAAGAGGGGAAACCAAAGTTTTTCCCTGTCCGATCAAAGTATCCATTTTTAAAGCGGTTTCATCGTCCTTTGAAATATGAAATTTGCTCTTAGAGGATTCAAATTCAATTGGGAGACTCGTATTAAACAAAAGTGAATCACACAAGTCCTGAAATACCTCTTCATCTATTTCATCCACCATACCCGCATAAGCAGTATTGCAAGACTCTGAAAACGCACCTTCTAAATCCAGCAATCCATGCTTTTTACCTGACGCACAGTGAATGGTTTTTCCGTTAATTGTAATTTCGCCGGTACACTCATATGAAAAGTCCTGATAAGTGTCCGGATTGCTCCTTATATATGCCAATGTGGTAAAGATTTTAAAAATAGAACCCGGCGTATACTGCCCCTGCGTTGCCCGGTTATACAAGGATGTTCCTTCCTTAATCTCTTCCCAGTCTTCCACTATTGTATTCGGGTCATAATCCGGCTTTGAAACCATTGCAAGGATTTTTCCGGTAGAAGGCTCCATCGCAATCACCGCACCATCATAATCTCCCAGTGCCTCATAAGCTGCCTCCTGCAGGTCATAGCGTACCGTTGTAATAACAGTATCACCCATTTTTTTCTCCCCGCTAATCTCACACATTAACTGCTCCATAAAGAATGCATGGGAACGCAGCAATGTGAAATTCAACTGTTTCTCCAATCCTGTTTTACTTGTATTGGAATAACCCGTCACATGTGCAAACAGATTTTTGTATGGATAATTGCGCTCTTCGTTTCCATTCTCATCTGTAACAGTTTCCGCAATCACATATCCATCTGATGTTATAATGCTTCCTCTTTTTACATCTTCCTCAAAGAGAACCTGAAGCTTGTTATAATCATTGTTAATAAAATCTTCGCTTTGGAATACCATAAAGTATGTGAAGTATCCTATCATAGCCACGAAGATTACAGCAAAGATGGAAAATACTATGGAAAACTCTTTATTATCTTCATTTGAAATAACTGCCGGAGTTTCATTTGCTTCCGGAGCTGCTTTTGCTTCCGAGGCTGCTTTAGCTGCAGAGGTTGCTTTAGCTGCCTTTCGCATATACAATCCCTGTATAATCCCAAACATAATCAAGGTTGCAAGCAGGGAACTTCCACCATAGCTTACAAGCGGCAACGTTACACCAGTAGATGGAATAAACTTAATAGCACCACCGATTGTTAGAATCACCTGTGCAGCATACAATGTTGCAAGACCGATTGCTACCAGTTTGTAGAAACGGTCCTTCATCTGCATTGCGACATTTACAATCATCATAAAGGTACTCAGACAAAGTATAATCAGCCCTATGGCGAAGAATCCTCCAAACTCTTCAGAGATTGCGGAAAAAATAAAATCCTTTTCTACAATCGGTATTTTTGTAGGAAGACCTTCTCCGATTCCAAGTCCAAACCAGCCTCCTGTTCCGATGCCAAACAAAGACTGACAGATTTGATAGCCTTTATTATCAATATCCGCCAGAGGGTCAAGCCATGCATATACCCTCGTTCGTACATGGGAAAACAAGAAATATCCGGCCACCGCCGCGAAAGCCATTCCAACAGTTCCTGCATAAAGGCATACTTTTTTCTTTGTAGCGACAAATACCATTATCAGATATGCAGTAAAATATAATAACGCCCCGCCCAAATCCTTTGATGCGACAAGCAGCAATACGAATACCGCAGATAAACAGCTTGTAATAATCACCTTCTTCAAAGAATTATCTTTATAGAGCATAGATGCAATGAAAAACACAAAGATGATTTTTACAAACTCCGAGGGCTGAAAAGATAACCCGCCGATAGCAAGATTCAGCTTTGCGCCATACTCCGTAGAACCAATCAAAACAACAAGTCCCAATAGTATAATGCCCAGCACACAATACACAACCGAAAACTTTCGGAAAATAGAGCCTTTTTGTAAAAACAGCGGAATAATTACCATGATAATAGAGCCGATTGTCCAAAAGACAAACTGCCGGAAAGCCTGATTAAAGGAAATGCTCGTAAGCATTATCATACTAATCACAAAAAACATGCACAGATTGTTTATAAGAAGCACCGAGCATTTTTTATATATCATCTGGAACAGCATAAAAATCCCGCTTATCAGTATTACCTGCATGAGGTAAAATCCAATCAATTGGAAATCCTGCTGTTTTTGATACAGGCACAAAAATCCCAGAAAATGGATTCCATACACCAGAACCTTCTGCACGTTATATACAATTTTTTGTTTTTCTGCCTGCTTTCCTTTGCGGAATACAAAGAAGCATCCAAATAAGTAACCTAGAAATAAAAACAAGATTAAATATTTACAAAATTGTATGATGATTGAAGACATGTTTTATTCTACTCCTCTTCTATAATGACCTTTTGTATAATCTGTTTTCCGCCCTTTTCCTTCAAACAAATCCAAAATGTTAGAAACTTCCTCTCCGTTTTCAATTGTAAAATCCAAACGGAAACGATAAATGCCCATCTCCTTCATGTTCTTCATTTCCTGAAACAACATAGCCGGAACAGAGTTATAAATCACATTATAGCACTCCCCGCAGAAATTTTTTACCGGAAACAGAACACCATATCGGTCTTTTAAGTACGATATTCTGCTCTTAGTATCACAGCCGGCAGTACTTTTGTGAACACAATTTGCAGTTGTCATAAGCGGATAATAGCCATAGACCACTATTTCACTATTAAAATTATATCTTTCTTTAATTTCTTTCCAATTCAATTCCAACGGTATGGTGGTATACGTAATCCCGCATCTTTCATAGGCAGCCTTTGCAAAATCGTTATATGTATAGAGATTGTAATCTGCCGTTATTCTATATTGTGGGAAATATGTTGAAACAAAGTATATCTCCTCATAGTTTCTAACCACAAAACCGTCAAGCGGCAGATGCTTCAGTTCCCCGGCATTTTCTTTATAAAATTCAGCCGTATGCGCTCTGAAAATTGCAGGCAGCCGCAAATAAATGCGTTTATGATAGTTGTGTGCCTTTTCGATGCAGTTTTTTAATTCATCAATGAAATTCTTCTTGTTGAAAATCTGGCTATCCGCATAGATTGTGGATGACTTGCCATACTCCAGACATCTATGCAGCTGCGTTATAGTTTCGCAGGAGCAGATTATCTCATACTGTGCGTTTTCTTCGTTCTTAGCAATTTTGCCAGAACTTTCTTCTGCTCTATTGTCAACCGTACGGAAGTATTTCTCAAGAAGTTTTGTTTCTAACGCATCTAACACATCCCGTCTGAGCTGGTTCAAAACACCATTGGGAACAAACACACCCTCATCCAGATGCACCTCAAGCCCTGCAAAGTAAAAGTTTGTCCCACCAGTCTTATTCATCCGCTCCCAGACGTCCTTAAGTTCTAACGGCTTATTTTTTGCTTCAAATACTTCTCCTCCAGAGACGCTGACACAGATTACGGAGGCTGTATTATCCCTGTCATTACAGCTTGCATAAAATTTTAAAGGTTGTCCTTTTTGTATCATTACGGTTCCTGTTACCGGTATCTGGCTTTGCTTTCCTATGTATTTTTCTGCGATTTCCTGATGCAGGGCGTCATTGGACTTTTCATAGGAAGGCTTATCAAAGGTAATCATACTTTTATCGTTACGATCAGTAAAGTATTTACTTGTAAAACCACAGCGGTTTCCAAGTTCGTACAGACGCTGCATATCCTCTTTTGTAACTTGTTGTGCAAAATCAATGTATTTTCTGTAGTAAGATACCACTCCTGCCGCATAAGACGCCTGTTTCATACGCCCTTCGATTTTCAGCGAATAGACTCCTGCGTCATGAAGCTGACTAAGATATTCAATTCCGCATAAATCTTTCAGACTTAGTACATACGACTCTTTTTTACACACTTTCTTATTTTCATCGCAGACCGTATAAGGAAGACGGCATGGCTGCGCACAACGTCCACGATTTCCACTTCTTCCACCAAGTATGCTGCTAAAGAGGCATTGACCCGAAAAAGAATAACACAACGCACCATGTACAAAGACTTCCAATTCTACATCCGCTTCTTCCTGTATGCGTTTCATTTCTGCAATAGATAGTTCCCTTGCCAGAACGATTCTCTCTACACCTAAATCCTTCAGCAGTTTTGCCCCTTCCGCACCTGTGACCGTCATCTGTGTGCTGGCATGAACCGGAAGGTCCTTAAAATGTCCCTTTAAATATGCAAGAACTCCAAAATCCTGAACAATAACCGCATCCAATCCCCGTTCATAATAAGGAAGAAGATATTCATACAGTTCTTCACTTAGTTCCGAGTTCTTGAATAAAGTATTGACCGTAAGGAACAATTTTTTTCCTCTTAGATGCACATAATCAATTGCTTCTAAAAGTTCCTCTTCTGTGAAATTGTTCGCATATGCTCTGGCGCCGTATTTACTGCCGCCTACATATACCGCATCTGCACCAGCTTCTATTACGGCTTTTAAAATCTCAAAAGACCCTGCCGGGGCAAGTAATTCAAAATTCTTATTCATCATATCACAGACTCCTTAATATCTATGGGGCAATTTCTTTAAGAATTATTTAAAATAAGGGACAGATTGTTCTCTGTCCCCTGGTTTATACATTATTTCTTAGAAGCACTGTTCTTAGAACCGATACCATCTAACAGCGTATCCTCTAAGGTTGCCTCCAATCTGGCTTTGTTAAGAAGCAGTTCTTTGTTCTCTGCTTCCAATTCTTTGATTCTTTCATCTGCACTCTCTGTCTTAATCTGATTTGAAATTAAATCGTGCTTTAAATCGTACAGTTCTCTGTCTTTCATTTCCAGCTCACGTTCTAATTTCTCTGCCTGTGCTTTGGCTTTAAAATAATCATCTGCAATGTTTAACTGAATCAAAGTGCTTTTCATATTGCCCGGAAGATGTCTTGTATTATCCAATGCTTCAAATTCATTGATTTTACTATTGATATATGCCGCTACCTTCTGAAGGTATTCTTCCCCTTCATATCCGCTTAAAGTATAAACTTTTCCATCAATAACCACTTCTGCACTTGTTTTCGCAGACATAACATCTCCTCCGTTCTCATAAAATGTGCCCACCGCTCCCAGTGGGCACTAGATATAGTATATTATACAATCATCTATGCAATTAAGCAACCCTTTATTTCAGCGGCTCAAACCAAAATGCTCATATGCCAGTTCCGTAGCCACACGGCCTTTCGGTGTACGGTGGATAAAATTATTTTTTACCAGATATGGCTCATAAACTTCTTCGATTGTACCGGAATCTTCTCCAATAGAAGCAGCCAGCGTTTCTAAGCCAACCGGTCCTCCTGCAAATTTATCAATAATGGTCAGGAGAATATTCCTGTCGTTCTGGTCCAGCCCCAATTTATCAACCTCTAATAAATCTAAGGCAAAGGATGCCACCTCATAGGTAATATTACCATCATATTTTACCTCCGCGAAGTCGCGTACCCTTTTTAATAAGCGGTTCGCAAGACGAGGCGTACCACGAGAACGTCTTGCTAATTCAAACGCTCCTTTTTCATCAATTCTTACATCCAGTTTTCTTGCTGATTGAATAATAATGGTTTTTAATTCATCTACCGTATAATATTCCATATGACTGATAACGCCAAATCTGTCACGAAGCGGCAAAGACAACATCCCTGCTCTTGTAGTAGCGCCTACTAAAGTAAACTTCGGGAGGTTCAGGCGGATGGAACGGGCAGACTCTCCTTTTCCAATCATAACATCAATCGCATAATCCTCCATAGCAGAATAAAGAACCTCTTCCACTTGTCGGTTCAGACGATGAATTTCATCAATAAAAAGAATATCTCCTTCTGACAGACCGTTTAATATAGCTGCCATTTCTCCGGGTTTTGCAATCGCCGGCCCGGATGTGATTTTTAAATGCGTACCCATTTCATTTGCAATAATCCCTGCAAGCGTTGTTTTACCCAAGCCCGGAGGTCCATAAAACAAAACATGGTCTAAAACTTCCCCTCTTTGTCTTGCAGCCTCGATATATACATGAAGATTCTCTTTTATCTTCTCCTGACCGATGTAATCTGCAAGCGTCTTCGGACGCAGACTTGATTCAATTTTTATATCTTCTTCCTGCATTCTTGTGGAAATCACACGTCTTTCCATACTTCTATACTCCCAAATCTATATGTTCGTCTTTTGGTCCTGTCTTATTTTCTATAAGAATGACATATGCTTAAGCGCCTGTTTTAATACAGCTTCCACATCCATATCCGGGGTAATCTCAACTTTTGATACCGCCTTAAGACTTTCCGATGAAGAATATCCCAATGCAGTAAGCGCCATTACCGCGTCATTTTTCACCTGATTATTCGGTGTCCGGGCATGAATCTTTTCATTTTCCAGCTTCTTTTCAAAAGCATCCTCTAACGACATCTTATCCTTAAGTTCTAATATTACCCTCTGTGCTGTCTTTGCGCCAATTCCCGGCGCTTTGGAAATCAACTTGGAATCCCCCGCAAGTATCGCAAACCTTAAATCATCCGCAGATAATGCCGACAATATTCCAACTGCACCCTTTGGTCCAATTCCGCTTACCGCAATCAACTGTTTGAATAACGCCAAATCATCCTTTGTCAAAAAACCATACAAAATCATTGCATCTTCTCTCAGATACAAATATGTATAAACCTTGCATTCTTCCCCTAATTCAGGTAAATACTCAAAGCAGCTTGCAGGAATATAGACATTATATCCAATCCCATTTACATCAATTACAATATGGTCGGGTTCAACCTCGGCTAATGGCCCTCTGATATATGAATACATTGACTTACACCTCTATATATTTATCATTCCCTGATTTGTTTTCCAATACGGATAAGCACTTCCTGCGCTACTATGCCGATACAGGCGCCGGTGATAAACCCGGCAATCATAAGTACCGGAACATAATATAATACATAGTAATTGTCTACTAAAACAGCAGCAATTATTAACTGTCCGATATTATGGAAAATCCCCCCTGCAATGCTTATCGAAATACAGGAAAGCTTCTCTGTCTTTTTCAGCAGATACATAACTAAAAGACTAAGCAGACCGCCAGTCAGAGAATATGCAATTGCTACAACATTACCAAACATAAAACCTGAAATCGTAACCCTCATAACAGAGAGCAAAAGTGCTTCTTTTATACCCATGCTATATAAAGCAAATACAATTACAATATTTGCAAGCCCAAGCTTGATTCCCGGAATTCCAAGAGGAATCGGAATCAGGGCTTCCACATAACTGCAAATTAGTGCTAATGCAAGCATAATTCCTAAATATGCTGTTTTTTTCTTCATTTTCCTCTTCTCCCGAGTTTACCAATGCAAATTCGCATGTATAACCAATTCCACATTCTTATCGGATAATCATATCTACATCATTTTCATTGCCGCTGGTTACTGTAACAACCACCTTGTTGGGCAGGCAGATTATGGACTGTTTGTCATAATTAATTGCCATTTGATTGACACATAACTGATCCGGACAGCTTGCACTTGCCATATACGCTTTGCCATCCTTAATCGTAATAGTGTTAATATGTTCTCCTTCCCCAATCGTAATGGTCTGTTCTTCTGAAAGAGAATATGTTCCGTACTCTTTTCCATCTACTGTAACCGTAATATAGCTTCCTATTACCGTATTGCCTTTATATACAGCCACACATACTCCGATACAAAACAATAGCAAACATCCGATGAATATGACATCGTTTCTCCCAAAACGTCTATACATCTTCTTCAACCCTTCCAAGATAATAGAAGCCTTTACATTCTTCTAAATGAACATTATATATATTACCTATCATATCCTGTGTTCCCGGGAAATGTACTACTGCGTTATTATCCAAACGCCCCGTAATTAAAGCCGCATCATGCTCATTTATTTCTTCTGCCAGTACAGGCATTACTTTTCCTTCTAATGCCGCTGCCTTTCTTGCAGAAATCCCGGATACTTCTCTAAGCAATCTGTCGAAATGGCATTTTACTTCCTCCTCCGGCACCTGATTATCCATAGCCGCAGCCAGAGTTCCGGTTCTCTTTGAATAAATGAACGTAAAAGCACTGTCGTATTCTACCTGTTGTACGACATCAAGTGTTTCTAGGAAATCTTCTTCCGTCTCGCCCGGAAAACCAACAATAATATCTGTCGTAAGTGCAATATCAGGAATTTCCTGACGAAGTTTACGCACAATCCCAAGATATTGTTCTTTATCATAATGACGGTTCATAATCTTTAAGATTCTGGAGCTTCCCGACTGTAGTGGGAGGTGCATATGCTTGCATACCTTATCACAATCCCTCATCGCATAAATCAGCTCGTCCGACAAATCCTTTGGATGAGACGTCATAAAACGAATACGTTTTAGCCCTTCAATCTTATTGATTTCACGAAGAAGCTCTGCAAAGGTCATTGGATTCTCAAGATTTTTTCCATAAGAATTTACATTCTGACCCAGCAGCATAATCTCGCATACCCCATCTGCCACAAGACCTTCAATCTCACGAATAATATCCTGTGGCTGGCGGCTGCGCTCACGGCCCCTGACATATGGTACGATACAGTAGCTGCAAAAATTATTGCAGCCAAACATAATATTCACACCGGACTTGAATGAAAATTTACGTTTAACCGGTAAATCCTCCACGATCTTATCGGTATCCCTCCAAATATCCACTATCATGGAATCCGACTCAAACGTACGGCAAAGCAGCTCCGCAAACTTATAAATATTATGCGTGCCAAAAATAAGGTTTACAAAACGATAGCTTGTACGAATCTTCTCTACTACCGCAGGTTCCTGCATCATACAGCCGCATAATGCAATCACCATATGCGGATTTTTCTTTTTGTAATTTGATAAATATCCAAGACGTCCATACACCTTGTTATTTGCATTTTCACGAACCGTACAGGTATTGTAAATTACAAAATCTGCATGTTCATCATCAATCTCTGTATAACCGATATTTTCCAAAATACCTACCAGCTTCTCGGAATCCCGGGCGTTCATCTGACAGCCGAAGGTCTGAACATGAAATGTAAGCTTTCTGCCTAACTGCTGTTCCTTTTCCCTGACATATTCTCTTGCCCTTTCCATAAACGCATACTGACGCTTTGTTTCTTCTTCGCTTGTAAGTGTTACATTTTCAAAATCTCGCATTTTATACTTATTACCTCTTATTACTTCTAAAGCCGGCAATCCCGGCTGGTTTATTCGCGTATTTGTCCGCTTCCATAAATGATATATTTGTAGCTTGTCAGTGCTTCTAAGCCCATTGGACCTCTTGCATGAAGCTTCTGGGTACTAATCCCAATCTCAGCCCCAAATCCAAACTCATTTCCATCCGAAAAACGCGTAGACGCATTCACATAAACGCATGCCGCATCTACTTCATCTAAGAATTTCTGGGCAGAGTCATAGTCACTGGTAATAATTGCATCCGAATGAGCAGTATTGTATTTATTGATGTGGGCAATCGCCTCTTCAATATCCGGCACACTCTTTACGGAAATAATATAGTCCAGATATTCCATCCCCCAATCTTCTTCTGTAGCAGGAAGAACTGTGCTGATGGATGCGTTCAGGATTTCAGCGCATTTTGCATCGGCTCTGTATTCTACGTTCTTATCTAACATTGACAACTGGAGCATTGGAAGAAATTCCTTCGCAATCTTTTCATGAACCAAGAGAGATTCACAGGCATTACATACGCTGATGCGCTGTGTTTTGGCATTCGTAACAACCTTAGCAGCCATATCAAGATCCGCAAACTCATCTACATAGATGTGGCAGTTGCCTACGCCTGTTTCAATAACTGGAATCGTAGCATGATTAACCACATTGGAAATCAAGCCTTTTCCACCTCTTGGAATCAGTACATCCACATAATCTTTCATTCTCATAAATGCCATTGTAGTTTCTCTGTCCGTGTCTTCGATTAAGTTTAATGCATCTTCCGAAATCCCATTTGAAGAAAGCGCCTGTTTTAATACTTCAACAATCGCCTTATTGGAGCTGACTGCATCAGAACCGCCTTTTAGAATCACACAGTTTCCAGTCTTAAAGCACAATCCGAAGGCATCGCAGGTTACATTTGGTCTGGACTCGTAAATAATCCCGACTACGCCAAGCGGAACCCTTCTTTTTCCAATAATCAGTCCGTTAGGACGTTTATTCATAGACAACACTTCCCCGATTGGGTCAGACAAATGCGCAACCTCCCGCAGACCTTTTGCCATGTCTGCAATACGGGCAGATGTAAGCGTTAAACGGTCAATAAGCCCTGCCTCCATCCCTTTTGCTTTTGCATTCTTTATATCCTTTGCATTTGCCGCCAGAATTTTTTCTTCATTCTGTACTAATAAATCCGCAGCATCGCATAAAACCTTATTCTTTTCATCTGTATCTAATTTACCAACCTGTGCTTTAGACGCACATGCTTTTTGACACATCCACTCCAGATTCATATCATCACTCTTTCCGCCTTAACATAGGGCTTATTTGTTCATTAGGACTTTAGACTCTTAGACGCATACTTTTCGCCCAGATTTTCTATGGAGCCATCCTCATTTATCATATCAATATTATTAAGCTGGCTGCGAAGATTACTGCGCACATTTGCAATATATTCTTTTCGCAGAAGCTCCTGCTCTTTCTTCTCCGCATCCGTTAAGCCTTCCGCTTTTGACTTTCTGTATAACTCATTAATTCTGCTTACTTTTTCACTTAACATAAATTCATACTCTCCATTATATAATCCGGCAGCTTAAACTCTTTATTTTCATTTGCATGGAAACAGGTCCCAACTTTAGCGCCATCCAGAATTTCTTCAACAATTGAAACATTTCCGCCATTCGCAATAATCATGTCTGCACCGGAATAGCTTGCAATTCTGGCAGCCGAAATCTTTGTTGCCATTCCTCCCGTTCCAATACTGCTTCCTGTAGTTTCCTTTGCCATATGCAGGATATTTTCACTAATCTCATATACATCCCGGATCAACTCTGCTTTTGGATTCTTATGCGGGTCATCTGTATACAGACCGTCAATGTCGGATAATAGTATAAGAAGATCCGCCCCAACCAGCGCTGCCACCAATGCTGATAACGTATCGTTGTCACCAAAGCGCATTTCATAGGTACTGACCGTGTCATTTTCGTTTACTACCGGAATCACACCAATGCGGAACAATTCCTCAAACGTGTTCTGTGCATTTTCTCTGGAAACCGTATTTACCATAGTATCCTTTGTCATGAGGATCTGTCCCGTCACCTGATTGTATTCGCCAAACAACCTCTGGTATGTCATCATTAGACGCGCCTGTCCTACGGCAGCGCACGCCTGTTTTGTCGAAATATCTGTAGGGCTCTCCTTTAATCCGATGGAATCTTTTCCGACTGCAATCGCACCGGAACTGACCAGACAGACATCTATGCCTCTGTTTCTGATATCGCACAGCACCCTTACCAGACGTTCCATTTTTGCGAAGTTAATGCTTCCCGTCTTCTCATAAGTCAAAGAAGATGAACCTATTTTAATTACTACCCGTTTGTATTGTTTTCTGCTCATAACACTATTCCTTCCAATGGCTTAATATGTTTCCTCTTACTCAATATAATACAAACCCAAAGTATACTCTACCATATCTTAAGCAAAAATACAAAAAGTTTTTGACGGCTTGCATAATATCCTATAATATGATAAGATTCTAATGTGCGTATGTTAGAAAATTAACATATACAAACAGAAAAAGATATTTCAAAAAAATAGGAGGAAAACAAAATGAAAAAAAGAATTTCTGTATTAGTTGCAGCTGTTCTTGCAATCGCATGTCTTTCAACAGCTTGTGGTGAATCAGGAAGCGAAGTAAAAGTTGGTCTTGGTGCTCATACAGACTTTTCTTACGGCTCACACAACATCGGTGACGAAGTATACGGACAGGCTGTTACAGAAACAACAGCTCAGGCTGATATCCACGTTGCGGCTGTTATGGTTGATGCTGATGGAAAAATTGTTAGCTGTAAAATCGACGCTATCCAGATTGCTGGTAAAGTTGATGCTACTGGTAAACTTTTGACAGACGTTTCAACAGAGTTCAAAACCAAAAAAGAACTGAAAGAAGACTACAACATGAAAGGCTCTTCTGAAATCGGTAAAGAGTGGTATGAACAGGCTGAAGCATTTGAAAAATGGTGTGTAGGCAAAACTGTTGATGACATTAAGAACATGGGACTTTCTGATGGATATCCAACAGATTCTACTCTTACAACAGGCTGTACAATCAAAGTTAACAATATCCAGCAGGCTGTTGTCAGAGCTATTGAAGGTGCTACATGGACAGGCGCTACTTCTGACGATACCTTAGGTCTTGGTTTGATTGGCGAATTAACAAAGAATACTGATGCTACTGCGGAAGAAAACGGTACTGTTCAGGCTTACGCTAACTTCGCGGCTGTTGCTCAGAACGCTGAAGGCAAAATCACTTGTGCAGTAATCGACAGCGTTCAGGCTACAAGCACATGGGATACTACCGGAAAGCTTACTCATGATTTGACAAATGAACCAACAACAAAATACAACCAGAAAGAAGACTATAACATGAAAGGTGCTTCTGAAATCGGTAAAGAATGGTATGAGCAGATTGATGCATTCAAATCATTCATTACAGGCAAAACATCTGCTGAAGTTACAGCAATCGCTGTTGACGATTCCGGTTATCCAACAGATTCTACTCTTACAACAGGCTGTACAATGAAAGTTGTAGCTTACAAAGAAGCTGTAGTGAAAGCTCTTGCAAAATAATTTGCTATCGTTTATATTTATAGGAGTGCGATTATCGCACTCCTATTTTTTATATCATAGGAAAGACCGTGATACATTAACGTGTGAAAGAAATTTACTTTCCTATGATATTAAAAACGCTCCGCGAAGGATGCGCACCTCGCGGAAAGGAAATAATCGCTTTGCGATACCGCTCGGGCGCGAAAGTGTGCGTCAAGCGCACACTTTGTT
>CALWLL010000026.1 GCA_944381555.1 uncultured Agathobacter sp. | reverse complement strand
TTTTAACAGAACTTTCACTTGTGATAGCTGCTTCCTGGCCATTTTCATCAATAATCTTGATCTCACGGCCATCACCGCCAGACATCCAATATACTGTAACATCTGCTTCCGCTACCGTTGTAAACTTAATTGCCGCCTTAGATAACGACAAACTTCCACCCAGTGAAAGACGCTTTGTTGATACATATCCATCCTCAAACGTTACCGCTTTTTCTTCGATTGCAGAGTTGCTGTGGCTGATTAATGTGAAATCACCATTAATAACTTCCTGTCCCTCTCTCAAAGAACCTTTATCCGCCAAATCCATATCTCCTACTTCGAATACTTTCTCGGTTACGGAAGACTGTTCTGACTCTGTCTTTGCCTTGATATAGTGCAGATATCCGCTTCCGCTAATCTCAAGCACTACGGTTGTTGCTTCTGCTGAAGTATATTCAAAGACCACATCCGTTCCGTCTGTTTTATAGCCGCCCAAATCCTTGCTTTCAACAACGGTTGCTCCTCCTACTTTTAGTACCGCACTCGCCGAGCCGTACGCACACGCTCCTACGGTAACGGTTGTTTTTCCTGCCGGCACATTAATTGAGAATTGTGTACCTGTAGCCACATCAGCACCATGATTGTCCGCACGGTTCGCTGGCGGCGTTCCGGATACGGATAAAATGCTGCTTGTTCCTGTGTATGCTTCACAATTATCATCATTAAAATCCCAGACTACTTCTGGGCCATCCAAAATCAATGTGTCATCCCCTGCCCAGATTGGTTCCGGCATAATACCTACCAATGACAGCATCATTGCAAGTGTCATAAGCCAGGCCATTATACGCGTACCAACGTTTCTTGTTTTTGCTTTTTTTAGCATATCCTTTCCTCCCTATATTTTTTGCGAGTTTAACACTCTTTGTTTCAATATTATCAATTTTTTATATATTTTGATAGTGACATTAACGACAACCTTTTCTTTAATTTTTTTTGCAAAATGCACAAAAAGGCATAAAATTTAGTACTTTTTTCCCACAAAAGCGCCATCTGTTTTCGACTATTTTCGAAAACTCCTTCTCTTGCTATATTGTTGTATTGTTTGAAATCTTAAATAATTTGATATTTCATTTATTTTTTCTTGGTTTTTTTGACACAAAAAAGCTACAGCGCTCCTTCGCCTTGGAAGGACACCGTAGCTTACTATAAGAATCTCATAATTTTAATCTTTTAAATCTGCAATTTCCCCCATATCCGGAAGCCAGACCGATGAAGCATCCACAAAGCTGCTCTTATCCTCTGCCTGGGCAGCAATAGTAGAAGGAATCGTTCCGTCTAACTGACCACGCACACTTTCTGCTCTTAAAAGACAGAACTTCTCTATGGTATCCACTCCTAACAGAAAATCCTCATACGCGCAAAATGCCGTAGCGTCTTTTTCCACATAAGGCGCAATCAATTGGCGGGAATCATCCACAAACTGCTCAAAGTATCCACTTTCAAAATAGCTTTCTATCAGGTAGTCGAAGTACTCATGATACTGTGCATAATATTCATTATTTTTCATGATGTTATGATACAGCGGACGATTTCGCATAATCTCTCCGGAAGCCGGTGTGTTGATCGGATAATTGACATATAACGTGGAGTCATTGATAGGCTCCGGCATGCCAAGAGAATAGGTGCCAAAGGCCAGATTATAGTCCCAAGGCAGGATTTTTAAAACCCCATCTTCCTCATAAAGAAAGTAGTTATGACCGGTCTTGCCGAGGTAGCTATCCAAATTTACCACAAATACCTGCACCGTAAAATAACGCAGAACTTCGTCCACATCAATAACGGTTTCCAAATTTTCTCCGGTAGACAATACTTTCAGCGACGCAATCAGCCTTTCTTTATCCTCATCTGTCGGTTTAAACTTGGCATTGCGAAAGATATTATCATAGCTGTCAAAATCATCATCTGTATAACGCAAATGAACGTCCGCATTTTCGTCTGCCAGTTTTTTATAATCCGGCTTATAAAGCTGGCCATAGTCATTTCCAAAGTTCCGCTTAGCAAAAGCCTCCTCCGGCTCTTCAATCGCCAAAAACAATCCCCAGTCCTGTCCATTCACTCGCACCCATGCCCAACTGCACAAGGGGGTCGGAACTCCCATGTGCTCCATCATGTCATAGGTAATCCATGTTTTCATATAGGAATTATCCTGAAACGATGCATCCAGAGAAAACTTATCCAAACCATAATAGCTTCCATATTCATAATGGTCGAATTCAATTTTCAGGCTGTACCGTTCCAGACCATATCTCTCTGTCAGGCGACGGGAATTGTTTCCTTTTGCCCTTAGGCCGACATTCGAAAACTTTTCTCCATCAATAACAAGTGTGCAGGCAGAATATTCTTCCTCTGCTGCCGTTTCCAGAAATGCATCCCAATCGTCCATCTGAATATCTATTGTATGCACTTTTGTCTTATCAAAAAGACGTGTTTTGTAACCGGGTGTAGCAGAAGCAGGTTTTAACCCAAGCGATTCCCCATTCATAAAAAGAACGGTAAGCCCAAGCGCAAAAACCATAACTATCACACAAATCCGGTCAATATAATTTCTTTTTAGCATATCTTTAGCTCATGTAATCGCCGTTATAGGACACCATTACCGTATGGCTGACTCCGGGCAGCCTTGCCAGTTCATTGATAAAATCCGTATCGGAATCCTTAAGGCGAACTTCGTAGTTAAGTTCCACACACCCCGGAGCAACACTTTTACTTTTCAACACCAGTTTGTTGACCTTATCTGCAATAAACGCATTTGCTTCCTTCTCTGTTGCCGCATCTTCGCAATGAATTACCAGAATATAGGGTTTCTCAAATCCTTTATACTGGGAGAACAGCAGCAGAATCAGACCAATGAACAGACTTCCGATTACTGCCAGAGGAATAAAGCCCGCCGCAAGCACAATGCCTGCTGCAATAGCCCAGAACAGAAACGCAATATCCGAAGGCTCCTTAATGGCAGTACGAAAACGAACAATGGACAACGCACCTACCATACCAAGCGATAACACAATATTACTTGTTACCGCCAGAATCAACAATGCGGTAATCATACACAGGGCTATCAGCGTTACGCCAAAGCTGGCAGAATACATGACTCCGGCATAGCTTTTTTTATAAATGAAGAAAATGAACAGCCCTACCGCAAAAGACAAAAGCAACGCCAGCGCCATGTCCAGAACCGATATCGTTGTTGTATTTTCCAGAAAACTTGATTTGAATATATCTTGAAAATTAATTGACATAATTTTTCTCCTCATCAGTCATATCTGCGGCAAATCGCATACTTTGAATTGGCGGATGCCTGCCGGCTTGGAACCTGTACCGCCATAGTCACAATCTCCGGCAGGAATTCATCATATTTCACTTCGAGAACTGTCAGATTCTCAGAAACAAAGATATGATGCAGGCTCGGATTCAGAAAATCTATGCTGCCAAGCCCGGTACGAAGGTTACGGTCAATCGTGATTCTTACTTTTCCAGCTTCATACAAAAAGGCTTCTCTCTCATAGGTAACAATCGTTTTAGGCGACAAAAGCTGCCCCTTCATTTTACTGTATAATTCTATAAGCAATGGATGTTCACATTCCAAAAGAAACTCAATATCTCCCCAAAGAATACGTTCTGCCTGCTCCTTTGTTATCCTTACACTATGCTTTCCACACAATCCATTTATTTTAAATTTCTTTTCCAAACGGATAAAAGATGTATCATCTCCATAATAACGTAAACGAAACTTCTCTCTCCTATTTACGCCATCTATTTTCTGACGCAGTGCTTTATCATAAGGTGTGTCAAAATAGCAACTGCTCACACGGTAAATACCGTGTGAGTCAGCATAAGCATCATGTCGAAACAACTTTCTTAATCTAGATGAAAGAATCAAGTCATCCTGAGGATTGATATTAATTTTCCATTCGTGACGAAGTTTTAAGGCTTGCTTTTCTTTAATTGCCATAGTCGCTGTTTCCATAATCTGTATCATCATAGTTGGAATCATTATAATCCGTCACGCCATCATTGTTCGGGTCGTAGTCCGTATCGTTGTAGTCCGTTACTCCGTCATTCTCTGTTCCGTAGTCCGTATCATTGTAGTCTGTTACGCCGTCGTTGTTCGGGCCGTAATCCGTATCATTGTAATCCGTCACGCCGTCGTTGTTCGGACCGTAGTCCGTGTCATTGTAATCCGTCACGCCGTCGTTGTTCGGGCCGTAGTCCGTATCATTGTAGTCTGTTACGCCGCCATTCTCTGTTGCGTTTTCCGTGTCATTGTAGTCCGTTACTCCGTCATTATTCGGGCCGTAGTCCGTATCATTGTAGTCCGTTACTCCGTCACTCTCTGTTCCGTAGTCCGTATTATCATAATCCGTATTACCATCGTTATCCGGACCATAGTCGGTGTCGATATAATCACTTATACCATAATCACTTTCATTTTGAACATCCAACGGTGCCTTCCAGCTATTTTCATTCACACACTCGCGAACATCAGAAACTACCTCGTCCAAAAAAGTACCATTCGGCAGCTTAGAACCTGCTTCAATTTCAATCGTAATCTGACGGCTTTCGCCTTCAACCTCTTCCACAAAATAGCCTGCATCACCGATTGCAGTAACAAGCTGTTTCACAACATTACGAGTTTCCTGGCCAATTAGTCCTTCGCAGCTTTCAATAATAGCTTTTGCCTCTTCATTGCGGGCTGTTAGTCCATTAACCAAACCATTTTCATCATACGAAACCGCAATTTCAGGATTTACTTTCAATACCAAAACTCCACCGGATACTAACTGGGTATCGCTATCAGAAGCAGAAGAACTCTGACCACATCCGGCTAGACAGGCAAGGCTCATTATAAGAGCCAGAGCAATTGCAAAAATAGATTTCTTATTCATATTTATCCTCCTTTGTTTCATTGGAATTTTATTTTATAATATAGATTACGGACGCCTTATACGCAAATCGGGGTCTGATTTAAAAATTTTTAATTAATCATCCTCCGAACCTTCATCATCAGAATATATCTCATAATCCGTCTGATTATCGTCCGTTGTCTCCGGTTCATCGTAATCGGTCTGACTATCCTCCGTATCATTCGGTTCGTCATAGTCGCTCTGACCGTCATCTGTATCATCCGGTTCATCATAATTCATCTGACTATCCTCTGTATCATCCGGTTCGTCATAGTCGCTCTGACCGTCATCTGTATCATCCGGTTCGTCATAATCTGTCTGACTATCCTCTGTATCATCCGGTTCGTTATAATCTGTCTGACTATCCTCTGTATCATCCGGTTCGCCATAATCTGTCTGACCGTCATCTGTATCATCCGGTTCGTCATAATCTGTTTGTCCATCATCTGTCGTTTCCGACTCCTTGTAATCGGTTTGGCTGTCATCATTTTCAGAATAATCACTTTCATGAGATTCCGTGTCTGCCGGAGTCTGTGTAGACGACTCCACTTCCCCGTAATCCGATTCACCATAGTCGCTTCCACCCGGATTGGCCGGAGTATCATCCGGCTGGTTTTTATCGGTTATCTCAATCGTCACAGAGAGTTTTTCACTCAGATATTCATTTAAATGAGTTGCCAAAGCCTCCCCATGAGAAACCTTCCATTCATCATTTTCCGCATCCAGAAAAAGAGAAACCTGTCCACCCTCGTGCAGGTACCCCATATCAATCGCCTTGTCAACCAGTTCATCCATAACCAGATCCAACATTTTCTTTTTGTAGTCATAGCCTTCAATCAACGCATCTCCATCCGCATTAACAGCCTCCAAACCAACAACCACATCGTTTTTGTTTACATCAATGCGAATTTCCGGGTTAATTGTCATATAGACCGAAGCATAGGTTATTTGCTCCATCTGGAATGCAGATGTTACTATCAACACCAGACAGGCCGCCAGCGCCGCCAGTGAGTACAGCCATTTGTTTACTTTCTTCTTTGGGGCAGCATCTTGCGGAACCTGCATTTCAATCACTTCCGACACCCTCTGTCCCACTTCATACTGCCGGTTTGCTACTTTTATAAAACGTCCTTCGTTATCCAGAACAACTGCATAACCGCAATGGCACTCCATTACTATATATTTCATCTGCGGCTTCCTCCCTTCTTTTCCAGAACATGCCGTAAGTGACCTCGAATTATTTCATATCCGTTAGTCTGAACCAGGAGCATTACTAATATATAATTTCTATGTCGTTCCAAAGTTTTTCTCTCCACACCGGAGCCAAGTACAAGCTGTGCCATCGGCAGTTTTTTTGTCTTCAGCATCTCGTCCAAAAGCTGCTTATTTTCTGCTGCGTAACGGATGGCAGACGCACATGCTTCCAGCGTACGCTCCTGTTTTGGAGAATTATCCGCAACATCGGAAAAACTAACGCCAAAATCTGCCATAACCTTGGCCAGTTCCTCAATTTCCCTCTTTGTTGCTTCCCGATTGGCAGACTCTTCAAAATGATCTCTCTCATCTGCCAGCTTGTCCATAAGAGGCAGTTCATCTTCTCCGCTTTCCGCATGAAGGGAAACGTTTCCCTGATGCCGTATTTCTTTTCTCTGATAGTCAATAATACGGCTTCGAATCAGCATAGATGCATAACTTAAAAATGTCCCTCTGCTATGTTCATATCCTAAAATGGCTTCGTGAAATGCAATCATTGCAATGCTGAATTCGTCATCTTGTTCCGAGCAGGGTCTTGAAATACATTTAGAGGCTTCTGCCCGAATGAACGGAATAAAGTCTCTGATGAATTCATCTGCTTTTTGCAGATCTTCTTTTGCCGCGTAGACCGACTTAATTATCCGATGCTCACTTTGCATATCTTCGCTCCTTCTCGTATATAGAATACGGATGTTGTTTTTCAAAAGCGGGGTAAGCGACATACTTTTTAAGCGTCGCATTTACACATAGGTAACGTGCCTCCTTGGCCTTCAATATTCTGTTTTTTTATTATACCATGTAAACACTGTATTCTCAATGATTGCGACACATTTAACATGCCTGTATTCCAGCGGGCATTCTGTAATCTTTATACAGATATAAAAAGAGGTCATTTCCCAAAAATACATTTAGAAAATAACCTCAATAATGGATGTTTCTTATTACTTAATATTATCTTTGCTCTGCCAAAAGCATTCTACTCCTCTTTTGAAACGCTTGCATTGAATTTATCAAGTATGAGCGCTGCCACAATACCAACTGCTATACAGATTATGTTGACAACGGCTGACCCTAAAGACGCTGTGAAACTATTAAATGGAATAATCATAATCGTAGCCGCAATTACAATCCCTATAATTCCATGAAATGCATGTGCATAATAACGGTCAAACAGCATATCGATTACTTTTGCCAAACAGATAACCGTTGCAAGCGCTCCAATGCCGGCTGGCACAAGGATACTCAGATTCAGACTTCCCAATCCGTCTACAAACGGTGTATAAAGCCCTAACGGCATTAAAAGCGTAGAGAAACTCATCCCCGGCGCAATCACACTTAACGCAAGGCAAAATCCGCAGAAAACGTACCAGCCAAAGCTTGGCGTAATGGTTATGGAAAAAACATTCAATCCAATCAAAAGTGCCAATACAATCGCAAATGCCAGAATAAGCACCGGCCAGCATCCTTTTGGATGTCCTTTCTCATTTGCCTCCCGGAACAAAGAAGGCAGCATACCGGTTATAAGTCCGATAAACAGGCATACCGATGGTTCCGGATATGTCTCCAGAAAAAACGCCAGAATGTTTGCTACCCCCAAAAAGCCGATTGCTCCGCCTGCAATTACAGGAAGAAGCGGCGGCACATGACTTTTAAATTTGCGAAATGGATCGCTTAACAACTCCATTACCGGCTTATAGATACCAAATACGACACAAAGCACCCCGCCTGAAATGCCGGGCAATACTGCGCCGACTCCAATAAGCATACCCTGAAACACACCAAGTATGATACGCGATATGCTGAAATTATTCTCTTTCATAAGTACTATCTTTCCTTTTCAAATTTAATATATTATATGATTTACAATCTTGTTTAATATATCACACATGTTAATTTCATACAACACAAAATCTTTCATCTTTATTATTTCCGAATATCCGGCAATCGGTCTCGCAATCGTTATGCAGACCTTCTGATTCATCTCGATTTTCTTTACCAATGAACTATTTTCCAAAATCTATGGTATACTCTGTTCATACAAATAAACGGATGAGGTGATAATAAATGAAGCTTGAAAAACGGATAGAAAATCTATCTGAAGATATCCTCGCCTGCCGGAAAATACTGACCGCAATCGGAGACGAAAGCCGACAGCATATAATTCTGGAAATGATTAAATCAGGCAACTGCTCCGGCATAAGGGTTGGTGACATCGCCGAACGAAGCCGGCTTTCCCGTCCTGCTGTTTCACATCATTTACAAATCCTTAAGGATGCAGGCATCATAAAAGTACGAAAGGAAGGTACAAAAAATTATTACTATTTTGATGCCGACATGAAATCTTTTGACCGCCTGATTCATATGCTTTTAGAAGCCAAGGCGCTCATGTCTGAGCTTCCAGACCGAAGCGGCAACGATAAATAAAGAATTGGAGGAATCATAATGACTATTTTAGAAGCAATACAAAACAGACATAGCGTACGCAGTTATCTCGACCGCAAAATCCCAAACGATATAGCAGAACAACTGCAAAAAGAAATTAAAATATGTAATCAGGAGAGCGGGTTGCACATCCAGCTTGTAACAAATGAGCCGAAAGCATTTGACTCTCTTATGGCGCATTACGGAGAGCGGATTGTTCTTTTGGCACAAGCACTGGGACTTAACACCTGCTGGGTTGCCATGACGGTTTCTAAAGGCGCCGTAAAAAGTAACATAAAAATAAATGCCGGCGAAAAACTCGGCATTGTTATTTCACTGGGCTATGGCACAACACAGGGCATCCCACACAAATCAAAAGCCATAGATGCGTTATGCCGCGCCAGCGAAAAGCCGGAATGGTTTGTTGCAGGAATGAAGGCCGCTATGCTTGCACCTACTGCCATGAATCAGCAGAAATTCCTGATTACCTTAGATGGAGACAAGGTTTTTGCAAAATCGCTGGGCGGGTTCTATTCCAAGGTTGACCTCGGAATTGTCAAATATCATTTTGAAGTCGGAGCCGGAACAGAGAACTTCCGATGGGCATAAGAAAAACACAAAAAACATAGCATATAATTTCAGAAGAGGGTGTCAGCCCTCTTCTTTTTGTTTAGTATGTAAGAAATATCTGAGATACTATCCCATATAAACAGTTACATGATACTCTTTTTTACCCTTTTCATAAGGGATAATCGTTCCTTCTACTATTTTTCCATCTACCATCATGGACACAACTCCTTTTTCCACATCCGAAGGATTCTTAACTTCAATATAGTAGCTTCCCTCGCGGAATTGTCTGGCAACGGTAAAATCCCCAAACCCTCTAGGCACACACGGATCCACTGACAAACCTGCGTGAGTAGGATATACCCCCAATATGTATTGGGATATATTTACAAATGTCCACGCCGCCGTACCCGTAAGCCAACTGTTTTTGGCTTCTCCGTGGAATTTTGCATCCCGTCCCGCCACCATTTGGGAATAAACGTATGGCTCGGTACGGTGAATTTCGCTGATATCTTCAATATAAGCAGGGCAGGTTTTCTTATAGATTTCAAACGCCCTACCGCCTCTTCCGATTACGGTTTCCGCAATAGACACCCAAGGATTGTTATGGCAGAAAATACCTGCGTTCTCTTTGTATCCCGGAGGATAAGAAGATACTTCTCCCAACTCCAGATGATATTCTGTATAAGCCGGCTGCAAAATCATCACGCCATAATCGGTATCCAGACGCTCCTTTACGGAATCCAATGCTTTTTGAGCCAGTCCTTCTTTAATACCCACGCCTGCCAATACGCAAAATCCCTGCGGTTCAATATAAATCTGACCCTCGCGGCATTCCTTAGAACCGATTTTTCTGCCGTAAGCATCATATGCACGCACGAACCAGTCTCCATCCCAGCCTGCCTTAAGAATCGTATCATACATAACTGCCACTTCGCTGCGGGCACGTTCTGCTTCATCTGTGTCCCCTATAAGTTCCGCAAGCTGTGCATATTCTTCTCCATACTTTACAAACATTCCGGCAATAAATACGGACTCAGCCACAGGCCCTTCACTTGGACCAAAGGTCTGGAAGGATTCTCCCGGATGTGCGGAGAAGCAGTTTAAATTCAGACAATCATTCCAATCCGCCCGGCCGATTAACGGAAGGCCGTGAGGTCCCTTATGGGTTACGGTATAATCCAAAGATCGTTTTAAATGCTCCATTAACGGAGCTGCAACGCTCATATCATTGTCAAACGGAACCATCTCTTTTAGAATAGAAACATCTCCTGTCTCCCGGATATACGCAGACGTCCCGGCAATCAGCCAAAGCGGATCGTCATTAAATCCGCTTCCAATATCTGAATTGCCCTTTTTCGTAAGCGGCTGATACTGATGATATGCACTGCCATCCTGAAACTGCGTTGAAGCTATATCTATAATGCGTTCCCTCGCGCGGTCAGGAATTAAATGAACAAAGCCCAATAAGTCCTGGCAGGAGTCGCGGAAGCCCATCCCACGCCCGATTCCGGATTCGTAATAAGATGCAGAACGGGACATATTAAAGGTAACCATGCATTGATACTGGTTCCATATATTAACCATACGGTTGACCTTTTCGTTGGAAGAAGATACGGAATATTTTTCAAGCAATTCCTTCCAATAATTCTGAAGTGATACAAATGCCCGTTCTACCCCTTCATCCGTTTGATACTTTTCTAACATTGCGTATGCAGGCTTTTTATTAATCATACCGTAGGACTCCCATTTGTCATCCTCTGGATTTTCAATATAACCGAGTACAAAAATATAATTCTTACTCTCACCCGGCGCCAGACTTACATCTATCTGATGGGATGCAATCGGGGACCATCCGCTTGCTATTGAACCGGTACACTGCCCCTTTTCTACCGCTTCCGGATTATCCGCACCTCGGTATGCACCGAGAAAGGCATCACGGCTGGTATCAAATCCGGCTATTTCTGTATTAACAGCGTAAATTGCATAATGATTACGGCGTTCTCTGTATTCGGTTTTATGAAAAATCGCAGAGCCCTGCACTTCTACTTCTCCAATACTTAAATTTCGCTGGAAATTCTTCATATCATCATCCGCATTCCACAGACACCATTCCACATAGGAAAACACCGAAAAATTTTTCGGCCGGCCACTTTCATTCGTCAATGTCAGTCTGGATATTTCACAATTGTCATTTAACGGAATAAAGGACAGCACGGCTGCCTTCAAACCGTTTTTCGAGGAGGTAAAGCGGCTATATCCCATGCCATGACGGCATTCATAAGAATCCAACTCTGTCTTGGACGGCTGCCAGCCGGGATTCCAAACATCTGCCCCATCTTTGATATAGAAGTATTTTCCATTATTATCTGTAGGAACATTATTATACCGGTATCTGGTCAGACGCAGCAGCTTCGCATCTTTATAAAAGGTATATCCGCCGCAGGTGTTGGATATCAGACTAAAAAACTCGTTACAGCCCAGATAATTAATCCAAGGCAGCGGAGTTTTTGGCGTTGTTATGACATATTCCTGTTTTTCATCATCAAAGTAACCAAACTTCATAATATTTCCCCTTCCCTCATAGCTTTTAATAGCGGCAATTCCTGAAATGAAATGCAGACAATTATAAAGTAAACGATTAAGTTGCTTTCTTTATGCGTAAAATTATACTAAAGTATTTTAGGGAATGCAATAAACTAATCAAAAATTCCCTCTTTATACTTGAATAATTATACAAAATGACGGTTCATAAACTGTTAATATTAACCAAAATGGGTATTTTGACTAAGAATTTTCAAAAAACTGTTGCGAAATTATAATAATTGTTATATATTTATTTTACGAAAACGATTAAGTTTAGAAAATACATGGGTCGGGAGTATTTCTATGGCATCATTGAAAGATATTGCCAGAGTTTGTGGTGTTTCTGTAGCAACAGTAAGCAAAGCATTGAACAACCACAAGGATATTGGCGAAGATACAAAAGAAAATATTAAGCGGGTTGCAAAGGAGATGGGCTATTCTCCGAATCTTTCAGCCAGAGCTCTGAAAACCCATAAGACACATGGAATTGGAGTACTTTTTGTCGATGAAGCAATGAGCGGTTTGACGCATGACTATTTTTCCAGTGTACTGGACAGCTTCAAACGGACTGCTGAAAAGAGCGGCTATGATATTACTTTTATCAATAGCTGCAAGAACCGGCCGGATAGAATGTCCTATCTTGAGCATAGCAGATACAGAGGCTTTGACGGGGTAGTCCTTGCCTGCATTGATTTTAATGACCCGGAAGTAACGGAGCTGGTATACAGTGACATTCCGGTAGTGACCATCGACTATCTGTTCAATAACAGAATGGCAGTCATCTCCGACAATGTAAATGGTATGCGGGAGCTTGTGGAATATGTATATAGTATGGGGCATCTTCGAATTGCATATATTCATGGGGCAGATTCGGCAGTAACCAAAAGCAGGTTGTCAAGTTTTTACAGAACCGCAGAACATTTGGGATTAGAAATACCGGATGACTATATCAGAGAGGCGGCTTACCGAAACACAGCATGTACTTATCGTGTTACAAATGAACTGCTTGATTTGACTAAGCCTCCTACCTGCATTCTTTATCCTGACGATTTTGCCGCTTTTGGCGGTATAAACGCAATCCGTGAAAGAGGACTTCGGATTCCGGAAGACATCTCCATTGCCGGATACGACGGCATCCGGGCAGCAAGGCATTTAGAACCGAAGCTTACTACGGTAAGACAGGATACAAAACAAATTGGACATCAGGCTGCAAAAGAATTAATCAACCTGATTGAACGGCCAAAAACCACAATTGTGCAGCAGATTATTATTCCGGGTAAAGTAGAACCGGGAAAATCTGTAGCAGACATATCTTCTTATTAGGTATTCTTCGTATTAGGTATTTTTATTGCGGCCGATGCAATATAAATATAAAGACAAATCAAAAAACTATTAATGTAAAACGGGAGGAATTAACTATGAAGAAAAAAGTGTTATGCGCTCTACTTGTAGCAGCTATGGCAGCAGGCACATTAGCCGGCTGTACCGGCAGCGGAGCGACTGATGGCGGCAAAGTTCTCAACATCTATTGTTGGAATGATGAATTCCAAAGACGAATAACGGATCATTATCCGGGATACGAAGAAGTAGACGAGACTACCGGCAAGATTGGTGATGTAACCGTAAAATGGAGTATCACACCTAATCAGAATGGTGCATATCAGGAAAACCTCGATTCTGCTCTTTTAAAACAGGATGACGCAAAAGCTGATGACAAAGTTGATATTTTCTTAATTGAAGCCGACTACGCATTAAAGTATGTTGACAGCGAATATACTATGGCAATTGAAGATCTCGGAATTACAAGCTCTGATATTTCTGATCAGTATACCTATACACAGGATATTGCTACCGATTCCGAAGGAAAACTAAAAGGTCTGACATGGCAGGGATGTCCTGGCGTTCTCTTCTATAACCGTGCAGCAGCAAAAGAAATCTTTGGTACGGATGATCCTGCAGAAGTTCAGGAATATGTAAAAGATTGGGATACTTTTGTTAAAACAGCAGAAACCGTCAAAGAAAAAGGCTATTCTATGGTATCTTCTGTAAACGACACATACCGTGTATACTCTAACAACGTAACCTCTAAGTGGGTTGTTGATGGCAAGATTAACATCGACGAAAACATCATGAAATGGGTTGAAGATTCCAAGAAGATGGTAGACGCCGGCCAGACCGGAACACATGCACTCTGGAGCGACGATTGGAGCAAAGGCTTCTATCCGGAAGGCAAAGTATTCTGCTACTTTGGACCTGCTTGGTTAGTCAACTTCTCTATGGCTGCTGACCAGGAAGGCAGTATCGGTAATCAGGGCGGCTGGGGCGCAACAGAAGGTCCTCAGGGCTTCTTCTGGGGCGGCACATGGATTTGTGCAGCAAAAGGTACAGATAACGCTTCTGAAATCAAAGATATTATGCTTAAGATGACTGCCGACGAAGAAATTATGAAGGGTATCGTTGTTAAGGATGACGATTTCGTAAACAACAAACCTGCAATGGAAGCTATGGCAGAAGATTCTTCTTACTCCAGCAAGATTCTCGGCGGACAGAATCCTCTCTCTATGTACTGTGCAGCCGTTGAAACCTTGGATTTAAGCAACCTTTCAGCTTATGACTTTGGTTGTAACGAGACATTCCAGAACGCAATGAAGAATTACTTCGATGGCAATGCTACATTGGATGAAGCATTAGACTTATTCTACAAGGCTGTTAAAGAAAAATATCCTGAATTAACTTACTAATTAAGAAACCAAACGGATATAATGAGTCTTTAAAGACCATGCCTGCCTGAGGGGTCAGGCGGGCATGGTTTATCTTTTCAGGGGGTTCTATTATGGCAAAAGAACAGGCAAAAAGAAAAGTGGTCAGATACAATAAGTGGGGCTATATTTTTCTCGCTCCTTTCGCAATCGTATATCTGATATTTCACCTTATTCCACTGATAACAACTATCGGAAACAGCTTCTTTGAGAATTATCGTTCGGGTTTGAAACAGATTGGGCCTACCTTTATTGGATTGGATAACTTTATAGAGCTCTTCTCTAATCCCGATATCTGGCTTTATACCAAAAATACCTTGATCATGTGGATATTAGGCTTTGTACCTCAGATTATTGTATCCCTGTTACTGGCCGCATGGTTCTCAGACCCAAGCCTTCGTCTGAAAGGACAACGGTTCTTCAAAACGGTTATTTACCTTCCGAACTTAATTATGGCATCTGCTTTTGCAATGTTATTCTTTACCTTATTTTCGGATGGCGGTCCTATCAACTCCATTCTGATCCAGCTTGGAATTTTAGAAGAGCCTTTTAAATTTATGTCAAACACATGGAGTGTAAGAAGTCTGGTCGCAATTATGAATTTCCTTATGTGGTTCGGTAATACCACCATTCTATTGATGGCAGGTATGATGGGTATCGATACCTCACTTTTTGAGGCGGCCGAAGTAGACGGTGCAACCTCAACACAGGTGTTCTGGCGAATTACACTGCCACTGCTTAGACCAATTCTGGTATATGTACTTATTACATCATTAATCGGCGGTCTGCAAATGTTCGATGTTCCGCAGATTCTGACTAACGGCGAAGGCGAACCTATGCGTACCTCTATGACGCTTATCATGTACCTGAACAAACATTTGTTTAGTAAAAACTATGGTATGGCCGGCGCACTGTCCGTTATTCTGTTCTTTATTACGGGTGCACTGAGTCTGTTAGTATATAAGATTTCCGATAAGAAGAATAAGTAGGAGGTAATGGATATGGGATTTAAGAAAAAGGAAACAAAAAAAGGATTGAATATTCATGTCAGAAGATTTATTTGCTATGTCGTACTGATACTGATTACATTCTTCTGCCTGTTCTGGTTCTACATATTATTTATAAATGCCACCAGATCTCACGGTGAAATGACTCGCGGCTTTACTCCTTTCCCTAGTACGCATCTGCTGGAGAACTGGCATAATCTTTTAACAGAGAGCAAACTTCCTATTTGGAATGGTTTGATTAACAGCTTGATTATATCCACCTTCACCGCAGCCCTTTGCACCTATTTTTCTACTATGACGGCATATGCGATTCATGCTTATAATTTTAAATTTAAAAATGCGATTTTTACTTTTATTTTAATGATTATGACCATTCCTTCACAGGTTACGGCTCTTGGTTTCGTTCAGTTGGTAGACACTATGCATCTGGATGATACATTTATCCCATTGATTGTTCCTTCCATTGCTGCCCCTGTTACCTTCTTCTATATGAAGCAGTACATGGAGAACTCTTTGCCGCTGTCTTTAATTGAGGCTGCAAGAATTGACGGTTCCGGTGAATTTCATACCTTCAACTCTATCGTAGTTCCTCTGATGAAACCGGCCATTGCAGTACAGGCAATTTTTAGCTTTGTGAACAGTTGGAACAACTACTTCACACCTGCATTGATTCTGCACGAAAGAGAAATGAAGACATTACCTATTCTGATAGCAGAACTTCGCTCTGCCGATTGGTTGAAATTTGATATGGGTCAGGTATATGTAATGATTGCCTTTTCTATTTTCCCGGTTATTCTGGTATACCTCTTCCTGTCCAAGTACATTGTACAGGGCGTGGCACTCGGCAGTATAAAAGAATAAACAAAATAGTCTTTTCTATGATATAAAAACTGCTGATATCAGGAATCCTACAGGTTCCTATGATATCAGCAGTTTTTTTGTTTCGCATAACCAAATATAATACATCTAACCAATGTGCCATCTTACCACAAATTCATCACTGTATTGCATTTGTCCGCCGCTCGTTATATAGACAAGACGATATCTGCCCATCCTGCTGCCTTCATAATTTATATGTACTGACAGTTCTTGATTTGGCTCTTTTGGTATGGTCTCACTAATAACCCATCTGTTTTCCTCCATTACCTGTAGGTATCCCACCTCGGACTTCTTTGATATCATCCAGACAACAACTGCCGGTTCTTCATCAGTACAGTCCATATCTGCCGGCTGTTTTAGAAAGCAAAAGGGTTCTATCGTTTGAAAGGACATCTCTATCCATGCATGTCTGTAAGCATTTAAAAATTCAACTCTATCCGCATTTAGTCCATTCACCGTAGCCTTCGCATCTTTGTCAAAATACTCTCCTTCTTTTGCAGATAGCATAACTCTGATTCTGTACTTTATGCTTTCACAAATCTGTTCCTTATCCATCTCTTTTGCTTCAGCATCATACCACTTTACCTCTGAAACAAAATACTTTACCGCATCAGGAATCCGGACATCAGAACACAACTGTTCTCCCCGAACCGGACGCATTACTTCTGTTACCTCAATCTTTTTGATATTTCTGGTCTTCCAGAACTCACACACATAAACCAGATAAACCACCATTAGAACCAGTCCCGCCATGCTTATTCCTATGCCTTGCCACAAATACGGATAGCTTAATTGAATAATGGTTTTGCCCTGATTAACATATGTCAGATGATTTTTATGATAAATTCCACTATTCTCATCAAAAATATCCTGATATACGATAGTAGTATTTACATCATCATAATCCGATTGAATAATAATTCTATCCTTTTCATATTTTACATTCAACGGCACAAGAGTTCTTTCTGGCAAATCACTTTCCGAGATTGTCATGGCATGCTCTAAGAGTTTTCCTACGGATTCATCAAGCGTAAGACTATAATAGTAGGAAAGATTTAGTCCAACCATCACAATATTTTCATTCTTGACCGTCCCGTAAAACTCCATTTCCTCGCCGAGTTCCTCTATCTTGCCCCAACATTCATCCAGTCCATTCAGGTACATAGCTCTCCATGTTGTATATTCCTGCGGAAACAACTCACAGTCTAACTGACCATCTATTGTATCCAGTACGGGATAACCATTGGTAAAGGTAAGCGGCTGACAGTTTACATCTAAGAAGCTTTGTATGCCTGTATGTTCATCGATTGGAATCCCATCCGCCTGAATTACAACTTTGACGCCATTTTCTGATAGACGCATCACCAACTCTTCCGCCTGGCTTTTGTTTTCATATGTAAAACCATTCAGAAAAATAAGTTGATAGTCCTTAAGCTCCTGATAACTATAGTCATTCAGATTGTCGGAATCCCCATGTTCCATCGACGGATAATCCATTGTCGCTATTTCTGCCGCTTCTCCGATTCCTATTGCCTGATAACAGCTAATTACCCCAAAGTTATCATAAGTATCCAGATGATAGAGGCGGTAGTTCTCATTCTCCGCCGCCAATCTGTACCCCACTGTTTCTGCCGCATTCTGCATCTTTTCTATATCATTATAACCCTGATCTAACTGGTTGATTTGAATAATGACAGAGTCATTCCCCATTTCCAGACAGCGGTCAAATAAATATACATATCGCCCTGTCTGCAATGCCTCATTCAGCATTACAAGATTATTGGCAGTATTGGCAGCCTGCAAATCCGCGCCAAAGGAAGTGGCTATTGCATCTTTATAGCCGGAAATCAAAAAAGAACCAGCAGCATCCATTGAACCTAAATCCAGCAATGCAAGTCTTTGCGTTGTTATTTTCTTGGCAGTTGTAATCAGCGCATAATCTTCAGCTTCGTCCAAACGCTCTTCTACCGTCCTTCCCGACAAGTCGCCATAAACCAGCGGCATGGAGGGAAGAACATCCAATACCAGAAGCACACAAAAGAGTTTCAGCCATGATTTTTTCAACGTATTCCAAAGAATCAGACCAAATAGAATCATACTAAGCGCTATGGAGATGTAATACAGCATCTGTAAATATTGTTGGCCCGGAAAATGGCTTAAAATCATATACATTGAACTTCCTGTACAAAGTAAAATTACAAACGCACATCCAAAATAAACAGAAGATTTATTTTTGCCGAACAACATTCCTATAAGAAGCACTAAAAACGAGGCAAACCCAAAATAAAAGGCAGATGACGTCCCATACTTTATCCGATAGAAAGGATTTAAAGATATAAGAATATCCTGAAAAAAATTTTCCATAATCTGCGAAGTATTTGGGGAGGATGTGTTTCCCTGCAACAGCGGATACAGCCAAAGTCCGGTCAGCAAAATAGCGATTGCCATTCCGATGACAACGTGAATGCTCTGCCTGAAAGCTCTATACCGAAAAGAATAAACCATTAAAACCAATACAGCCGCCAGCAGAATCATTCCTGCATATTGCGGATCACAGAGGACAAGAAGAAAAAAGCTCCCTATCACTCCCAACAGGTTCTGCCAGTATTTCTCTTTTACATACAAATACACCTGCTCCACAATCCAAGGAAGAAAAACATTACACATTGCACGGGGTAAATTTCCTTCCTCAAAAAGAAGATACAGATTATTGGGCATAAAAAACCAAACCATGCCAATAAAAATCCCAAGCCTCGTTCGCCCATGCCGTTTTCCTATCCAAAACCAAACAAGACCTCCGAAAAAAAAGAGCAATCCCACAAATAAAAGATACCCGTAAAAAAGATTGCCCCCGGTCAATGCCTCGCAAAATGCCAGAGTATATACAGGAAGCGGCGAAGAATAGCGCATCATCTGCGAACCGTTGTACCACATCGAGTCTAGCAATGGATAAAAATTGCCCTCTGCTATTTCTCTATAGAGAGTATCCCCTTTGTAAAGGTGACTGAATGTGTCTGCCCCGCTGGGATAGTCTCCGTTATGATATATCATCCATACCAGTGCGCAGGCAATAATTGCATATAAAAATATAGCTAAACTGCTCCATATCTTTCTCTTCATAATCAATCCGATTTCTTCCTATATTTTTTCCAACATCTTATCCATTACCCTTGACACCGCCTGTTTTGAAAACTCCTCTACATTTTCCAGATAGGATGACTCGTTCTCATAAGAGACAATATAACTTCTGGTCGGCGTTTCACTTCCTTCAATGGAAATCAGTTCGCCGCCTATATCGCGGATAATTGGTCTTAGCTGCTCTCCAAAGTAATCCACCATACTTTCCAGCGTCGGCATTATCACGTTAAAAGGCTTTACATCGTTTAACGTTTGATTCTGGTATTTTTCAAAGAACAGATTAATCGCCTGCTCAAATACCTTAAATTTGATAAATTCATCTTTTCTCATCATCATCTTGAGCCCAAATTCCCATGTGTGCGGATGCACCTGACCCTGATTTCCATCGACAAGAATACTGTGTCTGCCGTTTAAATAAAACTTAAACTGATATAACCGTACCAATTTACTTTCCATATTAGTCCCCATTTCTGTGCAGCTTTTTATCTATTCTTCCTCTGCCCTGCATAACTTGTTTACCACCTGCTCTAATGTCAGACCATTTTTACCATCAATACATTCTGTTCCAACCAGACGAATTTCCCTGTACAGCAGCCAATCAACCGCCTTCACAGCCTCTTTCCCATCATATTTTACCGCCACCAGAAAAATCTTCTTGTTCTTATCATCCCGGAAACGGAAAATTTTTTTATTGAGCATCAGATAACAGTCCTCCAGAAAGAAGGACAACGTTTTCTCATTGTCATATTCCAACAGCATAACCGTAACCGGCAGATATTCATCCTTCTTTAGCTTTTCCAAAAACATCGGCAGAAACTCTGCTTGAAATACTGCCTGCCCTGCATCATACAAATTGTTCATGGACAATTCCCTGTTTAGCTGTTCCGCCATTTTGGTGAGATTTGTGTTTTTTTCCTTTTCTTCTTTCAGTTGACGTGACTTTTTGCTGCTTTTTCTCGCCAGTGCAATAACTGTTATTGCAAAAACACACAAAATGACGGCAATTGCCAGACAAAGGTTAATCTTTGCCCCAAGATATGCATTATGATCCAATACAACCTCAGGATTTGTCAGAAGACATATCTGATATGTTTCTCCCTGATACAGAAACTCTGCTCCCGAAGCAATATATTCCTTATCATTTAATTCTACCAGACTATGTGTGACCTTGTTTAGGGATAAATTGTCAATAAAATGCTCTGCACATTCCGAGATATAGTATGTTTTCGTGGTAAACCCCTTATAGCGGTTTGTCTCTAAAACATCCTTTACAAAAAGGAGCGTCTCTTCTGCTGACAATGTCCAGAACTTATTTCCGGAAGAATCCAGTGTACCGATTATATCTATAATTACACTTTCATCCTGCGCCTCCTGATTCAGATTGACCTGATCCAGCACAAACTGCACATAAGCGTCCTGTTGTGTTGCATATATTTCCATGACACCCTTTTCATAACCCGAAATCTGTACCCATGCGAACAACGCCCCAGCCGCAGCAATAACAAATGAGAAAAGTATCCAGATACTTAGGGTATTTAATTGAATTTTTTCTTTATTCTTAAACATGAATGATTATTTACCTCACTGACCTATCTCTAAAAAATTCTCTTTAAAATAGTCAGAAGCCTTTAATGTCTCCTTCTCCAACCAATCAAAGCCTTCACTCTCCGCCAAAGTCTTCTGATCCGAGAACAAATTTGTACCAAGCCCAAGCCTGTCTCCTTCCACCTTATAGCCCATAGCCGAGAGTATCGTAGGAAACATATCCATTGTAGTAAAAATACGATTTTGTTCCTCTATTTCCTGTTGTGGCTCAGCGTTAATAAAACAGTTATACACCGTCCTGTCATAGTAAGATACTCCTGCCACAAGAGATGTGTCCATACGCGGATGATCCCCTGATATAATAATTACCGTATCTTCATAAAAATCCTGCGTTTTGCACCATTCCACAAATTCCGTCACCTGTCTGTCCGCACAGGAAACAACATTCGCTGTCCGGCTGTCATAGGAATCTTTGCATAACTCACATACATATCCGTCAACATGATGCGTATCTACCGTCAGCATAGTAAAGTTAAACGGTTTCCCGCTTTCTGCTAAACGCTTTATTTCATCTTTCGCAATATCGTACAGTATCTTATCTTCAAATCCCCACCAGACATAATAGTCATCTGCAATGTAATCCCGTTCTCTTGCAGTATATAAATCGAATACCTCATAGTTTCCATGCTGTTCAAAATATGCTTTGCGTCCCCCGAATTCGCCGTCAGAACCACACAAAAAGATCTGCTGATATCCCATCTTTCCAAGAATATCACCAAGTGAGACAATTCCGGGTGCAACCGCTTCGCCCCCCTCTACGGAAGTAACTTCAGGAGAATACGGAACTCCGGTCGTACTTGCCCATAGCGACGCCATTGTCGTATTTGTATTGGATGAACAATGAAATCCTCCAAGTTTTTCAGAATCCGAAAATGATATGTATTCCTCTGCCAGCGAGGTCAGCCCTGGTATGTAATTCGTATCCTGTCTGCCTCCGGCATCCGCAGAAGCATATGTCGTCTCCATACTCTCCATATAAATATAGATCAGATTTTTTCCTTCTGTCACGGGTGTAATGGCAACATCTCGCGGATCCACATAGTACTGTTCATAAATCATGGTCTGTCCCAGCTTGCTCATTGCATATCCCGTTACGTCATACATCGAATTAACATACAAACAACTGATTACAAGGGACACCGCCGCGCCAATGGATATGATGCGTTCTGCACGAATATAATTCTTTCTCCGGCGGCAAAAAAATGCGGCTGCCGCATACAGTATAATTCCTGCCAAAACCAGCGGAACGCATACCTTCACTATTTCACCAATGGTTGCATTTCCTGTCCCTTTGATCGGAGACAACAATGTTATAATCAATTCTGAAAATCCAATTCCAAACGTTATTTTGACCCAGTATCCCATGACGCTCAAGAGTACTGCTATCAGATAGGCCGCGCCGATTCCGGCATACCATATCCGTCCTTTTGGTTTCGAGACTTTTTTAACCGTTGGATCCTGATTAAAGAATCCATCTGCTTTCTTTAACATTCCTCGCAGTTTTGAGAAGTCTTCTGAAATCCTTTTGGAAAAAATACTGCGCTCTTCCGATAACGTCTTGGTCTTCCATGCGCTGTCGGTTCCAATCATATTGATAATACCTGCGACCCGGATAAAAAATACAACGAAATTAAAAAAGGGCAGAAAGAAAATCCCCCACCATTGCTTTCTGTAGTATTTTTTTAACTCTTTAAACTCGGACAAAAAACCAAGAATCGCAAAAAAGTAGAAATATCCGCACAAAATATACAGGGCAAAAATCGCCGCCAGCGACAAAAGGATAGTTTTGGTTGAAAATCCCATAAATCCCAAACAAATTAGTGCCAGATACCAAATCAATCTTGGAAATGCAAATGTATGGTCATACAGCAGTGTTCTGACATTTACATCCTTCATGATTTTTGAAGGCTTGAGACTATTATCCCCAAACAGCTTAGAAACCTCAAGGCTCCCTCTTTGCCAGCGCTGCCTTTGTGTATACAGTTTATCAATTTCTTCAATGGGTTCAACGAAAAAGATGGACTTTTCGCTGATTTTTACCTTTTCCTTCTGGATATATTTCATCTGAAAGGTAATCTGCGTATCCTCACATATTGTATCTGTACTATACAGCCATGAATTTAAAATTGCTTTTTTGCGGAATCCCGAAAATGCTCCTGACAATGTATAAATAGAGTTGGTTTCCGATGCATAATTACGCCCCGCCAGAAACGCCTGCGCATACTCCATAAACTCCAGTTTGCGAAGCATTCTCGAAAATCCTCGCGGATACTGCTCTATCAATTTTGGATTCGTACAGATTGCACCCGTCATAACATTGGTTGATGTGTCGCTCTCAAAACGCTCCACCATATGCCGGATAGCCGACGGTTCAAGCACCCCGTCGCTGTCAATATGAATAATATATTTTCCGCTGCTGTTATACAAAGCAAGATTTAATGCTTTTGATTTTCCCTGCTCCGCATTCATCCACCGCATCATCAGAGTCGGAAACTTCTTCTGACACTGTGTAAAGATTTCGAAACTGTTATCTTTACTCATATTGTTTACGAGAAAAATGTTAATACAGTTGTCAGGATAGTCGCTTTCCGCAACAGAACGAATGCTCGCTTCCAATGTCTGTGCAGAGTTATAAACCGGAATAATGATTGTAATCTCCGGATAAATAGTTGGCTTTCTGTCCTGTGCAGGGAAAACTTTCCTCTTTTGCAGAATAAACATGCTTCCTATAGCCGGAGCAATCTCCATAATAAGCGGGATGATAATCCAAGCCGCCCAGAAAATAAAGGAATTTAATAATCTGTTAATGATGTCCATATGTAAACTTTCCTACTTTGGTTCGAATAATCTGTGGTTTGGTAAATACATAAAAATACAACAGTACTGATAAGGCGTAAAATATAAGCCTGCCAATAATCGAATGCGCAACATAATACACTTCTGTTCCACCAAAATATATCATCAGACAGATTACAATAATCCTCAGAACATTCGATAAAATAATACCAATTGTACCCAAAGTACCAATAAAGATTTTTTCATCACGGGAATACACATCAAAAAAGGCAAGCAAAGAAATAAATGCCATAATCTCTATAATCCCGGAACACTCGAAATCAATCTGCAATGTAATCGTTCCATCAGAAGCATGAATAAGTAAAACCCCGTATCTGAAAAACGCCCGAAATGTGTTCGTTATTTCGCCAAATCCCCCTGCAATAGCAGATACGCATTGAGAAAGCGGTTTTATCATTACCGGCCGGACAAAAACCATCAAAAAGATAAACAGACCCATACTTCCCAAAAAGAAATGCCAGGCAGGAAGTTTTGAACGCTTTAATACAGACAGAAGATAAAGCCATATCATTGCAGCGATGATTCCTACCATATATTTCATACTGCTTTGTCTGCCCCCTTGCGTTTCCTAGAAAAAGCTCCAATAAGGAATACGGATGAACACAATATCATTCCAATCACCGGACCTGTTGAAGCTCCCGCAGTTTTTACCCATTGCTGACCAATTTTTCCATATTGGACTGAAATTGTTTTGACATCATCCGGCTCCATCTGAAACTTATCTGCTAATGCCGAAATATCCATCCAGTACTCCATATCATGTTTAGAAGGTCCAATCGTAACCATCATTTTACCATATACCGCATTGGTCCCATAAATATATGTTTCCGCAGGATCCGTCCACTGCGTAATATTTGCCGCCGTCTTTCCTCCCTGTGCATCGATAATATAGAATTCATATGTTCCCTGTGATAATCCCATGAGCTGAGGATTGTAGTTGATGTTTCCGTTCTCGTCAACCGCCACCATCTGTGGATAGAAGTTGTTGTTTTCATTATCGTTGATACGAATGGTAATTCCCGAAGTAAATTCTCCCCCGCCTTCATTAAGATGAGCCTGCATATATGTCACTACGTGCCCGAATAAAAATCCGGTTGTCGAATACAATGCACCCTGTGCATCCACAACTTCTTCCTGTGTTCCCGCTGTTGCGTACTCTATTACCACATGAGGATAATTCGTCCAGTCATCATAATTCCCATCATAGGCGATTCCATCAAAACTTCCTTCCGGATCCGAATTTTCCTCTCCTTCGGTCTCGTCCTCCTTAGAGATATTCGCCACATCCGTGACATACATATCCTCTGCCAGATAATGCCCGAAGGAAACTGTTTGGTTATAAGCTCCAAGATTGCTGACCGGAATTGCAATCTCCCAGTAATAGCCGGACTTTCCCCATGTAGTATCACTATGGGCACACAATACGCCTTCTACTCCTGCCACACTGCCTCCGCCATCTGCTTTCAGTTGGAACAATGTTTCATATCCAAGATCTGTCACCAATGTAAACTTTCCGTTGGAGTGCGTTCCCGACCATGTCGCGCTAAACGGCTGCATCAGCTCGTCAATATATATATATAAATAATCCCCGTCAAAAATACACGCAGTCTCATTGATGCCCAACGCTCCGGGATGCTTCTTTACCCCCTCCCAATCAGAAAATTCCCCGTCAATCGTAATCCCATAATATGGAGAACCTTCTGCTGCATCAATTCTTTGTGCCGGAAACAGAAATGCCAAAAACAGCACTCCAGTCAAAGCTGCTAAAAATCCGTCCCTTCCTTTCATCTTTTTCACCCTTTTCTTTAAACCCTTACATTAAGTTATCATGATTTTGACTTTTCTTTTTTACCAAGAATTCCAACGTGTATACTTTCCTTAATTATAAGGTAGCATATACATATTTTTTTTTCAATTGGCAAATTTTTTGAATTTCTCTGGTTCTTTTTGTATAATTCCGCCAAATCACGCCATTTCAGAACTGCTTTGCGGTACGCTCTGTGAAGATACCGCCTTCTATATATCAGATATGAGTTATCAGATATGAGTTCTGATTTTAGAGTTAAAAGCAGAAAATATTATGCTTTGGACAGAAAGAATGAACGGTTCACAATTATCCGGCTCAGCCCCTTGTTAATTTGAGTCAATTCCGTATAATTATAAATAAGGAAATCGGTCAAAGGAGAAAAAGCAATGAGTATAATAAATGTTCAAAATCTGACCCGGGATTACGGCTCAGAAAAAGGAATATTTGATGTATCCATTCAGGTCGAAAAAGGCGAGGTGTTTGGATTCTTAGGTCCAAACGGAGCAGGCAAAACCACAACTATCCGTCATCTAATGGGATTTATCAAACCGAAGGCAGGAAGCTGCCAAATCGATGGTCTGGATTGTTGGAAAGACCGTGATGTAATTCAAAAAAGACTTGGATATATTCCCGGCGAAATCAGCTTTTTTGATGATATGACAGGCAAAGAATTTCTTAAATTTGTTTCAGATTACCGAAATGCCGGCAAAGATAACCGTCTGCAGGAAATGCTTGAGCGATTTGAATTAGACTTAAAAGGCAAAATCAAAAAAATGAGTAAGGGAATGAAACAAAAAGTCGGCATTGCCGCAGCTTTTATGCAAAATCCTGACATTTTGATTTTAGACGAGCCAACAAGCGGACTTGACCCTTTGATGCAGAACCGTTTTATCGAGTTGATTGCAGAAGAAAAGAAAAAAGGCAAAACCATTTTTTTGTCAAGTCATATGTTTGAGGAAGTAGAGCGTACCTGCGACCGTATTGGCATTATACGAAACGGAAGACTTGTAACGGTTGATTCGGTTGAAACACTAAGAGAACGCCATATGCATACCTATACTGTTCATTTGGATTCACCAAAACTGGCTGAAGCGTTTGCAAAAGATTTTGAGGGAATATGCGACGGCAGCACAGTTACGGTAGCTGCAAAACAAAGCCTTGAGACAATCTTTATGACTTATTACGGAGAGAAGAAAAATGCTTAATATGACTCTATATAAACAAGAAATGAAAGGCAGTCTTAAAATACTTATCCTGTTTGCTGCCGTGATATCTATGTATGTTGCTATTATCATCAGTATGTATGATCCGGAAATGATGGCGATGCTGGACAGCTTTTATAACGCAATGCCTGAAATCATGGCGGCGGTCGGAATGAACGCGGGGGCAACGAGCCTGATTGGATTTATGATTTCCTATCTCTATGGATTTATTCTTTTGATTTTTCCTATGGTATTCTGTATTATTCGCGGGAACGGTCTTATTGCGAAATATACAGATAATGGCTCGATGGTTACATTTCTGGCAGCTCCGGTAAAGCGCAGGACAGTTGCAGCAACGCAGATGTCCGTTCTTATTAGCGGAATATTGTTGCTTGTTATTTATACAACGGGACTCGAAGCAGTAATAGCGGAAATGAGTTTTCCGGGAGAGCTTATATTCTCAGAGTTATTAAAAATAAATGCTGCTCTTTTATGCCTGCATTTATTTATCGGAGGTATATGCTTTCTTACCTCCTGCATTTTTTCTGATTCCAGATACAGCATCGCTTTCGGAGCAGGCATTCCGGCACTTATGTATATCCTTCAGATGTTGGCAAATGCAGGTGAAAAAGCACAAACAGCTAAGTATTTTACGTTCTTTACTCTTTTTGACCCAACCGGGATCTTAGCTGATGCGCGCAGTGCAGTGATTGGCGCAGTTGTTTTGGGAATCGGAGCAATCATACTTTATATGATTGGGATTACTGTATTCTGCAAAAAGGATCTGCATATCTAGGCAGACACTTTTGGGATTTCTCCTCTATTTTAATGATGCTTGGTCGCTGAATGCATTGCCTGCCCGCTGCCCCAGCGGATAAATGCGATAATGCTTTACCGTGCTGTATGACAGTCTTTCCTCTGACACACCTGTATTCGACACAGTTTTTACCTTCTTTTGTTTCATTGAGTCATCTCTGGTTTTGGGGCGAATTTTGCACAGAATAATAAAAGCGCCCGATTTGATTTTTACTCAAATCGGACGCTCCGCAAACCGCTCAGTACTCGTATTTTATAAAGGTTACTTAGTTGCAGCCTGCATCTTATGGTATCAGCTTGCTTTGCTTCCTTATCATTTATTTTTTGCGGCTTTTCTTTTATTACGAACTGCTATTGTAAT
>CALWLL010000025.1 GCA_944381555.1 uncultured Agathobacter sp. | reverse complement strand
ATTTTTCCCTTATGAGTGGTCGAGGGAAGCATAAAATGTTGTGAAATCGTATAAAGGGATATGACGGGCACATTGCGATAAATCCTTTATTTTCAAGGCTTTTGGAGAATTTTATTAAGCCCCTTTGCAACCGTATAATCAGCTACAAAATTCTAAGTTTTTAATTTAAATTTGTCAATTGTGTTATATATTTACTTTACAAAACTGATATAATGCAAGTAAGAGAAAATACATACGGATTCTTTACTTCTTATTAGGCATTCTTTCTAATAGCATGACGGAAGAAAGAATGTGAAAACGTACAAAGAGGAGTCTTATGAAAGAAAGATTGTTATAACTTAAAACATTCAATTGGCGTTTGTGGATTTCATTATGTCTATTGGCATTGATTCCAGCCGTCTATCAAATGGTTAAGACATCTTTGATTTCTATAAACGGTCAGGAGGGAGCATTTAATATCATTGGTCAAATGGAGTGGTTTGATCTAATTAATGAAACACTGCAAGCATTTTTGATTGTTCCACTGTATTCTATTTTGAACAAGATATGGGAAAAGAAAAAAGATAATTTTGCGGAATGGACTTTTAAAACAGGATTGATTTCCTTTATTTTGTATGCATTTTTTCAATAGGTGTTTTAATTTATGGCTCAATACTAATAGAGGCAATGAATCCGAGAGATATAGATTTGCCTGTTGTTAGTACATATCTTCATTTAGAGACAGTTGCTTTTATGATTGGAATTATCATAAGTTTTGTAAATGTAGTATTTGTTGTGGTTGGCAAAGATAAAAATGTTTATATCTTCTTGGCGATAAGAACAGTACTGTCTTTGGGGGCAGATTTTTTGCTGATACCAAATTTTGGAGTATATGGGGTAGCGATTTCAAATATTATAGTAAATACGATACTTACATTTGCGAGCATCGCGCTCCTATATATTCAAAAATATATTAAGATTTGCAGGTTTCGTAAATCTGATTGCAGCATTAAAGAGTGGTATAAAACGGGCTTTTTTTCGGGCTTACAGCAGTTTATAGATAATTTTTTTTATGCTATTATGATTTGCAAAATGGTCAACATGGTTGCAAAACAAGGAGACTATTGGAATGCGAACAATTTTATCTGGGGCTGGCTTTTAATTCCAATAACGGCACTCGCTGAAGTTATCCGTTCTGATTGTAAAGACGGATATAAAAAGTTAAAGAAATTCAATTACTATTTTATAGCAGGTGCCGTTATTGTTTTCTGGGGAATATCAATTCCGGCTTGGAAACCGTATTACCTTTATGCCGAAAATCTGTCTAATGCAAACGATATATTATTCATAACGATAAAGATTGTTCCGTTCTACATAGCATATGCAGGATGTGCTATCATTGATAATATTTTTATAGGTTTAGGAAAAACAATATATAATTCTATCAATTCGCTGATTATCAATATTGGTTATTATGGGATTTTTTATATTTTGTACTTAACAAACAGAATTGATTTCAGCATGGACACGATTATTTTAATGTTTGGTTTTGGTATGGTGGTGCATTTTATTGTTTCTCTTATTGAGGAAAGAATGTTTTCTGCTTCTTTTTCGCACTCTCTGAACCAAAGCGAATAACACGATTACAAGCAGGATGGTACACAAAACAAGTAACACCCACGCTGCATTTTCCGGCTCGTTTGGAGTATCCGAAGCGTCCGGTTCAGAAGGAAGAGGCGTCTCGCTGCTTACGTCCTCTGTCACAGCTTTGAGAGAAAAATTCATCGGGCTTTCTCCGGCTCCGGCATCAATGGCAACGCCATCCTGAATCAGAAAGCTTTCGTTGGACTGGATAGAAGCGTTGAACATGGGTCTTCCATATTCCGTAAGGGTACTTGCATCCACTCCGATTACGGCAGTGCCGGATATGGTCAGAAGTATTGCGCCCGTATCATCAGGAACCGGAAAAGGCTCCGCCAACACGATAGTCTCATAACCGCTGTGAGCTAACGTTCCGCTGCAAATCGTCTGTTTTTGCGTCAGGTCAGGCGCACCAGTTGCATCGGCAGGGGCATATTCCAAAAGGAAATCTGCATTTGGAGATTTGTGCATCAGGGTTACGGCTGTCAGCATATCCCCGCCCTGGGAAAAATCAAAAACATTGGCGCAGGTAAGGTTTTCCTGCGTATAGAGGTCTGTTGCACCATACTCATCTAACTGTAAAACAGTTTCTTTACCGACCTTTTTGGCCTGCATAACGGAAAACGTATCGTCATAGGAAAAAAGGCTCTGGTCCTCGTAGGAAATATAGATAAAGCCGTCTTCTCCCATTTCTGTCCCATAGCTGTTCTTAACAAGCCATGCCCCATCTCTTAAAGGAGCAGCGCCGTCTATCGGCAGAAAGTTCTCCTTAGGATAATTGTCATCCCAGCCAACGATGCAAACCGCATGGGTAGTGTAGCCTTCATCAAGAGACCAGTATGCAGGAATACCGTCATCCCGGTGTGGACTTTCGAGCCAGCTTGAGAATACTGCACCGTATTGAAGGATACATTCTTTGATTTCGGATTGCTGTGACGTATCAGGATAGAGAATATCCGTGACACGAAGAATCCCGGTGGCATCTTTTGCTTGACCCGGATAGTCTTCTGGAAGATACCATTCAAGGGAAATGTCTGTATTATACGGTAGCTGTGTCTCCATAACCGGTCCGGCACCGGAGGTGAGATAACCTGTGACCATTCGGGCATAACCGCCGTCATTTTTCGTTTTATTGGCCCAGCCTGCTCCGGTAATGTTGAATTGTCCGCATGCCCACCAGATTAGTGCTTCTTCCGACAAATCCATCTCACCCCAACCGTCTTTTATAAGAAAACTTTCCAAAGTAGAAAGACCTGCAAATGCCCAGCATGTGCCAAACGGCTGCTGATTTTTTACAGAAGAAACATTTTTGCCCGGTCTGGGATCATATGCTTCGGGAAGGGTTTCTGCCATAGCCGGAGACGAAGTAAGCAGTATTGCAAGCACCAGTAAAGCTGTAAAAAGAGATTTTATTTTCATAGACACCTCCGAGGATAAATGAATTACTGTATGAATTATACCATGTAGTACCCATGTATTCAATTAGGGGCGGTTTGTGACATCGTTTATTATAAGGGCAGATTTTAAAATAAGGTACGAAAAACGCCTCCTGCACATAGCATAAGGCAGGAGGGGATTTTATGAGGGAGATACCATATAACAGACAAGCGGCAGTCACATACGCCCGAAGATGGGCGCTTGACAGAAATCCTGCATATTATGATTTTACACCGGTTGGAGGGGATTGTACCAGCTTTGCCTCACAATGTATTTATGCGGGTGCGGGAGTCATGAATTTTACACCGGTTATGGGATGGTATTATCGGAATGCCGTCGACAGAACCGCTTCGTGGAGTGGAGTAGAATATCTGTATCGGTTTTTAATCAACAACAAGTCGGTCGGCCCTTATGCAAGTGTAGTGACGGAAAATATGGTAAAACCGGGTGACATTGTACAGCTTGGGACACATAACGGTTTATTTTATCATACGCCCGTGATTACTGCGGTTTTGCCGGAAATTTTGGTTGCGGCACACAGCTTCAATGCCTTAGACAGACCATTGGCATCGTATACCTACGAAACAGTGCGTTTTCTTCATATTGAGGGTGTGCGGACATGGGGATAACAGACGTGGAAAAGACAGCTTGCATTTTAATACAGGCAAGGCTACAATCTGTATAGAAAAGCCATGAAATATGGATTTTTGGACAAGAATACAAATACGCAGGGGGAAGATTTTATGTATAAATTTCAGCATTTAGTGGCAAAATACAAAACCGCATCCTTTTTAATTATTGCGGGTTGTGTATGTACGGTATATACCATACTTCTTATGCAGCTGAATATCCCAACATGGGGCGTTTTTATTGTAAACCTGATACTGGCATTTGTACTTTATGCCAATATAGAATATAGTCCGGAGCCGATTATGCGAAAGGCATTCGTGGAATTGAACGAGAACTGCAATCCATACCCATTGCTGGAGGAAACAGAGAAGCTTCTTACATACAAGAACTCTCAGATGCTGCATCAGATTATTTTAATCAATCATGCAGTGGCGCTTAGAAGTATTGGAGAGTATCAGCGGAACATAGAAACGCTTCAGACGATGAATATCGATAAGGTGCCCGGGATGCTTCCGATGAATAAGGTGGTATATTATAACAATCTGATGGACGCATGTGCATTACTTGGAAAATATGATGAAGCCAAAGTGTGGTATTCGAAGATGCTTCTGATCTATGCGGATGTTACGAAGCAAAAACAGCTTAAAAGGTTAGAACATGCAGTTTTGTGCGCTAAGGTTTTTCAATTGTATTGTAATAAGGATTATGAGAAGGCACTATCTTTGTTGGAAGAGGTAAAAGCAGAAAACCGGAAAGAAGAAGTGGAAAGCGCCTTACTATATGCAAAAATTGCAATTGCTATGGGAAATGCGGAAGCCGCAAGAGTGAAACTGCAGTTCGTGATAGAGAATGGAAACCGGTTGTATGCCGTAACAGAAGCAAGGCAGATGTTAGAACAGATGGAATAAGTAGAACAAAGTGTGCGCTTGACGCACACTTTCGCGCCCGAGCGGTATCGCAAAGCGATTATTTCCTTTCCGCGAGGTGCGCATCCTTCGCGGAGCGTTTTTCATATCATAGGAAAGTAAATTTCTTT
>CALWLL010000024.1 GCA_944381555.1 uncultured Agathobacter sp. | reverse complement strand
ATACACTCCTTCGAGTAGTCAGAGCTACAGGAAATAAATCAAAAGTCCACAGTATCTGAATGTATTGAACCACGATATTAAAAGAAAGGAAATATATGATTATTAGCTTCTAAATAATCATACAAGGGGTATTATGGGCTGTAATTTTAATATAAGCGGGGTATGGCAGAGCCTGAGTGATTTCTGGATTCACTCTATCAATCGATTACAGAGGAGGCCCGGCAGAATGAAAAAGATAATCACATTTGCACTGCTGTTATGTATGGGACTGTCCTTTACAGGTTGTGGCCTTAATTACGAGAAAACGTCAGATGTGCTGGGGAATGTTGAAGAATGGACCGAAAACTCGGTCAGACTCAGATAACCGAAGACGAAGGTCTCATAGGAGAACGAATTTTTCCGAAGACACCTATGCCGGCAGATACTATACGGATTGTGAGGATGAAAATGGCTATTTTGAGACGAATCTGAGTCTTGAAAGTGGTGGAAATTATATTATGGTAAATTACGAGGATTTTACTGGAATCATTGAGTTGTATTCTGAGTATGAAGGAGCAGAGGTAAGTAAATCATGAACGGAGAGGCAATGTTAATTCAACGGGATTCTGTTGGTTGTAAATTAAAAAAAGTATTCTGTAAAGTGCTAAGCCAAGTGATTCTGTGGGTTAGCGTTGCCGTTATCGTCATAATAGCAATACCCACAAGCGTTTTAATACTTGTGATAATGGGGATATGGCAGTTGACAGACTATATCCTCGCAAAGCTCAAAAGAAAGGAGTGATGGCATTATGAGGACAATACTCAAAGGGATAGGAAAATTATTCTGTGCGCTGGTCCCGGTTCTGCTTGTGATGGTCCTTGTTGTGGGCGGCTGGTTCGGTATCCGGGGATACAATATGTATCAGGATGCGATAGAAGATATGCCCATCCGTGAAAAGGTAGAGACAATCCGTGATATGGACAACTTCGTAGAATATGAAGAATTGCCCGGGATTTACATAGATGCCGTCATATCCGTTGAAGATAAGCGAGTTGAAGAACATCACGGTGTAGATTATCTGGCAATTTGCCGTGCGGCTTGGAATGACAAATGCTGAAGGACAAGCCCGGTATATGTGATGTGAGCAAACTGAAGGGTGGGATAAAAAGAAAGAGACAGTCCCGTAGAGAATTCGGAATATAAAAAGCCGAAGTCCACGCGATTGTCTCTTCCCTGCATATCAGGGGTAAAAAACGGTATTAACCGACAGCCCCTTTGCGTAAAATTATAAAATTAACATAATTACCCAAAGTACAATACCAACTATACCACAAACGATACCGGCAATAGACATACCGCCTTTGTATCCCTTAGATCTTGCCAAAAATCCAAAAATGATACCTAATGTGCCGCAAATGAATGCAAAGCAGAATAAAGAAATGATACCCAGAACTAAGCTTGCGATAGCAAAGCCTTTGCCGTCCTGTTTGTCGTTCTGGTATGCAGGATTGTAGTTTGCATAAGTGTTCGGGTTGGATTCAGGCTGTGAATAGTCAGGCTGTGAATAGTCAGGCTGTGAGTAAGTTGACTGTTCCGTATTTTCTTCTGCCAGACTGGCACCACAGTTGGTACAAATCTGAGCGTCAGAAGCATTCTCTGTTCCACAATATTTACAATACATAAAAAAACTCCTTCCTTTTACAAAAAATGATATCTTAAGTCTATTCCATAATGGAACATTTTGTCAAGAGTATAGTAAATAACTTAAAAGCATATAAGCCAACTTTTTTGTATGAAACAGAATATCATTGGAAAGTCTATCTAGTAGGACAGATTCCGAAAATCTGCAAATCGATGAAAAAGGAGATAACCTATGAATCAATTACAAATCAGACGTGTAATCGGACGGGAAATTTTAGATTCCAGAGGAAATCCTACGGTAGAAGCGGAAATAACTCTTGCGGATGGAACCATCGGCAGAGGTACTGCGCCCAGCGGAGCTTCCACAGGCGAGTTTGAGGCTTTGGAATTAAGAGATGGAGAGAAAACCAGATATCATGGAAAGGGAGTGCGAAATGCAGTTAAAAATGTAAATACGCTTATTGCAAATGCGCTTATAGGAATGGAAGCATCGGATATTTATGCGGTAGATAAAGCCATGATGTATGCAGATGGCACAAAGGATAAATCCAAACTAGGGGCAAATGCAATTCTGGCAGTATCAATAGCAACGGCAAGGGCGGCTGCGCAGTCTCTTGGTATTCCTCTTTACCGCTTTTTAGGGGGTGCATACGGTAATCATCTTCCTGTGCCGATGATGAATATTTTAAATGGAGGAGCGCACGCTGCAAACAATATCGATATACAGGAATTTATGATTATGCCGGTAGGTGCCTCAAATTTCAAAGAGGCGCTGCGATGGAGTGCAGAGGTTTTTCATACTCTGAAAGCAATTTTGCAGGAAAAGGGATTATCAACAGCCGTTGGGGATGAAGGAGGATTTGCGCCAGATCTGGAGAATGAAGAGGCTGCAATCCAACATATTATAGAAGCAATTAAGAGGGCAGGATACGAGCCGGGAATAGAATTCATGATTGCATTGGACGCGGCCGCAAGTGAATGGAAAGGATCGTCGCAGGGAGAATATGTGCAGCCAAAATCTGGGAAGCATTTTTCTACCCACAGCCTGATAGAACACTGGAAAGAGCTGGTAGAAAAGTATCCAATCTATTCGATAGAAGATGCGCTTGATGAAGAAGATTGGGAAGGCTGGAAAAAGCTAACGGATGCTTTGGGTGGCAAGGTGCAGCTTGTAGGGGATGATTTGTTTGTTACCAATACTAAGCGATTACAAAAAGGAATTCAACAAGGCTGTGGAAACAGTATTCTGATCAAACTGAATCAGATTGGAACTGTTTCAGAAACGATGGATGCGATTAAAATGGCGCACGAGGCAGGATATACAGCGATAGCGTCCCATCGTTCCGGCGAAACAGAGGATACGACGATTGCAGATTTAGCAGTTGCACTAAATATGGGGCAGATAAAGACCGGTGCTCCGAGCCGCTCAGAAAGAGTCGCAAAGTACAATCAGCTGCTTCGTATTGAAGAAGAACTTGGAAAAACAGCCGTTTTTCATAAATTGCGCAAATAGAAATAGTATAATAGTGCTAAATCACAATAATATATGTTAATAAAAAGGTAAATACGAAAATTTACTAAAATTTCGTATTTACCTTTTGTGATTTTTATGATAAAATCATTTCCAGGGCAGGAAAATTTATATATTATGCCCAAAAAAGGATTAGAGAGGAATGAAAGATGAAAAGGAGAATCAAAGCATTTTTAGTGGCGATGGTTATGGTGTTTTCCACAATCCTATCGACATTAAATGGTGTGACAGTAGCAAAAGCGGATGATTTAGTTCTTAAGCTGCACTACAATCGTCCGGATGGCAATTATGATGATTGGGACGTATGGATGTGGGTAAACGGAGGCGGAGATGGTTCTGCCGTTGCCTTGAAAGAAGAGAATGGCGAAATGGTTGCAACCTATACTGTTCCGGCAGGGGCAGGAGAAATCGGTTACATTGTTCGTTTTGGCGGAGATGCATGGTCTGCAAAAGACGTTGATATGGACCAGTTCATCGATGTGTCTGTTTATGCCTCAGGTACGCTTCATGTTTATGTGGAATCAGGTGTAGAGGGACACATCGTTGATGACGCACAGGCAACGCAGGGGACAAAACTTGCTTCAGCAAAATATGACGGTGAAACAATTACCGTCAGGATTTCCGGCAATCATACGGATGCAGACTTAGATTCACTTAAAATAGAAGGACAGGAAGGTAAGATTGCGGTTGCAGAGCGTGAAGGAAGCGAGGGAACTTATCGGTTAAAGCTGGCTGAGGAACTTGATATTACAAAGACGTATACGATTTCATATGTCGGACAGACTTATACAATTACCATGCCGGATTTCTATTCCACCCAAGATTTCGAAAGCCAGTATACCTATACAGGCGATGACCTTGGCGCTACATGGACAAAGGAAGCTACAACCTTCCGCTTATGGGCTCCGACAGCCGAAGAAGTTAAAGTCAGGCTTTATGAGAGCGGTACAGCCGGAACGAATGATTTAATCAAATCCGTTGAAATGAAAGAGGATGTAAATGGCACATGGGTTGTTACCGTAGACGGAGACTTAAATGGAACTTATTATACATACGAAGTTTTGGTTGGAGGTAAATATGTAGAGGCATGTGATCCATATGCTCGTACAACAGGTGTAAACGGTGACCGTGCGATGGTTATCGATCTGGACTCCACAGACCCGGAAGGCTGGGAGAATGATAAGAATCCAAACGCTGACCTTACATTTAATGACGCGGTTATTTATGAACTTCATATCCGTGATTTAAGCTCAGACCCAAGCTCCGGTATTACAAATGTTGGTAAATACTTAGGATTAACAGAGCATGGTACAACAACAGCAGGGGGAATGGCCACCGGTATTGACCATATCAAAGAATTGGGAATTACCCATTTACATCTTTTACCGGTATATGATTATGGTTCAGTGGATGAAAGCAAGCTGGATGAAGAGCAGTTCAACTGGGGATATGATCCGGAAAATTATAATGTTCCGGAAGGTTCTTATTCCACAGACCCATATAATGGCGAAGTTCGTGTGAAAGAATTTAAACAGATGGTTCAGTCACTTCACAATGACGGTATCAGCGTAATTATGGACGTTGTTTATAACCATGTATATAATGCGGGTGAATTCTGTTTCAACAAAATTGTTCCGCAGTATTTCTCGCGTGTGACAGAAGGAGTATACTCACAGGGCTCCGGCTGTGGCAATGATACCGCAACAGAACGTGCTATGGTTAGCAAATACATTGTAGATTCCGTTCTTTACTGGGTTGAAGAATACCACGTTGACGGTTTCCGTTTCGACCTTGTAGGACTAATCGATACAGATACCATTAACACAGTTATGGAAGAGGTTCACAAAGTCCGTCCGGATGTTGTTTTCTATGGAGAAGGCTGGTCAATGTCTACAACTGTTACAAAACCAAATGTACAGCTTACAACACAGACGAATGCCTCTGTTGTTCCGGGATTTGCATTCTTTAGCGATACGATTCGCGATACCTTAAAGGGAAGCGTATTTGAAGCAACCGGAACAGGATATGTATCAGGTGCTCTTGGAAAAGAAATGGATCTTATGTCGTGTTATTTATGTCTCGCAGGTACATGGTGTACCACCCCTGCACAAAGTATTAACTATGCGTCCTGCCATGATAATGCGACACTTTGGGACAGATTACAGGAATCCAGAGCAGATGCTTCCAAAGAAGATTTGATTAAGATGAATAATCTTACCGCTGCAATTTATATGACGGCACAGGGTATTCCATTTTTCCAGGCCGGTGAAGAAATGCTTCGTACAAAGGTAAAGCCTGACGGAACATTTGAACACAACAGCTACAGTTCACCGGACTCAATCAACAGCATCAAATGGTCTACATTAGATAACGAAGAGTACAAAGCCGTCTTTGAATATTACAAAGGACTTATTGCATTCAGAAAAGCACATCCGGTACTTCGTCTTACAAATGCAGCAGACGTAAGCCAGTATGTATCTACCGTAACAGGATTAGAGCGTAATGTTATCGGATTCAAATTCGCCGGCGGACCGGAAGGAGAAACTGCCAGCGCAATGTATATTCTTTTTAATGCAAATACGGAAAGCAAGACAGTAGAACTTCCGGCAGGAGATTGGGATGTATATGTAAATGGCGAAAAAGCAGGTACAGAAGTAATTGAGACAATTTCAGAAACCGCTACAATAGATGCGATTTCTGCATTGGTTCTTGTTTCGAATTCTCCGGTATCAGAAGAACCGGGAACGGAACAGGGTACGGATACAGAAGATGATGCAAATGCAAATGCAGATGCATCTAAGACTCCGGTTGCTCCAATTGTGATTGGCGTCGTAATTGGCTTGGTAATAGCAGGCGCTGCAATTGCAGCATATCTGTTTATGCAGAAGAAAAATAAAACTTCGATAGAAAAAGCACAGGCAGAAGACACCCCGACAGAAGAATAACAGGGCAGTAAAGTTTTTCTGAAAGAAATATGGCACGATTTGAGGTGCCGCTAAAAGTCAGACTTTATTAGCGAGGCAGCTTCGGCTGTCTCGCTATTTTTGTATTAAGAAAACCACGCGATAGTCGCGTGGTTCTGTAGTAGCTTTAGCGATGTATTCAGTTAATAAACTCCTAATGTGTATAATAAAAACGTGACCTGCCAGTTACG
>CALWLL010000023.1 GCA_944381555.1 uncultured Agathobacter sp. | reverse complement strand
GCATATTTGCGGATGTACCGGTTATTGTGTGAACATATCCACTGCCTGCATCAACACCGGCATGTACCTTCATTCCGAAGTACCATTCATTGCCCTTCTTTGTCTGATGCATTTCAGGATCACGCTTGCCATCCTGATTCTTAGTGGATTTGGGTGCTGCTATAAGGCTGGCGTCAACAATAGTGCCGCCATGCATCATAAGGCCTGCTTTATCAAGGCGATTGTTGACATCATCAAATATCTTCTCGCCAAGTTTGTTTGCTTCAAGCATATGTCTGAATTTAAGCAGGGTAGTTGCATCCGGCACCTGCTGTTCATTGAAATCTATATGCATAAAGGAACGCATGGCGTAACTGTCATAGATAGAATCCTCGATTCCTTCATCAGACAGGTTAAACCAAATCTGCATGAGATACATGCGAAGCATGGTTTCAATACCAATAGGTTTGCGGCCGCGCTTGTTAGCGAAATAAAATGGGCGGATCATTTCTACCCAGTATGACCATGGGATGATTTCTTCCATGGCATCAAGGAATTCTTCACGCCTGGTTTTCTTCTTGCGGTTGGAGTATTCCATATCGGAAAATGTAAGTTGATTCATAGGTATACGACCTTTCAATTGATACCTATATTGTATCAAAAATCACGAGGAAATGCACGAATTAATCAGCGTTTCCTTAGATTTGTGAGTACTTTTAAAAAATATGCATAAACTAAATATAAAAATAGTATTAAATAATGTAATGTAGTTTTCAAAACCACTTGACGAAGATAAGAGTGACTGTTATTATGGTTTAGAATATTGACATCATAAGGAGATGAAACACCATGAAAATGAGAATTGTTGTAGATTCAAGTGCAAATCTGCATAGTCTGGAGGAAAGCAACCTTGTGTCCGTTCCTCTGACAATCCGGACAGACGAAAGAGAGTTCGTAGATGATACGGCTTTAGATATAAAAGAAATGATTGACTACTTAGCCGGGTATAAGGGAAAATCCGGTTCTGCCTGCCCAAGCGCAGGCGACTGGTACAGTGCATTTGGTGATGCAGAGTATATTTTTGCAATCACAATTACCAGTAATATGTCCGGTGCATATAACTCTGCAAGAATCGCAAAGGAAGATTATGAAGCAGACCATCCAGACCGTAAAGTGTGCCTTATCGATTCACTGTCTACCGGAGGCGAAATGAAACTACTCGTTGAAAAAATACAGGAGCTTCAGGCGAAAGACTTATCCTTTGAAGAAATCGGCAGAGCGGTTACGGAATACCAGAAAAAAACGCATTTAACCTTTATTTTAAAATCACTTACCAACCTTGCTAACAACGGACGGGTAAGCCCTGCACTTGCAAAGCTGGCAGGATTCTTAAATATTAATGTTGTCGGCATTGCCAGTGATGCAGGAACTCTTGAACAAAAAGAAAAAAGTCACGGTGGAAAAAAAGCCATTGCTGCCCTTCGTAAGATTATGGATAGTATGGGATATTCAGGCGGCAAGGTGCGGATTGACCACTGCTTTAACAAGGAAGATGCCATCAAGATTAAGGAACTGATTCTTGCAGCATTTCCATCCGCCGATATTGTTATCGGCGAGAATCACGGATTATGCAGTTTTTATGCCGAGAAAGGCGGAATCATTGTTGGATTCGAAGGCTAAACAAAAAGACCGCTGATGCGGTCTTTTTTACGCTCCAATTTCATTTACCGGCGGCTGGCAGCTTCCTTTCCTGCATATATAATATGTGGTTTTGTTATTTTTAAGCGGATATTGTTCAGTCGGCTCCTCTATAATGCGCACAATGGTATTTAACGGAATCTTACAGGATAGTCCTTTTGACTTTTGCCCTTCTTTTAGTACAATTATCATCTTATCCGGCACTTCCCAATAATTTTCTAATGCAATCAGCGACATTGCATATCCCGCCGGATAGCTTTGCGCTTCTTTCCCCATGAATTCTAACAGTTCCTTTGCGAACTCCTTATAAAAAATTTCTTCCGTCAGATGATATAAATGAACAAGATTATATGCCATCATAGAATTTCCGCTTGGGGTTGCTCCGTCATAAGTTTCCTTCGGATGCATGAATAGCTGCTTTTTTTCTTTGCCGCACAAAAAGAAACCTCCATTTTTCTCGTCATAGAAGTCTCTGATGACTTTATGGCAGAGCGTTTGTGCCTTCTTCAGATATTTTGTGTCGAATGCCGCTCCGTACAATGCCAGCAGCGCATATATTTCATTCGCGTAATCGTCCAGAAAACCTGTTTCGCCCCGCAGTTTATTCCTATAGCTTACATATAGCGTATCCTTCTCGCAGAGGTTTTTTTCTATAAAATCCTGCGCGTCTTTTGCAGCCGTTAGATACTCTGTATTTCCCGTTACACGATACAAATGACACATCCCCGCTATCATCAGTCCATTCCATCCGGTTAATATCTTGTCATCCAGATGGAGAGGGTAACGCATTTTACGGTATTCAAACACTTTGGGGAGAAGAGCATTGTAACAGAAGCTGATATGATCATTCGATAGCAGATTCGGGATACTCTTCCCTTCAAAATTTCCCTCTCTGGTAATATCAAAATAGGCGCAAAATTCTTTGCCCGATTTTTGTCCAAGCAGCTTTATTATCTCGCTCGGTTCAAATAGATAGTATTTGCCTTCTATCCCCTCGCTATCCGCATCCTGTGCGCTGTAAAAGCCTCCCTCGCAGGATGTCATCTCTTTTATAATATATCGGGCCGTTTTTTCCGCCACATCACGATATAAGACATTTTTCGTAAGTGCATAGGCTTCGCAGTAAGCATGTATCAGCATCGCATTATCATAAAGCATCTTCTCAAAATGCGGCACAAGGAAATACCTGTCTGTGGAATAACGGCTAAATCCACCTCCAACATGGTCGAAAATCCCTCCGCGATACATCTGAAGCAAAGTGATTTCCGCCATTTTCATCACTTCCTCGTCTTTACTCCGCTCATAATACCGCATTAAAAACAACAGGTTATGAGGAGAGGGAAACTTTGGCGCATCACCAAATCCGCCATATTTCCCATCAAAAGTCCGTTTGTAAAACTGTATGGCGGACATTACAAGACTTAGATTGTTGCCGGGTTCTTGATACTTCGCTCTGATATTTTGTTTTTGTTCTTTTTCTATTACAAATCCCACTATCTCTTCTGCGGAATCCACAATCACACTTCTGTCGCTTTTCCACTTCCTGCTTACCGTTTCAATCAGCTCCAGAAAACCGATACTTCCATACCGGCTTGTCTTTGGAAAATACGTTCCGGCAAAAAATGGTCTCTTCTCCGGCGTCATAAAAATCGTAGTCGGCCAGCCGCCGCTTCCTGTTAGCGTCTGACAAACAGACATATAAATGCTGTCAATATCCGGTCTTTCTTCTTTGTCTACTTTAACCGATATGAAGTTTTCATTTAAAATCTCTGCTATCTGCTCGTCTTCAAAGCTCTCATGAGCCATAACGTGACACCAGTGGCAGGTACTGTAACCAATGCTTAAAAAAACCGGCTTATCCTCTGCTTTTGCCCTTCTAAAAGCCTCTTCACCCCAAGGATACCAATCTACGGGATTATATACATGTTGAAGAAGGTATGGGCTGTTTTGATCTTTCAAATGATTCTGCATACATTTCACCTCTTTGATTAGTATGCAGCCTTACGTTCATTTTCAAACCCAAAATTTCACTTACGAAAAAATTTCTAAAATGATAAAATGATATCAGTATCTTATATGTAATCATGGAAAGAGGTATTTTATGTTAGAAAAAGGCAATTTTGTTATAAGTACAGGCAATGGTATCTGCGAAATACAAGATATTTTGACAATGAATATGTCTGGAACGCCCAAAGAATATTACCTGTTAGTCCCTATAGCCGAGCCGACGGCAAAGGTGTATATCCCTGTGGATATAGCGGCTGCCCGAATCCGTCCGGTCCTGACAGCAGAAGAAGCCTTGGCAAGCCGTGATCCAAAACGTCTGATCGGAATTATTAAAACGCTTTACCTTCGTAAAAAAGAACGCACGGACGCCGGAAAGAAAAACACTGCTGTTGATGAAAGGTACTTTAAATTGGCTGAAGACCAACTTCATGGCGAACTGGCCTTCGTGCTCGGTGAGGATAAGCGCAATATTGAGAAGATAATTATTGAGTATATAACCAATCCCACAAAGCCTTCCTGATCACATTGGAACAATGATAGAACAAAGTGTGCGCTTGACGCACACTTTCGCGCCCGAGCGGTATCGCAAAGCGATTATTTCCTTTCCGCGAGGTGCGCATCCTTCGCGGAGCGTTTTTCATATCATAGGAAAGTAAATTTCTTT
>CALWLL010000022.1 GCA_944381555.1 uncultured Agathobacter sp. | reverse complement strand
GCCGACATCCCCCTGATCCACAGTGACAGTGAGAATCTGGACATGGATATCTATGAACCCCAGGCCGCTATGGAGGTATTGGGGGACGAGTCCGGCACAGTCATTCTTCTGGGGGAGGATATCTGGAGTAATCGTTTGGAGTAATTGGCAGCCATACAATGGCTAATTAAAGAAATAGAAAAGTGGATGCTATATCCTATACCGAAATAGGTATAGTCCATTATTGGATAAAAATAACAGCCCGAGATATCTAAAAAAATTTTGGATTTCTCAGGCTGTTTTCTGATATTTATTTTTGGCGGGTGTGAACGCCAAGGACTTCCATATCAGTTTGGAATCCCTTTGGCGTTTGTTGCTTTTTAGCGGAAAAACACCCTTGACAAATCTCTTTCCAGATTGGAATTTTATCCGTGCTGCTGCAAAAAGAAACGGTTACCGCGCCTTATCTGGCAGAAAAGTTTGAGGTTTCCCGTCGGACAATAAACAGAGACATCGAAGATTTATGCAAAGCGGGGATTCCCATTGTAACCAAACAGGGAGTAAGTGGCGGTGTTTCCATTATGGAGAACTATAAACTGGATGGGTTATATGTTTCCTGTTATAAACGGAAACATCAAAACCGAAAACCTGCTGATACTTATTGGGAGCAATATTTTTCTGATAGTGGTTTTCATATCTTTAACGAGAACCAGATGAAAATGCAGGGCTGCCCTGCAAAGGAGCTGCTGCGATTGCCGTATTGACAATATTTGTACCGGCTGAGTATCATGGAAAGTGCAGACATTAAGTCCCTCCGCTGCTTTTTGGCAGTCTATGCGAGGAATTTAGCCATTATAAGGCAAATACACACTATGATACTTTTATTTAAACAGTGAGATTTTATCAGGAGGCCCAACAGAATGTTCTTTTCATATGGCGAAAAAGAAATAGAATACTTAAAACAAAAGGATAAGCGTCTTGCAGAAGTCATTGACAAAATCGGAAAGATTGAGCGTGAGGTTGATACGGACTTGTTCTCTGCCGTTGTTCATCACATTATTGGACAACAGATTTCAACAAAGGCACAGGCAACAATCTGGCAGAGGATGAAAGATACTTTGGGTGAAATGAATGCAGACACAATACTTTTGGCAGGAACAGATAAATTGCAGTCCTTCGGGATAACCTTCAGAAAGGCGGAGTATATTACAGACTTTGCAGAAAAAGTGGAAAATGGCGCTTTTGATTTAGAAGGCATATGGGAAAAGGCGGATGATGAAGTAATAACGGAACTTACGGCTTTAAAAGGCGTCGGGGTTTGGACCGCAGAAATGCTTTTGCTGTTTTGTATGCAGCGCCCTAACGTGTTAAGCTATGGGGATTTAGGTATTCTGCGCGGTATGCGTATGGTGTATCATCACAGAAAGATTGACCGTAAACTTTTTGAAAAATACCGCAGACGTTTAAGTCCGTATTGCAGTGTGGCAAGTCTGTACTTTTGGGCGGTAGCAGGAGGGGCAATACCGGAAATGAAAGATTATGCCCCGCAGAAGAACCGAAAGTAATTTAAAACCGAAAGCATTTTACCCAGAACTTACCTATGTTTTACTGGAGCAGGATAGCGAACTTTACAAAACTGCGTATATAATCGTGAAAAAAGAGAAAGGAATATATGTAGTTATGAAAAGAGAGCAGGCGACACAGTCGCAGAAATTGATGGTATTTGTGCTTACCATGTCACTTTATGGATTAGCGACTTTGTTTACGGAGTTAATTCCAAAGTTTCAGGTGGGGATTGTAGAGTTCTCCGTAGAATATTTCTTATTTATTCCTCTGGTTTTAGGAATGCTTTTTGATCCGTTATCAGCAGCGCTGGGGGCAGCAACCGGCGAGCTGGTATTCAGTGAAATCATGCTGGGACAGTTTGGAGGACTTGGGGAAGTTGAAAAATTTATTACCGTTACAATAGGCATATATGTTGCAGGACGTCTTGTAAGAAATCCTAAGAATCAGAAGATGGTTGGAATTGCAGCGATGCTTGGCGTAATCGTGCAGCAGTTTCTGGGAACTATGGTGGACATACTGAAGGTACAGTTTGCCATCGAAGATTTTGAAGCAGTAGAGGGACTTCCTGAGGCGGTAGCTGTAACAGAAGGCTTTGCGTTCCTCAATGACGTGCTGTTTTCAGGAATACTTTTCTGTCTGCTTCCAACACTATTCTTAGTACCTAGGCTTTACGGCAAAATCGAACCGCTGCTTGGTATGCAGCCAAGAACGGAAAATACGGCTCTTTCTGCAATCGGAGTAAAGACCGCAATCGTATGCGTAATCGCATTTCTTGGGGCAATTGCAGCAGAGTTTCTGGCAGAAAGCGGTTTTGAACTGGTTAGCTGGGAGGCAGACTGGGCAGAAAGTACAGGAGCAATGGCAGTTGGTATGCTGATTGCTGCGGTAGCAGCAGTAGTTGTACTGGTCATCATGAAGAAAAATGCAGAAAGGGCACAGATGCAGAAATAAAATATCATGAATGTATTAGAGGTTAAAGATTTATCGTTTACCTATCCGGGTGCGGATGTGCCTGCATTAAACCATATCGATCTGAATATCCCAAAAGGCGATTTTATCGCAATCGTTGGGAATAACGGCTGCGGTAAATCTACGTTCTGCAAAGTACTCAATGGATTGATTCCGCACTTTATTACAGGAGAGTTTGAAGGAGCTGTATCTGTCGGCGGCGTAGATACGCAGACGGTGGAAATCGGGGATTTAGCAAAGATAGTCGGTTATGTATATCAGGATTTTGAAAATCAGATTGTACGTCCGACGGTATTGGATGATGCATCTTATGCGTGTATGAATTATGCCATGCCGGATTATCTGGAAAGAGGCAGACAGGCGTTAAAAAACTGCGGACTGGAAGGAAAAGATGAAGAGTATATCTGGCAGCTCTCGGGTGGGCAGACGCATCTTTTAGCACTGGCGGGAGCAGTTTCTTTAGAGCCGGAAGTGCTGATACTCGATGAACCGATTGCACAGTTAGACCCAAGGCACGCCGATTTGATTTACGGCATATTAAAGGATTTGAATGAGCGTCTGGGAAAGACGATTATCGTAATCGAACATCATACGGAATACATAGCGGATTACTGCAAGCATGTGGTGCTGCTTAAAGAAGGTCATGTGGAGTGGATGCTTCCAGCCAAAGAGGCTCTTGATAAGGTAGAGGTACTACAGGCAAGCAATGTTTTCCCTCCGCAGGTAACGTTGGCGGCGTACTATTTAAGAGAGCAGGGCAGACTGGAACGGGATTTTGTGCTGCCTGCTACAATTCCGGAAGGAAAAGAAGTATTTGGAAAGCTGGACTTTGCCAATCCGGGGATATACGAAAAGAAATCCAAGGGCAGGGAAGTGCTGGTATCTTTTAAAAATGTTTCAGTATCATACAGGACGGTAAAGGGCGAACCTAAAAAAATTTATGAAGGTCTTGACCTAAGCTTATATAAAGGCGAAAAAATAGCTCTGATAGGTTCTAACGGCGCAGGAAAATCAACTATGATGAAACTGATGACTGGCCTTGTAAAACCAAACAAGGGTGAAATATTTCTCAAAGGGATACCCGTTCACGAAACAAAACCCGAACATCTGTCAAAGTATGTGTCAATGGTATATCAGAATCCCGAGGATATGTTTATCAAGGATTCCATAGAAGCAGATATTGCATATGCCATGCAGGTCCGCAGCGTAGACGGATGGAAAGAAAAAACAGAAGGCTTACTGGAGAGATTCCGTTTGAAAGAACTCAAAAACAGAGATGGAAGACTGCTTTCCGGCGGACAGATGAGAAGGGCAAGTCTGGCAATCGGGATAGTGCTTGGCCCGGAGATTTTATTGTTAGATGAGCCAACGGCAAACCTTGATATTGCAACCAGAAAAGAGATTATGAAGACTTTAAAAGATATGGAAGATGTAACAGATACGGTTCTGATTGCAACCCACGATATGCAGTTAGTAGCAGAATGGGCAGAAAGAATTATTGTGTTATATCAGGGGAAAGTGGTTGCAGACGGAAGCAGGAACGAAATCTTCGGCAATCAAGAAGTCGTAGAAAAGGCCGGAATCAGACCCCCGGAGATTTTTACTATGGGAAAACTATTACATAAAGACGCCTTCTGCTATACGGTAGAAGAATTTTTGCAAAGTTTTGTATAATCGGCGGAAATGGAGTTTTAAGATGGAAAAGACAATGAAAAAACTTTCGGAAAACATATTGGATAAACTGTCTTTGGACTTTCTGCGCAATCAGGTACTCAAGAATGCATATGGCAATGATGATACTGTAATCGCTAAACTAGACCCCAGAGTTCTGATTGTGTGGTATTTGTTCTTTGGGCTTGTGCCCTGGTTTTCCGGAAATGTACTGTTTCTGGCTGGCTGCTTTATACTGGTAGCAGCCACCACGATTCTTGCACGGGTTGCGGGATTGGTATTGTTTTTGTTCCTATTAGGCGTATTTTCGCAAACAGGATACCTTTTTCTCGTATCACTGCTGTTTGGTGGAAACGCAGAAACAGTCATTCCCCTTCTCGTATTAACCCTTAAGGTAGCAACGGTATCGCTGGCGTCCATTACTGTATTTTCAGGATTAGACCCGGACAGACTGTCGAATGGTTTGATGTGGTTTGGCTGCCCGGAGAAGCTGTCATTTTCCATTTCTTATGCATACCGTATGCTTCCGATGCTGATGGAAGAATTTCAGAACGTACTTCTTTCCTACCGTTTGAGAGGGAAGGCGCCGGAAAGCAGTGGTTTTATAGGCAAGGTAAAGTATCTTATTTATGAGGTACAGATTATTGTGCAGGCATTTTACCCACTGATGCTAAATACAGCGAAACGTTCCCGCACTACAGTTGAAGCGTTGGAAATAAGAGGCTACCGTTATGCTGCGGCCAATAAGAAGGTTAAGAAAATGAAGCTGTCTTCTTTAAAGGTTACATATGACGATATGCTGTTTCTGGCAGTTTCTTTCCTTTGGATGGCAATCGTTTTTGTAGTAATATCGTACATATAGGAGAGTAAATAAAATGTATGTTGATTTCCACACACACGGAAAACTGGCAAAAAAGCTGCCCTTTTCTACAGAATATACAGACTGGCTTATGAGGGAAGCAAAAGCTGCGGGACTGGATGCAATATGCCTGACGGAGCATTTCAATACCCTGCAGTTTGAGGAATTGTATGGGTATTTGAAAAATGTGTGCATAAGAGATGGGGATTTGCTGGTTACAAAGGATGGTCTTCGCATTTTCGCAGGTATGGAAACGGATATTGCAGAAGGCGGGCATATCTTATGCATCGGCTCTCTGGAGAATATAATGGAGCTGAATGCCCGATTAGAGCCTTATAAGGGAAAAGGAAACTTTCTGCCTTTTGAGGAACTGATGGATTTGTTTGAAGAGTATCCGGTTGTTACAGGAGCGGCACATCCTTACCGGGAGGGCGGACATATTCCGCAGCTTCCGTTTGAGCAGTTAAAACGTTTGCAGTTTTTGGATTTAAACGGAAAGGATGTTGCATCAGACAGGGCATATTATGAAGTAAAAACAGGCTCTCTTGCGAAAATACTGAATATTCCGATGGTTGGCGGAAGCGATACGCATCAGGCGGTCCAGTATGGATGCATCCGCACGAACTTCCATATTGCGGTAAATACTGTAGAAGGATTATATGAACAGATGAAAGCCGGCAGTTATGAAATAATCGTATCGGAAAACGCACCATTTCAGGTAAAAACAGCGGGATTGTTAAAAACAGCATTGAAGGAAATTCATGCCCTAGGAGGAGATTATGTATCTGTTCTGACGGGCGGAAAAAGCACATAGAACAGAAAAATTTTACAAAAATGTAATAGAAATATAATGAAAATTGAACAAAATGCATACGAATCCAAGTCAACACTTGACTTATCATGTGCAACTTGCTATACTATAAACAGTAAAGACACCAGTAATATTGACACAAAGGGTTGTTACTGTGAAAAGCAGGCAAAACCGGATTTTATGAATTAATCAGACAAATAGGATATTTGTAGGGATTGATTTATGAGATCTGGTTTTTTGTTTTATTAAGGATTTTTTCTGTTATGGGGAGAACGGGGATTGGTTATTGAGAAAGTAATTAACAATAATATCATATCGGCGAAAGATGCAGATGGCACCGAACTGGTTGTGATGGGAAGAGGGATTGGCTTCTGCAAGAAACCCGGAAGCATAATCCCGGATTCGGATATTGAGAAAGTCTTCCGATTAGAAAATACGGACGATTCAGAGAAGTTTAAAAAATTACTTGCCTCCTTCCCTATTGAATACGTCCGGCTGTCGAACCGCATTATCTCATATGCGAAAGAAACGCTTGGCGTCGGGTTGAATCAGAATGTATATCTGACGCTGACAGACCATATCAGTTTCGCGGTTAAGAGGAACAAAGAAGGAATGATTTTCAGCAATGCCTTATATGATGAGGTAAAACTATTTTATCCCCGTGAATATATGGTTGGAAATCATGCGCTGTATTTAATTGAAGATGAAACAGGCTGCAAGCTGCCGGAGGACGAAGCGGCGGCTATCGCCATTCACATCATCAATGCGGAATTAAATTTTGAAATCAGCAGCACTTATTTAATTATTAAGATGATGCGCGAAATGATGGAAATCATAGAGAGCGAGATTAAAATATCGGGAAAATCGGACTATCCGAGAGATATTCTGATTACAAACATTAAACATCTCGCCAAGAGACTGCTGTGTGAAGAACCGCTGCAGGGAAGGTGCGATTTGGAGTTTTATCATTTTGTGGAGAGCAATTATCCCAATGAGTATCGTTTGATTGAGAAAATTGGACGGAATATCGAGAAGGCGTATGGCTGCTTCATGACGGAAGAAGAGAAAATCTATCTTACGCTGCATGTGAAAAGAATGAATGACCTATATGCCTTATAAAATAAAATAGTACAGAAGGAGAAGAGGTATGGGTTTTTTAGAAAACATCTTAAAAAGAAAAGAAATAGGAGTGATTGTTTCTCCGGCTGCAGGAGAAGTTATCAGCATCAGGAAAGTAAGTGATCCTACTTTCGGGGAGGAAATTTTAGGGAAAGGCGTAGCGGTTATCCCAAAGGAAGGGAAATTCCATGCCCCTGCGGATGGAACCGTAACAACGGTGTTTCCAACCGGTCATGCAGTTGCCGTAACAACGGACGAGGGGGCAGAGGTTCTGATACATATAGGGATTGATACGGTAAAGCTAAATGGAGAACATTTCCGTGTTTTAGCACAGGAAGGACAAAAGGTAAAAGCAGGGGAGCTGCTGCTTGAAGCAGATCTTGAACAGATTCAGGCAGCGGGTTATGAAATCGTCACACCGGTTGTAATCTGCAATTCAGCAGATTATTCTGATATCGGGACAGAAACAGACAGAGAAGTTGCTGTTGGAGATACGATCATTATGCTAAGAAAATAGGACAGGGGGGCTTCCTTTGGAAAAGTATACCGGGAAAAGTGTATTAAAGGGAATTGCGGTAGGAAAGATTTACTGCTATAAGAAGAAAAATTATACATTGGAAAAAACAGAAGTTTCGGATAAGAAAGCAGAAGCAGGACGCTTCGAAGAAGCGCTTGAGGCAGCAAAGGAACAGCTTACGGCATTGTATGAGGAAGCATTGGAAACTGTCGGCGAAGAACGGGCGATGATTTTTGAAATCCACAGGATGATGCTGGAAGATGAGGATTATCTGGATACAGTAAGAACTGCTATAGGTGAAGGGACGAATGCCGAATATGCAGTAAACAGTGCAAAGGAAAAGTATGCTGACCTGTTTGCATCTATGGATGATGAGTACATGCAGGCGCGGGCGGCAGATATCCGGGATATTTCCGACAGACTTATCAATATTCTTGCGGGCGTGGGCGAAGACACAATACATACAGATTCTCCGGTTATTGTACTGGCGGAGGATTTAACGCCAAGTGAAACAATCCGGATGGATAAGAGCAAAATTCTGGCTTTTGTTACAATAAGAGGGTCTTCAAATTCCCATACTGCAATTCTGGCAAGAAGTATGAATCTTCCGTCTCTTGTAAATACGCAGATGGAATTAAACGACGGACTAAATGGGAAGATTGCGGTGGTGGACGGTTTTAACGGGGAGTTTCTGATAGAGCCGCAGGAAGAACTGCTTGAGGAGATGATTCGCCGGAAAAATAAGTGGGAAACGGATACCAGAGAACTCCAATTGTTAAAGGGGAAAGAAAATATAACCAGTGATGGAAGAGTCATCAGTTTGTATGCGAACATCGGCAGTGTAAAGGATGTTGACGCGGCGCTTGAGGCGGACGCGGGCGGAATCGGTTTGTTCCGCAGTGAGTTCCTTTATCTTGGGCGGAATGATTATCCGACAGAGGAAGAGCAGTTTAGAAGTTATAAAGCGGTTTTGGAAAAGATGAACGGCAGGAAGGTTATTATCCGGACGCTGGATATCGGAGCAGATAAAAAAGTGGACTATTTTCAATTGGAGCCAGAAGAAAATCCGGCATTGGGTTACCGTGCAATCCGAATCTGTCTGGATCGTCCCGAGATATTTATCACTCAGCTTAGGGCAATCTACCGCGCCTCTTTCTATGGGACAGCAGCAATTATGTTTCCGATGATCGTATCGGTGGATGAAATCCGAAGAATTAAAGAGATAGTAAATCAGGTCAAAACCGATCTGGCAGATGAGGGTTGTCCAATCGGAGATGTAGAACTTGGGATTATGGTGGAAACACCGGCGGCGGCGGTCATTTCGGATGAACTGGCAGAAGAAGTGGAATTTTTCAGTATCGGAACCAACGATCTGACACAGTATACATTGGCGGTAGACAGGCAGAACCAAAAACTGGAAAGCACCTGTAATACCCATCATCCGGCGGTGCTTCGCCTGATTGAGATGACGGTAAGAAACGGACACGAAAAGGGAATCTGGGTCGGCATCTGTGGAGAACTGGCAGCAGATACGGAGCTGACAGGTATGTTCTTAGATATGGGCGTAGATGAACTAAGTGTATCGCCATCATCTCTTTTGAGAGTACGCAAAGCAGTAAGGGACATTTAAGAATCTTTTTTATAGTGATTAAGAAGGGAGGGGTGTATATGAAGGAATTTCAGTATACGATTACAGATCCAATCGGACTGCATGCAAGACCGGCGGGTTTGCTTGTAAAGGAAATAGGAGCATTTCAAAGCAAGGTTACGGTAAGCGCGAACGGGAAGGATGCAGACGGAAAAAAGCTCATTATGCTCATGAGTCTTGGCATTAAGAAGGGGATGGAAGTGACCTGCCGGATAGAGGGCGAAGATGAGGAGGCAGCGGCAGAAGCGCTGCAAAAGTTTTTTAAGAGTAACTTGTAAGTTGAGTTCCATGCTAGGGAGGAACTGACAAATATATTTCAATGAGGAGGAAAAATCTATGATGAAATATTTACAAAAATTGGGGAAATCATTAATGCTTCCGGTTGCATGTCTTCCGGTTGCAGGTATTATGTTAGGTCTTGGATACTGGATTGACCCTGCGGGATGGGGAAGCGGCAACGTAATTGCAGCCTTCCTTTGTAAAGCAGGCTCTGCGCTGATTGACAACATGGCGCTCCTGTTTGTTATCGGTGTATCTGTAGGTATGTCAGATGACAATGACGGAACTTCCGGTTTAGCAGGTCTGGTATCTTACCTGATGATTACTACATTATTATCACCGGCTACGGTTGAGATGTTTACAGGTGAGGAAGCAAACGTTGCTTTCTCAAAAATCGCAGGGAACCAGTTTATCGGTATTTTAGCAGGTCTTATCGGAGCAACCTGTTATAACAAATTTAAAAACACTAAGCTGCCGGATGCGTTGTCTTTCTTTAGTGGAAAGAGATGTGTTTCTATTGTAACCGCAGGTGTTACAATTCTGGTAAGCTTAGTACTGTTCTTTGCATGGCCTGTTCTTTACAGCGGATTGGTAGCTTTTGGTACAGCCGTATCTGCTACAGGCGCAATCGGATCAGGACTTTACGGTTTCTTTAACAGATTATTAATTCCATTTGGTCTTCACCATGCATTAAACTCTGTATTCTGGTTTGACGCAATTGGTATCGCAGACCTCTACAAGTTCTGGGGAATGGGCGGATATGACGCTTCTCAGGCAGTTGTTGGAGAAACAGGACAGTATATGACAGGTTTCTTCCCTGTAATGATGTTTGGTGTTCCGGCAGCAGCACTTGCAATGTATCATACTGCAAAATCAAATAAGAAAAAAGTTGCAGCAGGTCTTCTTGGTGCAGCAGCACTTTGTTCTTTCTTAACAGGTGTTACGGAACCTTTCGAATTTGCATTTATGTTCCTTTCTCCTGCATTATATGTAGTTCATGCAGTATTAACCGGTATCGTATGTGCAGTATGTACGCTTCTTCCGGTAAGAGCAGGATTTACATTCAGCGGCGGCTTTATTGACTGGGTTCTCTGTGCAAAGCTTCCGGCTGCATTAAATACATGGATGATTATTCCAATCGGATTGGTTGTAGCTGTTGTTTACTACGTTGTATTCCGCTTCATGATTACCAGGTTTGATCTGAAGACACCTGGCAGAGAAGATGATGACGTAGAGGCAGAGAAGAAAGTTGTTCTCAGCAATGACAACTTTACAGAAGTTGCAATGGTTATTCTGGAAGGTCTTGGCGGAAAAGAAAACGTTACTTCATTAGATAACTGTGTAACAAGACTTCGTCTGGAAATTAAGGATTACACCAAAGTGGATGAAAAGAAAATCAAGTCTGCGGGCGTTGCAGGTGTTATGAGACCAAGCAAGACATCCGTACAGGTAATTGTAGGAACAAAAGTTCAGTTTGTTGCAGATGAGATGAAGAAAATGTTATAGGTATTATAAAAAATAATACCGAAACCCCTAGCGAAACGGAGGTCCTTCGGGATCTCCGTTTATTTTTGGAAGGAGAGGCGATTTGTATATGAAGATTATTCGGGCAAAAGACTACAAGGATATGAGCAGAAAGGCGGCAAATATCGTATCCGCACAGATTATTATGAAGCCAAACTGCGTGCTGGGACTTGCCACAGGCTCCACACCGATTGGAACCTATGCGCAGCTTGTAGAATGGTATAACAAAGGCGATTTGGATTTTTCAGAGGTAACAACGGTAAATCTGGATGAGTACAAGGGTCTGTCCAGAGATAATGAGCAGAGCTACTATTACTTCATGAAGGAAAATCTGTTTAGCAAAGTAAATATCAATCCGGAACGGACCTTTTTGCCGGACGGTATGGAAACAGACAGCGATAAGGCGTGTTCAGATTATAACCGTCTAATTGCAAATCTGGGCGAAGTGGATTTGCAGGTATTGGGAATCGGGCATAACGGCCACATTGGTTTTAATGAACCGGGGACAAGTTTTGAAGCAGAAACCCATTGTGTGGACTTGACAGAATCTACCATGAAAGCAAACCAGAGATTTTTTGAATCAATAGATGATGTGCCAAGACAGGCATATACGATGGGAATTAAGACGATTATGCAGGCCAAAAAGATATTGCTGCTGGCCAGCGGAGAAGATAAGGCACAGATTATAAAAGAAGCGTTTTTCGGACCGATCACTCCGCAGGTACAGGCGTCTGTCTTACAGCTTCATAATGACGTTACAATTGTTGCGGACGAAGCGGCGCTCTCCCTTATCTAGGAGAAGCCCTTCTGCGCGGCTATTTGTGTCGGGAGCGCCACAAATAAACCGAAACAAAAGCGTTCTCGGAATGGAGACAAACTATGATTATAAAAAATGCAAGCGTATATACGGAAGATGGCGTGTTTGCAAGGAAAGACGTTTATATCGAAGGCGGGTATTTTGTGGATACGCAGGAGCATCTGGCGGATAAGACAGAAATTGACGGAACGGATTGCATCGCAATACCGGGACTTACGGACATTCATTTTCATGGCTGTGCCGGCTATGATTTTTGTGATGGAACCATAGAAGCAATTGATGCGCTCGCAGCTTACGAGGCATCAGTGGGAGTGACAAATATTGTTCCTGCCACAATGACCTTGGATGAGGAAACGATAGTTCACATATGTCGGACAGCAAAAGAATATAATGAACTGGAAAAGAAGGAAAATCGGGCAAGGCTTTGCGGCATCAATATGGAAGGACCGTTTGTGTCACAGAGCAAGAAAGGCGCACAGAATGCAGACTATATCCGAAAACCGGACGTCCGGATGTTTGATAGATGCAATGAAGCCTCCGGAGGTATAGTCCGTCTTCTTGCTATTGCGCCGGAAGAGGATGGCGCAATGGAATTTATTGAGAAAAAGCATGACGACGTTGTTATTTCTCTTGCACATACAGCCTGTGATTACGATACTGCCATGAAGGCGTTTGAAAAAGGCGCCTGCCATATGACGCATCTTTATAATGCGATGAATCCGTATACGCATCGGGCGCCGGGACCAATCGGAGCGGCGGCTGACTGTGAAAAAACAAAGGTGGAGCTTATCTGCGACGGCGTTCATATTCATCCGGCTGCGGTTCGGACGACCTTTAAAATATTCGGAGACGACCGTATCATATTGATTAGTGACAGTATGCGGGCAACGGGCCTTAAGGATGGCGATTACACACTTGGCGGACAGGATGTTAAGGTGGTTGGAAACAAGGCTACCCTTAAGGATGGAACAATCGCCGGTTCGGTTACTAATCTGATGGATTGTCTTCGCACTGCAGTGCTTGAAATGGGAATACCGTTAGAATCTGCGGTAAAATGCGCTGCGGTAAATCCGGCGAAGAGAGTTGGAATTTATGACCAATATGGAAGCATCACTCCGGGGAAAAAGGCAAGCATGGTGTTGCTGGAGAAAGATAATCTTGTGTTAAAAAAGGTAATTATAGACGGAAAACAAATATAAACAGGTATGGATTGCCTCGCTGTCAATGTGGAATGCGCTGATAGCGGGGCATTTTGTCTCGTTATGGAGAAAAACTTTGCTCCCGCAGCAGGATAATGGAAATATTCGAAGGTCTGCAAATAGTCTGATTATACGACATATAACTACAAGAAGTATAGTAATTTCGACAAAATTATGATAAACTACTGGTAAATGGAAATATTGTGGAATTTCTATGACCACAAGGATAAAAAAGGGTTTATATGAGAAAGAAACAAAAGCAGGAAATTCTTAAGCTGATAACGACCATGCATAAGGCGCATGGGATTGTATATGAACAGGCAAAGAGCGGTGATTATGTATGCGCACAGGACATTCTGGTACAGTGTCAGGAGTGCGCTATTTGTATTGGAGATGCCATCGGGAAGAGTGAAGGAGAAAGCGCGGCTGTCATCTCTGACATGGAAGAATACTGCGATCTGCTCTTTCGCATCTATCAGGAATTAGATAATGCTGACAATGCAGATGTTAATAAAATATATAATACTCTGGAGAAACAATTGCTGCGTATAGAAGATAACATAGAGCGCAATATAGGTGTGCGCAAAGAGATTGTGTTTTTTCCGTACAAAGCCTCTATGTGGGATTCTTTGGAAAGCGTCTATCTTGCAGCAAAAGAAAATCTGGACTGCGATGCGTATTGTGTGCCAATACCATATTACGATTTGAACCCTGACCATAGTTTTGGCAGATTTCATTATGAAGGTGGGGAATACCCGAAAAATATAGAGATAACAGATTGGCGGGAGTATGACCTTGAGGAAAGAAAACCGGATGTTATCTATATTCACAATCCATATGATGACTGCAACACTGTCACAAGCGTGCATCCGCGCTATTATTCTGCAAATTTGAAGAAATACACGCAAGAACTGGTATATATTCCATATTTTGTACTTCTCGAAATAGAGCCGGACGATCAGGCTGCGGTCGATGGAATGAAGCATTTTTGTTTCCTTCCGGGCATTATCCATGCAGATAAAGTGATTGTCCAATCGGAGAAGATGAAACAGATTTATGTAAATGAATACCTGAAAGCCGCAAAAGAAAACGGACTTGGGGGAAAGCATACCGATAGAAAACTTCTTGAAGAAAAATTCTTAGGACTAGGTTCGCCTAAGCTGGATAAGGTGCAAAACACGAAAAAGGAAGATTTGGAAATACCGCAGGAATGGTTAAAAGTCATAGAAAAAACGGACGGCAGTTGGAAAAAGATTATTTTTTACAATACGAGTATTGCTGCGCTTTTAGAGCATAAGGAAAAAATGCTCGAAAAAATGGAAGATGTATTTCGAATCTTCAAAGAAAACAAAGCTGAGACTGCGCTTTTGTGGAGACCGCATCCTTTGATAGAAAACACCGTTAAATCCATGCTTCCGCAGTTGTGGGAAGAATATGAGAAGCTGGTAGAACGATATAAGGCAGAGGGCTGGGGAATCTATGATGATACGGCAGATTTGGACAGAGCCATAGTAATAAGTGACGGGTATTACGGGGATAAGAGCAGCGTTCTGGAGTTGTATCAGAAAACAGGGAAGCCGCTGATGATACAGGATGTGTATGTAAACAGCCGTTTTATGAAGGAAAATGCTGAAGACGTACCGGTTTGGCCAGCAGATTTTTGTGTAAACGGCAATGACATATGGCTGTTTCACGGCAAAATCAATATGCTGATTCGGTATAATATGTTGAATGATACCACATCAATGGTGGGCAGCGTTCCTGAAGAAAAAATGCTTACATCTATGTTGTATGCAAACATATGCCAGTATAAGGGCAAAATATTTCTGGTTCCCTGCCGCGCAAAAGAAGTGGCGGTATACGATACTGAAAGAAAATCGTTTAAAAAAATTCCGCTTAGGACAGATATAAAATGTGACGGAAGTCTTATGTTCTGCAGGTCTTTCGCTCATGGAAAATATTTGTACTGTATACCATATTGTTATCATTCCATAGTAAGGATAGATATGGATAAAATGATAGCGGAGTATAAGACGGATGCAATAGGAATCTCGAAAAGGGAACTGAAGACAAATGGATTGTATATTAATGATGCAGTACAGATAGATGAGAAAATTGTATGTGCCATTGCCAATACAAATGCAATAGGAATATATGACATAAATTCGGACAAGTTTTCTGTAAAAATAGTAAAAAGCAGCAAATGTGATTACAGAACTATGGCATATACGGATGGCAGATTGTTTTTGTATGATGTTTTGAATTCTAAAATAGATGTATTTTCTCTTAAAACGGATAATCTTGAAGGAATTTCATATAAAGCACCGGCCTCTCTTGTAAGGATTGGAACAATAAGCAGTGACGTCATAGTGGATTTTGTGGAATCCGGGGAATTGATGGTCAGGGATTCTGACTGGAATCTGGTATATGAGGAACAAAAAAATGCGGATTCTAAATCCAATTCCTTAAAACCGGATAATTATTACGGAAGATATAAGTGCCTGAATACACACAGGAATAAAGTACTCTATTATAATCCGTGCAGTAACAGGATGTATCTTTGGGAGAATTATAAAACTATCAAAGAGTTTGGATTCAGACTGACAGAGCGTGATTATGAGAAGGTTAGGGAACTGACATTAGAATGCAGCATCCAGGAAAAAGAAAATGAACTGGTTGGGTTAAAAGAACTTATAAAGGGCGAGGTGTCATAGTATGAAAAAGAAACACTATACTACTCCAAAATCTTCAAAAAAGGCAGTTGTAATAACATGGTGCTTAACAAGTCTAAACTATGGTGAAATGCTACAGGCATATGCGGTGCAGTCTGTTTTGAGAAAATTTGGCGTAGAGGCTGTTACGATTTCTTATCTGGACAATGCAACAAGGCAGGGATTGAAGAAAAATACTATTTACAAAGAGAATGCTGTTGGGTATTGGCGTTTCAAAAATTTTGTGAAAAAGTATATGAATCCGGTTATACAGTGCAGCACAAAAGAGGAAGTGGAACAGGAAAGCAGGGGATATGATTATTATATATGCGGAAGCGACCAAATATGGAATCCCGCATCTTATGATAAAGATGGAATATACACACTGAATTTCGGAAAGAGGAGTGTGGTACGGATTTCTTATGCTCCAAGTATGGGGGTTAATAAGATTTTAAGAACAGAAGAAAAAACTGTTGCAAATATGGTCAAGAATCTCCAAAAACTGGATTTCATTTCGGTCAGGGAAACGGTTTCAAAAGAAATATTGGAAAGCCGGGTGGAAAAAGACATTGCGGTTGTATTGGATCCTACGCTGTTAGTACCATATAAAGAATGGGCCGTCTTAGCATCAAAGAGAAAGAATAAAGGAAAATATGCATTTGTTTATGTGCTGGGAAAAATTGATGATACTTATACGGAGCTTATCCATAGTATTGCCGCGATGTATCAGGTAGAAAGTATTGTTTGGCTCAGTGTAATTAAAAATGAACATTTGGCGGGCAAAAATGTAAAAAAAGTAGTCATGGCATCTCCGGAAGATTTTTTATCGTATGTGCGTTTTGCAGAAGTCGTTATTACAGATTCCTTTCACGGGTTAATGTTTTCGGTTAAATTTCAGAATAATTTTTTTGTTCTGGATAGAAAGTATGGAAAAAAAAATATGGCAGGGGATCCGCGTCTGGATGATATCATGGACAGATTAAATATAACTGGAAGAAAGGTAAAAAGCGTTACTGAATTGAAAAATTGTAAGAAAAACGCAGACTATGTTACTTATAAAGGAAACTATATAAAAGAACGGGAAAAATCATTTGCTTTTCTACAAAAGGCGTTGGGTGGAGAATAAAATGAAAAAAGAAGTAAAGTAAACAGGGGACATAGTATATGGAAAGAATAACATCATATGAGAAATGTACAGGATGTAAAATGTGTGCAGATAGTTGTCCGACTGGGGCCATTGGTTTTCAATTTGATAAAGAAGGTTTCTGGTATCCGGAAATTAGAAAGGACAAATGTATTAACTGTGGAAAATGCGTTAATGTGTGCCCTCAAAACAAGCAGAGTAGCGGAAATATGAAGAAACCAGCTGTTTATTCTGCTTGGATTAAAGATGATAAAATCCGAATGAATAGTTCGTCAGGTGGGGTCTTCTATGCGTTAGCAAAAAATATTATTATGCAGGGAGGATATGTTGTAGGATGTCAGTATGGAAATAATTGTAAAAGTGTGTACCATAGCATTGCCCATACAGTGGATGATTTGGAAAAATTTATCGGCTCAAAATATCTTCAAAGCGACACCCGTAGAATTTATAAAAAAGTTAAAAGATTATTAGACCTGAACAAACTGGTATTATTTTGTGGAACGCCTTGTCAGGTTGCGGCATTGTATGAATTTCTTCCACACACCTATTCAAAGTTGGTTACTATGGATTTTTTTTGTATGGGAGTAAATTCGCCTAAGTCTTTTTGGGCATATGTTACTGAGCAAGAACGGATTCATAATTCTGATGTAAGATATATCCATATGAGAAATAAGAAACAGGGATGGCAGAATTTTGGAATTTATATGGAGTTTAAAAACGGAAAAACTTTCCAGGCTAATAAAGATGAAGATTTCTGGTTAAAAGGATTTCTTGAATATAACCTCTATATTCGTCCATCGTGCTACCAGTGTAAGTATCGGAAAATCCCCAGAATTGCAGATATATCTGTAGGTGATTTTTGGGGAATAAGAACTGTGAGCAGGCAGAATTTATTTAAGGGGGTTTCCGCAGTACTAATAAATTCTGAAAAAGGAAAGGATGTTTTTGAAAATATTCAGGAACAATTGAAATGTAAGAGCTATGATTTACAAGAGGTTTTAAAAGGAAATTCTGCATTGGAAAAGCCGCCCGCATATTTTGAGCAAAGAGAGAAATTTTTTGATTTATTATATAGAGTTCCTTTTAGCAAGGCGGTAAGAAAATGTGGTACGAAACAGAATAACCGAACAGAAGAATGGAGAAAAAGTATAGAGAACTTCATAAACGAACTGCCTTATATGGTTATGGGTGGAGGGAGTAAAGTGAGAAATCCACATAAAATGTATAAAGGCAGGAAGATGGTTCGATAGGAGACAGATATGAGTGTTTTGTATTTTAACAATTGCTGGTTTACAAATATAGGGGAAGCATTTATTGATGTTGGGGCAATGGAGCTATTAAAGCAAATCTTCCCGGATAAAAAAGTAGTTAATTTCAGTCATATGAATTTTATGTATTCTAAATTCAATAACGCAGCAGAAGAAGTTCTTTTAAACTGTTATGATATGAGTGAAGACTTTACAGGAGATTATGTGGTGCTGGCGGGAATGCTCGCAACAGAAGGATTTGCCGATACGGACTGGATTACCTATAAAATGCTGCATAAATTTGTTAAGCGGGGAGCAAAATTGATTTTTCTGGGTTTAGGCGGAGAGAAGTATGACGATACAGAGTGCGAAAAAGTTAAAAAGGTGTTAGATAAGCTAAATCCTGTGTTGATAACAACCAGAGATGCGGCAACATATAAAAACTATGAGTCGGTATGTAATTGTATGCAGGCAATTGACTGCGCATTTTGGATTAAAGATACATATTATCCCAAATTAGATACGGCAGGTGAATATGATATTGTGGCATATAACCGTTCAAAAGAACCGGATATCTTTGGAAATGGGGATTGGCCGAAAAAGATTGTAAGACCATTTCATTTCCCATATAGCTTCAGAGAAAACATGAAAAATATGAAACAAAATTTTTTCCTGTCAGACTCTCCATATGATTATCTTACTCTTTATGCGAATGCGGATTGTGTATACACAGACTTGGTTCACGCAACAATTCCTGCCTTGCAATACGCAGTTCCGGTTCAATTCAAAGGGGTAGATGGCAGAGCGCAAGTGTTTGATGCAGTTGAGGCTGTTTACGAATCCGGTTCATTCTGGAAATGCAATGAAGAAATATTAGAAAAACAAAAGAAGAACATAGTAAGCAAAACAAAAAGTATGATCGAGAGGATGTAGTGTGAAAAATAAATCTTTCACACGGCGCTTTGAGTCTGTGCGCTGTCTGGCTCAAAGCTTCATATGCAGAATGCGGCGCAGAAATGGAGATTAAGATGAAGAAAATAATTCCGGTATTAACTACCATAACCGGCGCGCTGGCAGGCGGAGCCGCAGTTAATTATATTAACCAGAAAGAGTTAAAGGCGAAACAGGAGAGTCTTATAAAGATGTCCGAGTTTTATAATATTCTGGTAACATGGTTAGAAGTAAAACAACAGGGGAAATCCTTGGAGCAGTATTTTAAAAGGAATAATTATAAAACGGTTGCAATTTACGGAATGAAGGAATTGGGAGAAAGGCTTTATGCGGAACTTAAGGATTCCGAAATAGAAGTAAAGTATGCGATTGACAAAGATAAAGAGAAATTGCTGGCAGATATTGATATATATTCGCCGGATGAACAGATGGAGCCTGTTGATGTAATAGTAGTAACGGCAATACATTATTTTGGTGAGATAGAGAGAGAGATGTCTCAATATGCTGACTGCCCTGTTATTTCGCTGGAAGATGTAATTTATGAAATAAGCTAAATATATTTATTGAAAGACGGGAATTGGGAAATGAACGATCAGAAGATGATCCTTTTTGGAGCGGGGGATATAGGAGAAAAAACAGCAGAGCTTATCGGAAAAGAAAAAATAGCCTTTTTTCTGGATAACGACTTGGCAAAGCGGGGAAAGACAATACAGGGGATTCCTGTTTTTGCAGTATCCGACGTAGAGAAAGAGCTGCAAAGATATTTCATTGTTATCACAGTATCAGTGCGTTTTCAAAAGCAGATTATGGAGCAGTTAGACAGCAAAGGTATCAGCAATTACATTACGGTAAATGATTTTCATGCTGAAACGATAAGACAAAAAATGACTCAGCGTCCAGACTATTTAGGCATTTACAGGAAAGCAATAAACTGGATACTTGCAAACAGCATACAGGATAAGGGAATCATATGCCATTCGTGCAAGCGGCTTCCATATCCTGAGGTTACTGGTTACTATATTCCAACGCTGCTGCAATGGGGATACCGTGATTTGGCTATAATTTATGCGAAATGGCTATGTGAGATTCAAAAAGAAGACGGTGCATGGTATGACACGGATAATAAGGCTCCGTATATTTTTGATTCCGCGCAGGTTCTAAAAGGATTGCTTGCAATCAGGGAGTTGCTGCCGGAAGCAGATGAACATATCAGGCGGGGATGTAACTGGATATTAAGTAAAATGTCACCGGACGGAAGACTGATAACTCCGGCAACAGATGCATGGGGGGAGAAAAGAACGTGTTCGGAAATCATACATATATATTGCATTTCTCCTCTTATACAGGCAGGAGAAGTTTTTCAATGTGAAGAATATAAGATAAAGGCAAAGAAAATCCTGAACTATTATAAAGAGCATTATTATGACGATATAATCAATTTTACATTACTGTCACATTTTCATGCTTACGTCATAGAGGCAATGATCGATTTAGGAGAAGTGGATATTGCCGTTAAGGCAATGAACAATATGGCCGGATATCAGAAAGAAAACGGAGCAGTTCCCGGTTATGCGGATGCAGACTGGGTTTGTTCAACCGGCTTATTTCAACTGGCAATGATCTGGTTCCGGTTAGGAGATATAAAGCACGGACAGGCAGCGTTTGAATATGCGTGTAAATTACAGAACGATACGGGCGGCTGGTATGGAAGCTATTTAAGCCAGAACAGCAGAGATGAGGTAAACGATTATTTTCCATCGGAGGAAATAAGCTGGGCAGTCAAGTTTTTCCTTGATGCGCTTTATTATAAAAATCTGGCTGAGTTTGAGAACTTGGCAGAATCCTTTTGCGAAGATATAGGCAAAGGGGATGGAAGATATCAAATTGTACAAGAAATTGTTGCAGGAGCAGGAACCAATATTGACATCTGTGATGTGGGATGTGGAAAAGGAAGATATTTAAAGAATTTAATTGAGCAATATCCGGACAATAATTATTTTTCCGTTGATATATCACAAAATGTTTTGCGGAATGTGTCGGAACAGGTAATGGAAAAAAAGCAAGGTGCATTAACGAATATTCCATACAGTGATGAAACATTTGATGTTGTTTATACCTGCGAAGCATTGGAACATGCTATAGATATCGGAAGTGCAATAAAAGAGTTGGTTCGGGTTACAAAACCAGGCGGTAAAATAGTTGTGATTGATAAGAATATAGAAAAACTCGGAAGTATTCTGATAGAAGAGTGGGAACAGTGGTTTGATGCGGATAAATTGGCAGAAATGATGTCTGATAATGGAGTCAGGGTGGAAGTAAAACGCAGTATCCATTATGAAAATGAGCAGATAGAAGGTCTATTTCTAGCATGGATAGGCACAAAAGACAGAAAGTAAGTGATACGATGATAAAAGTTCTTGCAGTATTTGGTACACGGCCGGAAGGAATTAAAATGTGTCCGGTTATCTTGGAATTGGCAAAACATAAAAATATAGAATGCTGCGTATGCCTTACTGGACAGCATGAGGAAATGCTCATGCAGGTAATGAAGGTATTTGGCGTGCGTGAAGATTATAATCTGCATATTATGAAGCAGAAGCAAACATTAGGCTCTATTACAACAAGTGTGCTAAATACGTTAGGACATATTGTTCAGGAAGAAAAACCAGACATTATCTTAGTGCATGGAGATACCACGACTTCCTTTGCCGCGGCTTTGACCGGGTTTTATGCAGGAATTGCAGTTGGACATGTAGAAGCGGGCTTGCGTACCTATAATATGAAATCGCCGTATCCGGAAGAATTTAACCGGCAGGCAGTGGATTTAATTGCGGATTTGTACTTTGCTCCAACTCAAACAGCAAAGGAAAATCTGCTGAAAGAGGGAAAAGCAAAAGAAAAGATTTATGTTACAGGCAATACGGTAATAGATGCAATGAAAACAACGGTTATTGAGGATTACGAAAATGAAGATTTTAAGTGGCTGGGGAATTCAAGACTGTTGCTTGTGACTGCACATAGACGTGAAAACATTGGAGAACCAATGCATCATATGTTTCGCGCGATCAAGAGGGTAGTGGATGAATTTTCGGATGTTAAAGTTATCTATCCGGTACATCTAAATCCGGTTGTGCGTGAAATAGCAGATACAGAATTAGGAAATCATGACAGAATCCGTCTGATAGACCCCCTTGATGTTATGGATTTTCATAATTATATGGCAAGAAGTTTTCTTATCTTAACAGACAGCGGAGGGATACAGGAAGAAGCTCCTTCGCTGGGGAAGCCTGTTTTGGTAATGAGAGATACAACAGAAAGACCGGAAGGGATTGCGGCGGGAACACTAAAACTTGTGGGGACGGACGAAACGCGCATTTATGACGAAACCGTAAGGCTTTTAACGGACAAAGAAGAGTATCAAAGAATGAGTTTATCATCAAATCCGTATGGAGATGGACAGGCGTCAGAGAGAATAGCCGGGATAATTTTAAGATATTTTGCAGAAAAGGAATAGAATGTATGGAAACAAAGGTTTCAATTGTTCTTCCAACATACAATGGCGAACAATATATCAGGCAATCAATTGAAAGCATAGCAGCCCAGACATTTCAGGATTGGGAGCTTATTATTGTAAATGATGCATCAACAGATAATACCCCAAAGATTGCAGAAGAATTTTCAAAGAAGGATGCGCGTATTCGGGTGATTCATAATAAAGCAAATAAAAAACTTCCGGCTTCTTTGAATATTGGATTTGAGTATGCAAAAGGAGAATATCTTACATGGACTTCAGATGATAACCGGTATTTACCGAACGCACTAGCTGTAATGACCGGGTACTTAGATAAGCATCCCCAAAAGTACATGGTAAAGTCTGCAATGAGAGGGATAGATGCGGAAGGTCGTTTGGTAAGCGGGTATCATGTGGAAATGGAGGAACCTCTGGTTATAACAAATAATATCGGAGCCTGTTTTTTATACAGAAAAGAAGTATATCGGAAAGTGGGACAGTATGATACCAGCCTGTATGGCGTAGAGGATTATGATTATTGGCTCCGCATAGAGGAAAACTTCGGAAGTGCCGGATATATCCCCGAAGTATTGTATGAATACAGAATACATCAGGGAAGCCTTACTGCAACGAAAAAGGAAATGATAAACAGAAACCTTGCAGCGCTTAGAAAAAAGCATTGGAAGTATATCATGAAATCTGCACAGGCTTCTTTTTTTGTATTAAGCCAGATTTACTATGATGCAATAGAAAGAATGTATGGAGAACAGGAGCATTTAAAGGAAATAGAGGAATGTTCTCCATTTATCAAGCAGGATGCGGATGTGGCCAGATCGCTTTTTACAGATGAAGCAAAACGTAAAAAAACAGTTCTGATTTTCGGTGCGGGAGAATCTGGAAAAAAAGCAGCAGATATTTTAGGTGAGCGTACGGCCGGTTTTATTGACAACGATCCAACAAAGATCGGAACGCAAATATTGGGATTAGATGTGAAGTCTGTCGAGACGCTCAAAAAGGACGTTGATAAGTACACCATAATCATTGCGGTAGGCCGCAGATATATTCCCGAAATCATGCAGCAGTTATCGGAGCAGAAAATCAATCATTATTGCACATGGCAGACGTATCTGTATTACAAAAATATATACATGTAAAGAGGAAATAAGCCACTGGTTCGGCCTATTACTATTTTGGAAGGGGAGATGTATGGAAAAATCTTCAGTTTGCGCAATTGTACCGGTATATAATGTAGAAGAATATTTAGAGCAATGTCTGGATAGTTTAGCTATGCAGGAAACTCCGTTTGATGAGATTATTTTAATAAATGACGGTTCTACAGACAACAGCTTGCAGATATGTCAGTCATATAAGGAGAGATTTTCTAATTTTGTACTGGTAAATCAAGAAAATCAGGGATTGGCAGCAGCAAGAAATACGGGGCTGAGACATTCACGCGCCGACTATATTGTATTTATTGATTCAGATGATTACGTTAGCCTGCGCTTGGTTTCTGCTGTAAAAGAAAAGCTGAAGACTTGCCGGGTGGATGTCTTGTACTATAGTGCAGATGTAGTATTCGATTTTAAAGTCAATATGAATCAGAATGAATATCATAGAAAAGCGCTTCAAAATGAAGGTATAATGTCGGGAATAGAGTATTTTGAACAGGTCTTTCCCAATTATTATATTGTTTCTGCATGTATGGCGGCTTATAAGAGAGAATTTCTGAATACGCATAAAATTGTATTTCCGCATGGAATGTATTTTGAGGACAACTTTTTTAGTCTGCAAGTAATACTAAATGCGGATAAAACAACAGTATTGCCGGATTCGCTTTACATCAGGCGGTATAGAGAAAATTCCATTATGACGGGCGCGATGAGTGAAATAAAGTACCGGGATTTGGTTAAAACCCAGGAATTAATGGTTTCATATATTTATGAAAAAGATTTTCTAAATGAGAATGTACTGCTTGCCCGGAAGTTTGCAATATATCAGACAGCCATGATGATAAACCGATTAGGCATGTGTAACAATGATAATTTCGTGCGGGAACAAAAAAAGAAGTTAATAGAGAAATTCTTTGAAAAATGGGATGTGATAAATAAGAACATCGATGCAGACAGCTTTGACAGCACTGGCTTGCTGGTAATCCTATATCAAATCAGAAAAGAAATGGAATCTGGAGAGTATGATAATCTGATTCATAAATACTGGCTGGATAAATCATGCTTTATAGAATATTATGATAGTTTATTTGCAGAAAACAGGCAATACATTGTGAATATGCTGATTAAGATTCCTTTAGGTAAAAAAACGGAAAAAATAGGGATATATGGAATCGGAAAACATACGGATGCCTTGTTGAAGCTATACCGGCATTTTATAGGAAGCATAGAATGTGAGTTATATTTTATCATTACATCAGGTGATACGAAAAAAACTTTTATGGACAGGCAGGTGTTTTTGTATAATCACTTACCGCAGGATAGTACTCAATTTGTCATTTCAAGCAAGGTGTATCAGGAGGAGATGAAGGCAGCGTTGCTTCAGCAGGGAATTTGTGAGGAACATATTTGTTTGTTATATGATGAAAGGGATATATATGACATCACAGCAGTAAGTGAGAGTTTATTAAATGGCTAATTCCATATGGCAGGCAGAAGGGATGGATGAAAACCGTGATTTTATTGGAAAAAATCAGAGACAAAGAAATAGTAGTATATGGTACAGGCTCATTTGCTGCCAAATGTATTTATTATCTGGAACAAAATGGAGTATCCGTTGAGTTTATGATTGATGACGATGGAGATTACGGAGATTTTGCTAATTATAAAGTATATGCTCCAAAGCGGGAATTATTACAGGGAAAATACATAATAGCTGCCTGCCCTCCCCGGATATACCCAAAAATCAGGGAACGTCTGGTTCAAATGGAAAAAGCAGAGTTTGAGGATTTTATATATTTTAATTATCTGGACAAAAAGCTAGTATTTATTTTCGGAAACTGCCACATGGATATTGTGGAATCCTATCTGCAATCATCCAGACAGTTTCAAGAGGATTATATCGTCTATTTTGTGCCGAGGATTTTTGAAAAGCCTGTTATTGATAAAGAGATAATGCAGTATATGGATATATGGGTTCATCAGGATATTCGGCCAGATAACGGGTATGGTTATCAATATTCGGATGAATATATGAAGCATAACGTTCATAACGTTATAGAAATTGTGGTTCCTAATTTATTTGGATATGGCGCAGCATTCTTTCCGTATGCAAAGCAGGAGAATCCAAATAATTGCGCTTTGCTGAACGGAAAGGACAAAAACGGAATGTTTCCTTATAGAGATTATGTGATTGAAAATTGTCTCCGGCGTAAAATGAGCGTGAACCAGATTTGTCAATATGTAGAACAGGATAACATTATACCCCGCAAAGAGATAGAAGATAACTTTCATGAATATATATTGAAAATGCGTGAGCGTGAAAAAGCATGGGATATTAAAGTGGTAGATTTTATTCTTGATAATTATAAGCAGGAAAAACTTTTTTATGATGCCGGACATCCAGCAAACGCAGTTTTGAAGATGATTTCCAAAGGAATATTAGAAATATTGGGAATTACGGAAGAGGTTTATACGGAAAAATGTCTGGATTCGCATGAGATTCCGGTGTATTCATGGGTCAAGAAAGTTCTTGGTTTAGCATGGGAAGAAGACGAAATCCGGGTAAAATCAGAAAAAAGAGCAGCAGCGTCTATGGATGTGGAAGAATATGTACGGGAATACATCTGGTGGTGTTGGAGGGATTCGTATGAAAGATAGTACAATATCAGTAATCATACCGGTTTATAATGCAGAAACCTATCTAAAAGAGTGTCTTGGCAGTGTCGTACAGCAATCGTTACAGGATATTGAAATTATATGTATCGATGATGGTTCTACAGATGGCTCGGTTTCGATTATTGAGGCATACCGGAAAGCATTTCCTTACATAAAACTTTTAAGGCAGGAGAATCAAGGTGCGGGTGCGGCCAGAAACAGAGGAATAGAATATGCATCCGGGAAATATATCGCTTTTATGGATGCGGATGACTGCTATCCGCATCAGGATACCTTACGCAAATTGTATACCTCCGCAGAAAGCAGCCAAAAGAATATTTGCGGCGGGAATCTGCTAATGAAGGCAGAAGGCAGTTATAAGAAGGCAGAGAATATTCAATTTAGCGGGGAGGAAGATTTAGATTATGAAAAGCTACAGGAATCCTATTGGTTTCATAAATATATTTATTCCAGAGAATTTTTAGTAACAAATAAAATATTTTTCCCACAGTATAAAAGATATGAGGATCCTGTTTTCTTTGTAAAAGCCATGACAACAGCAAAGCGTTTCCATGCTGTTGCGGAAACAGTTTATACATATCGTATCATGCATAAAAAAGTAAAATATACTAGAGAAGTGGTACTGGATGTATTGCGCGGATATAAAGATGTAATGCGCCTTGCTGCGGATAATCATTTATGGGATTTGTATCGGAGTCAGACAGAGCAGTTGACATATGGTGAGATGAGAAATGTTGTTTCATATTATGTTCTGCGTAATGACAGAGCAATAATCGCTGCCCTGAAGGAAATAAATCAACTACGGACTGATTGTAAGGCAAAAGATAGTGGTCCATTAACTACAAAAGAAGAGATACAGAAATACTATTTTGAGGCGCAAAAGGAAGGAACCGGATTGCGGCGATTTAGAAATATCGTGATTTACGGAGCCGGTCATTATGGGAAAAAAGCCTTGGAACTGCTTGAAGAAAATATGAATCAGAGAGTGCTTGGATTTGCAGTCACAGATATTACAGCGGACACTCCAAAGAAAATGGGAGATTATCCCATAAAAACAATAGAAAATTATGAAAAAGAATTAGCAGAGGGCAGTACAGGGATACTGATAGCTGTCAGTTGTAAGTATAAGTCACAGATATACAAATATGTGGAAGCATTGGGGTATGGTAAGGATTTCTGTATAGATTATGATAGGATAGAATTATATTATATGATGCAGAAAGAATACCGCCAGCAGTTTAAATAAGGATAAAGAAGGATGAAGAGTATCTTAATTAGTGTAATTATTCCAATCTACAATGTGCAGGATTATCTTACTGCGTGTGTGAACAGTGTTTTAAATCAGACTTACACCAATCTTGAGATTATCCTCGTTGATGATGGTTCTACGGATTTAAGCGGTGTAATTTGTGACAGATACGCAGCTTTGGACAGCAGGATTAAAGTTATTCATAAAAAAAACGGAGGACTTGTCAGCGCAAGAAAAAAAGGGTTAGAATATGCAGACGGGGAATATGTTACCTATGTGGACGGGGATGATTGGATAGACGAAAACACATATGAACAGCTAATCTCAATCGGAAGATATGCAGATATTATTGCATATGGGTATTATGAGGAGTATGAAGGGTATCGTGTACCGAAACCGAATAAAATACCGGAGGGATATTATTCGGCGCCCAAAGAGCTGTCAAAGCTGTATTCAAAAATGCTTATGTGTGATAATTTTTTTGAGTTTGGGATTTCTCCCTCTTTGTGCAATAAACTGATTAAACGGGAAGTGCTGATAGAAAATCAGAAGAAGGTGGAGGATGCAGTTGTTTATGGGGAGGATGCAGCATGTATATTTCCGTGTATCATTGATGCAGAATCCATTTTTGTATCCAATCTTCTGTGCTATCATTACCGGCAGAGGAACGGGTCAATTGTCAGAACAAATAAACCGGCAGCAAATGATAATTTTATCAAAATTTATCATCTTTTAAAAAAGAAATTTAAAAAGCTGGATAGAAAGTCCGAAGCGATGCTCAATGCACAATTGAAGCTTTATATGTGGTTTCTGTTGCTGGTAAAGGGATATGAGAAAATACAAAGTGGCAGCGTGTTGTTTCCTTATGAGAAAGTAAAGGCCGGAATGAAGATTGCCATTTACGGACTTGGAGGCTTTGGAAACACTCTTAGATTGTATTGTGAGCAGAAAGAGCATATAGAGGTTGCCGTATTGTCAGATTTGCATTATGAATCCCTACGAAAGCAGGGAATAGATGTAATCAGTATTGATGAGGCGGCAGAACAGGAATTTGATATTATGCTGATTGCAATCTTAAATGAAGAATTGGCGGTAAAGATCAAAGATGAAATGGTTTCAAAAGGAATCAGTGAAGAAAAGATTGATTGGATTAAAGAAAAAGCATTAACAAATACAAAATTGCCGCAATGGATAGAAAATCAGGATTAAAAAACAAATGTGAGAAGGATTAGAAAATGACAGAGGATAGATATATTATTTATGGTGCAGGCAGACAGGGAAAGGGGTGTTATGAGTTCTTAAAAAATCAGGGATTAAGCGCTTATATCATCGGATTTTGTGATAAACGTCATAAAGAAATTCAGAGCGTATATGATAAAAAAGTATACAGTTATCAGGAAGCCAAAGAGCTGGGGGCAAAGTTTATTATTGCTGTAGCTGTTGGGGCAGAAGAGATATGCGATATGCTGGATGCAGATGGCAGGGAATATTGCGCATTGGATGAACTTGCTCATTTGGTAAACAAAAATAAGGTTGAGTTTAACAGAGAGTACTGTGCATTTTTTCATATTGATAATATGGATGCTTATTTTGAAGATGCGGAAACAGAGTTGGATGGCTTCTGGAATGCGGAAACAGAGTTTTATCGTTTATTTTCACAGTTAGATCTGACTAATGTTATAGAACTCGCCTGCGGAAGGGGAAGGCATGTAAAACAATATATAGATAAAGCAGGAAGAATTACTTTGGTTGACATTTTGCAGAAAAATATAGATTTCTGCCGGAGCAGATTTTCAGATGTCTCAAATATTAGTTATTACTGCAATGACGGATATAACCTGAAAGAACTCAAAAGCGGCGAATATACAGCGCTGTTTTCTTATGATGCAATGGTTCATTTTGAATTGATAGACATCTATGAATACTTAGTTGACATCTATCGCGTATTAGTCCCGGGCGGAAAAGCGCTGATACATCATTCCAATAATGATGAGGATTATAAGGCTTCTTTTGAATACTCGAAAAAAGGACGTAATTTTATGAGTAAAAAAATATTTGCCCATCTGGCATACCGGGCAGGATTTACTGTTGTTGAACAGCAGGTTATCGACTGGGGCTACAAGGATTTAGATTGTATAACTTTATTGGAAAAAGTAAATTGAGAAGAGTGATAAGATGGGTAAAAAGGAATTGGACGAATTTATTTGGAGAAAAAGTAAAAAAATTATCTGTTTTGGTGCGGGCAGTTATTTTCATATTATGTATCATGATTTTACATACAGAAATAAAGACTTTAAGGTATGGGGAGTTATTGATAACGATTCTGGAAAAAACGGAAAATGTATAGCCGTTGGGGAAGAGTACATTCCGGTATTATCTATTGGCGCAATAATGGAGCAATACAAACCGGAGGAGATTGTGCTGCTGATTACAACGGCATTTTATCAGGATGTTTTAAAGCAGATTCAGAATATAGACTATTTTAACCGTGTAGAGATATATTCCTATCATGATTTAAAGAAAAATAGCACCGATACATATGAAGTATTACATACAAGTCTATCGGAAGCTGTTATTCCCAAAAGAATACATTATTGCTGGTTTGGCGGAAAAGAAATGCCCGCACATTTGAGGCGTGAAGTTGATAATTGGCATAAATTATGTCCGGACTATGAATTTATTTGCTGGAATGAAAAGAATTATGACGTTGATAAGATACCATATACAAGAGAAGCGTATGCAAACAGAAGATGGGCGCATTTGCCGGATTATGTAAGGCTTGATGTTGTATATCAGCATGGTGGTATTTATATGGACACGGATGTGGAATTGTTACAGTCCTTAGACATATTGCGACAAAATGAAGCTTTTTTTGGAACAGAGGTTTCGGGAGGTATCAATGAAGGTTCTGGCTTTGGCGCAGTAAAAGGCCATCCGTTTGTTAAGGAGCTTATGAGTGTGTATGAGCAATTAGACAGCAGCAATCTTCTCTATTACACGACGAGTCTGGGAAAAGAAATTGAGACGTTTCATAAGCACGGATATGTGAATAATGGAAAGTATCAGGTTATAGACGGAATAACTATTTATCCGTATCAGGTTTTAGCACCAATGATCAAGGAAACGAATGAATGTATGAAGACGAATGCCACAGTCGCAGTCCATCATTTTGAGGGCTCGTGGTGTTAATCTTATGATTGGTTTTGGACAAAAGACAGGAAAGAGTGTGAATTATCATGAACATAGCAGTACTTTTAGCCGGAGGAACAGACCCATCCTTTAAGATGGACATTCCGAAGCAGTTTGTAAATGTATATAACAGACCGGTCATTGTGTATACAATGGAAAGATTCCAAAAACACCCGGAGATTGACGCCATCATGGTTGCATGCCTAAGCGGCTGGGAGAAGATGGTGGAAGCATATGCAAAGCAGTTTGGAATCACCAAATTAAAGTGGATTATTACAGGTGGAATAAATGGCCAGGAAACCTCAAAGCTGGCGGCAGATAAACTTAGGGAAGCGTGTCAGGAGGATGACATAGTGGTTATTCATGATGCCATACGTCCGTTAGTTACCAATGAGATTATTTCGGATAGTATTGTCACCTGCAAGGAAAGAGGTATGGGAATTTCAGCAGTAGCATCAATGGATAATGTCATGTTGACAAAAGACGGAAAAACAGGATTAAGTTCCATATCGAGATATTCTTTCCGAAGAATACAGACGCCTCAAACATACCGTTTAGGAGATCTATGTGAATATCATAAAGAAGCATTGGAAAAATCCATTCTAAATGAGGTCGATACAAACAATATGGTGTCTCGGCTTGGAAAAGAGATTGCTTTTTCAAAGGGGTCGGATCTGAATATTAAAATCAACACAGTTGAAGATGTGGAGATGTTTAAGGCACTGTTTGACATGACAAGCGGTAGTAATTATTGCTAAGAGACAAAAGACTTTTAAGGGTACAATAAAGAAAATGAAGGGAAGAACGTATGAATGTGGCGTTGATTTTGGCAGGGGGAAGCGGAAGCAGGACGGAGCAGTCTGTGCCTAAGCAGTTCATTCCAATATATGAAAAACCGATTATTATTTATACGCTGGAGGCATTTCAGCGGCACAGGGATATTGATGCTGTCATCGTATCGTGCATTGAAGGATGGACGGACGTTTTAATGGGATATGCAGGGGCATATGGTATCACAAAACTAAAATGGGTAATAGAAGGCGGCGAGAATGGACAGGCGTCTGCACGCAAGGCTTTGCTCGAACTGGAGAAGTATTGTCAGGACGATGATATTGTAGTGATTCATGATGCAGTCAGACCTATGATAAGTGAAGATATCATTACAGACTGCATTTTAAAGGCAAAAGAATATGGCTCCGGTCTGTCGGCAGTCAGATGTCAGGAAACGATTATGCGCACGGAGGATGGAGAACGTGGCAGTGATGGAATTGACAGAAAAGACATTATGAGGGTGCAGACGCCGCAGGCATATCAATTCAAAAAAGCGCTTGAGGCGCATAAAGAAGCAGTCCGCCGTGGAATTACCAATGCAGTATATACGAATACGCTGCTGCTCGATTTAGGAGATGAACTGTACTTTTCATTAGGCTCTAATAAGAATATAAAAATTACAACGCTGGAAGATATTGATATTTTTAAAGCCTTATACACAACGCAAAGGGATTTCTGGTTAAAGACTGGAGACGGAAAAAAGAATGAAGCATAATAGATTTTTACAGAGTGAAGAATATAAAGAGGATATACGGCAATGTGCATTAAACAACCGTATTCCTTGGAACCTTTTAAGAAATAAGACGGTTCTCATAAGCGGGGCAACGGGAATGATTGCATCTGTGCTGATTGATATTTTGATGTACAGAAATAAGCACTGTTGGGATAATATCAAAATCATTGCAGTCAGCCGCAGCGCCCAGAGGGCTGAGCGCAGGTTCGGGGAGTATATGGTTGATAAGGCACATTTTTGCCATATATCACATGATATTACAGAACCGTTAGATATAACGCAGCAGGCAGACTATGTGATTCATGCTGCAAGCAATACGCATCCGGTTGCGTATGCAACAGACCCAATCGGAACGATTACGGCAAATGTAGATGGTACCAGATATTTACTGGATTTATCTGTAAAGTGTGGCTGCAGGCGTTTTGTTTTTCTCTCATCCGTAGAAATTTACGGAGAAAACCGGGGAGACGTGGATAAGTTTGACGAGAAGTATCTGGGATATTTAGATTGCAATACACTGCGTGCAGGATACCCGGAAAGTAAAAGGCTTGGTGAAACGCTTTGCCATGCTTACGGGAAGAAATATGGCATTGATTTTGTCATTCCAAGATTATCAAGAGTATACGGCCCTACCGTAATGGAATCAGATACAAAGGCAATCTCACAGTTTATCCATAAAGCTGTCCAAAAAGAAGATATTGTCTTAAAGAGTGATGGAAGTCAGTTGTACTCATATACTTATGTAACAGACGCCGTTATGGGAATATTGACAATATTGTTGCTGGGAAAGAGTAAATGTGCATATAATATAGCAGACAGCCATTCCGATATTATGCTAAGAGATTTGGCAGAGATTTTGGCCGAAATTTCAAACAAAAAAGTGATTTTTGACCTGCCGGATGATATTGAAGCTGCCGGATATTCAAAAGCGACAAAAGCTCTGCTTGATAGCAGTGCGTTGGAAGAACTTGGCTGGAAAGCCAAAGTACACATTAGGGAGGGGCTTCAAAAAACAATCGGTTTGCTGTCCTTATAAAAGCCGGTATCCCGCAGCATAATCTGTAAAACACTTGACAGAATAGAATGTTTCTGCCATAATGTGTAGTGTGCTACAGAATGGGATGGGAATGAATATGAAACATAAAGATATAGGTTATTTAATAAAGAATATTAACGATAAGTTAAAGATAAATGCAGATGCCGATTTAAAGCATTACAATCTGACGCTTGCACAAAGCCGTGTGCTGGCATTTTTGGATAAGCAGGGAGGCAGTGCAACCCAGAAGGAGCTGGAAATCTATCTGGAGGTATCTCATCCAACGGTGGTCGGCATCGTCAGACGAATGGAGCAGAATGGACATCTGCGCTGCCACATGGATATGAATGATAAACGAAACAAAATTATTGAGCTGACAGAACAGGCAAAAGTCATCGGGGCTGAGATGGAGCAGAGGGTTCTTGCTAATGAGCGCAAACTTCTTGCCTCCTTCTCTCAGGAGGATATTCAAAAGCTAATGCAGATGCTTTTGAAAATGTATAATAATTTGGAATAGGGAAGCCGGATTAGTTCGGCTTTTACTTAAATATAAAGTGTAGCGCGCTACATTAAGGAGGGAAAATATGATAAGAACACTAATGAAGAGTCTTCGTGAATATAAGAAAGGCTCAATCATTACCATTATGCTGTCTGTATTAGAAGCAGCTTTTGAAATTGCCATACCGCTTTGTATGGCGGAGGTTATTGATAAAGGTATAGATGTCGGAGATATGAGCGCTGTGTGGAGTATGGTCTTATTCTGCTCGCCTTTGCCGGGTTCCAGCTTTGCACAGGCGTTTTATCGGCACATTTTGCTGCCCGGACGTCAGCAGGCTTTTCTGCTAATCTGAGACAGGATATGTATGATAATGTGCAGACGCTTGCTTTTTCAAACATCGACAGGTTTTCGATGGCTTCCATCGTGACGCGTCTGACAACGGATATTACAAACATCCAAAATGCTTATCAGATGTTGATTAGGATGGCAATCCGGGGACCGGTTATGCTCATTTTTTCAATGATTGTTTCCTTTCGGATCAATGCAGCAATCTCTTTGATTTTTCTTGCAGTTATTCCGGTTATGGCATTTTTGCTTTATCTGATTATCTGTAAGGTAAACCCGATTCTGAGCGGGGTCTTTCATACCTACGACGAACTGAACAACATTGTACAGGAAAATGTTCGCGGAATCCGTGTCGTCAAGTCCTTTAACCGTGAGGATTATGAAGTCGGCAAATTCAAGGAAATCTCCGGTAAGATATACCGTGATTTCTCTAAGGGAGAGAAACTGATTGCTTTCAATTCGCCGATTATGCAGTTTTTTATGTATGCCTGCATGATACTGATTTCATGGATTGGAGCAAAGGCAATTGTTGCAAGCGGAAACAACGCGGCTCTGGGAATGACAACCGGCGATTTGACAGCCCTGCTTTCCTATGCGACCCAGATTCTTACAAGTCTTATGATGCTCTCAATGGTATTTGTGATGCTTACGATTTCTTTTGCTTCAGCCCGCCGTATAGCAGAGCTTTTGGAGAATTGCAGTATTTATCGTGAGATATATGAATCACAGAGGAAAGGAGATGATGAAAATGAGTAATGATAAAAATAGAGAACCGTCTGTAAATGCACGCTCCGGCAGAGAAACGCACAAAGTCCAGTCTGCTTTACAACCGGGTTATGGTTACGATCGCTCAGGGAACGCTTAAAAAAATCCGTGATGAAATGTTTGATAAAATGCAGCGGCTGCCGATCCGCACATTTGATACCCGGACGCATGGTGATATTATGAGCCTTTATACCAATGATACCGATACGCTCCGGCAAATGATTGCGCAGTCTATGGCGCAGCTTATTTCTTCGCTGTTCACAATTGCGGCAGTATTGGTATGCATGATTTATACCAGCGTATGGCTGACCGTTGTTGCTGTCCTTGTAATGCTTCTGATATTGCAGATTGTAAAAGTGATTGCGGGCAAAACAACAATTACAAATCTTTTAAACCGCTTCTATGATATAGCAGACGGCAAAATACGTTATGACGGAATCAATATCAACAAGATTAAAAAGGCGGATTTGCGCCGTTCACTTGGCGTCGTTTTGCAGGATGTTAATCTGTTCACGGGAACCGTAATGGAAAACATCCGGTACGGAAATCCCAAAGCCACTGATGAGGATTGTATTGCGGCCGCAAAACTTGCCAATGCAGACGGATTTATCCGTATGCTTCCTAAAGGCTACGAAACCGTCTTAAAAGGCGATGGAAGCGGACTTTCACAGGGGCAAAGACAGCTTATCTCGATTGCTCGTGCTGCGGTATCTGATCCGCCTGTAATGATTTTGGATGAGGCAACATCATCTATCGATACCCGTACGGAAAAATTAGTACAAGATGGTATGGATAAGCTGATGAAGGGCAGAACCGTATTTGTAATTGCCCATCGTCTTTCCACAATAAAAAATGCGGATGTAATCATGGTTCTTGAGCATGGACATATCATTGAGCGGGGCAATCATGAAAAACTGATTGCAGAAAGGGGGCAGTATTATCAGCTTTACACAGGCGCATTTGAACAGGAATAGTTGACGGAAGATGAAACTGAATTGCGAAAGAGTGCTGTTAATGATAAAATATCAGAAGAACTGACAAAAAATGTTGACCATCTTACCAGCAAAAAATATACTATGGATATAGAATCCTGCAAGCGGATGTCTGATGCTGAGGGAAAAACAGGATGGCACATAAAGAGGAGTGTTAGAGATGAATAATACTATTTTGGATTTAACAGCATATCTTATTATATATTCATTTTTGGGATGGGTTCTTGAGGTGTGCGTAGTAGCAATTAAAGACAGACGTTTCAGAAACAGGGGATTATCAAATCTTCCGTTTTGTCTTATGTATGGAATTATGATGGATATACTGATCGTTTTATGGCCGAGGCTGACGGATTATATGCTGTTTAAGTTTGCGGCCGCGTTTGTCGTATTTTTGGCGGTGCAGTCGGTTGCTGATTTTGTGAGCAGGCGAATCTGCCGGAGGATGCTTTGGAAATACGAAGACATTACGCCATACAATGGACAGTGGCAAAATCTTCTGGTGGCCGGAGGATTTGCGGCAGCATTGTGGTGCGCGGCGGAATTATTGCATCCGATCATATTTGTGCTGATACATATTTTGCCGGATATTGTAGTGCAGATATTCTGTGGTGTTGTGGGCAGTGTATTATTTGTTGATTTTTTGCTTATACTTTATACCATGTTTAAGGATAGAGGAAATCAGAAAATAAACGAATATCAGCAGAAGCAGCAGGAATACCAAAGCGGCATAAACAGCAGGATTTATGAGAGAATCTGGAGCCGTATCGAAAAGGCATATCCAAATATGGAAGATGACCCGAATGCAGGAAATAAGTATGTATTTGCAAAAGGCATCTGTTTAGACAAAATTATCTGGATATTTCTGGTATCGGCACTGTTAGGGGATTTAATCGAAACGGTTTATTGCCGGGCTGTAGGCGGTGTATGGATGAGCCGTTCGAGTGTATTGTACGGTCCGTTCAGTATCGTGTGGGGACTTGGCGCCGTAGTCCTCACGCTAGTGTTATACCGGTTTGCAAATGAAGCGGACCGATATGTTTTTCTGATTGGAGCTTTGCTGGGCGGCGTATATGAATATGCCTGCAGCGTTTTTACAGAAATAGTCCTTGGCACTGTATTCTGGGATTACAGCGAAATGCCGTTTAATATTGGCGGAAGAACGAATCTGCTTTATATGGGATTCTGGGGGATTTTATCTGTCATTTGGATTAAGTTGATATATCCGAATATGAGCAAGGCCATTGAGAAAATTCCTCCTCTGAAAGGAAAAATCATCACATGGATTCTGGTTGCGTTTATGGTATGCAATGCACTTATTTCAGCAATGGCAATGATCCGGTATACAGAACGTCAGGCGGGAATTGAGGCAGACAATGTAATCGAAGAATATTTAGACGCAAATTATAAGGATGCGTTAATTGAAAAGGTATGGCCAAATATGGTTATTACCGAGTAGTAAGTATAGAGCACGCTTAGGGATGGGAGATTCGTATGGATGAATTAAAAATGACGGTATCCGGGATTGTTCCAAAGGATGGAAGACAAAGCATTTACGTTGTATTTGAAGATGGAAACAGAAAAGCAGAGGGATGTGTTCCGGATTGCGTTATCACATCCCAAAGCGGTTTTCGGGAAGAAGAGATAAAGATGTTAGAGCAGTATATGAAACGGGAGCAGGATACTATCCGTGAATTGGCGAAGCAGATTAGTCCGTTTAAAGCGATAATGAAGGAGAAGTAGCAGTATCCGGGTCTTCTTTTACTGATATTGCAGCTTCTCATGAAAAACCATCTCATAGTAATCTAAGATTTCACCCAGTGGCACCGCAACGGTCTCGGTATATGTGTCATATTCCGTATATCCGCGAACCATAGCAATAAGTCTTCCGTGACCATCAAAGATGGCCGAGCCGGAGGTGCCGCCTACAGGGGACATAGAAATGATACATTCGTTGATATTTTCATATTCATTCCATGTGCGTGTGGCTTCTTTATAAACCATATATCCGACTGCACTCTGCCAGACTTCCCCGTTTTCATCAATACAGTTATAGCAGATATCTATTCTGCTTTCATTTTCCAATGCATTCCAATATCCTTCATTGATATGTACGGTACGAAGGGACTCTGCGTATTCGCGGCTAAGAAAGTACTCATCGCTGTTTTGTGCGAGTGGAATTTGCAGAAAAGCAATATCCTCCCGGGCATCCTTTGCAATAACGACAGCTTGACAGACGGTTCCATCATAAAATGTAACACTAGGTGCATAATCACCCATAATTACATGGTCGTTTGTGGCAATTGTGACATAATCTTCGTCAATCTTCAGAATATATCCACTGCCGAAGGTGTAATTATCATCATTCTCAATATGAACAATCGCAGGGAGCATGGCCTGCTGGATAAGGGCAGGGTTATTTTCTTCGTAATAGCCGCTGTCATAAAGGTTGTATGCACCGATTATAATATTGTCATCTTTGTTAATCTCATGTGTGTTTATCAGTTCCTGCAATTCTGCCGCAGTATGAACGCACACGGTGGTAGAGGCCTGTGTGCTTAATCCGTAACTGTCAGTTGCGGTATAGGTGACCTGATACTCTCCCGTTTTAGACATATCTACCGCTGAGGAGTCAATCACGACATCTTCTGCGCTATATTTCGGTTCCATAAAATCCCATACCTCTATATAATCTGCAAAATCAATAGTCTGACCGGTTGCAAGGTAGATTTTTTCCTCGGCTTCAAGTACGGGCGGTTCTTCTACCGTAACATTTACGGATAAGTAAGAGGTGTTGTTGTAGGCATCCATTGCACATACGGTAATGGTATAAAGACCGCCATGTTCAAAGGTGTAGTCTTCTGTCCAGATGTCTCTTCCCTTTAAGTAAAGGCTTTCCGTATATGCAGAATCTTCTTCCTTTTCACCTTCCACATGGATTTTCTCAGCAGAAATATGAAAGAAAAGAAGACGGTCAATGCCGGTATTGTCATCTGCTTTCATGCCAATGGTATTAACGGTAATAGAATCCCCCTTTTGGATAGTGATATTCCGAATATTGCATGTTAAAGAAGGGGCGGTAGTATCTTCCACCCTGACATAAGCGGTATACTTTTGAAAGCCATGATAGATATAGATTGGGTACTCGCCCACTTCTTTATAGTTTACCGCAGAATCATCTATAAAGGACATGTTTACGCACCAATCCGCGCCATCCAAAAATTCGGAAGGAGCAAATTTAACTCGTTCTCCTGCCTCCATGGTAATGTTCTTTTGTGCTGTTTCCACAGCAAATAAAGGGGATATCATAAATAAACCTGCACCTAATGCCAGAGCAATCACTGTACTTAGGACAAGAAGTACGATTTTTCGTATATTTTTCTTTGGAAAGGTATCTTCCATGAGGACCTCCATGTGTATTTGCTTATAGAAATTATCAACCATTTTCTTTGATATTGCAAGTGGGTGTTTGCAAAGAACTGTAAGGTGGTATATAATTAACAAATCAGAGAATCGAAAGAAGTTTTGCAATGAGATATCTTTTGTTCGGAGGGAGTATGGAAGAGAACAAAGTTAGAAACGCTGAGTTTCAGGCGGAAGCGGAAAAGTTAAAAGAAGAGCTGAAGGCGAAGCTGAAAATGCAAAGAGAGCAGGAAGAGATAGAAAAGGAAAAACAGGAAGAACAAAAACGGGAAGAACAAAAACAGGAAGAATGTACGAAAGAACAGGTTGTGCAGGAGGCTTTAGAAGATGCCGGACCAAAAGAGCCGGAGGAAATCGAACAGCCAGAGGATGTGCCGGATTCATCAGAGGAAGAAAAGCGCAGATGGAAGAAGCGCATCTATAATCTCATATATGATTTTTTGATTGTCGTAGGTGTTGGATTATTGCTGTTTAGCGCCTATTCTATCTATAAGGACTATACCGAAAGCAAGGAATCGCAGGAAAGCTATGAAAAAATAAAGAATGAGTATGTAAAAGTTCCGGATGATAAACTTGAGATTCCGACCGGAGACGATATAGGAACGGCCGGACAGGAACAGCCCAAAGAGTGGTATGAGCAGATATGGGTTGATTTGGAGGGACTACAGACACAGGTAAACGAAGATATTGTGGGATGGATATATTTTGAAAATGAAGACATCAGTTATCCGATTTTATATTCCACAGATAATAATGAGTACGACCGTGTACGCTATGACCTTGTATATGCCATGTGTGGAAGCATTACATTAGAGGCTACCAACAAATGGGATTTTTCAGATATTAGAAATATTATTTACGGACATAATATGCGTGACCTTTCGATGTTCGGCAAATTGAAATACTATAAAAATGAAGGATACTATCAGGATCATCAATACTTTCAGCTCATATATGACGGCATGATATATCGTTATCAGATTTTCTCCTATTTTGACGTGGAGGAAACGGAGGTTAGCTACATCAGGGTTGATTACGACGAGAACAATACCTATGAAGCCATGCTGGGGAAATTGCAGAGCAATGCAATGCATGAGACTGGTGTAGAGGTAACGGCAGAGGATAAGACAGTGACGCTTTTAACCTGTGCGGATGATAAGACAAAGCGCTTTCTGGTAAATGCCGTGCTGGTAGATGAGCATGTAATGCCAAATGAAGATGGAACGTATCCCGATACGGAACCGGAAACGGAGGAACCAGACACAGATACGGAAACCGAAGAACCAGAAACCGAAGAACCGGATACGGAACCGGATGACAGATTTGAACAGGAATATACATATACGGAGATAAATCAGACCATGTGGGCGACCACAGGGGTTAAAATCCGAAACCAGCCGAGCGCAGATTCCGTTCGTATGGGTTATCTGGCAAAAGGCCAGGAAGTACAGGTTCTTGCAAGATGTAATGAAAATGGCTGGTATCGTGTGCAGTTAAGAAAAGGTGTTGGTTATGTCAACGGAAATTATCTGACAGATGTGAACCCGCATGTGCATACGGAAGTACCTGGTGGAACTGCGGATGCACATAGTAAGTGTGAAAGCTGCGGAGCGGTTCTTTCTACGGAGCATGTATTTGTAGATGAAGTGGTTACAGAGGCAACTGCTGCGACAGCCGGCGTTATGAAGCATACTTGTTCATGTGGTTATAGCTACACAAGTGAGATTCCGCCAAAAACAGAGGAGCCAAGTGAGCCAACAGAGGAGCCAAGCGAGCCGACAGAGGAGCCAAGCGAGCCGACAGAGGAGCCAAGCGAGCCGACAGAGGAGCCAAGCGAGCCGACAGAGGAGCCAAGTGAGCCGACAGAGGAGCCAAGTGAGCCGACAGAGGAGCCAAGCGAGCCGACAGAGGAACCAAGCGAACCGACGGAGGAGCCAAGTGAGCCGACAGAGGAGCCAACCGAATCGACGGAGGAGTCAGGCGAGCCAACGGAAGCTCCGGATGAAACAACGGAAGAATTAAGTGAATAGTACTTAAGTCATACAAATTATTTTAGTGCTTTTTTGTAAATTTGTAAAAAATAACCAAAAGACCCAGCTTTCTGCTGGGTCTTTTATTTGTTTTTTAGGGAGTTTGCTAAAATAGTTCACAAAAAGCTAAAATATTATAGAAAAATATTTACGATTTTTTTAAAAAGTGTTACAATAAAATATACTTAAGGGAAAAAGGTAGACTATTTTTATAAGGAGGAATAAGGAAAATGAAATTAAGAAAAGTTTTAGCTGGCGCTATGGCCTTAGTTATGGTAGCCGGCAGCTTACTGGTAGCACCGGTAACGACAAAAGCAGATGCGCAGTCAATGGATAACCTCGACTGTACCGGATGGTGGACAGCGCATACAGCAGGCATTGAGATTAACGATGGAGGAACATATGTAGTTGATTTCAAGGCGCAGTATCAGGCCGATTGGGATTCGACACTACCACAGGATAATTGGGATGCCCCGGTTTATGTTTTCTACAGTGGTAATGAGGCTAAGGTTAATGGTGACGGATATAGTGAACATTATGTTTGCCGTGCGGATATATATGGATGGGCAGGCGTTTCTGGTGCAACAGGCTCTCAGGAGGGAGGTCTTAATTGCGATTGGACAAATGGCTGGACACCATACTTAGCGGGGTTGGTTGCAGGAACAGATTGTAAGCTTGTTGTAACTCGTGATGGCAGTACTGTAACGGCTGTATCTACAATTGCAAATGTAGAAACAGTTTGTACAATTACACTTCCGGAAACGGTTGCAAATGAAGATGTTATCTATGTTTCTTTAACCGGACAATGCTGTAAATTAACAGATATTTCGTGGGAAGCTCCATCTTCAATTGAAATTATGAATCCGATTGAAGCGCTTACATTGGGTAAAACAGCAGATTTCCAAACTGTAATTAATACATTCAAAGGAACAACGGACAATGTTGCAGAGAAAGTTACATGGACATCTTCTGATGAAACAGTTGCAACAGTAGATGAAACTGGTAAGGTAACACCTGTAGCTGCGGGTAATGTTACAATTACCGCTACATGTGGAGATATTTCTGATTCATGTACATTTGAAGTTTTAGAAGACCTTAATCCAATTACAGCAGTTGATGTGACAACGGACAAGACGGAAATCAAAGTAGGTCAGACTGCTTTGCTTTCAACAGAACTCACACTGACAAATCCAGATAAGGCCTCTACAGATAATACTACCGTTACCTACACATCTTCTGATGAAACAGTTGCAACAGTAGATGCAACAGGTAAAGTAACAGCCCTTAAGCCTGGTAAAGTAACAATTACAGCTTCTGTACTTGATGGAGCTATGAAAGATACAGTAGAGATTACCGTACCTGCAGTACCTGTTACAGAAATCAAATTAGCAGTAGATAAGACAGAACTTGAAAAAGGCGATATTGTAAACATTGTACCTACAGTAAATCCGGCAGATACAACAGAAGATACAACCATCACATGGACATCTTCGAATGAAGAAGTAGCAACAGTTGATGCGAACGGAACTGTAACAGCAGTTGGCGGCGGAAATGCTACAATTACAGCCGCAATCGGTGATGTAAAAGCAAAAGTTACATTCAAAGTAACCGCTCAGGAAACAGTAGTGAAGAAGTCAACAATTGCCGACTTTACAGTAGATGCTTTCTTATCTGTACAGTCAGATGGTGTTGAGTTAAAGAAAGGTCATACCTATACATTTACATTTAATGCGAAAGGAACAGATGCAGCTTCTACAAACCTTTACGAAGCACCATGCTATTTCATCTATACGAATTCAGAAAATAAGTTCAACACAGCAGATTACAAAGAATTGATTTTCACTCGTGGAGATGTATGGGGCTGGTTCAATGCTGATGTCACACAGACTCCGGAGGCTTTACCGGATGGCGCTACATTTACGCGTACATTCCCGGAAGATTGGGATGCTTGGACAGCAGCAATGAAAGCCGGTGCAGATTGTAAGATCGTTGTGAAGTATGACGGAACAACTGTAACTGCAACATATACGATAGGAGATGCAAGCACAGTTGCATCATTCCCAGCAACAGTTCCTTCAGGCTCAAAGCTTTACCTTGGATTAACAGGTGAAAAAGTAGCTTTAACGGACATTGAGGTTTCTGATGAATATGTTACTACAATTTCCGGAAAAGGCGATATGCTTCCTGTAGTGCCTGTAGTATTGGTATTACTTGGCGGTGCAGTTGTAATCGTTGCGGCTAAGAAGAGATTTGCTTAATTAAATGCGATAATATCAAGAATATAAGAAAGCCCTCAGCGTAATGCTGGGGGCTTTTGTTATACGAGTTGTTTTATTCAATTCATTATTATATACCATGTATCGTAAGCCGCTGTTATTTACGGATAAAGATTACACCGTAAGCGCCGGGACCAACATGAACTCCAATCGTCGCACCAATCTGAAGACGTTCTGAGCAGTGAATATCTAACGCAGAAAGCTTTTCTTCCAGTTTGATGGTATTTTCTTCACCATAAGCATAGATGGAATATACCGGAAAGTGTTCATCTATCTCATAAGTGCTGATATTCTTGATAAGGGTTGCAAGCGCTTTGTTGCGGCCAAGACATTTGCCGATTACCTGCACCTTGCCTTCCTCAGTTACGGTTATCAGCGGTTTGATGTTTGCCAATTCTCCTACTGTAGCAGCAGTTTTGCTCACACGACCGCCTTTGCAGAGATATTCTAATGTATCAACGGCAGCAAGAATAACGATACGGGATTTAATCTCTTCTAAGCGTTCTGCGATAGCAGAAGCATCCAAGTCCTCCTTTCGCAATGCACACGCATATTCTCCAAGGTGACGGATTCCATAGGTGGCAGACAGTGAGTCAACAATGTAAATGTCATCATATTCTGCCATACTTTTGGCTAGAGTGGCACTCTGATAGGTTCCGCTTAAGGCAGAAGAAAGTGTCAGAACTACCATAGAATCTCCCTTTTCTTTTACATCTTCAAATATTTCTAAAAAATCCTGCGGCGATGCCTGTGATGTTTTCGGAAATTTGCCTTGATTAATCAAAATATCATATACTTCGCCTCGTGTAATATCCTTAATATCACGATAGCTGGCGTTATCAACTACAATGTTGAGCGATACAAGCTCTATATTGCGCTCCTCTAATTCTTCTATGGTGTAATCAGCAGAGGTATCTACTAAAATTCTTAGCATTTGGGATCTCCTTTTTTCTTATTATTTTCAAAACCGAATATATGCTATCATGTTATCGGAATATTAGTCAATATATTTATCTAAAAAAAGTGAGATATTGAGCTGAAAGCCCAAAAAAGGAGAGACTTTACCATAGATGATTTCTATGTAAAACCTCTCCCCTTTATTAGAGGACTGCTCTTTTTCAGCCTCTTTTAGATTTCTTATGGTTATTCATTATAATTTAAAGCGGTTGACCTCGTTATTCAGCATACCTGCGATATTCATGTTGCCATTTGCTTTTTCCTGAATATCACTTACGCTGGAGGTAAGGCTTACGGATATTTCAGATACGTTACTAATGCCTTTTGCGCTTTCCTCTACTGCAATATTAGCTGCTTCAATACTTTCTTTGATATTATCCATGTTGCTCTTTAACTCTTCACAGGAAGCGGTAAAATCCTGCATGGTCACAGACATCTGATGAATATCTTCTTTGTAGCTGTAAGAGGTATCCTGAAGAGAAGAAAAACCTCCCATTGTAGTTTCATCAATAAAGGAGATCATATCCTTTGAAGCGTCTGCAAGCTGTTCAACAGCTTCAATAACTTCCGCGCTGACCTGACGGATGCGTGTGGCAGAATTAGCAGAATCCTGTGCGAGTTTACCAATTTCATCAGCAACTACGGCAAAACCGCGACCTGCCTCGCCGGCTCTTGCTGCTTCTATGGAAGCATTCAGTGCAAGAAGATTTGTCTGGTCAGCAATGTTTAAAATGCTGTCTGTCAATTCTTCAATTTCTTTCACTGACTTGGATTTCTCTACCTTTTCAGTAACCTCAGATGATATGGCAGTTGTTTTTTCTTTTGCGGCATTCTGTGCAGAAATAGAGTCTTCGTAAATTCTGACAGCTTTCTCCATTGCGGTATATGCCTGTTCTGCGCTTACGGAAGCCTTTTCATTGATTTCGTTAATCGCATTGTATACTTCGTGGACAGAATTGGTAATCTCAATAATGCTTGCAGAGGTTTCTTCCATACCGGCAGACATCTCTTCCATTGTAGCGGAGACTTCCGTAATGTTCATTTCTGCATTTCTGAGATTATCAGATACAACTTCGGAAGAACCCTTTAGTTCTAAGGAATTGCTGGAGATATTTAACATAATGCGGCGGATATACTCTAACAGGGAATTTACATTATTTCCGATTAATTCTAATTCGTCTCCGGAATGAATATCCAGCTTCTGTGTTAAGTCTCCTTCATTGTTTACTAAGTCAAAGATTTTATCATTGATAAGAACAATATTCTTTGTGATTTTTGAGATAAATAAATAAACAATGGCTGCGGCAATAACTAAAAACCCGGCAGCGCAGCCTACGCAGATTGCTGTGATGATTCCAAGCTTTGCTTTTATATCGCTGGCGTCATAATCACAGCCTAACACTGCAACAACTTTACCTTCCGAGTCATAAATCGGCACATAGGAAGAAATCAGGTCGCCGTATTCGTTAGAAACGATATAGTCACGGGTAATTTGTCCACATGTATACAAAACGTGAACTCCGGTGAAGGCACCGGAGTTCATGTTTTAACAATATTTATTTGTCGTGAATCTGACTATGCAATTCCTGTAAAGATTTTACACTTGAATTACCATGTGTTTTGATATAACGGATTCCTTCGGCAGTTGCCTTGGCAGCAGCCATAGTTGTTATATAAGGAATTTTGTTTTTAATTGCAGCTTTGCGCAGATAACTGTCGTCATGCACGCTCTCTTTTCCGGCAGGAGAGTTTACGATTAACTGGAAATCTCCGTTTGTAATCGCATCTAAGATGTTTGGACGGCCTTCATAGAGCTTTTTAATCTTTTCTGCGGGAATGCCGGACTCGGTTATCAGTTTGTGCGTAGAGCCTGTTGAAATAATTTTAAATCCATTCTCGTGGAAGGCTTTTGCGATATCAACAACCTCTGCTTTATCTTTGTTGTTTACAGAGATAAGAACAGTTCCTTCTAACGGAAGTCTGGACTGTGTTGCTTCCTGAGCCTTGAAGAAGGCTTCGCCATAAGAAGGAGAGAGTCCAAGCACTTCGCCGGTAGAACGCATTTCAGGTCCGAGGATAGGGTCAACCTCCTGGAACATATTAAATGGGAATACAGCTTCTTTTACACCATAGAATGGAATGTCCTGTTCTTTTAATGCCGGAACAGGAGATGGATTTCCCGTCAGTTCGGATGTAATGATTTCTGTTGCAAGCGGTACCATGCGAATGTTGCATACCTTAGATACCAGCGGTACGGTACGGGAAGCTCTTGGGTTGGCTTCCAATACATACACTTTGCCGTTTTCGATTGCGTACTGCATATTCATCAAGCCTTTAACACCCATTTCTTCCGCAATCTTACGGGTATATTCTTTGATGGTTTTGACATTTTTCTCTGAGATGTGAACAGAAGGAAGGATGCAGGCGGAGTCACCGGAGTGAACCCCTGCAAGTTCAATATGTTCCATAACAGCAGGTACAAATGCGTGTGTGCCGTCGCTGATAGCATCTGCTTCACATTCTAATGCATGATTTAAAAATCTGTCGATGAGGATTGGTCTGTCTGGTGTTACACCGACAGCCGCATTCATATAATTCTCAAGACTTTCCTCGTCATATACCACTTCCATGCCGCGTCCGCCCAATACATAAGAAGGACGCACCATTACCGGATAGCCGATACGGTCTGCGATTGCAATTGCCTCTTCGACATTGACAGCCATTCCGGATTCCGGCATTGGAATTTCAAGTTTGTCCATCATGGCGCGGAACAGGTCGCGGTCTTCTGCAAGGTCGATGACAGCAGGAGAAGTTCCTAGGATCTTAACGCCGTTTTTCTCAAGATCAGCCGCAAGGTTAAGCGGAGTCTGTCCGCCAAACTGGGCAATAAGACCAAGCGGTTTTTCTTTCTTGTAGATGCTTAATACATCTTCAAGGGTAAGCGGCTCGAAGTATAACTTATCGGAGGTATCGTAGTCTGTAGATACGGTTTCCGGGTTACAGTTTACAATAATAGTTTCAAAGCCTAGTTTTTTAAGTGCAAGTGCAGCATGTACACAGCAGTAGTCAAATTCGATACCCTGACCGATACGGTTTGGTCCGCCGCCAAGAATCATAATCTTTTTATTATCCGATACTGTGGATTTATCTTCGGCATTGTAAGTGCTGTAGTAATAAGCCCTATCTTTTGTGCCGCTTACATGAACACCCTCCCAGGCTTCTTCTACGCCAAGAGAAATCCGCTTATTCCGGATTTCATCTTCCGAAACAGAGAGAATCTGGCTTAAGTATTTATCTGAAAAACCATTCTTCTTAGCAGAGATAAGTGCTTCGTCAGAAGGAAGAGAGCCTTTATTTGCTATGAGGGCTTCTTCTTCCTCTACTAATTCTTTCATCTGTTCGATGAAATAGTGTTTTACTTTTGTGATGTCATAGATTTCATCCACTGTTGCACCAGCTCTTAATGCTTCGTACATGATGAAATAGCGCTCACTAGATGGGGTAATCAACATCTTAAGAAGCTGTTCTTTGGTCAATGTATCGAAGTTCTTGGCGTGTCCAAGACCGTAACGGCCTGTTTCCAGACTTCGGATGGCTTTCTGGAAGGCCTCTTTATAGGTTTTTCCAATACTCATTACCTCGCCGACCGCGCGCATCTGGGTTCCTAATTTGTCTTCCACGCCTTTAAATTTTTCAAATGCCCAGCGGGCAAATTTGATTACGACATAATCGCCGTCCGGAACATATTTATCTAATGTACCGTATTTACCGCAGGGAATGTCTGCAAGTGTAAGTCCGCAGGCAAGCATTGCGGATACCAAAGCAATTGGAAAACCGGTTGCTTTTGAAGCAAGGGCGGAAGAGCGGGAAGTACGAGGGTTGATTTCAATAACGATGATTCGGTCAGATACCGGGTCATGAGCGAACTGCACATTCGTTCCGCCGATGACCTCTACGGACTCTACAATCTTAAATGCCTGCTCTTTTAGTCTGTCCTGCACATCCTGCGAGATAGTAAGCATAGGGGCAGAACAGAAGGAATCACCTGTATGAATGCCAAGAGGGTCGATGTTTTCAATGAAGCATACGGTAATCATGTTGTTGTCAGCATCCCGTACGACTTCTACCTCCAATTCTTCCCATCCGAGAATCGATTCTTCTACAAGAACCTGTCCTACTAAGCTGGTCTGAATGCCGCGTGCGCAAACAACCTTTAATTCTTCTTTGTTATAGACAAGTCCGCCGCCTGCGCCGCCCATAGTGTATGCCGGACGAAGAACTACCGGATAGCCTAACCTGTCTGCGATAGCAAGCGCTTCTTCAACAGAATAAGCAACTTCGCTCCGCGCCATTTCGATTCCCAGCTTGTTCATAGCTTTCTTAAATTCGATACGGTCCTCGCCGCGTTCTATGGCATCCACCTGAACGCCGATTACCTGAACATTGTATTTTTCAAGGATGCCTGTCTGATTTAACTCAGAGCAAAGGTTCAGTGCTGACTGTCCGCCAAGGTTTGGAAGGAGTGCGTCAGGACGTTCTTTTGCGATAATCTGCTCTAAACGTTCAACGTTAAGAGGTTCGATGTATGTTACATCAGCGGTTTCCGGGTCAGTCATAATGGTTGCAGGATTTGAGTTTACCAGTACGATTTCGTAACCCAAGCTGCGAAGGGCTTTACAAGCCTGTGTACCGGAGTAGTCAAACTCACAGGCCTGTCCGATAATGATTGGACCGGAACCGATGATTAGTATTTTGTTAATGTCATTTCTTTTTGGCATAGAAAAACGATCCTCCTTATTTACTCTTCGTCTATTATTATATAAGATACAAAAAATTACAAGCGAAAAAAACTTATAAAATTATGCACCAAATCTTATAACATAGGAGGTATTAAAACGATTGCCTGCTTCTAAGACGTTGTCATAGTCACGGGCCTTTAAAGTACCCTCGAAATCTATGCTGTCACAGCGGCCGTACCAGGGTTCGATACAAACAAACGGTGCCTGTTTGCCCTCAGGCGACCAGATGCCAAACAGCGGTGCATTGAAGAGAACTGTCAGGATACGGTTTCCCTGCGGGTCTTCTAAGCCGACTTCTCCGGTCTGTCTGTTTTCTGCGATGTATGTACCCTTGTCAAAAAAGTCCGGTGTAATAACGGCTCTGTGATTATCAAGAGCAAGAACATGGCCGTCTTTAAGCGCAAGACCTGTCTGCATATCATTTCTATAATAATGAAGTTCATCAAGTCCCGCAAAATAGAGTTTATACCCATCCTTTGATTCCTCTCCGTGAACAGGACAGTTAAAAGCAGGATGCGCACCAATGCCAAAATGCATATGTTTATCCACCGAGTTGTTGCTTACTTCCCACATTACCTTTAATTCATTTTCTATCAATTCATAGCCGATACGCAAAATAAAAGAAAATGGAAACTGCTCTAAGGTTTCGTTGCTGGTAACGAGCTTGAACCAGATGGCAGAATCTGTTTTAGATACAAGGCAGTGCTCCATGTTGCGCGCAAAGCCATGCTGCGGCATAGAGTAGGTCTTGCCGCCATGAAGGAAGGAGTCATTTTTTAGTTTTCCGACAAATGGAAAAAGGACCGGCGAGGTACGTCCCCAGTATTTTGGGTCTGCCTGCCACATATATTCCTGTCCGGTGGCTTTGGACTGGACAGATTTAATCTCCGCTCCGAATGAATCGATTTCTACGCGCAAGATATCGTTTTCCAAAGTATATCTCATAACATTCCTCCTTATTTGAAAACATATTTTGAATTATTATAACACATTCTTCAAAAATACTGTATTTTTTTTCTGAAAACCGTATAATTATTATAAGAAAGGTGGAGTGAATTTATGGAACATAATGATAATCTGTTTACATACTTAAAATGGCGGGGAGATTTGCCGATTAGCGAACAACCGTTAAACGAAGTGGATGCGCTGATATTCAGCCAGCTTTCATACCTTCGTCTGGATGGGGTAGTCCCAGAGGTTGGGGAGGAAGATTCAGTTACAATTCGGGAAGCAAACCGCAGATATGTTAAAAGATATCAAAAAATGTTGTATTATGCAGATAAAGAAGAAATGTTTGATCTTTTGGCGCAGTGTCCAAGGTATGCGGATATGACACTGTGCAATTATATCAGTACAATTGATTTGGTAGAACAGGAACAGTTTGCGGCAATGCATGTGAATCTTACGCCGAATCTGACATTTATCGTATTTCGCGGAACAGATGGAACGGTTGTTGGCTGGAGAGAAGATTTCAATATGGTTTATATGATGCCGGTTCCTGCCCAGCAGTCTGCGGTGGATTATGTAAATCTGACGGCGAGGGGACTGATGAAAAAATATTATCTGGGAGGACATTCCAAAGGGGGGAATCTGGCAATATATTCCGGCGTATTCTGCAATCCGAAAATACAGAAGAAGATTGTGCAGATATACAGCTTTGACGGCCCGGGATTTAACCGCAGAATGGTAAATGATGAAGCGTATCTGGCTGTAAAGAACAAAATATCAGCTTATGTACCGGAGGAGTCCATTATCGGAATGCTGATGGAACACGAGGAGGATTATAAGGTGGTAAAGAGCGACCAAAAATCATTCTTACAGCATGAGGGCTTTTTCTGGAAGGTGTACCGCGACAGTTTTCAGTTTGCAGAACAGCTAAATCCAAGGAGCAAGGAGATGAGTGATTCTGTTAAGGCGTGGCTGGCTAAGGTAACAACGGAGGAGAGGAAAGCGGTAGTGGATACGTTTTTTACACTTTTTGAAAAGGCGGGAATGAATGATTTTACCGAGCAGCTGGATGCAAAAACGGCTGCTGCGCTGCTGAAAGCAGCGGCTTCTGTGCCGAAAAAAGAGAGGGACCTGGTTGTGAAGCTGATTAAACTATTTGTTGAAGAGCGTACCCAAAAGTAGAAGAGAAAAGATGTAGTAGAAAGACTTGTTTGAAGCGGCGGACACCGTTTTGTATAAGATGAAAAACGAACGATAGCAGAAAGAAGTGCAATCGTTCGTTTTTTGCTTGAAAGAGGAAATGTTATTTTTGTAAGTTCTTAAAACTTATGGCCGCCACCGCCGCCACCACTGCGTCCGCCACCGCTGCGTCCGCTTCCGCCGGAACCGGAGCTCTGTGGACTGTAGCGTTTTGTCTGGTGCGTAAAGTCGGCACGGGCATTGTTAATATCTACTTTAGAGTAGATGCCGTTGATAAGCTGGCTTGCTGTTGCCTTTTTGGAACGGGACAACATCATCACCACAAAGTAGTTAATCAGCAATGCAATTGCAACTGCGAGGAATGCGTTGCTGATGTATTTCATTGGCTGTGCAATCCATTTTCCATCTAAGAGACGGGTAATTTGTTCAAAAGCGATACTTGCACATTTGTAGTAATCTTCATCAGAAGCATATGTATATACATTATCTGTAATGGTCTGGGCGTAATCATTCGTAATCGTGTTATAGATACTGCCCTGACTATAAATCCATAAATAACGGTTTTCCATATCTACCATAAAAACAGTAGCGCTCTCATAACCGAAATAATCTTCGCACAGGCTTCTGGCATATTCCTTGGTGCTGTAGGCTGGATTATCATTCACAGATACAAATGCAGCATTGCCATGCTCTGTAATGAATTTCATTTCTTCTAATAAATCTGCTTCTTCCGATTGGGAAAGCACATCTGCATCATCTATGATGTAAGCGGTATAGCCGGTATCTTTGTTTTCATAAGAATTTGCAAAGAAATTAGCCGGCACAATAAGTCCGGTAATAACAAGAATTAGTACGAAACATCCTTTACGCATTATCGTCACCTCCTGTTCTGTCGAACTGCGGAAGTCTGCGGGTTGACAGAATATTATAGTAATGAATAATATCCCTGATTGTGCAGAATACGGCGCATAAAGATATAATAGCTCCTCCATAATAGAATACGTCGCTGACAGGCTGGAGTATGGTGATTCCAATACCGAGAACTAAGGCGGTAATTGCCGTAATAAGCCCAAGGTCTGTCTTTTTGTTTTCTAACTTCTCCTTTTTCTTAACCGTGCCTAATTCGCAGAAATAAATAATCATACTGATTGCTGCAAGGATCGTTGTAATAATCAGCAGGGTAGATGGCATTAATGTAAACAGAAGATTTAAAAGTATAAAAACCGGCACAGCCAGAAGCAGGGAACCGGTCACATATTTGCGAACATCTACGGGAAGGTCGGTCACAACCTTTCCGGTCTGTCCGTTGACCGTCGCGTAAGCTACACGTCCGCCGTTCCGGTAAGACATAAACCAGACCGGGAACATGGTGCTGTCCACCTCTTTTGTCTGCGTGTTCAACGCGTCCGGCCCCAAAGAACCGCTGATTTCCATACCGGAAAACGCAGGCGTTCCGTAGATTTTTTGGATGGAGTTCTCAGCAGCGGTGTTCTCTGCCTGATTTTGATATTCTTCGGCAGGAACATCTGCGGTATCTGCATAGAAACCGCTTAAGAAGGCGGGTGTAAATGCCTTCATACCTTTTACGTCATACGGGGCGATTTTTTGGCTGATGCTGTCATCAAAAGAAGAGGAGGCATCATAGGATAATCCTTTGTAATATGCGTCAATATTACCCTTCAAATCAAAGTGGTCCGTAATAATATAGTCGCCCCGTCGTTTAGAACGGGTGGCATTCAAAGAGAAAGGGCTTTGCTGCGTGACATGGAATGCCCAGTATGGCATATAAATGCCCCGGAAACTATCGATGTATTTTGGATTTTTTAAGACATCCGGTGCAAATATGGCTTTTTTCATCATAGCAGAATAAGCCTTTTTGCAATCTTCTTTAGTCTGTTTAAAAGGAATGATGTATTTTGGGCGCTTTTCATTGCGCAATCTGCTGTGCAGAATGGTTGATGCGCCGCAGAATGTACAAAATTCGGCTGCGGAAGTGTCAGTACTTACGATTTCACCGCCGCATTGCGGACAGCTAAAAACAGTAACCTCGTAGTCTAACTTCTCGAAGCTGCCCTCTGCTTTATCATCAAAGGCATATGGGTCTGCCTGAGTCTGGCAATATTCGCAGGAAAGCTGTTGGGACGGAATATCAAACTTTAAATTACCGCCACAGTTTGGACATACAAACATGGGAAACCTCCTTATCTTAAGCATATATATTCATGTTAATACTTTTTTATGAAAAGGTAAATAGGAAAAGCTCTGTAAAATTTCCTAGGCCTTTCTTATGCGTCTGAATTTGCAGAAGAGGAATTCCCGCCAGATGCTTGGATAAAAAATAATAAGCAGTGGGAACAGCTCTAACCGCCCTGCAAGCATATCAAAAATGAATACCCATTTTGAAAGATTGCTGAAGTGGCCGAAATTTTGTGTTGGTCCGACAAGCTCAAGACCGGGACCGATGTTGTTAAAAGTTGTTGCAACTGCTGTAAAGTTGGTTACAAGATCTTTGCCTTCAAGAGAAATCAATAGTACGGAAGCTAAAAATATCGCAAAATATGCAGCTATATATACATTCACAGAGCGAAAAACCGCTGGCTCCACTTCTTTTTCATCCATCGTAATCTGCTTGACGGAACGTGGATGAATGTAGGAATGCAGTTCGTTTTTAATGGCTTTTCCCTGAATGATAATGCGGGACACCTTTATTCCGCCGCCGGTGCTTCCTGCGCAGGCTCCAATAAACATCAGAAGCACTAAAACCGCCTTGCTTGTAACCGGCCACAAATTAAAGTCTGTCGTAGCATAACCGGTGGACGATATTATGGAAGCTACCTGAAAAGCCGCTTTGGTTACAGCATCAAATAAACCGGAACACATATTGAAAATGTCTATCGAAATAAATATAACCGCTGCCAGAATAATTAGGAGAAATGCGCGGATTTCTTCCATTTTGACGGCTTTTTTGATGTGCCCGAATAGTATCAGATAGTAGGCGTTAAAGTTGATTCCGAATAAAATCATAAATATAGTAACAATCCACTGAACAGCTACGGAATAATCTGCGACACTGCTGTTTAAAACGCCGAATCCACCGGTTCCTGCGGTACCTATTGTGATGCATAAAGCATCGAACCAGGGCATCTTTACCAGCAATAAAAGTATAAATTCTATTATTGTCATGCCTAAGTATATCAGATAGAGAATACGGGCGGTATGCCGCATTTTTGGAACCAGCTTTCCCACAGACGGGCCGGGGCTTTCGGCACGCATCAGGTTCATGTTTGAGCCTCCGCCCATTGGAACCACTGCAAGAAGAAATACCAACACTCCCATGCCTCCAATCCAGTGTGTAAAGCTTCTCCAGAATAAAGAGCAGTGACACAGGATTTCTACATCACTTAAAATACTTGAACCGGTTGTCGTAAAACCGGACACAGTTTCAAACATGGCGTCCGTGAAATCTGGAATTTCGCCGGTTATCATAAATGGCAGACTGCCAAGGAGGCTGAGTATAATCCAGCTAAAGGAGGTGGCGATACAGCCCTCCTTTAAATAGAAAACCGTATTTTCCGGTTTTTTCCATGCAAGCAGCATTCCAAGGAGGATGCAGGCCGCAGCCATGCCCATGTAGACTAAGCCCGCCTGTTCCTGATAGATAATGGCAATCGAACAGGGAAGGAGTAAGAATAAACCTTCCAGTTTAATGACATTTCCCAGGATATAACGAACCATAGAATTATTCATGAAATATCCTCCTATGCCAATATATCAGTAAGCTCATTAAAGCCGGTGTGTTTGGTAACAATCATAACGCGGTCGCCAACCTGAAGGCAGTCCTGACCGGTAGGAATAAAGGTGCGTCCCCTGCGGCGGATAAAGCATATCAACAGATTGTCTTTTAATGGCAGCTCCATAAGTGTAGTTCCTGTGGCAGCAGATTCACGGTCGATTAAGAACTCAATTGCCTCTACGCGTGAATCAAACATATGATATAAAGTTTCCACATTGCTGTTTTGAGATGCCTGCTTTGCACGAACATAGGCAATAATAGCTTCTGATGTAATAAATTTCGGGTAAATCACGCTGCCTAAGTCTAGCTTATCAATTACGGAGTCAAAAGTAATGCGGTTGATCTTGGTAACAACTTTCGCATTGGATATTTGTTTTGCATAGAGCGTGAGAATAATATTTTCCTCGTCAATACCGGTTAAAGGAACAAAGGATTCTGCGTCCTTAATACCTTCTTCAAGAAGCAGGTCCTCATCTGTCCCGTCACCGTTAATGATAGTTGCTTCGGGAAGCAGTTTGCTTAAGATTTCACAGAGCTTCATATCGTTTTCAATGATTTTTACACGGATACCGGCCTGAATCAGTTGTTCGGCCAGATAATAGCCCGCTTTGCTGCCGCCGATAATCATAGTGTTATTGACGCGGTGCGTATCAAAACCTATATTGCAGAAGAATTTTTCGCAGGCCTTCTGCGTGCCTACGAAGGATACGATATCGCCGCTTGCAAGCTGGAAATTACCCGATGGGATATATACTTCTCCGCCGCGCTCAACGGCGCAGATTAAGATATTATGCTTGATGTGTTTGCCGATATTCCAGATTTTCATCTGGTCAAGGATGTTGCCTTGGGGAATCTTAAACTTAACAATTTCTGCATGAGAGTGGGTAAAGGAGTTTACCTCTAAGGCGCCCGGCAGATAGAGAATGCGTGCAATCTCCTTGGCGGCTTCTAATTCCGGGTTGATAATAAGTGCCAGTCCTAACTGTTCACGGATAAAGTTGATGTCTTTGTTATAGTCAGGGGTACGAACCCTGGCAATCGCAGCACAGTTGGTTACTTTTTTGGCAACCGTACAGCATAAAAGGTTTAACTCATCGGATTCCGTTACCGCAATAATCAGGTCGGTTTCTTCAATGCCTGCTTCCTGCTGTACGCTAAAGGATGCGCCGTTTCCGCATACGCCCATTACATCATAGAGATTGGATATATCCTGAATTTTTTGTGGGTTTTTGTCAATTATTGTAATGTCATGCCCTTCTTTGGTTAATTGGGCAACCAAAGTATTTCCTACTTTTCCACAGCCTACAATCAGGATGCGAAGCCCCTGCTTTGCAGGCGGTTTTATTTTGAACATATGATGTCCTCCGCTTACTCTAAATAAAGATATGTAGATTATATCACAAATTACTTTAATTAAAAGTACAGTTTTGGCAAAGGATGTGATATACTCAATTTTTAGGAAACGCTATGCAGTATTCCTATAGTTATGAAAAAAGGAGAGGGAAAGGGCATGAACTATAGTAATATTCTGAAATTCAAATATACATGGCGTAAATATCAGGCTCGTGTATTGGAAAATACCAAAAGGTATGTAATGGATGGGAAGGTGCATATTGTAGCAGCGCCGGGCTCAGGGAAAACCACATTGGGAATTGAGCTGATTGCAAGAATGGGGGAGGCGGCGCTGGTCTTAGCGCCTTCTATTACCATTCGTGAGCAGTGGGTGCAGAGGATTGTGGACGGCTTTCTATGCGAAGGAATACGCCCGGAGGATTACATATCGCAGGACTTAAAGGAGCCGCGCGCAATTACGGTGTGTACCTATCAGGCGCTTCACAGTGCGATGAACCGCTATAAGGGGAAAATGGATGAATCCGGGCAGGAGGATGACGGGGATTCGGATGATGCAGTCGCAGTACCGGCAGAAAATGTGGAAGAAGTAGATTATTCGGATTTTGACATCATACAGACCCTGCGTGAGAACCATGTCGGATTACTGTGTTTAGATGAATGCCATCATCTTCGCAGTGAATGGTGGAAGGCGCTTGAGGAATTAAAAAAGGAGATGGGAGGATTAAAGGTTATCGCTCTTACGGCAACACCGCCATATGATTCTACGCCGGCTATGTGGAACCGGTACATGAATATGTGCGGAGAAATTGACGAAGAGATTGCAATTCCAGAGTTGGTAAAGGAGGGAAGTCTCTGCCCGCATCAGGATTTTGTCTACTTTAACTATCCGACAGAGGAAGAAAAGGCGGAAGTGCATAAATTCAACGAGCGCAGTATGGCGATGTACCATCGCCTTATGACAGACCAGACATTTGCAGGCGTGATACAGAGCCACAAAGGTCTGTGCGGACTGATTTCAGATGACGAATTGCTCGATAACCCAAATTATCTGGCTTCTATTTTGATTTTCCTTCAGGAAAAGGGCATCGGTTTTCCTGACCGCTTAAGGCGTCTTCTGGGTGCAAAACGCCTTCCCAAGATGTCGCCGGAGTGGATGGAGGAATTGCTGCAGGGATTATTATACGAGGATACAGTGGGATATTCCTGTGATGAGAGCTATGTGAAGGAACTGATTTCGGAATTAAAAGCGGATGGTCTGATAGAGAAGAAGAAGGTTACTCTGGTATCGAATCCTTCTGTGGAGAAGATGCTTACCACATCCAGAGGCAAATGTGAAAGTATAAGAGAAATCGTATCTCATGAATACAGTGCAACCGGAAAAGATTTGCGCCTGTTAATTCTTACCGACTATATCCGTAAAGAATATGAAAAGGCAGTTGGAACAGAAGATGACGTAAGTGCGTTGGGTGTATTACCGTTTTTTGAACAGCTTCGCAGAAGTGCCGGAACATCTACAGATATTCGTCTTGGTGTGCTGTGCGGTACAATTGTTGTGATTCCTGCCGAAGCAAAAGAGGCTCTCTGCGCCGCAGTTGGAGATAGCGGCAAGGTGACATTTTCCTCTGTTGGAACTCTGCCCGAGACAGATTATTTGAAGGTAAATGCTGTCGGTGACGCTCATTTTCTTACAGGTGCAGTAACAGAGGTGTTTACACAGGGATATATGCAGGTGTTAATCGGAACGAAGTCTCTGCTGGGCGAGGGATGGGATTCTCCATGTATCAACTCTTTGATTCTGGCGAGTTTTGTAGGCTCGTTTATGTTAAGCAACCAAATGCGGGGACGTGCGATTCGTGTATTTAAGCCGAATCCTGACAAAACAAGCAACATCTGGCATCTGGTGTGTCTTCCGGAGGAAAAGGCTTTGAAGGATAAATCCTATACCAGCATCAGCGAGGATTATGCTTTGCTTCAGCGCAGGATGGAGCATTTTCTTGGATTACATTATACGGAAGACATTATTGAAAGCGGAATTGGACGTCTTTCTATTATTACGCCTCCATTTAATGAGGCGCATGTGGCAGAAATGAATCAGCAGATGCTGGAGCTGTCAGGAAAACGCGCCGAGTTAAAGGAACGCTGGAATCATTCGCTTTCTGTATATAAGAAGATGGACATTGTGGAAGAAACAGAGGTGGCGCAGGAAACAATCCCTGCCACTGTTTTCAGGGAGAACTTAAATGGTCTGATTGCCGCAGGCATTGGTTTACTGGTTCTGGTTGCCGCCCGTATTGTAGTTGCAGGCACAGGATGGGAAATTCTATGTACACTTGCTATTCTAGCAGATATTATTTATGGTCTGACAAGACTTCCTAAAGTGTTAATGCTTATGAATGCAGAAAAACGTCTGCGGGCATTTGGGAATGGTATCCGAAAGGCTCTTTTGGTACAGGGACTTCTGGAGGATACAAGAAGCAAGGTAGAAGTGGAAAGTAATGGATTAGGAATGCAAGCGGTATATATGTCCGGCGGAACGGGACGTGATAAGGCGCTTTTTACAAAGTGTGTAAATGAATTATTTGGTGTTATTGACAATCAGCGTTATATTCTGGTAAAACCGGGAAAACTAAGAGGCGAGGACGCTTTCTATGCTGTGCCGGACTGCTTTGCAAAACGAAAAGAGGATGCTTTGGGATTTTATGAATGCATAAAACCATATATAGGAAAATATGATTTGGTTTATACTAGAAATGAAGAGGGCAGACAACTGCTCTTAGAGGGACGAATGAAAGCGCTGGCAAACAGAAAAGCCAGAACGAAATCTTATAAGAAGGTCAAGAACTTTTAGGAGTGCTATCATGCAAAAATATTTAGTGGCAAATTATCATACCCATACTCCCCGCTGTAAACATGCCAGCGGCACAGAGGAGGAATATGTAAAAGCGGCAGTCAGGGCAGGAATTAAGGTGTTAGGCTTTGCGGATCATGTTCCGTGTCCGCCGGAGGATGGTTTTGTATCGGGAATCCGTATGGGAATGGAAGAGGCGGCAGATTATGTAAGGGATATTCGCGCATTACAGAAGAAATACGAAGATCAGATTCAGATATGTGTTGGTTTTGAGGCGGAATATATACCTTGGTATTATGAAAAGCAGATGGCGCTGTTTGAAGAACTTGGAATCGACTATATGATTATGGGGCAGCATTTTCTCGGCAGCGAGCAGGAGAGGGTGTATGCCGGTATGCCAAACAGAACGGAGGAATTTCTGATTGCTTATGTAGACCGTGTGATAGAGGGAATGAAGACAGGAAGTTTTCTTTATCTGGCACATCCTGATTTAGTTCGTTATGAAGGAGAAGAGACTGTGTACAGACGAGAGATAACACGATTATGCGTGGCATTAAAGGATATGGCGATTCCCCTTGAAATCAATTTGTTAGGTATTTTAGAAGGAAGGCATTATCCGAGAGAATTGTTCTGGGAGATTGCCGGAGAAGCCGGAAACGAAGTAATCATTGGAATTGACGCGCACAGTCCTGACCAGATTGGCAAGATGGACTATTACCGAAAGGGGATAGCGCTGGTGGAAAAATACAATCTGCATCTCATTGATGGCATGGGAATGATTCACAGATAATGAAAAAGAGGCGGTCGTTTTGATGCGGTGCCTCTTTTTCTCATATAATAGGAAAGCGCCTGATACATTAGCGTGTGCGTCAAACGCACAAATTGTACAAAAAAACGCCTCGTGCGTTGCACTCGGCGTGGGGGTGCGCTTCCAAAGGAAGCTCTATTTATATAAGGGGAATAAAGGAAAGGGTTATATAAAAAAGTGTTCTTCACTTATTTACAAATGGATAATAACATGGTATTTTTAAAGAATCAACTGGCAATATTTGCAAAACAAAAAAGACCACGTTTTTTGAGGAAAAGGTGAGAGAAGATGGAACGTTTAAATGTTTATTTACAGGACTTTTCAATAGATGAGCTGAAAGAAATCCGCTGTTTAAAAGAATATGCTCTTTTTGGGCAGGAAATCAATATGACAGATAAAAGCAATCTAAAGCCTGATGCTCCGGCACTCTTCATTTTCCGGAATCCACGCAACAGTACAGAGTTGTGGAAGTATATCCGGAGCGTTCGTGCGAGAAAAATGAATGCAGCATTTTTGCTGCTGATTTCCAGACAGGATTTTGCACTGTTGTACGGGGCATGTCAGAATGGAATTACTGCGGTGCTTATGGAGCCTGCATCGCGGAATGAAATGGAAGAGCAGATGAAGAGATGTCTTTTGCGTATCGCAGAAGTGACACAGGCGCTTCGGGACCGTGCGCAGTTAGAGGAATATGAATTTGATAAACAGCATAGGATCATGGAACGTCTTCTTTTTAATATATTGGAAAAACCGGAGGAAGTAGATTTCCTGCTGCCGGAAATCAATAAGCGCTATAGAACAAAGCTTGGAGAAAGCAATTATCAGGCATTTGTCATCAGCGTGAACCAGTATGAGTTATGCAGCAAAACCTCCCACTTTTTGAAGGAGGTTACTTTGCTTGCTATCCATACGCTTCGGCTGGCAGAAGAAATCATTCTGGGATATAAAGAACCGTATGGTTTAATCGGTATCGTATATTATGGAAAAGACGTTTCTGCAAAAGAGAGGAAAGCGGAGTACCTGCGCCTGTGGGAAAAGACTATGAATCTTCAGGAGTACTATGGAGAGTTTATTGTAACTATAGGTGTGGGGAAAATGGTACAGCGAATTTCAGAGGTGTCAGAGTCCCTGTATCAGGCGGCTTTCTCACAGGAATACCGTATGACATTAGGAAAGTATACTCTTTTTGCCGATGAACTTCCAGAACCGAAATCATTAGAGGAATATGTGCCGGAACGTAAGTTGAAAGAGCTGCTGCGGTATGTTATTCTGGGCGACGTACGGCATGTTAATAGCTGGTTTTTGGAATTTCATCAGAATATCGAACCGAAGTTTCTGGAATATCCGCCAGCATTTGCTGAGTTTTGCTGGAAGGTATACCGTGCAAGCGCTCAAATACAGGCAGAAAGAAATGCTGGACATATTGTGATATTTCCGGAATGGAAATTCTTTAAATTGCAGCACATTTTTGATGGAATCCTGCGAAACAGAGAATTGGAGATACTGCTGCTGGAAATCTGTCACATGATGCAGCAGGATTTACAGGAAGAACAGGATGTGGCAACGCAGGCAATCGCCTATATGAAGGTTCATTATGCAGAGCCGATCAATTTGGAGTATATGGCTGAAAAATGCGGGCTCAGCACCAGTTATTTCAGCCGGAAATTCAAAGAGCAGACGGGGGAAAAGTATATCGACGTTCTGACAGATATCCGGGTAAGAGAAGCACAAAGACTTCTAGGAATTACAGATATGCCTGTGGCAGAGATTGTAGAGGCTGTGGGATATTGTGACGATAAACATTTTCGACGGATTTTCCGCAAAGTAACAGGAATGAATCCGTTAGAATTCCGTAAGAAGATGCAAAAAGAGAATGAATTGTCAGAAAATAATATATAATATACACAAAGATAACAAATAATTAAAGAAAAATTTAAAATTTTTTGAAAATAATGGTTGACATATTACAAATGTCATGTTATATTAGACTTAACAAAAGGGAATACAAATCAGATAACGGTGACGAGAAAGCCGTTAAATGAAATCTAAGAAAGAGAGGTACGGTCCAACAAAAACTTAAGTTTGGTAAGAAGCAACCCTAGCACCCCATACCGAATCAGGAAACCAGTGGCAATATAAATGTAAAGAAAAATTGGATAGAGCTTCGGAAGATTAGAAGAATACAATTGGAAGAAAATTTTTAAAATACGGAGTCATTCCTAAAAAGTCATTTAGGTAAACGAAAAGAGAAGGATATGGAATACGAAACTAACGAATTGTGAGGTACAAGCCGTTGGAAATTGAAATAACTACAGAATAGGCGCTATCTGAAACGATTGAGATTTTAGATAGCGTCTATTCTTTTATAATCTGTGATAAATGTAGAACTTCGTTGTCAAGTGTGCAAATGTCCAAATTTATACCTCCTTTTCTGTAAGATTTGCCGAATGACTTTAGACCACAACATATTGTATAATGAATATCGGTTTGAAACAAAACATTGTTATTACAGGAAAAGAGGAGATTTCGTATGTCAGGTGAAGTGTTAGATGATGTAATGATCAAGGGTGCTTGTAAGGGAATGGCAGATGCAATTGTTAATTGCCAGTGTAATATTGAGAATGCTCCTGCCCGGTGTGAACAGGCGGAACATTGTATGTTCTATTCTTATTATAAATGTAGTAAACAATGGAAACGTTTAGCATAATGTAATAATAAAATAAAGGGCAATAACTTCTGCTTATGTATTCTATAAGAATTTTGAGTAGAAGTTTTTTTGATTTTTGTTTCTTTTTTTATAACTTTCTGTTATGATAATGCTCATGAGACGAAAAAGATAGTATTTTACATAAATGAGGAGCAGGAAAATGGTAAAAGTAGTAAAATTTGGCGGAAGCTCTCTTGCTAATGCGGAGCAGTTTGCAAAGGTTGGAGAAATTATCCGTGCCGACAAATCAAGAAAATATGTGGTACCAAGTGCGCCGGGAAAAAGACATTCAAAGGATGCCAAAGTAACGGATATGCTTTATGCGTGTTATGCTTTGGCTGATGAAGGCAAGGACTTCCGGGTACAGCTTATGAAAATCAAAGATCGATATGACTCTATCATCAATGGCTTACAGTTAAATCTGTCGCTGGAAGAAGAATTTAAAGTAATCGCTGCTAATTTCAAAGAAAAAGCCGGTGTCGACTATGCGGCGTCACGAGGCGAATACCTGAATGGCATTATCATGTCGAAATATCTTGGATATGAGTTCGTGGATGCGGCAGAGGTTATTTTCTTTGATGAGCAGGGTGTTTTCGATGCAGAGAAAACGCATAAGGTTCTTTCAAAGCGTTTAGAAGAATTGGAAACGGCTGTAATTCCGGGTTTCTATGGTGCTAAGCCGGATGGAACAATCTGTACATTCTCAAGAGGAGGTTCGGATATTACAGGTTCTATCGTTGCAAAGGCTTGCAAAGCCAGTATCTATGAGAACTGGACAGATGTATCAGGCTGTCTGGTTGCAGACCCAAGAATTATTGAGAATCCAAAGCCAATTAAAGTGATTACCTATCGGGAACTTCGCGAGTTATCTTATATGGGTGCATCCGTACTTCACGAAGATGCGGTATTCCCTGTGCGCAAGGCGGGAATTCCTATCAATATCCGCAATACCAATGACCCGGAAGCAGAGGGTACTATGATTGTAGGCAGCACATGCCAGAAGGCAGACTATACAATAACAGGTATTGCCGGCAAAAAAGGTTTCGTTGCAGTAAGCATTGATAAAGATATGATGAACTCAGAGGTTGGTTTTTGCCGTAAGGCGCTTCAGGCATTTGAAGAAAACGGCATTTCGATTGAACATATGCCTTCAGGAATTGATACTATGACGGTATTCGTTCATCAGGCTGAGTTTGAAGGGAAAGAGCAGCAGGTAATGAGCTCTCTTAGAAGACTTGCAAATCCTGATTTCACGGAATTGGAAGCAGACCTTGCACTAATCGCAGTAGTAGGCCGGGGCATGAAATCCCAGAGAGGTACTGCCGGCAGAATCTTCTCTGCACTCGCGCATGCAAATATAAATGTCAGAATGATTGACCAGGGTTCTTCTGAATTGAATATCATCATTGGTGTAAGCAATGATGATTTTGAAAAAGCAATTAAGGCAATTTATGATATATTTGTGGTAACCAGATTATAAATTGCATATATATTATAAATTGCACATATATAGGAACGGTAGGACGCTTTCTTTCATATTTTAATATGGAAGGGAGCGTTTTTTTATGGATAGGCACATCATAATCTTTGCGACAGACAAAAGGCAGGAGGCACTCGAACAACTTCTATCGGGACAGAAGGTAAGGTGCTCCTGGGATGCATACAGAAGAGAAGACATATGTGAAAAAATATATGTGCTTCCAACTCCGGTGTCAAAACTCGATAAAAATACAGTGCTGAAAGAAAAGTTAAAACAAGAGTTAATAAATTGCAAAGGTCCGGTTATGGTTTTTGCAGGTGCAGTCAACATGGAATGGAAGAATTTTCTGGAAGAAAACGGGATTGCCTACTGGGATTTCATGCAAATGCAGGAGGTGGTAGAAGGCAATGCAAGGATTACAGCAGAAGCGACCATAGCAGAGGTGCTTCTTCGCAGTTTCCGCTCTATTTGTGAGCAAACGATTCTGGTGACGGGATATGGATGCTGCGGCAGCCGTATTGCCAAAGTATTTCATGCGTTAGGAGCAGAGGTTATTGTTGCGGCAAGAAGAGAGGCGGTAAGGATACAGGTGGAGGAAGACGGATATCAAAGCATTGATTTTTCGGAAATAAACAATGTTATTAATAGGGTTGACACCGTAATTAATACAGTTCCCGCTGTGGTAATAACGGAAGAAATCATAGAGAACATGCGAAAGGATTCACTGATTGTTGATATTGCTTCTAGTCCCGGAGGTACTGATTTTGAAGCGGCCAAAAGGCATGAAATTCCGGCATATCCGGCGTTAGGTCTTCCCGGCATATATACAACAATGAGTAGTGCAGAACTTTTGAAAAATGCAATATCCAAACATGCGCCCCTGCAAAAAGATGTGAAAGAGGATAGACAATGGATTTTTCAAATTATCATATAGGTTATGGGATTACAGGATCCTTTTGTACTTTTGCACAAACCAGAAAAGAGGTCATTCGTCTGAAGGAAATGGGGGCACAGGTTACACCGATTTTTTCTTATCAGGCGCAGACTTGTGATACAAGATTTGGAAGTGCGAAAGAATTTGTAGAGGGAATTTGCGGGATAACAGAATCAGAAGGAATACGAACGATTGTGCAGGCGGAACCTATCGGACCGAACAATTTTCTAGACGTCATGGTTATTGCACCCTGTACAGGAAATACGGCAGCCAAGCTCTGTAACGGGATTGTAGATTCGCCGGTGCTTATGGCTGCAAAAGCCCATATGCGGAACGGTAAGCCGCTGGTAATTGCTATTGCGACCAATGATGCGCTTGGTATGAATTTTAAAACAATCGGGGAACTGATGAATATGAAGAATATTTATTTTGTCCCGTTTGGCCAGGATAACCATAAAGCAAAGCCGAATTCCATGATAGCCCATATGGAGCTTCTTGCAGATACAATTGACTTTGCAATGCGGGGAAAACAGATTCAGCCTGTGATACGATAGCATATCTCTCAACTCAAGGGACCTGTAAGGTCCCTTGAAAACATATAAGCTACAATTGAATGTCTACCTTGTAAAGCTCGAGCCAGTATAGTATCTGCAAATAGTACGCTACCAGCTGCGGCCCTGCCATAAGCTGGCCGTACCAAGGGCGGCCAAGGTCTTTTGCCTGACGGCAGAAGATAGCAGCTTTATCTTTGCTCACCAGTTCATGAAGCGGACAGGATGGTTTGGAAAGCTGGCTTAATAATTCTGCATTGATAAGCGCTTCATAGCCCGGATCATAAGTTTTCGGATAAGGACTTTTCCTGCGAAGGCGTATGGATTCCGGTAAAAGACCGTCTGCAAACGCACGAAGAAGATGTTTGCGTTCTCCATTTCTGGTCTTCATTTCATAAGGAACATTAAAAAGATATTCGGTCAGTTCCTGATGCGCAAACGGCACACGGGCATCCATGCTGTTGATTGCAGCCGCGCGGTCTCCCCGGTTTACCAAAGTCTGCATAAAGTACCGGATGGTAAGGTAGAAGGTCTTTCGGTGCAACAATTCAGCAGGTGTGTTTCTGCCGTCTATACCGATTTCCCTGCACGTATCTGTATAGGCAGATTGTACGCAGTCCTGAAATGGAATTGTAGAAATTAAATCGTCATTTAATAAACATTTTCTTGGCGAAAGATCCATAGACCAAGGGAAGGTTTTCGGGTCTTCATCCACGTTGTGATACCAAGGATAGCCGCAGAAGATTTCGTCTGCACATTCACCTGTAAAAACAATTTTATGATTCTCCCCAACCTTTTCGCAAAAAAATATATAAGAAGAGTCTACATCAGCCATAGTCGGAAGGTCGTGAGCCTCTACGGACTTTTTCAGGTAGCGGAACTGTGCCTCGTTATCACAGGTATAAATGGTGTGGCGTGTTCCCAGTGTATTTACCATCTCACGAACAAAAGGTGCGTCTAATGCAGGCTGAAAAGCATTGGATTTAAAATGGTGGACGCTGTTTTCGAACTCCAGAGAATAGGTTGCAAGGGAATCTTTTGTTTGGGAAGCAAGTCTGGCAGTTACCACGGAGGAATCGAGTCCACCGGACAAAAGGCAGCTTGAGGGCATAACGGAGCCCTTAAGGGAGTCGATGGATTGATTGAGAAGAAGCGTAATGCGCTCTAAAGTGTCTTCGTAGCTGTCCTTATGCTCACGGATTTCGAAACGGTGGAAAGCCTCTTCCTGAAAATATTCCTTGCCAAAGGAAACAAAGTGTCCGGGTTTTACTTCGGAAATACCTGTAAAGATTGCGCTTCCCGGTCTGCGCGCAGGACCTAGGCTCAGGAGTTCTGTAAGTCCTTCACTATTAAGTATAGGGCAAATCTCAGGATAGCAGAACAAGGCTTTGATTTCAGAGGCGAAAACAAGGGTGTGTCCTTTTTTGCAATAGAATAGCGGACGAAGTCCTAAAGCATCCCGGAAGAGATAGAGCACCTTGTATCCTTCGTCGTAAATTGCAATTGCGAAGGCACCGCGAAGTTTTTTGACAAAGTCGGTCCCATTTATAATAAAGGACATTAGTAATAAAGCTTCCAGAGATAACTCTCTTGTGGAGAGTTGTCTGGTTTCCAGCTCCATTGCAATTTCCTCCGCGTTACTGATGAAGCCATCAAAAAGAAGGGTATAGGAATTGTCTTTATACTTGATGGTTACAGGCTGAATCTCATGAGGGAAAGTGCCCGGTATGTAGCCTGCTAGCAGAAAGTTCTGGGTAAAGGCGCCATGCGGGAAAAAATAGTAGGACTGTTCGTCCGGCCCCCGGTGATAAAGCGTTTTAGACATATCATGAATGGTTTTAATGCAGAATTCATTTTCTTTGGAATAGGTTGTGTTAGGTTGAAAAAAACCTGCAATACTGCTCATAAGTGTATCTCCTTAAAAATATTTCTTAACAGTATATGAGCGTGCATGATAAAGAATGCATAAAAAAAACACTGCGCAAAAACAGTGTTCTTTGTAATCATTGGTTCGGAAACTCTAAGCGTTTGCAGCTTCGTACGCTTCGCGGCAGGCAATTGCTAACTGGTCGCCACAGGAGGTGTTCTTAAATCCGCATTTAATTCCTTTGATTCTTGCTTCGACCTCTTCTACGGTAAGACCTTCCACTAATTTTGGAATAGCCTGAAGATTGCCATTGCAGCCTCCGGTAAATTTTACGTTGTGAACAACGTTGCCTTCTAATTCTAACTCAATCTGTGTTGAGCATGTACCTTTCGTTTTATATACATATGTCATAATAGTCTCCTTTGCTGAATCTGTAATTGGTGTCATTATACAGGGGAAAATAATTTTTTTCAACACAAAGACGCGGATTGTTAATAAAAAATTCACAAAACATTTACTAGTTTTGGTTGTTAAAAACTTTGCAAAGTGTTACAATATCATGGCGATTTGCTGATTTAGCGGCATTTTATGTTAAAAGGAGCAAAGTATGGGTATTATTGAAAAACTCTTTGGAACTCACAGTGAAAGAGAATTAAAAAGAATTTATCCAATTGTTGACAAGGTAGAAGCCTACAGAGATTCCATGATGGCTCTTTCGGATGATGAGTTAAAAGGAAAAACCAAAATCTTTAAAGACAGACTCGCAAACGGCGAGACATTAGATGATATTTTACCGGAGGCATATGCGGTAGTTCGTGAAGCTGCACGCCGTGTGCTTGGGATGGAGCACTACAGAGTACAGATTATCGGCGGTATCGTACTTCATCAGGGACGTATCGCGGAAATGAAAACCGGTGAGGGTAAGACTTTAGTATCAACACTTCCTGCATACCTGAATGCATTAGAAGGCAAGGGCGTACATATCGTTACCGTTAACGATTACCTTGCAAAACGAGATGCGGAATGGATGGGGCAGGTTCATGAGTTTTTGGGACTGAAAGTAGGCGTTGTACTAAACAGCATGAACAATGATGAACGCCGCGAAGCATATAATTGCGACATTACTTATGTTACAAATAATGAATTAGGCTTTGACTATTTAAGAGACAACATGGTCATCTACAAGGAGCAGCTTGTTCTTCGCGGGCTCCACTATGCGATTGTCGATGAAGTGGACTCTGTTTTAATCGACGAGGCAAGAACTCCGCTTATCATATCGGGTCAGAGCGGAAAATCCACCAAGCTGTATGAAGCCTGTGATATGCTCGCAAGACAGTTGCAGCGTGGCGAAGATGTTCCGGAATATTCAAAGATGGACGCCATTATGGGTATTGAACAGGAAGAAACCGGAGACTTTGTCGTAAATGAAAAGGACAAGGTAGTGAATCTTACGGAACGTGGCGTAACAAAGGTGGAACAGTTCTTCCACATTGATAACCTTGCGGATCCTGAGAATCTTGAGATTCAGCACAATATCATTCTGGCGCTTCGTGCGCATAACCTGATGTTCAAGGATCAGGATTATGTTGTAAAAGACGATCAGGTTATGATTGTTGATGAATTTACCGGACGTATTATGCCGGGACGCCGTTATTCAGACGGACTTCATCAGGCAATTGAAGCAAAAGAGCATGTGAAAGTGAAACGTGAGAGCAAAACACTTGCAACGATTACTTTCCAGAACTTTTTTAATAAATTTGAAAAGGAAGCCGGTATGACAGGTACCGCCCTTACGGAAGAGAAGGAATTCCGTGATATTTACGGAATGGACGTTGTAGAAATTCCAACGAACCGTCCGGTAGCCCGCATTGACCATGAAGACGCCGTATATAAGACACAAAAAGAGAAATTTTACGCAGTTGTTCAGGAAGTAAAAGCGGCTTATGCAAAGAAACAGCCGGTATTGGTTGGTACAATCACGATTGAAACATCTGAGCATGTCAGCGCGCTTCTTAGAAGAGAAGGGATTCCGCATACCGTATTGAATGCAAAGTTCCATGAAATGGAGGCGGAAATCGTAGCGCAGGCAGGTGCGGCTGGTGCGGTAACGATTGCAACCAATATGGCAGGTCGTGGTACGGATATTAAGTTAGATGATGAAGCAAGGGCAGCAGGCGGTCTTAAGATCATCGGTACGGAGCGTCATGAATCAAGACGTATCGACAACCAGCTTCGCGGACGTTCCGGCCGTCAGGGAGATCCCGGAGAATCCCAGTTCTTCATCTCGCTAGAAGATGACCTTATGCGGTTATTTGGTTCCGAACGTCTGATGGATGTGTTTACGAAATTAGGTGTGCCGGAAAACGAACAGATTCAGCACTCTATGCTGACATCTGCCATTGAAAAAGCGCAGCAGAAGATTGAAAGCAACAACTTCGGCATCAGAAAGAGCCTCTTAGAATACGATCAGGTAAATAATGACCAGAGAGAAATAATCTACGCAGAAAGACTCCGTGTATTAAACGGAGAAAGTATGCGCGAAGTAATCTTTAAGATGATTCAGGATCAGGTAGAAAAAGCTGTTGATACCTGTATCTCAGGCGAAATCGAAAAGGATGAATGGAACCTTTATGAATTGAATGAACTGATTCTTCCGATTATTCCGATGAAGAAGATTACGGCAGAAGACATAGCTTCTGTGAAAAATGATAAAGGCTTAAAACAGTACTTAAAGGAACAGGCCGTTCGTCTTTATGAAGCAAAAGAAACAGAGTTCCCGGAACCGGAGCAGTTCCGCGAATTAGAGCGTGTCATTCTCCTGAAAGTCATTGACCGTAAATGGATGGATCACATTGATGACATGGTTCAGCTTCGTCAGGGTATCGGACTTCAGGCTTATGGCCAGAGAGACCCGCTTGTGGAATATAAAATGGCGGGATTTGATATGTTTGATGAGATGACGGCTGCAATTCAGGAAGATACCATCCGCCTTCTTTTCCATCTGAAGGTAGAGCAGAAGGTAGAACGTGAACAGGTTGCAAAGGTAACCGGAACAAATAAGGATGATACGGCGAAAGCTGCACCGAAAAAGCGTGCAGATGCAAAGGTATATCCAAATGATCCGTGTCCATGTGGAAGCGGCAAGAAATATAAACAGTGCTGCGGACGCAGATAAAGAAAAATAAAAGGTGTAGTATCCAGATAGGGTGCTATGCCTTTTTTATATCATAGGAAGACTGTGACACATTAACGTGTGAAAGAAATTTACTTTCCTATGATATAAAAACACTCTGATTAGGATGCACAGTGTCAGGAACCGAAACCTTTGTGTGTCATACAATATAATGATGTTATGACGGAAGGTATTAAAATGAGAAATTATGTGGCGGCTTCCTTAGAAACACATTTGTTTTTTGGGAGAATTATGAAGGAGCATTCTCTTTTTCTTTTGGCGGCGTTTCCGGCAGGAGAAAACAATTACCGGAAAGAGGCGGACTGGTACAGGGAACAATTTGAAAAAGCATTGGAACAGGCTGTACAGCTTGCCAACGGTAATGTAGGGGAGGAGGTTTTACGCTCTAAAGAAGTGGTAACCGCGTACACAGAAAGTGCAGAGCGCCAGACAAGAAAATTAACGGGGATTCCAATTGATATTCAGATTACACAGGCAGAAAAGAGATTACAGGCAGGGGGGATGAAACGTCCGGGAAGAGAAACCATGCAGCGCGTGCGCAGACTGAATCAGCGGATTATGCGGCTGGTAGCGGGTTTGATTGGATTTAAGGAGAGAATCTTAAGAGATGTTTTGTCCTGTAACCTTTATACCGCTAATTATCCGCTTTTGATTGAACATATTATCAGAGAAGCAAGATGGTATTTACAGGCATTAAGAGATATTGAAAATGGCCGTATGCCTCGTGATGACCGGAATGTAGAAATATTCTGGAATCAGATTATGATGGAACACGCCGAATTTATTCGCGGACTTTTAGACCCGACAGAAGAAGAGCTGATGGAAATGGCAGACGATTTTGCGGAGGATTTCCGGGAACTTTTAGACCTTGCAAAGCAGCAGGATTTCAGGGTAAGCAACGAATTGACCCGGAGAACTTTAGAGAAGACGCAGGAGTACCGCGATTTCAAGGCAAAAGGAACGCAGGGAATTACAGATTGTAATATCCGCTCGGTTATTCTGCCGCTTTTAGCAGACCATGTGCTCCGGGAGGCAAATCATTACCTGCGGCTTTTAGAACAGATGGATATGTACGCAGATTAGCAGGTATTTTGAGATTTGAACAGGCAGGATTCTCTGGGTAGACACCAAAGGAGAAGGATGATAAAATACTAAAAAAATATGCAGGTGAGAATGAAATGAGAAAAATAATAGATTTTCATGTACATCCATTCGTAGAAGAGGAGGAAAACATGTGCTTTTACAAGCAGAGTCTTTCCTTTGAGAATGACTTGTTTGTAAAGGATATGCAAAGCGCGGGAATTACAACGGTATGCGGTTCTGTTATAAACAGTGCGGGAACTAAGATTTCGGAAGGGTTTGAAGCCATTCAGACCCTTAATCGTCATGCACTTAAGCTGCGGGATAAATGGGGGGACTTTTATATTCCCGGGGTGCATGTGCATCCGGCATATGTAAAGGAGTCGTGCGAGGAACTGGAATTTGCAAAGACACAAGGTGTAAAGCTGGTCGGAGAACTGGTTCCGTATATGCAGGAATGGTCTGACTATTCATGCAGAGAGCTTGGAGAGATTCTGGATGTGGCAGGAGAGTTTGGGATGATTGTAAGCTATCATTCTATGGATGACGCGCAGATGGAGAAAATGATCAAAAATCATCCGAAGGTAACCTTTGTCGCGGCACATCCGAATGACAGGGATAAATATCCGCTGCATTTAGAACGTTTGAAAAAATACCCGAATGCGTATCTGGACTTGTCGGGAACGGGATTGTTCCGGTACGGAATGCTAAAGCATGGCGTAGATATGGTTGGGGCAGAGAAATTTTTGTTTGGAACGGACTATCCGATTACAAATCCTTATATGTATGTAAAGGCAGTAGAATTTGAGCATATTTCGGAAGAAGCAAAAGATTTGATTTTTTACAAGAATGCAGAGCGGTTGTTGGGGTAACGCTAGAGAGTTAGTGCAAAGACTCTTCATGTTGCGCCTTATAATATGGAAAGGCTGCAGAGAAGTATAAAAAGATTGTGAAATCCTGTTAGATTGAATAAATAAGGTTTTATGGGGCTGTTGTGTTGCAACAGTCCTTTACTCTTTAAAGAGAAGAACGTTTGTTCTGTACATTTGAAATAGTATGTGGTATACTAATAAAGGTTATAATAGTTCTCAGTTATTCGAAAATTTCGAATAACTGATTCAGATGGGAAAATCTATAATACAAATCATTATAATTTGAAAGCAATTTGAGGCGTATCGTGTGAAGCAGGATAGATTATATCAGAGCGATTTTGATACATAAAATTATTGACTTACGTGAAAAGGAGAAATGAAATCATGAATCATTTTGAATTAGTATCAGAATACAAACCTACAGGCGACCAGCCGAAGGCGATAGAAGATTTGGTTCGAGGATTTAAGGAAGGAAACCAGTTTCAGACATTACTTGGCGTTACGGGTTCCGGTAAAACTTTTACGATGGCAAACGTCATTGCGCAACTGAATAAGCCTACGCTGATTATTTCCCATAACAAGACTTTAGCAGCGCAGCTCTACGGCGAGATGAAGGAATTTTTTCCCGAAAATGCGGTAGAATATTTTGTGTCCTACTACGATTATTACCAGCCGGAAGCTTATGTTCCGTCATCGGATACGTATATTGCCAAGGATTCGTCTATCAATGACGAAATTGATAAATTGCGTCTGTCCGCGACGGCGGCTATGGCAGAGAGAAAGGATGTCATCATTGTGGCATCGGTTTCCTGTATTTATGGCATCGGAAGTCCTGATGACTACATGAATATGATGGTATCTCTGCGCCCGGGAATGGAAATTGACAGGGATGATGTGGTACGCAGTCTGATTGATATGCAGTATACCAGAAATGAGATGGATTTCAAACGCGGTACCTTCCGTGTACACGGGGATGTGCTGGAGATTTTTCCTGCCAACAATACGGATAAAGCGGTCCGTGTGGAGTTTTTCGGGGACGAGATTGAACGGATTACGGAGATTGACGTAATGACGGGAGAGATTCTTGTGCAGCTAAGCCATTGTGCTGTTTTTCCTGCATCTCATTATGTAGTTCCGATGGAGAAGATTCATGCGGCTTGTGACAGGATTGAAGAAGAACTGGCAGAACGTGTGAAGTTTTTTAAAGGCGAAGACAAATTGATTGAGGCGCAGCGAATTGCGGAGCGCACTAATTTTGATATAGAAATGTTAAAAGAAACCGGTTTTTGCAGCGGAATCGAAAACTATTCCCGACATCTTGCGGGAAGACCAAAAGGAGCTATGCCGGAGACCTTAATCGATTATTTTCCGAAGGATTTTCTGATTATCGTAGACGAGTCTCATATCTCTATTCCGCAGATTCGGGGGATGTACGCCGGAGACCGTTCGCGCAAGACGACGCTGGTAGATTATGGATTCCGCCTGCCATCGGCATTGGATAACAGACCGCTTAATTTTGAAGAATTCGAAGGAAAGATAGACCAGATGCTGTTTGTATCGGCAACTCCGGGAGAGTATGAGGCAAATCACGAAATGCTTCGTGTGGAACAGATTATCCGTCCGACGGGACTTCTTGATCCGAAGATAAGCGTGCGTCCGGTGGAGGGCCAGATTGATGATTTGATCGGAGAGGTTCATAAAGAAGTCGCAAATCATAATAAGGTGCTGATTACGACCTTAACAAAGCGCATGGCAGAGGATTTAACCCGCTATATGAGTGAAGTGGGAATCCGTGTGAAATATTTACATTCCGACATAGACACCTTAGAACGTCAGGAAATCATACGGGATCTTCGTCTGGATGTATTTGACGTGCTTGTTGGTATTAACCTGCTTCGTGAGGGGCTGGATATACCCGAGATTACACTTGTTGCAATCTTAGATGCGGATAAGGAAGGGTTCCTGCGTTCGGAGACCTCCCTGATTCAGACTATTGGGCGTGCGGCCCGCAACAGTGAGGGGCATGTCATCATGTATGCAGACAAAATCACTGACTCAATGTGTGTGGCAATCGAGGAAACAGAGCGCCGCAGGGGTGTGCAGGAGGCGTATAACAAAGCACATGGCATTACGCCGCAGACCATCAGAAAGTCTGTGCGTGAACTGATTGCAATTTCCAAGAAGGTTGCTGCGGACGAGATGAAGTATGCAAAAGACCCGGAATCCATGAGCAAAGCGGAACTTGAAAAAACGATTGCCGATATTCAGAAGAAAATGCAGAAGGCTGCGGCAGAACTTAACTTTGAGGCTGCGGCGGAATATAGAGATAAGATGATAACGCTTAAGAATATGTTGAGGGACTTATAATGGCCAGAAAAGAAAGAAAATACATTAAGATTCGAGGTGCCAGTGAGCACAATTTGAAAGAAATTGACATTGATATTCCGAGAGATGAGTTTGTCGTTCTGACGGGCTTATCCGGTTCGGGGAAATCCTCTCTTGCCTTTGATACGATTTATGCAGAGGGGCAAAGAAGATATATGGAGTCCTTGTCTTCTTATGCAAGACAGTTTTTGGGGCAGATGGAAAAGCCGAATGTAGAGAGCATTGAAGGACTTCCGCCGGCGATTTCCATTGACCAGAAATCTACCAACAGGAATCCCCGCTCTACAGTTGGAACGGTTACGGAAATCTATGACTACTTCCGTCTGCTGTACGCAAGAATCGGTATTCCGCACTGTCCGGAATGCGGACGCGCGATTACAAAGCAGACCATTGACCAGATGGTGGATGCTGTTATGCAGCTTCCGGAGAAGACCAAATTGCAAATTCTTGCTCCGGTGGTGCGCGGACGAAAGGGACAGCATGAAAAGCTGTTTGAAAAGGCAAAGAAAAGCGGTTATGTCCGTGTGATTGTGGACGGGAACCAATATGAGCTTTCCGAAGAGATTAAACTGGACAAGAATATCAAGCACAACATAAATATTGTCGTAGACCGCCTTGTAGTAAAAGAAGGAATCGAAAAGAGGCTTGCGGATTCTTTGGAAAATGTGTTTGATTTAACAGAGGGCAACGCGATTGTGGATATAATTGGTGGGGAACCTATGACATTCTCCCAGAATTTTGCGTGTCCGGATTGCGGCGTAAGTATTGATGAAGTAGAGCCGAGAAGCTTTTCATTCAATAATCCTTTCGGAGCCTGCCCGACCTGTTTTGGTTTGGGGTATAAGATGGAATTTGATGAAGAACTTATGATTCCGGACAAGTCTCTTGCAATTTCCGAGGGTGCGGTTCAGGTATTGGGCTGGCAGTCAAGTACAGACCCGTCCAGCTATACCTATGCTACTTTGCGCGCCTTGTCCGAAGGCTATGGATTTGATTTGGACACCCCATATCGGGATTTGCCGGCAGATATTCAGGATATGTTTATCAACGGCGGAGATGGACGAATCCTTAAGGTTCACTATAAGGGACAGCGTGGCGAAGGCGTATACGATTTGAACTGGGAAGGGCTGATTAAAAATGTACAGCGCCGATACCGGGAGACGTTCTCGGAAACCATGAAAGCAGAATATGAGCAGTTTATGCGTATTTCACCGTGTGAGTGCTGCAAAGGACAGCGTTTAAAACGTTCCTCTCTGGCGGTTACGGTTGCGGATAAGAATATTTATGAGATGACATCCCTGTCGGTAAAGGAATTGTGTGCATTTTTAGAGGAAATGAGACTCACCAGACAGCAGGAGCTGATTGGGGCGCAGATTCTAAAAGAGATTAAGGCGCGTGTGGGATTTCTAAAAGAAGTGGGGCTGGAATACCTGACGCTGACCCGTGCGACTGCAACTTTATCCGGCGGAGAAGCACAGCGTATCCGTCTGGCTACGCAGATTGGCTCAGGTCTTGTTGGCGTTGCCTATATTTTAGATGAACCAAGTATCGGTCTGCACCAGAGAGATAATGATAAATTGTTAGGTGCGTTAAAGAACTTAAAGGACTTAGGCAACACACTTGTGGTTGTCGAGCATGATGAAGATACCATGCGTGCAGCAGATTATATTGTAGATATTGGCCCAAGGGCGGGTATTCATGGCGGGGAAGTCGTTGCTGCCGGCACGGTAAACGATATTATGAAATGTAAGGATTCTCTGACGGGGGCGTACCTTAGCGGACGGATGAAGATTCCGGTTCCGGATAAGCGGAAAGAACCTGTCGGATTTATTACCATAAAAGGTGCAAGGGAAAATAACTTAAAAAATATCGATGTGGATATTCCTCTGGGTGTCATGGTCTGCATTACGGGGGTATCCGGTTCCGGCAAGAGCTCTCTTACAAATGAGATTCTGTATAAACATCTGGCAAGAAGCTTAAACCGTGCAAGATGCATTCCGGGAAAACATGACGATATTCTAGGCTTAGAGCAGTTGGACAAGGTAATAGATATTGACCAGTCGCCGATTGGAAGAACCCCTCGCTCCAACCCTGCCACCTATACAGGTGTGTTTGATATGATCCGCGATTTGTTTGCCGCAACTCCTGATGCAAAAGCGAGAGGTTATAAGAAGGGACGTTTCAGCTTTAACGTAAAGGGCGGACGTTGTGAGGCGTGCAGCGGGGACGGTATCTTAAAGATAGAGATGCATTTCCTGCCGGATGTATATGTGCCGTGTGAAGTCTGCGGAGGAAAACGCTATAACCGGGAAACGCTTGAGGTAAAATATAAAGGCAAGAGTATCTATGACATTCTGGACATGACAGTGGAAGATGCGGTGGAATTTTTTAAGAATGTTCCAACCGTACTCCGTAAGATACAGACACTTTATGATGTAGGATTAGGCTATGTAAAATTAGGACAGCCCTCAACGGAATTGTCCGGCGGTGAAGCACAGAGGATTAAACTTGCTACGGAGCTTAGCCGCAAGAGTACCGGAAAGACGATTTATATTCTGGACGAGCCTACAACGGGACTTCATTTTGCGGATGTTCACAAGCTGGTTGAGATTCTTCACAGGCTTGCGGAGGATGGCAATACGGTGGTCGTAATTGAGCATAATCTGGATGTAATTAAAACCGCAGACTATATCATCGATATGGGACCGGAAGGCGGCGACGGAGGCGGAACTGTCATTGCACAGGGCACACCGGAAGAGATATGCCGGGTGCCGGAAAGTTATACCGGACAATTCTTAAAGCCATATTTGGAAAAGTAGGAGAACCATATGCGAAACAACTTAACAACGCTTTGTTATATAGAAAAGGATGACAGCTACCTGATGATGCACCGCGTAAAAAAGGAAAAGGACATCAACAAAGATAAATGGGTTGGCGTAGGCGGACACTTTGAGGAGGGAGAATCGCCCGAAGAGTGTCTGCTTCGTGAAGTCCGTGAAGAAACAGGCCTAGAACTGAAGGCATGGAAGCTAAGAGGCATCATTACCTTTGTGACGGATGTGCAGCAGACGGAGTATATGTTTTTATATACGGCAGACGATTATGCGGGAGAGATGACAGAGTGCAGTGAAGGAAATCTGGAATGGGTAAAGAAGTCGAAAGTTTATCATTTGCCTATCTGGGAAGGCGATAAGATATTTTTCCGCTTACTGGAGCAAGGCGCGGAGTTTTTCTCCTTAAAGCTACGATATGAAGGGGATAAACTGGTGGAAAGCGTGTTGAATGGAAAGAAAATCTAATAGTATAGAACGTGAATTTTTCTAGAAGAAAATTGCATCCGCAAGGTTCCGAATGTTACATTAGAATTCCTAAAATCATCAAAATGGTTAAAAATAGGAAAAATTTGGAAAAGATGTTGACAAATTCGGGGGGTACACTGATTACAGTATCTTGTAAAGATAAAGCGGAATTATCAGATAATTTAAAGCTGGATAAAACACGGAAGCAAATCAGGTGTCCAAGATTCAATTCTGCTTCTTTAGAGATTACGAAGATGATTTTGTTTAAGAAGGAGAAAAATGAAAATGAAAAGATGGATTCAAAAAGGACTGGCAGGCATAATGCTTGTGGCAGGTCTGGTAATCAGTGGACTGGCAGTATCTTACATTTTTGATGAAGATATTATTACTGCAAGAGCAGATGAGGTACTGACCGAAGAAGTAGGTGAAGGGGTATACTCCTACACTATAGATGATAATGGAAATGTTACGATTACAGGCTGGACGGGAACAGATACGGAACTGATAATTCCGTCTGAGTTAGGCGGCGGTAAGGTAACGAGTATAGGATGGTATGCGTTTAGTGAGTGTACCAGCCTTACAGACATAGAAATTCCAAAAGGTGTCACAAGTATTGAGAGTGGAACATTTGCTTACTGCGAGAATCTGGAGCGTATAACTATCCCATCAAGCGTAACCGATTTCTATGAAGAAGAGGGAGAAGACCCTGTATTTTTTGACTGTGATAAGCTTACCATATACAGCCCAGAGAATAGCGCAGCGCACAAATATGCCGTAGCCCATAATATCCCATTCGTTGCAATTTCGGAAGAGTCAACAGAACCATCTGAACCTGAAACGCTTCCGGTAGAGCCGGATGAAACGGTTAAGGATGTGATTGAAGATGTTACGGTTTCAGAAGATGTAGCATTTGAAGATGACATTAAGGTGGAAGATGTTAAGGTTTCCATAAAGCCGGCATCTGACTCTGTTGTGAAAGCTATTGCAGACGCGTTGAAAGAAAAGCTGTTATCCATCAATATTAAATTAGAAGATGCAGATGCAAATTATTATGATATTTCTCTTATTGCAAATGATAAGGTGGTTAAACTTCAATCCGGAAAAGTAGAGATTACATTTGCATGGGAGGAAGGAAAGTCGCTTGATAAGCATGATGTAAAGGTATATCACTACGATTCTGCAACAGATAAACTAGAGGAGGTAGCAGCCGTATTATCAAAAGACGGAATTAAGATTGAGGCAGACAGCTTTAGCCCATACATAATCGTGTATTCCGATAAAACTGTGGAAGAACCATCAACAGAACAGCCGGATGATGAAAAAGTCCCACAGAAGGGTGACGCAACTTCCGTTGTAGTGTATAGCCTGTTTGCAGGTGCATTACTGGTTTTAGCAGGCGTAGGAGCGTATGGAAGAAGAAAAAAGAATAACATATAAATATCGATATGCTTATGTCAAATAAACAGGATAAAGATTTATAATCAGATACTTAAAAATGACCGCGCACTTGTGCGGTCATTTTTGTGCGAAATTCTAAAGACAGGTATTTTTCAGATATAAAATGTTTTTGTTATAAAGTTTTGAAAAATATTGACGGAAATTTACGGCGAGAGTACACTAATTACAGTAAACTTGAAGAAAAGCGAGAAAATGTCAAGCTATTTGAGGGGGACAAAGCGAGAATTGTGCGCAAATAAATAGTTAAAGAGATAATTCTGCTTCTTTAAAGATTATCAAGATGAAGTTACTTAAGAGGGGGTTATCATGTACAAAAGGAGATTAGTGGCTGTATTACTAGTTGGCTGTATTTTGGCAACACAGTTACCTTTAAATTTCGTTGAAGAATATGAGGCATCTGATAAAGTTGGTACAGTGTTGTTGAATTTATTGAAGGTAACTTATGAAGAACTTGTTTCTGGGGATTTCATAGATTCTGGAGAAGAATATTCATGCATTATCTGGGTTGAAGATGTGGAAATCGAAAAAGCGGTAGAAGCTGGCATAGATGCGGCTGAAATGACAAGGGAAAATTATTCTGTAAGGTCGCGGTACGATTATCCATATACAATTATGAAGAAAATGGATTAACATATGTAGATATTTCAGTTGATGAAAATGAAAGTGATGAGTATGTACAGACGTATATTGAGGCAGAACGTGAAGCGGCCACAGCAATGTATAGCGCAAATAACGGCAATTTTGTGGCGGAGAATTTTATGGCAAAAGATATGTCTGTTGCATATGTGAGTCAGTATTCGCCTTGTATTTTCGCAAATTTAAGTGTAACGAAAATTGCTGAGTTAGTTGAGAAGGATGAGGTTGTTTGGGCTGAATATGTAGGAGAAGACGAAATACAAGACGCATATGATACGGGAACAGATATGACAGGGATACTTCCGATGTCTGAGATAGAAGATAACATTGATATTATTAGAGGGGAATATGCAAAAGATTATTTTGCTGTATCGGGTAACGGGATAAAAATTGGGCAGATAGAGAATTATGTTCCTGATGATACGGAGATTACTAAGGAGGATGGATTCCAAAATTTAACAAACACCCATGCAGATAATGTATATAATATAATGCGAACTTTGGCTTCAGATGCAACGTTTTATGCGACTGGAGCGGAAAGCAGTATTTTGAATACGTTTTCTCGGATTGAGTGGTTACTAAGTCAAGGAGTAAACATAATAAATATGTCGGCAGGCTATGGAGGTTTCGCTAATGGATATTTTGCCTTTGATAAATGGATAGATCATATCGCTTATAATCATGATGTGCATTTTGTTATTTCAGCAGGAAACGAAGGGTCTTATGGAGTTGGGTCCCCTGCAATGGGTTATAATATTATAACAGTAGGTGCCGTTGAAAATGAGTATCCATATAATAGGATAGAATATTATGAGTATAAAAATGAGGGTGGACAAGTAAAAATAATTGAACATGCGTCATCCTATAATTCATTGGGGCAATCGTTAAGCGAGCATCGGACATTAAAACCGGATATGATGGCTCCAGGAAGATACACATCATGTTGGGGTACGAGTTTTTCTGCACCGCTTGTGACGGCAACCATTGCATTAATGTGTGAATATTACCCGTCACTTAAGACAAAGCAACATATAGTTAAAGCAATACTTGCTGCAACAACGGCAAAACAGGTTACACAGGCTCATTATGTTACAGGAACAGAAGAATTTAAAAAGAATGGTGCTGGATTAGTAGATGCTTATTCAGTTTTGAGGGCAATATATAAAAGACATTTCTCAAGTTCTACAGGAGCTTTAATAAATGTTGGAGATAAAAAAACATATAGCATGTCCGT
>CALWLL010000021.1 GCA_944381555.1 uncultured Agathobacter sp. | reverse complement strand
GCAGGAATGATTCTATGAACATTCCTGTTTTTAATTTCCTTCATTCAAATCAATCCTGCGTGGTGATAATTTATGGAATAAGGATTGCGGAATACCAAAACCAAAAATAATACCAAATACGATAGCGCCCGCAATCTCGAGCGTTTCTAATCCTTTATATCCGGACATCTGCGTATTTCCGATAAATAGATAATATGCGGTGTAGTAAATTCCTGCGCCGGGTACAAGCGGGAAAATACCTGCCAGAAGGTACACGGTTACCGGATTTTTCCTTATTACAGCAAGGCATCTTGCAAGAATGGTAAGGCAGAAGGTTGCAATTGCGGACGCCAATACCAGATGCATGCCATGATTGGTAAATAAGTAATATACAATCCATCCGAAAGCTCCGGTGAGCCCACAGAAAAGAATCTCTTTTTTCGGAGCTGTAAACAATATTGCAAAGGATATGGTTGCCAGCATGGCAATTACTAATTGAAAGATAATCATGGCAGCAAAATACCTCCTCCGAAATAACTGTAGAAAAGCAAAGGAAGGCAGATGCCCACCGCAATACATAAAGCAGTGCTTAATGCATCGATCAGATGAATGGTTCCTGAGAGATAGTCTCCGTTGTGGAAATCGCGGATTGAGGTAGTAAACGTGATTCCTGGAACTAAAGGCATAATGGCGCCGATTACAATTTTATCCTGCAGGACAGGAAGGCCTGTCATAAGAATCAGGATACTGCATGCAGAAACAAACATACTTGCAAATACATTGCGCAAAAATCGGGAAAATTTGTACTTTGTTAAGAAGTGCAGAACAACCTGTTCTGCCATGCCGATAAGAAAAGAAAAGGCAAATTCCAAGTATCCGGCTCCGAATAAAACGGCAAAGCACGCACTGCCTAAGCCGCAGAAAAATATCTGTATACAGCCTGCATACTTTGGAAGCTGTCTGGCTTCCTCTATGCGCTTCCAGCCTTCTTCAATCGTGCATTTATGACTGCATAAATCACGGGCTAATTGGTTTAAATAAGATATTTTCGTAAGATTTACCTCGCCTAACGGAACGTGACGAATCATGCTGCAGGCATCCTCTTTATCTTCGTTTGCACTTGTAAAAATGCCGTTGGATAGTACATAAACATCAAAATTCTGCACATTATATGCTTCTAATATATGAATAACGGTATCTTCAATACGATATATTTCTCCGCCATTTCGCAGCATTACATCTGCTACCTCAACAGCAAGAGCCAATACTTCCTTGGTTGTTGCCATATCAATTTCTCCCCATGTTAATCTATATCCAATTTATGCCCAAAATGATTTCATGTCAATCCTTTTCCATGTGTTTTCAATGATTTGCATATAAAATGGAAACAATTGCACATACTATGAAAAATCAAAGGAGAATGAAACATGAAAGTATATAGAACGATATTAGCAATAATTCTTGTGGCAGTAGTTGGTTTTGGCATCTGGTATTGTGTATCAGTGTATAATGAACAGCGTTCAGACAAAGACGGCTTATTGGTATGGGAGCAGTACGCCATACAGTGGGATGTTGAAAAGGCAGGGATGGAGTAGATGCAGGAAACCGTATATGTGAAGGCCTCCATCAATTGTGTTGTATATGACAGACAGGTAACCTTAGGCGATGTATTGAAGATAGAATGTACCAATTCAGCCATAGTGCGAAGGATTAAGCAGATGGATTTATATAGCTTTAACCATGAACACGCTGTAGCTTTTTCTATATTGAAGGTAATTGAGCGCATCCACCGTGATTATCCGAATGTAGACGTTGTAAACTGCGGAGAACAGGATTTTGTTGTTGAATATGTAAAGAGCACAGCCAAATCTCCTGTTCTTGAAAAGCTTAAAATAGCTGCTGTAAGTGTTTTGGTATTCTTCGGCTCTGCTTTTACAATTATGGCTTTTCATAATGATATAGGCATTCAGGGGGTATTTGAAAAGTTTTATGAACAGATAACGGGAGAAACAAAGCCTGTGGTTTCTGAATTAGAAATATCCTATAGTATTGGATTGGCAGTAGGGATTATTGTATTCTTCAATCATATGCGAAATAGAAAACTATCAAATGATCCTACGCCTATTGAAGTTGAAATGAAAAAATATAAGAAAGATTTAAGTATTACTAAAATTGCGGAGGCAGATGAGAAAGGACATAAAGAAGATGTTTCCTGATTTTTTGATATTTATAATTGCAGGCTTCTGTTCAGGAATTGGAGTTGCGGCAGGAACCTTTGCCTTTCTCCTTGTGATACGGGTGCTGCCACGCATCATACAAAAGGCGAATCTGGAGCATAAGATTATTTACATTGAAAACCGCGTAGTTGCAGGTGTTTTGTTTGGTACAGTTCTCTCGCTGTTATCATGGAAAAAGAAATTGCTGTTTGAACTGTTAGGCGACAGCCTCCTTGCTATCTATGGATTATCCGCCGGGATTTTTGCCGGATGTATTTCGGTGGCACTGGCAGAAATCTTAGATACGTTTCCTATTTTTTTTCGAAGAATCAAGATGCATGAGCAGCTTTGCGAGAAATTACTGTTTGTTATGGCAATCGGTAAAATGGTGGGAAGCTTATTTTATTTTTTCGCAGGATATGCTATACTCGGAGAGTAATACACAGGTGTGTATCCATAGGGCAATTTGAGTACCTGCATTTAGTTGTTCAAAGGTACTTATGCAAAAACGCAAAAAACGAGGGGCAGTATGGTAATATCTATTGCAAGACAAAGCGTCATTATAAAATGTAACCAGCAGACATCGGTATTGCTGGGAAACTATGAGTTTTACTATTTGGCGGGGCTTATGAAGAAGCTGTTTGGACTTGATTTAACAGAGGATTTAAAACCAGAAGAGATGTTTCGCAAGATTCAGGGGAGCATAGGCAGTATACAGCCAAAGGACGAAAAGGAAGAGCATCTCATCAGGATGGTTTCCGTATATAAACCATTGGAGGATTATGATGAGCAGATGAGGGAGTTATTCCGATGGGGTGAGACAGAGGAATACTTATGGCAGATGACAACTCCGGTGTCACGGTAGAAGTATAAGAAAAGTATAAAATGGAAGAAAATTGGGCATAGCTATACTTAGAATATAAGGATTTTTAATTAAGGAAGGTATGCTATATGAAAAATAACCAGTTACCGCCTCAGGAACAGAAACGCAATGAGGCATATAACGAATATGTAAAGCAGGTAACCCCAACGCATAATATCTGGATGAATATGTTAAAAGCATTTCTGCTTGGCGGTCTTATCTGTCTTATCGGCCAGATTATCGTAAATGTAGCCATGAATCAGTTTGGGTTGACGAAAGAGGATGCATCTACATGGTGCAGCCTGATATTGATTTTATGCAGTGTTCTTCTAACAAGTTTCAACATATATCCGTCTTTGGCAAACTGGGGAGGCGCAGGCGCGCTTGTTCCGATTACAGGCTTTGCAAACGGTGTGTGTGCTTCCGCTATTGAATTTAAAAAAGAAGGACAGGTATTTGGTATCGGCTGCCAGATATTCCGGATTGCAGGACCGGTAATTTTATACGGAATCTTTTCAAGCTGGGTGCTGGGGCTTATTTACTGGGTGCTTAAAATGTTCGGTGTGATGTAACAGGCAAAGTTTTGCTGGAAAAACCAAAATAGAAATAGCGTTGGAGTCTGTTTTAGCAGAGGAATTAAAGTGGGTATTGTAAGAATACCTGCTTTTTTATTAAAATAAATTTACAAAATCTGAAACCATCCTTCAAATAAAACGAGATATATAGTAAGCACATAAAACATCATGCGCAGGATGTTTTTATGAGATTATCGAAGCGCACGATAATTGCAGTGAAGGGAGTTTCCTCCATGACAGATGAAAGAATTGTCGATTTGTATTGGAAGCGCGACGAGTCGGCAGTCGCACAAACACAAGAAAAGTATGGACACTATTTGACAAAAATCGCATACAACATTCTAGGTAATATGGAAGACAGTTTAGAAAGCGTGAATGACACTTATATGAGAGCGTGGAAAGCCATGCCGCCTCACAGGCCAAAGGTGTTGTCTGTTTTTCTTGCAAAAATAACAAGGAGAACAGCAATTGATGTAGTGCGCAGGCATACACGGGAGAAAAGAATTCCATCAGAATATATCTATTCTCTAACAGAACTAGAAGAGTGTATACCGGATGGAAATACTGCTGAACAAGCAGTCGAGGCAGAACTTCTGGCAAAAGCGATTAACCGCTGCCTTTGCACATTGCCGCAGGAAACCAGAAATCTGTTTATTGGAAGATATTACTCTCTGGATTCACTAAAAGATGCGGCAAATTATTGTGGCATGAGTGAAACCAAAGCCAAAGCCTTACTATATCGTACCAGATGTGGATTAAAAGAATATCTGCAAAAGGAGGGATTCTACATATGAAAAAGGAGAATAGAGGAGAACTTATCCATGACGAATTAAACCTCTTGGATGAGGATATGATAGCACAGACAGACAACCTGCGAAGAAATCCTGTCGGGCGTAAAAAAAGAAAGTTTCCTTTGTATCGCTTGGCCGCTGCAGCAGCAAGCCTGTGTGTGCTGGCAACCGGAAGCTATGTGTGGGGAATTATCTCAAATCCGCTGCCGGAAGAAAAAGATAATGCGCCGGCAACTAAATCAGAAGAGAGCGTCTTGGAAAGCCAATTTGCAACAGAAGAAATAAGCAGTGGCAATATGGACTATATAGAGGAAAACGAGGAGGATGCAAAAAATGAGTTAGAATCTATGCCGCCTACGTCATCATCAGATGTCTGTCAACTGAAAAATAATTATATCCGGGTATCGGTACTTACCCATGAGCTGTGGGTAAATGCTGTGAGTGAGGAAGAAGCACTGCAGCAGGCTGTTACCATTGATACAAAGTATAAGCAAGATATAGATAAACTGGTAGAAAATATGTGTACCGCCGGATATGTTTCGACCCAAAAGGTGTCGGCCGATAAAGATGTGGTATATCATCTGTTTTTTGAAAAAGCGGATAAAGAGGTGGTGCATTGCCGGTTATTGGAGGATGGGTATCTCTATTATGAAGACAGGAGTGAAATTTGCCTGATACTTGATAAAGATATATATGACACCATAAATGGAATCATTGAAACACATTGGGAAAGGAAGGAATGAGGATGAAAAAGGTTTTTATTACAAAATTACTTGCTGCAATATTGGCAGGTACAATGCTGCTTTCTTTGACTGCCTGCAGAGGCAGTCAGGAAGGGCAGAAAATGGGGCAGGGACAGCAAACGGAACAGGAAACAGAAAAAAGCGTGCAGTCAAAAAACCTGATGGAAGGATATTCACCGATAGATGAGAACGGTTATATAAATATCATTGGTTGTGAGTATAATCCGGATCTGGTTCAGGCACAGATTACGGATTTTTCTGTACGTCTGTTTCAAAACAGTAGTAAAGAGGGAGAAAACACGTTGATTTCGCCAACATCCGTGTTAGCGGCGCTCGCCATGACTGCAAATGGAGCCAAGAATCAAACCCTGACACAGATGGAAGAGGTATTTGGACTAAACGTAGAACAGTTAAACAGTTACCTGCTTTACTATATGCAGGGACTCCCAAACGAAGAAAAGTATAAGCTAAGTATGGCAAATTCCATTTGGTTTACGGATGATGAGAGATTTACGGTAAATCAGGATTTTTTAAAGACGAATGGAGATTATTATCAGGCAGGTATCTATCGTTCGGCCTTTGATAAAAGCACATTAGATGACATCAATCGGTGGGTAGAGCAGAATACGGACGGTATGATTCGGAATATTCTGGATGAGATTCCAGAAGAAGCGGTTATGTATCTCATAAACACATTGGCATTTGAAGCAGAGTGGCTGGATACCTATGAGGAAAATCAGGTTCGCGAGGGTGTTTTTACCACAGAAGATGGAACAAAGCAAAAAGCGGAAATGATGTATTCGGATGAATCACTCTATATAGAAGATGAACAGGCAACAGGATTTATCAAATACTACAATGGGAAGAAGTATGCTTTTGCAGCGCTGCTTCCGAATGAGGGCGTTACGGTGTCAGAATATGTAGCAGGCTTATCCGGTGAAAAAGTAAGGTCTCTTTTGGAAAATCCAAAAGAAATCCACGTAAATGCAGCGATTCCGCAATTTGAGACAGAGTATGACGTTATTATGAATGATGTGCTGATAAAAATGGGAATGACAGATGCATTTTCTAAGGATAATGCTGATTTTACAGGTCTTGGCAGCTCGACTGTCGGAAACATTTTTATTGGGCGTGTGATTCATAAGACTTTTATTACCGTAGGTCCGCTGGGGACGAAGGCAGGAGCTGCTACGGTCGTGGAAGTAACACCCGAATCTGCGCCATTTCACGAAGAGGAAGAGACAGTATATCTGGACCGTCCGTTTGTATATATGCTTATCGACTGCGAGAATAATCAGCCATTTTTCATGGGAACCTGTATGAGCGTGGAAGCTGAGTGCGGATTAGAGTAAGAAAAGCCGTTCACCATCAACGGTTAAGAAATGGTAAAGAACCTCTTGGCCTGATTGACGGAGCAAAAACCCATAGGTTAGGATGGGAATGTATTTTATCATGTCAGAATAGGCTCTGATTTAGGAGGTAACAAATGGAAGTGACCATTTTACTTGGACTTTTGGGAGGATTGGCGCTGTTCTTATACGGTATGCAGATGATGAGCGATGGCTTAGAGGATGTTGCCGGAGACAGAATGGAGAGAATCCTTGAGAAATTGACGTCGAACCGTTTTCTTGGAGTTGCGGTAGGTGCGCTTATTACAGCGATTATCCAATCATCTTCTGCAACAACCGTAATGGTGGTAGGTTTTGTAAACTCAGGTATGATGACCCTGCAGCAGGCAGTATGGATTATCATGGGTGCCAATATCGGTACAACCATCACAGGACAGCTTATTGCTCTTGATGTAGGAGCAATTGCACCTCTTATGGCATTTGTCGGTGTTGCCATGATTGTATTCTTAAAAGCACCGAAGGTGCAGCATGTAGGTAAGATTCTTGCAGGGCTTGGTGTACTTTTCATCGGTATGGATATGATGGGAAGTGCAATGGAACCGCTAAGAGAATCTGAAGTATTTATCAACCTTATGACCAAGTTCTCAAATCCTTTGGTCGGAATTATTGCAGGCGCTGTATTTACGGCAATTATCCAATCTTCATCTGCTTCGGTAGGTATTTTGCAGACGTTGGCAGACAATGGGCTTATTCCATTTTCAAGTTCTGTATTCGTGCTGTTTGGTATGAATATCGGAACTTGTATTACAGCAGTTCTGGCATCAATCGGAACAAACAGAAGCGCAAAGAGAACTACGATTATTCATTTAATGTTCAACCTGATCGGTACGGCAGTATTTACGGTGCTTTGTCTGACACTTCCTGTTGCGGATTTCGTGGCAGCCTTTACACCGGGAAAACCGGCAGCACAGATTGCAAATATGCATACCTTGTTTAATATCGCGACAACCTGTCTGCTTCTTCCGTTTGGTACATATCTTGCGAAAGCAGCGACAAAGATTCTGCCGGATTCTAAGCAGGAACAGGAAAATATCTCTATTCTCGGTACCTTAAATAAGGAATTCGGACGTACAAGAACACATCTTGGTGCAGATGCGATTCATATGGATATTCTGCGTCAGGAAATTGAGCGTATGATTTCGCTTGCAGGAGAAAATGCAAACCGCTGCTATCAGGCGGTACTGGATACGGATACCGCCGTGCTGAAAAAAGCAGAGGAAACAGAGGGGATAATTGACACTTTAAATAAAGATATTTCCCAGTATATTTCCAAGATTTTAGTATCAAGCAACAGTGGCAGCAATGTTACGAACATTGAACAGTATTTCCTCATTACGGGAAATGCAGAGCGTATCGGCGACCATGCTATAAATATTGGCGAATATGTGGAAACCATTAAGAAAAAGAATATTGTATTTTCTGATAATGCCAGAGAAGAACTGGAAAAAATGCAGAAAATTACACAAAAAGCCATTGACAAAGTTCTTCACAGGGAAGATGATATGACTGTGTGGCTCTCTGATATTGCAGCAATGGAGCAGAAGATTGATGATATGACCAGAAATTACAGAGAGGCGCATTTGGACCGTATGAGAAAGGGTCTTTGCAGTGAAGAGGCTTGTGTTCTATACTCTGAGCTTCTAACGGACTTTGAACGTATCGGTGACCATGTGCTTAATATTGCGCAGGCAATCACTAAGATTTATTCATAGGAAAAGTGGAGGGAGCAGCTATGACAAAATATAAACAGAGCATCCATGATGGGCTTTTGACAATGTTTATATTAGTTATCAGCTACTTTCTCAATTTCATAATGCAGTTCGTGTTTGAGACAAACACCCTTGTACCGACGATATTCGTACTGGGTGTTTTCTTTGTTTCTTTAAAAACAGAAGGGTATTTCTGGGGCGTACTGGCGTCTCTTGCAAGTGTAATGCTGGTAAACTTTACTTTTACCGCCCCGTACTACAGCATTGATTTGATTACACCCGTCAATATGCTCGCCGCAGTCGTCATGCTTGTGGTTGCAGTCATGACGAGTACGCTTACGACAAAGGTTAAATTACAGGAAAAAATAAAAGCTGAAAGCGAAAAAGAACGTATGCGCGGGAACCTGCTTCGTGCTGTGTCACATGATCTGCGGACGCCGCTTACCTCTATTTATGGCTCTAGTTCCGCTATTATAGAGAATTATGATTCCTTGAGCAAAGAGCAGCAGATAAAACTTTTAAGTGAGATTCATGAGGATTCCCAGTGGCTGATCCGAATGGTGGAGAATCTATTGTCGGTTACCCGGATTGATGACAGCGTGGCGCAGGTTACTAAGACTTCAACGGTATTGGAGGAGTTAATTGATGCGGTGCTGGTAAAATTCCATAAGCATTATCCGAATCAGGAGATACAAGTGGATATACCGGAGGATTTTATCAGTATTCCGATGGACGCGATGTTAATTGAGCAGGTATTGATTAACATATTGGAAAATGCAATTATTCACGCAAAGGGTATGACAGAATTAAAGTTTTCGGTTCGAGTAGAAGAGAATTATGCAATATTTGAAGTGGCAGATAACGGATGCGGAATTCCGGAGGAGAGAGTCACAAAATTGTTTACGGGCTATTTGGAAAGGGACAATACTCCAACCGATGGAACACGCAATAACATGGGAATCGGGCTGTCCGTATGTTCAACCATTATAAAAGCGCACGGCGGTGAAGTATTTGCAAGAAACAGAGAAGAAGGCGGGGCGGTGTTTGGATTTTCTCTGGCAATGGAGGTAGAGGATGAGCAACAATAAGTATAAAGTACTTGTAATTGAAGATGAGGCGAATATTTGCAATCTGTTAGATACTATTTTATCTGCGAATGGGTATCAGGCAGTAACCGTTGGCACATGCAAAGAAGGTATCATGATGATGTTATCAAATGTGCCGGACTTGGTTATTCTGGATCTTGGACTTCCGGATAGAGACGGACTGGAATTTATCAGGGAACTAAGAAAAAGTGATATTACACCCATACTTGTGCTTTCTGCAAGAACAAGCGAAGCGGATAAGGTAATGGCCTTGGATTTGGGTGCAAACGACTACATAACCAAGCCTTTTGGCAATGCAGAGCTTCTCGCAAGGGTTCGTGCCGCGCTTCGCAACAGACGTACCTCGGAAGTAGAAATGGCACATGACGGAACATTTACGCTGCATGATATGGTCATTGATTATGCAAGGCGCATGGTTACCATTGCGGGTGAGGAAGTAAAACTTACCAGAACAGAATATAATATTCTGGAAATTCTGTCTCATAATCCGGGGAAGGTGCTGACTTATGCAACGATTATCCGTAAAATCTGGGGACCGACCGATGATGGAGGCGTAAAGAAGCTTCAGGTAAATATGGCGAATATCCGTAAAAAACTTGGCTCAAAACCCGGAGATAATAAGTATATTATCAACGAGCTGGGTGTTGGTTACCGCATAAGCGAGGAAAACGAACATCGTTATGCAAGGAACAACGGGAATGAAGCAATCGATTAGGCATTGTATTCTATTCAGGGGAATGATATAATGTGAAAGGTTCTTGTTCGGGGAAACAGGTGCAAATCCTGTACGAGCCCGTCGCCGTGAAGTACATTAAGAAAGCAGATCTTACTAAACGCCACAATTTAGGACAGCGCCATTGGAGAAATCTGAGAAGGCGGATTTGCAGCGTACTAAGTCGAAATACCCGGAAGAACAAATCCTTATAACAATTGCGAGCGCCAAGGATAAGGGTAAAGAAAAAATATATAATTTATAAAGGAGATTATAAGATGAAAAAAATGATGATGAAAAAATTGTCGTCACTATTCCTTTGTATGATGCTGATTGTGGCTATGGCATTATGTGCAACAGGTTGCGGTGACAATCAGGAACAAACGGAAACAGAAAGTCCTGAAGCCGGAAATACAGAATCCGAGGCAGAAGTCCTTGGAGAAGGTGCTGTGAAATTTACATTTACAGTAGTAGATGGCGATGGAAATGAAACAGTATTTGAAATCCATACGGATAAAGAAACAGTAGGCGATGCACTTCTAGAGCATGAGCTTATTGAAGGAGAAGAAAGTGAATTTGGTCTTTATGTGAAAACTGTTAACGGAATTACCGCAGACTATGATGCGGATGGTACGTATTGGGCATTTTATGTAAATGGGGAATATGCAGCATCCGGTGTTGACAGTACTCCGGTTGCAGAGGGAGACAGCTATTCCTTCAAGGTTGAAAAATAATGAAGCTTTCTATCCGTGAAATGGCGGTTTTCTCCATGCTGGGAGCAATTATGTATCTCTCCAAAATACTTATGGAGTGGGCTCCGAATGTACATCTTCTGGGGATGTTTACTGTGGCTTATACTGTAGTATACCGGAAAAAGGCATTATATCCTATCTATGTTTATGTGTTTTTGAATGGTATCCTTAGCGGATTTTCCACATGGTGGATTCCGTATCTTTATATATGGACAGTGCTTTGGGCAGCAATCATGCTGATTCCGCAGAAGCTGTCCAAAAGAACCAAAAATATTCTCTATATATGTGCATGCTCTGCACATGGCTTTTTGTTCGGAACCTTATATGCCCCGGCTCAGGCAATTTTGTTTGGATTAAGTTTTGAGGGGATGATAGCGTGGATTATTACAGGATTACCTTGGGACTTTATACATGGTGTGAGCAATCTGGTCTGTGGATTTTTAATCGTACCGATTGTTTCTATCCTGCAGTTTATGGAAAGGAGAACAACATGAAAAGAGAATATCGTATCAGGTTGATTTCAACAGCCATATTTTTAGTGCTGCTTATGGTAATTGTGGCAATAGCAGGATACTATGGTTATTAAACAAACGGGCTGCGGCTTTGTGAGTTTCATCACAAAGCCGCAGCCCGTTTTGTCTGTATGGATAGGAACTAGTACGCCCCTAATCCCATCTTTTCGATAAGTGCGTCTTTTGGCATAAAACCAACAGAAGTATTTGCAAGCTGTCCGTTTTTGAAAAGTAAAAGCGTTGGAATGCTTGCTACCTGATACATGAAAGCCAATTCATTTTGTTCATCGACATTGACTTTGCCCACTTTGATTTTGCCGTCAAATTCTTTGGCAATTTCAGAAATGACAGGTGAAAGCATCATACATGGACCGCACCAGGATGCCCAAAAATCTACCAATACAGGAATATCGCTGTTTAGAACTTCTGCTTGAAAATTATTTTTTGTTAAAACTATTTCTGCCATAGCTTGTCCTCTCTTTCAATCTTTAGATGTATTTATAGTATACCTTTTTTTAGAAAAAGAATGTTGCACAGGTCACAAAAAGGTCTGTTCCTATTATTGCGTTTTGGCATCACAGGTGACGTCACACATAAGCTTTTTGAATATTTTTAAGTCCACAGAAGAAAGCATAACGGTGGAATGCATCTGGCATCCGCGAAGCTTCGGAAGCTGCTTTAGAGCAAGTGCGGCTTCTTCGTTGTTTGCGGCTGTTGCAGAGAGCGCAATCAGTACTTCATCCGTATGAAGTCTTGGGTTTTTGCTGCCAAGATATTGTGTTTTTAATGCCTGAATAGGAGCGATGGATTCAGGGGAAAGAATCAGGTGTTCATGTGGGATTCCGGCAAGTTCTTTTAAGGCATTCATAAGAACCGCTGCGCTTGAACCTAAGAGGCTTCCGGATTTTCCGGTAATGATTCTTCCTTCTGCTAACTCAATTGCGGCTGTGGCACAGCCGAGAGCTTCTGCACGGCTTCTTGCAACAGGAACGCAGGGACGGTCCGTAACAGAGAGATTTTCCTGACGCATAAGAAGTTCGATTTTATTTAATTCTTCTTCGGTACGCGTGCCATCGGCAACACCTACCAAAGCATTATAATATCTGCGGATGATTTCCTGTCTGGAGGCTTCGCGGCAAATCTCGTCATCAATAATACAGTTTCCTGCCATGTTTACCCCCATGTCTGTTGGGGAAGCATAAGGGCTTGTTCCGTAGATTTTCATAAAGATTGCATTCAGCACCGGAAAAATTTCTACGTCACGGTTATAGTTTACGGTAGTGACGCCATATGCTTTTAAATGATAAGGGTCAATCATGTTGATGTCGTTCAAATCGGCTGTTGCAGCTTCATATGCGAGATTTACGGTATGGTCAAGAGGAAGATTCCAGATTGGGAATGTTTCAAACTTCGCATATCCCGCACGGATTCCGCGACTGTGTTCATGGAAGAGCTGGGAAAGGCAGGTGGCCATTTTGCCGCTTCCGGGTCCCGGAGCAGTAACAACAACGAGGGGTCTGGAGGTCTCGATGTAATCGTTTTTGCCAAAGCCTTCGCTGCTTACAATATGAGATACATTGTTTGGATAGCCCGGAATAGTATAGTGATGATATACCTTGACGCCGAGGGATTCCAATCTCTTTTGGAAATGCGTCACCGCATGGTGTTCTGCATATTTCGTTAATACCACGCTTCCTACATAAAGTCCCTTTGTGCGGAATGCGTCAATAAGCCGGACTACATCATCATCATAGCTGATGCCGAGGTCTTCGCGGATTTTATTTTTAATGATATCCTCAATGCTTACAACCATCACGATTTCTGCCTGGTCACTAAGCTTAAGCAGCATTTGGAGCTTGCTGTCAGCGGAAAAGCCCGGAAGAACACGGGCAGCATGGTAATCGTCAAAAAGTTTGCCTCCGAACTCAAGATAGAGTTTGTTGTCAAATTGTAAGATACGTTCCCGAATGTGTTCAGACTGTGTTTTTAGATACTGTTCATTGTCAAATCCAATTTTCATAATCTGCCTCTTTTATAAAACATTGTGTTAACAAAACAAATAAAGACACCGCAGCACCAAACGAAAGAATGGTAATATGCGTGCGATATCTTCTGAAACGAGAATAGCAGAATTCGTAAATGATGTCAATAATGCAATTATGATATGCAGAAGAGTTTTTGCAGGGAAGACTTCTGCTTCATTTTAAAAAAATCTTAAGATTAAAACGTGAGATTTTTGTGGTATATTTTGTCGGATTGTGTTATTATATGCTTTAATATGACAAATTATGCGTATAAAAACAAGGAGTAAAAGGTATGCATAAGAATTTCTATTTTTTTCTAATCTCGTTATTATATTTAGAAGGGATTTACCATCTGTTTGTCTATGGGTTTGTTGGAATTAATCCGTTAATGGTAATTTCTACAACAGTTGCGCTGGCGGCTGTGGAGACATGTCTGGTGGGACTTTTCAGAAAACGGAATTATAATAAGATTATTGCATGGATACTTATGGTATTCAATTTTTTACTGTATGTAGTTCAGGTGGTATATTTTAACATATTTAAAATGCCGATGCTGATTGAAACGGCAGTAACCACAGGCGGGGATGCACTTACGGATTTCTGGTCGGTTGCATTGGATGGAATTGTAAGAAGTATTCTTCCGATTCTGTTTATGGCGGTTCCTTTTGCAGCAGCAGGGCTACTGATGCATAAGAATATTATAAGGATGAAGAAATACCGTACCAGTGCGTACATAGAGAGTATGGTGATTGCAATTGCGGGAATTTCTCTGACGGCATTGTTCATCGTGGCGGGGTTTCTTACGAAGAGCGAGTTCTATGAGGAATATCAGGGAATGCATTCGCCGGAAGATCTGGCAAAGGACTATGGAATGTTGCCGCTGTACAGCCGTCAGTTTATGGGGGATTTATTCGGCGAATATGAAGGGGATATTGATGACTGGGCAGGTGCCTTCCCTCCCGCTGATGAAACAGAAAATAATAGCAATACCGGAAATACCGGCGGAGAGAACGACACGGAAACAGAGACAGGGCCTGTGATTGACCGTTCCCCGAATGTGTTAAATATTGACTTCGATGCATTATTGGGCAATGACGACGAGGATATTGTTGAACTTGCAGAAATGCTACAGGCCATGACTCCGAGCAACAAGAATGAATATACAGGAATATTTGAAGGCTACAATTTGATTTATCTGACGGCAGAGGGATTTTCGCATCACGCAGTCAGCGAAGAATTGACGCCGACGCTGTATAAGATGATAAACAGCGGAATCGTAGTAAAGGATTATTATGTCCAGTCATGGAATACCAGTACTACAGACGGTGAGTATGTAAATCTCATCGGGCAGATTCCGGATGGTCAGCATAGTATGAGACGTTCCGCAGGTATACAGAGCAAATCCAAATTTTCAGACCCGAACACCTACCCGTATTCATTGGCTGCTTACTTTGCCGAAGAGGGGGTAAACAGCTATGCATATCACAGTAATTCGTTATCTTATTATTACAGATATAAGACGCATCCGAACCTTGGATATCAGTTTAAAGCGGCTAAATTGGGAAGCTGCAGCAAAAGCGAATACGGAGACTGGATTTTTGATATGGAGGGTGCAAGCTCATGGCCAAACTCCGATTATGAACTGATGGTGGCTACGCTTCCGGAATATATCAGCCAGGAACGTTTTCATGCATATTATATGACGATGTCCGGACATGCATCTTATTCATGGACAGGTAATGCGATGTCATATAAGAATAAATCCGCAGTAGAACATCTGGACTGCTCAGAGCAGATGAAGGCATATATTGCTTGTAATCTGGAATTGGAAAAAGCGATGGCGTATCTGTTAGAGGAGCTGGAAAAGGCCGGAAAACTGGATACAACAGTAATTGTACTCAGTGCGGACCATCGCCCATATGGTCTGGCAAATGAAAAGGATGAAATAGAGGCGTTTACAGGCCGGGAAATGGATGAGATTGCTCTTCAGGAGAACTGTCTGATCATGTGGAATAGCGCAATGGAAACGATTAACGTTGAGAAGACCTGCAGCGCTATGGATATTCTTCCGACACTTTTGAATCTTTTTGGATTTGAATATGATTCCAGATTGTTTGCGGGAAGAGATATGTTATCGGATTCCCCATCTTTAGTTATTTTTAAGGATAAGAGTTTTATTACAGATGATGTCATTTATGATGCCGGAAGCAAAAAGGTTACTTCCCGGACGGGCGCGGAGATAACTGAGGAATATATGGATTCTATGAAGGCTTATGTAAATGCGATGTTTAAATATTCTAAGGGAATGTTAAATGAAGATTTCCAGAATATCGTAAGCCAATATGTAATTGAGGAACCGGAAACAACCGAATAATTATAAAGGAGTGCCTTTTGTGGCACTCCTTTGTTTTATTATAGGAAAGACCGTGATACATTAACGTGTGAAAGAAATTTACTTTCCTATGATATGAAAAACGCTCTGCGAAAGATGCGCACCTCGCGGAAAGGAAATAATCGCTTTGCGATACCGCTCGGGCGCGAAAGTATGCGTCAAGCGCACACTTTGTTTTTAGCGGATTTCTTTGAAATATTCCGGGAATTTGCTTACAATATCGCTGCTGGCACTGAAACCGTCATACAGGTGGTGGTTCAAACAATCCTTTAAGGTTACAAGGTCCTTGTTAATAACACATTCCCAAATCCGGATGTGGGCTTCGTATAATTTTTTTAAATCATCTTTGCCGGAGAAGTTTATAAATGTGCGGAAACGTTCATACTGACAATTAATAGAGGATAAAAAACTGGTAATATTTTTTTTGCCGGCAGCATCAAAAAGAGCAGAATGGAATTCATTATCACATTTGATAAAAGCACGGCTCAATTCCTGAATGTCCAAATCAGATTCTAATAATGTCTTCTGCTGCTGAAGGAGGAGACGGATGCGCAAATCCTGTGATTTATCGTATAACCGGGATAAACCGCATAATACAGCATATTCTAATACTTCACGGGTGTATAAAACATCGGCTACTGCATTCAGATCGATAAGAGAAACAAATGTGCCAATATGGGGACGGATTTCCAAAAGATTTTCGCGTTCCAGACGTTTAAATGCATCCCGGACAGGAGTGCGGCTTATGTTGTATTTTTCAGCGGTTTCGATCTCGCTGATGGAAGAGCCGGGCGAAAGCTCCAAATGTAGGATTTGTTCTTTTAATTCTGCATAAACGCCATCTGATGTGGCGGTGTGTTTGTATGCCATTGGTTCAGTTACCTCTTGTTTTCTTATAGTAAAATTGTTTTAAGACAATTATATCCTTGAATCATGGGTATTTCAATGGTAAAATTTACAATATGAATGTCAGAAATCTGGTATAATCTATATGAGAGAAAGGAAGGGAAAATGGGCTATTTTGATTTTGTAAAACAGAGCGAATATATAGTATGTATTGACAGTGATGGGTGCGCAATGGATACTATGGAAGTAAAACACAGGGAATGCTTTGGCCCACAATGGATTTATACCTATGGCTTAGAGGACAGATATGACGAATGTATGAAATTATGGTTAGATATAAACTTGTATTCCATTACAAGAGGAATCAATCGTTTTAAGGGGCTTGCAATGGCTTTGGCTGAAATGGAGAGCAGAGGATGTCATTTTGAGGGATTAGAGGAGTTTGTGGCATGGACAAACGAGGCAAAAGAACTGTCGAATCCGGCACTAATGGCACTTACGCAGAAAAGCAGCAGTGAATGTATCGAAAAAGCGCTGCTGTGGAGTGTCCGTACCAATCGGGCAATCAATCATATTCCCACAGAAGACAAACCATTTGAGAATGTAAAAGCTGCTATGGACGAAATGTGCAAAACGGCTGACCTTGCTGTAGTATCTTCTGCAAACGCAGAAGCAGTAGAAGCAGAATGGACCAGACATAACCTTAAAGAAAATTGTCGCGTGCTTCTGTGTCAGGAAGCCGGTTCAAAAGCATATTGTATCCGTGAAATGATGAAAAAGGGATATGAGACAGATAAGATTCTCATGGTGGGGGATGCGCCCGGAGATTATGACGCTGCTGTGAAGAATGGGGTATGGTATTATCCGGTTCTTGTCGGAAAAGAAGGTGAAAGCTGGAACAGACTTTTACATGAAGCATTTCCGAAGTTTTTAAACGGAACCTTTGATGCAGAATATCAGGCAAAGCTGATAAAAGAATTTGAAACGAATCTTGGAGTATAAACAGCATGAAAGAAATGAGTAAGGAATTAAAGAAAATTACATGGCTGATAGCGGGGCTGTTCCTGTTATTTTTAGCGGTAAGATATTGGGAAAATATTGAGAAAATAATTATATTGGGACTGGATGCTGCGCTTCCGCTTTTAATCGGCTGCGTAATGGCATATGTGATCAATATTCTTATGAATTTTTATGAAAGATGGTATGACAGATTATTTAAGGTTGTGGTTGCCAAAAGGGTAAAACGGATTGTCTGTATAGTATTTGCTTTTTTGAGTCTGATAGGAATGATCTTGTTTATGGTGAATATGATTCTTCCTGAGCTGATCAATTGCATTGCTTTCTTTATCGGTATGGTACCTGATGTTGTGGAAAATATCGTAGAGTTCGTCGGAGAGGAACAACTGATGCATTATTTTCCATATTTAACAGAAGGGATAGATTGGTCATCTGTTTCAACCAAAATTGAATCCCTCATTACATCCGTTTTGAATGGATTTGGTGGAGCGGTAGGATCGATTGTTACAGCAATCACGAACGTGGTAACTGTGATTGTAAGCACTGTGATTGGTCTGATTTTCTCTATTTATGTGTTGACGGATAAGGAGAAGCTGGGCGCTCAGCTAAAGCAGATGATTGTTACTTATATTCCAAAGAAGGCAGATAAGATATTTTATATTGTTGAGGTATTAAATGAGAGTTTTCACAGCTTTATCGTTGGACAGGTTACAGAGGCTTTCATTCTTGGATTGCTCTGCATCATAGGAATGACGATTCTTCAGCTCCCATATGCGGTTATGATAGGTGTATTCATTGGATTTACAGCGTTAATTCCAATTGCCGGCGCGTATATCGGCGCAGGCGTCGGCGCAGTTCTAATGCTGGCTACAGAATCGTTTGCGGCAATAAAATTCCTAATATTCATTATCATTCTTCAACAACTGGAAGGAAATCTGGTATATCCGAGGGTTGTCGGAAAGTCTATCGGACTTCCGGGAATATGGGTATTAACAGCCATTACGGTAGGCGGCGGAGTGTTAGGTATCGGAGGTATGCTGATAGCAGTGCCTTTGTTTGCGGCAGGATACCGTCTGATCCGGGAAGATATTGCAAGGCGTAATCCACAGGCAGAGGTAGTGGAAGAGAAAAAGGAACCGCTGGAAAAGCAAGAAGATAATGAGGTAAAATAGTTGAATTTTCTATATGGTAATGTTAGAATTTTTATATCTTTATAGAAAGGATAAGGTGTTTAGTTATGTTACAATTAAGAACAAATCGTGAAATGCTTAAAACCATTCTGCTTTCTTTTGTAACATGTGGAATTTATGGTATCTGGTTTTATTCCACAGTTGGAGAGGATATTAACATGGTGGCTTCAAGGAGAGACGGAAAGAAGACAATGCATTATTGTCTGCTGTTTTTTGTTATTTCTCCTATCACTTGTGGTATCGGTTCGTTGGTATGGTTCCATAGGATTTCAGAGCGTATCGGCGAGGAAGCCCGTGCAAGAGGGATTGCTACTGATTTTGGTGCAACTACATACTGGCTGTGGGCAATTCTTGGTTCGCTGATTATTGTGGGACCATTTATTTATCTGCATAAACTTTGTAAGACAATGAATGCAATCAATGCAGATTTTAATACAAGAGGAAACTAACTAATTGGAAGGGAACAATAAAAGGGAAGACATATCCTATTGTGTGGGATGTTCTTCCCTTTTTATGTTATAATTGACTTAAATATTTTATGATTTTTGCCAGTATAGAATCTTTTATATCAATAGAAACTATTTCAGAGCCAGAAAACAGGCGGATGAAATAAACAAGAATAAACAGCGCGCAAATAATCCGGCAGCAGATATTTTTGTGGGATTGCTTTAGGCGAAATATTCCAAGATATTCTGCTATCAGATAGAGTGCTGTAAGAATTACAAGAGGAAACAGCGGATGATAATAAAAGGCGCTGGAAAAATCCAGACAAAGCAGGGACAAAAAAGCCCGTGTCATTCCGCAGCCGGGACAGGAGATTCCCAAAATATAGTCATATGGACATTTGTACATGCAGGCCATTATAAGAATAAAAATACCTGCCCATAATAAGATTTTTTTCATATTTCGTCTGTTCATAGAGATATTGTAGCAAAGGAAAAGGAATTTTGCTATAATAAACATAGTATTGAGAAGGATATGTTTTTAAACAATGAGTATAGAATTAGTTGTGATTGCCAGAATTCATACAGATTTTCCTGATAAATTCGGGATTCCAAGACAGAGCGGACTAGTGCCGTCTCTTCGGGGTGAGATTGTATTTGAACCGCAATTTCGTACGATGGATGCGGTGCGCGGATTGGAAGAGTTTTCACATATCTGGCTGCTCTTTGAATTTTCAAAAGCAAAACGAGAAGGATATGCACTTACTGTAACGCCGCCAAGGCTTGGAGGAAGGGTTAAAAAGGGAGTATTTGCAACGAGAGCGCCTTACAGGCCGAACGGGATTGGACTATCTTCCGTGAAGTTGGACGATATTCGTTATGATGCGGACAAAGGCCCCATTCTTCTGGTATCCGGTGCGGATTTGTTAGACGAAACGCCGATTTACGATATCAAGCCATATCTGCCTTATACGGATTCCCATCCCTATGCAAGAGGCGGTTTTGGAGAAGCGCATAAGGAAGATAAGATTGCTGTGGTTTTTCCGCAAGAGCATCTGGTAAAACTGCCGGAAGAGTTGAGGAAAACAGCAAAAGAGCTATTAGAACAAGACCCGAGAGCGGCGTATAACAAGAAACCAGATTATGTATATGGAATGAAATTCGGCGGGTATGACATCCGATTTACTATGGAAGAGGATGTTCTTCTGGTAAAAGACGTGGTTAAAATAGCGGATAAGAACTATAGGAAGATTAAATAAAACTATAAGAAGCGTAAGTAGAAATAGATGAGGAAGTATGAATATGAAATTGGATATGGAACGGCTGAAAAAACAGATGGCATTTATCAGGGAAATTGATAAAGAAAAACAGATTTTTCGTCAGACTTATATTTCGGATGGTCAGAGGAAAGAAAATGATGCGGAGCATGCCTGGCATATGGCGGTTATGACCTTTTTGTTAAGTGAGTATGCCAATGAGGAGATTGATGTGCTAAAAACAATACGCATGATTCTGATCCATGATATAGTAGAAATTGATGCAGGCGATACCTATGCTTATGATGCTGCTGCAAAAGCAACACAGCATGAGAGAGAGGAGGCGGCCGCAAACCGTCTGTTTGGAATGCTGCCGGAAGATCAGGCAGGGGAGCTACGCTGTCTGTGGGATGAGTTTGAGGCAGGAGAGACGAAGGAGGCGCGCTTTGCAAGAACAATGGACAATCTTCAGCCAATGCTGTTAAATGATGCCACAGATGGAAAAGCATGGGAGGAGCATGAGGTTTTGTTGTCCCAGATTCTGAAAAGAAACGAAAGAACTCCCTATGGTTCCAAGGTTTTGTGGGAATACAGCCGGGAAGAACTGATTGAGAAAAATGTAGAGGCAGGACATATTATTAAAGATACGCTATTGTGATTTTAGGCATAAAAGTGGTATACTATAACCTGAGTAAGCCGTGTGTGCGGATATGGCATAATAATGGAGGCAAATAATGAAAAAAGTAGAAGATTATATACGAAGCATCCCGGATTTTCCGGAGAAAGGGATCATTTTTAGAGATGTAACCAGTGTTTTGCAGGATGCAGACGGATTGCAGTTAGCAGTTAATGAGATGGCAAAGCTGTTAGAAGGTGTGGACTGTGATGTAATTGCAGGAACAGAATCAAGAGGTTTTATTTTTGGGATGCCGCTGGCATACCTGTTGAAAAAGCCGTTTGTACTGGTGCGTAAGGCAGGGAAACTTCCTTGTGAAACCATCTCTAAGACCTATGACTTAGAATATGGCTCTGCAACCATCGAAATTCACAAAGATGCTGTAAAACCGGGACAGAAGGTTGTTCTAGTGGACGATCTTATTGCAACAGGCGGAACGATGAAAGCTGCGGCTGAGCTTATCGAGGAATTGGGCGGTGAAGTAGTTAAAATGATCTTCTTAATCGAACTGGCAGGATTAGAAGGCCGCAAGGTATTAGAAAAATATGATGTTGCATCGGTAGTTGTTTATGAAGGAAAGTAGTCAGTCTTTTGAAAATGAATACAATTACATAATTTAAAACATACTATCTCATATATTGAAAAGGAGAGATAGCATGAACCAACAGGTAGGAATTGGGAGTCTTTGTTTTTCAAAGACTCCTTTTATTGTCAGTACAGCATCAGTGGTAGGCAAAAAGGAGGGAGAAGGACCTTTGCAGGCCTGCTTTGATGTGATTGGGACAGGAGATGAAAAATTCGGAGAAGAGAACTGGGAGGCGGCAGAGAGTGCGTTGCAAAAGGAAGCCCTTACCGTAACTCTCGGAAAAATTAATAAACAGGCAGCCGATGTAAGATACCTGTTTGCAGGGGATTTGCTCGGACAGACGATTGCTTCATCATTTGGGCTAAAAGAGTTCGAAATTCCTCTGTTTGGGCTATATGGAGCATGTTCTACATGCGGGGAATCCCTATCCATAGCGTCCATGACGATTGCGGCAGGATATGCAGACTGTGTTGCAGCAGTAACCTCCAGTCATTTTGCGAGTGCGGAGAAGCAGTTCCGTTTCCCGCTCGAGTATGCAAACCAAAGACCAAAGTCTGCGACGTGGACGGTAACAGGCAGCGGGGCCTTTCTGCTGGCAAGCAAAGAGAAAATGGAGGAATGGAAGCTAAATCCAATGGCTAAAATTACAGGTATTACAACGGGCAGAATTGTAGACTTTGGCATTAAGGATTCCATGAATATGGGCGCTGCTATGGCGCCGGCTGCATGTGATTTGATTTACCGGCACTTAGAGGATTTTGGAAGAACACCAAAGGATTATGACAAAATCGTAACGGGAGATTTGGGAACAATTGGACAAGAGATTCTCATTGACCTTCTGAAAGAAAAGGGGTATGACATCTCCGGTGTTCATGAGGACTGCGGAATTAAGATATATGATGGGGAAACGCAGGGGACAGGAGCGGGCGGCTCCGGCTGCGGCTGTTCTGCAGTAACCTTAAGCGGGTATTATCTGAAGGAAATACAAAGAGGCAGATTAAAAAGAATACTATTTGTTCCGACAGGAGCACTTTTGTCCACCGTAAGTTTTAATGAAGGACAGACAGTGCCGGGAATTGCACATGGTGTAGTAATTGAGCATGTGGAATAGGAGGTAGCGCATGGAATTTGTAAAAGCATTTGTAGTAGGCGGAATTATCTGTGCTCTGGCACAGGTGTTAATGGATAAGACGAAGATGCTTCCGGGCAGGATTATGGTGCTGTTGGTATGTACCGGTGCTGTGCTTGGAGCCTTAGGCGTGTATCAGCCATTTTCAGAATGGGCAGGAGCAGGAGCAAATGTCCCGTTGATGGGATTCGGAAATCTGCTATGGGAAGGCATGAAGAAAGCCATTGATGAAGATGGCTTTTTGGGAATTTTTAAAGGCGGTTTTACTGCCTGTGCGGTAGGCGTGTCCGCCGCTTTGGTATTTTCTTATATTGCTTCTTTACTGTTTGATTCGAAGATGAAAAAATAGAGTTCTTGAATTGTGTTCGCAGAAGTGATAACATGAACTATGTTCAACAATGTGAAATGAGGTAGTTTATGAATAAACGCGTCACCACCGCCGACAAAATTTTAGAGCAGGCACTGCTTATTGCCAAAAAAGAAGGCATAGATAAACTTAGCATCCGTAAGCTTGCTTTAGCATGTGGGATTGCCATTGGCTCTGTTTATAATTATTATCCGAATAAAGAGACATTGGTTACCGCTGTTGCAGAGGCATTCTGGAATCATATTTTTGCAGATCAGGAGAAGCTGTATCATTCTCAAATGGGATTTACCGGATTTTTAGAGCAGTACTATAATTATCTCTATGCAAAGCTGTCTCCATATGACAGAAGCTGGGTGCGTGACTTAGAAGGAAAAATTCCGATGGATGAAACAATGAAATTGTTTCAAAAAATTTTAAAAGAAGATATCAGAATAAATCCTTCTATTTGGAATATGGAATTTCAGCCTGAAGATTTTTGCCAATATGTTTTTAAAAACATATTGGCATTGCTTCAGTCAGGTGAAAGAAATTGCCGTTTTTTCATATATTTGCTAGATAATCTTCTGTATGAAAAATAAATAATTACATCATACTAACTTCAAAAAGAAAAGGAGTATGTATGATGAAGAAATTCAAGCTTATTTTTTTAAGCGCCCTTATGATTACAGGCTTATTAACATTTACAGCATGTGGTATGGGCGATAACACAAATGATGGGACAGATGCACCGTATGATGATAATATAAACCACGGAACAGATAACGATACGATTGGTGATGATATTGAAAACGGTGTGGATAACGTGGGTGATGACATTCGGGATGGCATCGATAATGTAGAAGATGGAATCGAGAATGGAATCGACAATATTCGGGACGGAATCGAAAATGGTACCGATAACACGGAAAATGGAACAAACAACGGAACTAACAATGGAGTCGATAATACGGATAACAGGACCAGCAGATTAGAACAGGCAGGAGAGAACCTTATGCACAGTGTAAAAGAAGCAGGAAGTGCGATTCGAAGCGGAATCAGACAGCTTACTTCTACCGATAAGGATACAAACTAAGAAAGAGATAAAGGAAATGACAAAAGAAACTTATGTGAAATTAACCCAGCCATTCCGGGATAATCCCCAAATGGCCAGGGGGATACATAGAGTAAATAAGTTGTGTACCATGACGATGTACGCAGCTTATCCGTTTTTGATCCTATATATGTTTTGGCAAAAGGATGCAAATGTGGCGAGAGTGATTATGGTTCCGTTAGACAGCTTTATTATTCTGACGGTATTCCGGTGGCTTATCAATCGTCCGAGACCATATGAAACCTTTGAAATGCCGCCGGTGATTAAGAAGGATACAAAAGGAAAATCTTTTCCAAGCAGACATGTATTTTCTGCGATGATAATTGCCATGACATTTTTACTGGCATCGCCGTTTTGCTGGCTGGGGCTTATATTTGCAGGAATGGCAGTATTGTTAGCAGCAGTAAGAGTTTTATCCGGAGTACATTATATAAGTGATGTGGTTGCAGGTGCTGTTTTTGCAATCGCGGTGGCTATAGCAGGGTATATTGTTTTTTAAAGAATTCTGGCTGCTTTAGGTTAAGATTTAGTAAAAATTTCATAACTTTCATAGATATTTCATAGACACTGGCAGGTTTGTCTGATAAAATAGAAATTGATTATTTTTTATCTTGAAAGGAGTAAACATAACACAAATGGATGACAGTGACACTAATTCGATTATTTTAATGATTTTACTGCAGGTAGTACTTATTTTTCTGAATGCGATTTTTGCCTGTGCGGAAATTGCGGTAATATCCATGAATGACAACAAGATGGCAAAAATGGCGGCAGAGGGAGACAAACGGGCAATTCGTCTGGAAAAGCTTACAAGCCAGTCGTCGCGTTTTTTGGCCACGATTCAGGTTGCAATTACCTTATCCGGATTTTTAGGCAGTGCTTTTGCGGCAGAAAACTTCTCGGAGGTGCTGGTAGACTGGGCAGTAGGTTTGGGTGTAACCATTCCGGAAAGCGTATTGGATTCGATTGCTGTAATTTTAATTACGCTGATTCTGTCTTATTTTACACTGGTATTCGGCGAGCTTCTTCCAAAACAGATAGGTATGCGCAAATCGGAGCAGTTAGCGTTGGCTCTGTCTGGCTTAGTCAGTGCAATTGCGAAGATATTTTCACCAATCGTTTCCCTGCTTACAGCTTCGACAAACGGTCTGCTTCAGCTATGTGGAATTGACCCGTATCAGGAAGACGATAATGTCAGTGAAGAAGAAATCCGTATGATGGTTGATGCGGGTTCTGAAAAGGGCACCATTGATAATGACGAGAGAGACTTCATTCAGAATGTATTTGAATTTGATGACTTAACTGCAGAGGAGATTGTAACGCACAGAACAGATGTTGTAATGCTGGATATGGAAGATGACATGGAGCAGTGGAAAGAAACCATTTACGGCAGCAGATATACCCTGTTTCCGATATGCGACCAATCCCCGGATAATGTCGTTGGTGTTTTAGATACGAAGGAATACTTCCGTCTGGAAGATAAGAGCAGAGAAAATGTAATGGAAAAAGCTGTTTCTCCTGCTTATTTTGTGCCGGATACGGTAAAGGCAGACGTATTATTCCAGAATATGAAAAAAGAAAAATATTCTTTGGCAGTTGTGCTGGACGAATACGGCGGAATGACAGGAATTATTACGATAAACGATTTGCTGGAACAGCTTGTGGGTGATTTTGGTACAGACAGTAACGAAATCGAAGAAGAAACCATAGAACTTTTAAGTGACGGAACATGGAAGATTCACGGAAGTGCTACGTTGGAAGAAATATCCATTGCGCTGGCGGTATCGCTGCCATGTGAAGATTATGATACGTTTAACGGACTTATATTCAATGCTCTGGGAGAGATTCCTGAGGATGGTTCCGATATTGAATTAACTTATGATATGCTGAAAATTAAAGTGACAGAAATCAAAAACCATCAGGTAGAGACAGCGATTGTAAGTATCTTGGAATAAAATACATAGCGCCTTGGCAGGATGAAATTTGTGAGATTAACTCATTTCAAGTGCCAAGGCTTTTTTATACAGATTCCTGTTTCCGGTACTGGCTTGGTGTGATGCCGTATTCCTTTTTAAAGGCACGGTTGAAGTAGGAGAGATTATCAAAGCCTACCTCCCCGGAAATGCTAAGAACAGAGGAATCGGAGGCTAAGAGCAGACGCGCAGCCATTGTCAGGCGGTATTCCCGCAGATAATCGATAAAAGATGTTCCCATCGTTTCCTTGAAATAACGCATGAAGTGAGATTCGGAAAAACCGATCAGTCCGGCCATATCCGCAATCGTTAGTCTTTCCATATAATGATTTTCGATATGTTTCATAATCACCTTCATCTTATCTAAAGATTTTGTGGGGCGGGTATTGCGTTCTTCCCGGCAGCGGCTGCATAGCACGAAGAAAAGCTCATACAGTTTTCCTTTAATATACAGTTCGTAGCCCTTTGGCTTTGTCTTGCAGATTTCATCACAGGCATCAATGCAGGCGGAAACCGCATCATAATGGTCGGAAATAGAAGTAAATATGGAAGGTACTGTTATCTTTCCGCTTAAAAGAGGGCGCAGAAAGTCCGTACTGCTGGTATCTTCCGTTCTCGGAAACAGCATACCGGCATGAAAAATAATGTTTTCGTATTCCATAGACAAATCATCGTATTGGTCAATCGAATGCAGTTGTCCGGGCAGGATGAGTACAATCGTACTACCCGAAACCTTGTACTGCTTAAAATCTACCGTAACATAACCGTGTCCTTTCTTTATATATATGATTTCCATCTCATCATGCCAATGCATTGGCACGCGGTCGAAATCTAAAGGGATGGAGCACAAATACGTGTTGTATGGAAACGATACATCCACATGTGGCTTTTTTTCTTGGTAATTTTCATATTCAAGTATATTCATGATAGAATAGTATCACTTTTTGCCAGTATATGACAAGAAAAATAATAGGATTTTACATATACTATTCAATGTAACTGCTCTTGATAATAGGAGGAAAAGGAAATGAACTTTACAAAAGTAGTAGAAACAAAATGGAACAAATCTGTTGCAGAATGTTCAAACGAAGAATTGTACTTTGCACTTCTTGATATGGTAAAAGAGCTTGCAAAGGAAAAAGAAAGTAATGCGGGAAAGAAGAAAGTATATTATGTTTCCGCAGAGTTTTTAATCGGGAAATTGTTATCAAATAACTTAATAAATCTTGGTGTGTATGATGAAGTGAAAAAGATTCTGGCAGACGCAGGCAAAGATCTTGCAGCTATCGAAGAGATTGAATTAGAACCATCTCTTGGTAATGGCGGACTTGGACGTCTTGCGGCGTGCTTTTTGGATTCTATGGCAACGCTTGGGTTAAACGGCGATGGAGTAGGCTTAAACTACCACTTTGGTCTTTTTAAGCAGGTATTCGAGAATAACCTTCAGAAAGAAACACCAAACCCATGGATTACAGAGCATAGCTGGCTGAATAAAACAGAGGTCTGCTATCCGGTAGATTTTGGCGGTATGCGTGTATGGTCCAGAATGTATGATATCGACGTGTGCGGCTACAACAACCGTACCACCAAATTGCATCTGTTTGACATTGAGTCTGTAGATGAAATCATGGTAGATGATACCATTCACTTTGATAAAGAAGACATTGCAAGAAACTTAACGCTGTTCTTATACCCGGATGATTCGGATGAGCAGGGACGTCTTCTCCGTGTATATCAGCAGTACTTTATGGTAAGCAACGCTGCAAGACTTATTCTGGATGAAGCACAAGCAAAGGGGTCTGATCTTTACGATCTGCCTGATTATGCAGCAGTCCAGATTAACGATACACATCCTTCCATGATTATACCGGAGCTTATCCGTCTCCTTGGAGAGAGAGGTATGCTTATGGAAGATGCGGTTAACGTTGTGAAAAAGGTCTGCGCATACACCAATCATACAATCCTTGCAGAAGCATTGGAAAAATGGCCGATTTACTTTCTGGAAAAGGCAGTTCCGCAGCTAATGCCGATTATTCGCGAGCTGGACAACCGCGTTCGCAAGGCAGTAACCGACGAAAGCACATACATTATCAAAGACAATCTGGTACACATGGCGCACATGGATATCCACTACGGATACAGTGTAAACGGCGTAGCTTATCTTCATACAGAGATTTTAAAGAATACAGAACTTCATAATTTTTATAAACTCTACCCGGAAAAATTCAACAATAAGACAAACGGTATTACATTCCGCCGCTGGTTTATGGAATGCAACCCGGAGCTTTCCGCTTACGTTACAAGCCTGATTGGGGATGGATGGAAAAAGAATGCAGAGGAACTCGAAAAATTAGGCGCTTATCTGGATGATGAAACCGTTAAAAATCAGGTGCTTGCAATAAAAGCGGATAAAAAAGAAGCATTAAAAGAATATCTTGCAAAAACACAGGGTTTCCATGTAAATGCAGATTCTATCTTTGATATTCAGGTAAAACGTCTCCATGAGTACAAGAGACAGCAGCTTAATGTATTATATATTATCCATAAATATATGGAAATTAAGGCAGGGAAGAAACCGTCAAAACCAATTACCGTATTCTTTGGTGCAAAGGCTGCGCCGGCATACATTATTGCAAAGGACATCATTCATTTAATCCTCTGCTTACAGCAGGTAATTAACAACGATCCGGAGGTTAGCCCATACTTAAATGTATTTATGGTAGAAAACTACAATGTGACACTTGCAGAAAAGCTGATTCCTGCATGTGACATTTCAGAACAGATTTCCCTTGCTTCAAAGGAAGCATCCGGAACAGGCAATATGAAGTTCATGCTAAACGGCGCGGTAACACTCGGAACTATGGACGGAGCAAACGTAGAAATCGCAGAGCTTGTTGGAAAGGACAACATCTATACCTTCGGTGAAGATTCCGAAACGGTTATTGCAAGATACAAACGCGGTGACTACTGTTCAAAAGATTACTATGAAAAAGATGCTGATTTAAAACGCGCGGTGGACTTCATTGTAAGCGATACCATGATGAATGTGGGACGCAGAGAAAACTTAGAACGTCTTTACAATGAATTATTGAATAAAGACTGGTTTATGACCTTCCCTGATTTTAAGGAATATGCTGCCACAAGAGAAAAGGCTTATGCAGATTACGAAAACCGTGATGCATGGGCTAGAAAGATGTTAGTTAATATCAGCAAAGCAGGGTTCTTCTCATCTGACCGTACAATCGCTCAGTATAACGAAGAAATCTGGAAATTGGATTAAACTATGAAGAAAGGAGAGTTGGAAAATGAAAAGAACAAAGTCTTTCAAGAAAATTGCGAGCTTTATAATGGCACTTGCTATGATTCTACTTGCAATTCCGGCAATGGAAGCAAAAGCTGCGCAGAATGTAACGGTGCATTTTAAAAATACAGAAGGATGGGGTGCGGTATATGCGTATTGCTGGGATAGTGCAGGTCCTCTTTTAGGCGCATGGCCTGGAACAGACATTACAGCAAATGTTGATGGGGATTATTACAGCGTAACGCTGGAGGATTACGAAGGTGACAGCTTAAACATTATTTTTGGCGATGGCGGTTCCATTCAGACCGTAGACTTAGTATGTGACACTTCAAAGAGCGCAGAGTGGTGGGTAGTTCCATCCGATAACAGTACAGGAAAGTGGTCATGTACGGTTGCTGCCACAAAAGAAGATGCAGAAGCTGGAAATTCGGATATAACAACACCGGGTGAACCAATTATCCCGGAAAACCCAACGGTAAAACAGAGCCCTGTTATTGATGGAAATAAAGTAACGTTCTACTTTGAAAGTACAAACTCAGACAATGTTGTTATTTCCGGTACTATGAATGACTGGTCAACAGACTGGACCATGACGAAAGAAGGCAATGTATTCTCTTATACCTGTGAGTTAGAAGAAGGTACATATCAGTATAAATACATTGTAGACGGAACATGGATGGCAGACCCATTCAATCCTGCTACGGCAGATGATGGAAGCGGCAATGTAAATAGTACATTTACCGTAAGCGCATCGGGTGCTGTAACTCCGGGAGAAACAGAAGATACGCAAAAAAACGAAGAGCCTGAAAATACAGAAGATACCAGCAAGGAAGACCAAAATACGGAAGATACATCTGTAGAGGATACAGGCAAAGAAGATACAACTGCAAAAGATGAGGATGATACGCAGGTATCAGACAAAGATGAGGACAATGGAGGATTGTCAGCAGCATGGATTATCGTAATCGCTGTAATTGTGACAGTTGTGATTGTACTTGGCGCATTTGCAGGATATATGTATTTTATGAAAAAGAAAAACAAATAAATGACAGATTTAAAGGGTTTGTCGGAATAAAAGAGGGAAAAGGGATATCTGCTATATGTGGATGTCCCTTTGCCTTAAATAAAATGCTTTTGCGGGAGGAAAAACTATGGTATGATACTATAGACTATTGCGCAGGTCTCTGCGCTCATTAAGGAGTTTAAAGAGATACCATGATGAAGTTAAGACATTTATTATATATTGCCGCAATGCTGGGAACAGTATGTTTGCTATGTACAGGCTGTGCGAGTGAGAGAGAAGAAAGACAAATGCAGCTTAGAGAGCAGGGAATCACATATTTGGAAAATGGGCAGTACGAAGAGGCGTTAGAGACATTTCAGGCCGCATTAGATGAAGCACTTGGGGAAATCGGCGAAGTGGAACTGGATATCTGCTATTATAAGGCAGAAGCACAGTATTTGTCGGGTGATGCAGAGGGGGCGCTTGCTGCTTACACTGCTATTATTAACTATAATAATGCTCCAAAGGCATATTATCTGCGCGGAAATTTATACTATAGTATGGAGGATGAAGAAGCGGCGCTAAAAGACTATGCAAAAGCAGCAGAATATGATAAACAAACGGATTATGAACTGTATATCGGGATATATGAGGCAATGAAGGCCCATGATAATCCAAACGGAACCGCGTATTTGGAGAAGGCATTAACGATTAAAGGACAGACTGCCTATGATATGATGCAGAAAGGACGGATTAAGTTCCTTTTGGGAAATTATGAAGAATCCGTTACGATGCTTGAAGAAGCGGCAGAAGGGAAAGAATATGAGGCATATTATTATCTGATGGAAGTGTATCTTGCAACAAATGATATGGAAAAAGCAACGAACAATATGAATGCCTATATTGCAAGCGGCGCTGCGGATGCGTATACATTGTATAACATTGCAGAAACACAGTTTAATAAGCAAAACTATGATATTTCCATCAGTTGTCTGGAGGCGGCTTTGAAACTGGAAAAAGTACCGAATAAGCAGATTGTTATGAAGACACTGGCAATTGCATATGAGAAAACCAGCAATTTTGTTGCGGCGAGAGATATATTAACGGAGTATGTGAATTTGTATCCGGAGGATGAAGAGGCAAAGCGTGAATTGACATTTCTTGAGACGCGTTAGAATGGAGATAATAATGGCGGAAATATTTGAGATGAAAGATATTGAAGAAAGCGTGATTCTTGTCGGAGTTAGCGAGCAGGATGGGGATGACGCAGAAGATTCCCTGACAGAACTGGCGGAACTGGTAAAAACGGCAGGTGCTTCCGTTGCAGGGACTTTGATCCAGAAGAGAGAAAAAATTCATCCGGGAACCTATGTTGGAACCGGAAAAGTGGCAGAAATTGCAGAATTGATTGCAGAAACAGGCGCAACCGGCATTGTCTGTGATGATGAATTGTCACCGGCCCAGCTAAAAAATTTAGAAGAACAGCTAAATACTAAAATTATGGATAGGACGCTGATTATTCTGGATATTTTTGCGGCAAGAGCATCTACGAATGAGGGTAAGATTCAGGTTGAACTGGCGCAATTAAAATACCGTATGAGCCGTCTGACCGGACTTGGCCGTTCCATGTCCCGTCTAGGCGGCGGTATTGGTACAAGAGGACCGGGTGAGAAGAAATTAGAGATTGACAGACGTCTCATTAACGACCGTATTGCCCAGCTTCGCAGAGAACTGACTGAGGTAGTAAAACATCGCGAGACAAACAGAGCGAAGCGTCAGAAACACAATATCCCGGTAGTTGCAATCGTAGGATATACGAATGCCGGAAAGTCTACGCTGCTTAATCACATGACCGATGCGGCGGTATTAGAAGAGGATAAACTTTTTGCAACGTTAGACCCGACAACAAGAGTATTAGAGCTTGCCGGAAGGCAGGAAGTGCTTCTTACGGATACCGTAGGCTTTATCCGTAAGCTCCCGCATCATTTGATAGAGGCATTTAAGAGTACATTGGAGGAGGCAAAATATGCGGATATTATATTCCATGTAGTAGATGCTTCAAACCCACAGAGGGATAAACAGATGCATATTGTGTATGAAACGCTGGATAATCTTGGGGTAAAGGACAAGAAGATAGTTACCCTGTTCAACAAGCAGGATATAAGAACGGACAGAGAACCGCTCCGCGATTTTCGCGCCGATAAGACGCTTGCCATATCCGCTGCAAAGAATGAAGGCTTAGAAGAAGTCAAAGCAGTATTGGAGGAAATGCTTCGAGAGGATAAGGTCTATATTGAGAGAGTTATTCCTTATAATAATGCCGGGCTGATTCAGTTGATTCGAAAACAGGGAGAGCTGGTTTCTGAGGAGTATGCACCGGAGGGAATTGCCATTAAGGCATATGTTCCAATGGAGGTATATGGAAAATTGGATTAAATATGGTTGACTTTTTGTGTCAGCCGCTTATAATAATGGTTAGTGTGCTAATTTTATGAATTGGCACATTTTTTCTGGTTAGAAATTATGAAGAAAGAAGGAAATAAACATGCATATGTTAAAAACCTTAGGCGCCCATATTAAGGAGTATAAGAAGGTATCAATTATTACTCCGATTCTTATGTTGGGCGAAGTGTTGATGGAAACCATCATTCCATTACTTATGGCATCAATCGTAAATGATGGTATCGAAAAGGGAAATGTTTCCCATATCTATATCACAGGTGCGGTTATGGTGGTAATGGCGCTGTTTTCCCTTGCGTTCGGCGTAGGCGGAGCAAAGTACGGCGCAATGGCGGCTATGGGATTCGGTAAGAATCTGCGCAAGGCAATGTTTGAAAACATTCAGACATTTTCCTTTGCAAATATAGATAAATTCAGTACGTCAAGTTTAATCACGCGTATCACAACGGACGTGAGCAATGTACAGATGTCTTACCAGATGCTGCTCCGTATCTGTATGCGTGCGCCGGCCAGCCTGCTGTGTGCTATGATTATGAGCTTTTTCATTAGCCCGCAGCTTGCAAGCATTTATCTGGTTGCGGTAATTTTATTAGGCGCAGCTTTGCTTTTTATTGCAACAAAGGCGATGGAGTATTTTCAGGCATCATTTAAAAAATATGATAAGTTAAATGAGAGCGTACAGGAAAACGTATCTGCGATTCGTGTCGTAAAAGCCTTTGTGCGCGGCGATTATGAAAAGAAGCGTTTTCACAAAGCTGCGCAGGATATTTATGATACCTTTGTGAAGGCAGAAAATATTATCGTCTGGAATAACCCGCTGATGCAGTTTACGGTATACGCCTGCATTTTGCTCATCAGTTGGTTCGGAGCACATTTTGTAGTTGCAGGAACATTAGAAACAGGCGACCTTATGGCGCTTCTTACATACTGTATGAACATTCTGATGAATCTTATGATGCTTGCGATGATTTTTGTAATGTCTTCAATGAGTGTTGCCAGTGCGAACCGTATCTGTGAAGTGTTAGATGAAAAAGCAACGATTACAAATCCAAAGGATCCGGTATATGAAGTAGAAGATGGAAGCGTTCGTTTTGAAAATGTTACCTTCCGTTACTCTGCAACGTCAGAGGCGCCGGTTTTAAACAACATCAATCTGGAAATCAAATCGGGTGAAACCATCGGTATCATTGGTGGAACAGGCAGTTCAAAATCGACTCTTGTAAACATGGTCAGCCGTCTTTACGACGTGGATGAGGGCACTGTTTATGTAGGGGGAAGAGATGTAAGGGAATACGATTTGGAAACGCTTCGTAATCAGGTGTCTGTCGTATTACAGAAAAATCTGTTATTTTCCGGCTCTATTTTGGAAAATCTGCGGTGGGGAAATGCAAAAGCGACAGAAGAGGAATGTGTTGAGGCGTGTAAGATGGCCTGTGCGGATGATTTTATTCAAAGTTTTCCCGATAAATATTATACGCATATTGAGCAGGGGGGAACAAACGTATCCGGCGGACAGAAGCAGAGGCTTTGTATTGCCAGAGCGCTTCTAAAAAGACCGAAAGTGTTGATTTTAGATGACAGTACGAGTGCGGTCGATACGGCAACAGATGCAAAAATCCGTGCTGCGCTTAAGACTGCGATTCCGGGAACTACCAAAATCATTATTTCACAGCGTATTTCATCCATTCAGGATGCAGACCGCATCATTGTAATGAATGATGGCTGCGTGGATGGATTTGATACCCATGAAGAATTATTAAAAACAAATGCAATTTACCGTGATATTTATGAAGCCCAGACAAGTGGCGGCGGTGACTTTGATGAAGGAGGTGACAACTAATGGCAGGACCAGGACCACGCGGACCGAGAGGACCGGTTCCGAAAATAAATAAACCGGGACAGCTTCTCGGTCGTCTTATGAAGTTTATTCTTTCCCGTTATGCACTGCATTATGCTGTAGTGTTAATCTGTATTATTTTGTCTGTATATTGCAGTGTTCAGGGAACATTATTTTTAACTCCTTTAATCAATGATTATATTAAGCCTATGGTAGGAGCCGAAAATCCGGACTTTGCGCCTCTTCTGGGTGCGATGGCCAGAGTTGCAGGATTTTATTTGTTAGGAGTTGTTGCGGCTTTTGTACAGCAGAAAGTGTTGATTTATGTATCGCAGGGAAGTATCCGGGATATGAGAAACGAACTGTTTTCCAATATGCAGGATTTGCCGATTGCGTATTTTGATACGCATGCGCATGGCGATATCATGTCTGTATATACCAATGATATTGATACGCTCCGGCAGATGATAAGCCAGAGTATTCCGCAGATGATAAGCAGCGTGATTACTGTTGTGACGGTGCTTATCAATATGTTCATTTTAAGTATACCATTAACCCTGTTATCGGTTTTGGTGGTTATCGTTACCGTTATTGTATCGAAGTATTTTGCGGGCTTTTCGAGCCGTTACTTCCTTGCGCAGCAGAGGGATCTGGGGCAGGTAAACGGTTTTGTGGAGGAAATGCTCAGTGGGCAGAAGGTCGTAAAGGTCTTTACCCATGAGGAGGAAAATATGAAAGCCTTTCATAAGCTAAACGATACCCTTTTTGACAGCGCAAATAATGCAAATTTCTATGCCAACTGCATGGGACCGATTAACAATAATATCGGAAATATTGGCTATGTACTTTGTACAATGGTTGGCGGTATTTTGGCTTTTTCCGGTTTTGGAGGATTTTCTCTTGGCGCGCTTGCCAGCTTTTTAAACTTTAATAAGAGCTTTAACCAGCCAATCAGCCAGATTACACAGCAGATGAACAGTATCATTATGGCTCTTGCAGGCTGTGAAAGAATTTTTGCACTTTTGGACGAAGAACCGGAGACAGACGAGGGCAGGGTTACGCTTGTAAATGTAAAAGAAGAAAACGGACAGTTGGTGGAAACAAAAGAGCGTACGGAAAAATGGGCATGGAAGAAACCGGAAAAAGACGGCACTGCCAGTCTGGTAGAGGTACTTGGAGATGTAACCTTTGATGATGTAGACTTCGGATATGTGCCGGAGAAGATCGTTCTTCATAATATTGATATGTTTGCAACGCCTGGACAGAAGATTGCTTTTGTAGGCTCAACCGGTGCGGGAAAAACCACTATCACCAATCTGATAAACCGTTTTTATGACATTCAGGATGGTAAGATCCGCTATGATGGAATCAATATCAATAAGATTAAAAAGGCAGATTTGCGTCATTCTCTTGGAATTGTGTTGCAGGATACGCATTTGTTTACGGATACGGTTCGCGAAAATATCCGTTACGGCAAATTAGACGCAACAGAGGAAGAAGTAATTGCGGCTGCAAAGCTTGCTAACGCAGATACCTTTATCCGTCAGCTTCCGAATGGATATGATACAATCCTCACCGGTGACGGCGCGAACCTAAGCCAGGGACAAAGACAGCTTCTTGCAATTGCCAGAGCAGCTATCGCAGACCCGCCGGTACTCATTTTGGATGAAGCGACCAGTTCCATTGATACCCGTACGGAACGTATTGTTCAGGACGGAATGGATAAACTGATGAACGGGCGTACCACATTTGTTATCGCACACAGACTTTCTACGATTAAGAACAGCGATTGCATTATGGTTATGGAACAGGGACGTATTATTGAACGCGGTAACCACGAAGAGCTTTTAGAGAAAAAGGGCAAGTACTATCAGCTTTATACAGGTATGACAGCCCAGGGAGCAAATGCATAAAATGAATCTTCAAAACGAAGTAGGCCATAAAATCCGTATGGCTCATAAGGGCATTGATAAGTATTTCAATAACTGCTGGGAGCAGGCAGGAGTAAAGCCTACACGCATGCAGTGTGCTACTATGCGCTATTTAAGAGAGCATAGTGGAGAGGATGTGTTCCAAAAGGACTTAGAAGTGGCTTTTTCCATCACGGGCGCTACCGCTACAAATATCCTAAAGGTTATGGAAAAGGAAGGCCTGATTACCAGAATCCCGATGCCAAATGATGCGCGCCTTAAGAAGCTAGAGCTTACACAGAAGGGCAGCCTGCTGGACGAAAAAGCCCGCGCTAATGTGGTTCGGCTGGAGGAAGGCATGAAAAAGGGATTTACGGAAGAAGAACTTACTATATTTTGTGAATATCTGGACCAGATAACACAAAATATAGTGGATTTACTGGAAAATAACACAAAATAAACTTTCACAAACTTTACTGGGAAATTTTATAAATATTATACAAAAAAATAGTCAAAAACGCCGGAAGCCTTGAGTTTCCAGCGTTTTTTCATGTTATAAGTTTTTGTTTAAACCACAAATGCTAGTTTTTCTTCATTGACAAAACCACTATATCTTGTATAATGGATATTGCATTAAGAAAAAGGATATCGTAGTAAATAAGTGTTTTTTAACGGAATTGAAATCATTCCGGACAGGGAGAGGAGCAGACGAATGAAAATCATCAAAAGAAGCGGCAGTGAAGTAGTGTTTGATATCGATAAGATTATTGGCGCTATCCGTAAAGCTAATGAATCGGTGTTAGATTATGAGAAACTTTCCGAACAGACGATTTTAGAAATTGCAGAAAATGTAGAGAATGCCTGCGAAAACATGAAACGCTCACCAAGCGTAGAAGAAATTCAGGATATGGTAGAAAATCAGTTGATGAACCATCGTGCATTCAATGTCGCCCGCAATTATATTACCTACCGTTATAAAAGGGCGCTTGTCCGTAAATCCAATTCAACCGACCAGCAGATTTTGAGCTTGTTAGAGTGCAATAACGAAGAAGTAAAACAGGAGAACTCAAACAAGAATCCAACCGTAAACAGCGTGCAGCGCGATTATATGGCGGGAGAGGTAAGCAAGGATATTACCAAACGTTTTCTTTTGCCGGAAGATATCGTAGAAGCACATGAAAAAGGCATGATACATTTCCATGATGCCGATTACTTTGCGCAGCATATGCACAACTGCTGTCTGGTAAATTTAGAGGATATGCTGCAAAACGGAACGGTTATCAGTGAAACAATGATTGACCGTCCGAAGAGCTTCTCTACGGCGTGCAACATCGCAACACAGGCAATTGCCCAGATTGCAAGCAATCAGTATGGCGGACAGAGTATTTCTCTGACACATCTTGCACCATTCGTTCAGGTAAGCCGCGAGAAGTTCCGCCAGCAGGTTCGTACGGAATTTGAAGCAATCGGCATGGATTATACAGAAGAAATGATAAATAAGGTTGCTGAAATCCGTGTAAAGGAAGAGATTAACCGAGGGGTACAGATGATTCAGTATCAGGTTATCACGCTTATGACGACAAACGGACAGGCACCGTTTATTACGGTATTTATGTATTTAAACGAAGCAAAGGATGAGCAGACCAAGGCTGACCTTGCGGCAATTATCGAAGAAATGCTTCATCAGAGAATCCAGGGCGTAAAAAATGAAAAGGGTGTCTTTATCACACCGGCCTTCCCGAAGCTGATTTATGTATTGGAAGAGGATAATATTACAGAAGGCTCCAGATTCTGGGAATTAACCAAGCTGGCTGCCCAGTGTACGGCAAAACGCATGGTGCCGGATTATATCTCAGAGAAGAAGATGCTGGAGTTAAAGGTGGATAAAAACAAAGAAGGTCACTGTTATACCTGTATGGGATGCAGAAGCTTCTTAACACCATATGTTGACCCGGATACCAATGAACCAAAATACTACGGTCGTTTTAATCAGGGCGTCGTAACGATAAACCTTGTAGATGTTGCCTGCTCTTCAGAGAGGGATTTGAATAAATTCTGGGAAATTCTGGATGAAAGATTAGAACTCTGTTACAGAGCGCTTATGTGCAGACACAAACGTCTTCTCGGAACACCATCTGACGTTGCCCCGATTCTCTGGCAGAACGGCGCGCTTGCACGTCTTAAGAAAGGCGAAACCATAGATAAATTGTTATTTGGCGGATATTCTACCATTTCCTTAGGTTATGCAGGACTTTGTGAATGTGTACGCTATATGAAGGGCGTATCGCATACAGATCCGGAAGACGGTACACCGTTTGCGCTTGAGATTATGAGAAAACTCAATGCGGCCTGCAGGAAGTGGAAAGAAGAAAACAACATAGACTTCAGCCTTTACGGAACTCCGCTTGAATCTACTACCTATAAGTTTGCAAAATGCTTACAGAAGCGCTTCGGCAGAATTGAGGGTGTTACCGACCGGAACTATATTACAAACAGCTATCATGTTCATGTAACGGAAGAGATGAATGCTTTTGATAAATTGAAATTTGAAGCACAGTTCCAGGAATTGTCTCCGGGTGGGGCAATCAGCTATGTAGAAGTTCCGAATATGCAGAATAACATTGAAGCTGTGCTTTCTGTAATGCAGTATATATATGATAATATTATGTATGCGGAGCTCAATACCAAGAGTGATTACTGTCAGGAATGCGGATATGACGGAGAAATTCAGATTGTTAGCGAAGAAGGCTCCGGAAAGCTGGTTTGGGAATGTCCAAACTGCGGCAACCGCAATCAGGACAAGATGAGCGTTGCACGCCGTACCTGCGGATATATCGGAACACAATTCTGGAATCAGGGACGTACACAGGAAATCAAAGAGAGAGTATTGCATCTGTAATAAGCAGAATTATAGAAATGTAAGGTTGCAGGAAAAGATAATCTTCCTGCAACCTTTTTCATAAATAGAAGAGAGGGCAAAAAGGAATGAATTACGCGGGAATAAAGTATTGCGATATTGCAAATGGAACAGGCTGCAGAACCGTTTTGTTTGTGTCGGGCTGCCGCAATCACTGTAAGGACTGCTTCCAGCCGCATACATGGGATTTTAACTATGGGAAGGAATTTGACGGGCAGATACAAAAAGAGGTGTTGGACTCGCTAAAGCCTTCCTATGTGAAGGGGATTACGCTATTAGGCGGAGAACCCTTTGAGCCGGAAAATCAGATGGAATTGGTAAAGTTCATGCGTAAGGTAAAGGAGCAATATCCGCAAAAAGATGTGTGGGCTTTTACAGGGTATGTCTATGATAAGGATTTAGTCAGGGGCGGCAGAAAATATTGTGAAGCTACGGATGAGTTACTGTCTATGATTGATGTGCTGGTAGACGGACCGTTTATTGCAGAGGAAAAGGATCTGATGCTGAAGTTCCGGGGAAGCCGTAACCAGAGAGTATTAGATATGAAGGAAATGCTTCGCACGGGAGAGATAGTGCTTGCAATGGAATAGGGGAGAAATATATCATAAGAGAAAAGCAACCGGCTGGGGCTCCATCCGGTTGTTTTTCGCTTATATTTATTTTTACTGGTTTTTTATTTCTCCAGCAAATCGGTATAGAATTCCGTATAGTCGCAGCGCTGCTGCTTCATATAGTCAATCGCAGAAGAAGGATGCTGGTTTAAGCGTCCTGTCAGAAGGTACGGAATATCGTATCCCCATACAAGCCCGTTCTGTTTTAGCGGAAGCATATGCTCCTCAATAAATTTCAGAACCGGGAAAATATTATATTTTGGATTCTTCAGAAAGCTGATAAGAAGCTCCATCGCACAGTTGCCGGCACTACGTCCGATAGACATCATGGTAGCGTCTAAGTAGCTTACACCGCGTGCAGTAGCTTCAATGGTGTTGGCGAAGGCTAACTGCTGATTGTTGTGGGCATGCATACCGATATATTTGTCATATTTATCCGCAACTTCCATATACTTGTCCGAAATTGCGCGAATCTGCTCCGGATAAAGAGAACCGTAACTGTCCACAATATAGATACCGTCAGCGCTGCTTTGTGCAACCATTAGAAGCGCCTGGTCAAGGTCTGATTCCTTCGCAGTAGAGATAGCCATGATGTTACATACGACTTCATAACCCTTTGCCTTTGCATCCTCGATCATTTCGAGGGCGGCAGGCATCTGATGCACATAGGTGGCAACACGAATCATATCGATTACGCTGTCTTTTTTTGGTAAAATGTCATTTTTATAATCACATCTTCCAACATCAGCCATTACGGCAATTTTCATATCCGAATTATTATCGCCAACGATGGAACGGATATCTGCTTCATCACAGAATTTCCATTTGCCGAATTTGTTTACATCAAACAATTCTTTAGAAGCTTTGTAGCCAAATTCCATATAATCAACGCCTGCTTTTACGTTTGTACGGTACAGGGCATTTACAAATTCATCTGAAAAATTAAAATTATTTACAAGCCCGCCATCCCGAATCGTGGCATCCAGTACGCGGATATCCGCGCGGGCAGTCATTAAATCTCCTCGCTGAGCCATATTTTTATCCTCACTTTCGTGCTTTAAAGCGTGTAAGTACATAATAACATATTAAATATAAAATGCAAGTAAAACTTTACTTTTTTTTGGCACACTTCTATAATATACTTTGGCAGCAGCCCCGGAATGTGGGACTGTATTTTTGTGAGAATAATATATTCCCTGCGGATATATAAAAAAGGAGAAACAAACAATATGATTAATTTAATAAATGTACTCGATTTTTCTGTGGTAGCGTTTCTTGGAATTTTGTTTGCATTTGCTGCAACCTGTGCAGCGATTGCCAAACTGAATCAATTTCTTCCAAGAGATATGGGCAGGGCGTTTGCGCATGACGGAAGTCTTTCCGCAGGAAAGCCAAGAGGAGCCGGAATCATTTTCGTGTTTACTTTTGTGGCGGCGGCAATATTATTTGCACAGTTAAATATGGAAATCGGAATTTACCTTGTGCTGATTGTCGTGGAAATGCTGACCGGATATTTTGATGATGCCGCAGAAAAGCCTTGGGGAGAGTATTTAAAAGGCTTTCTGGATTTAGCCGTTGCTGTGGTAACGGCAATGGTATACCTGCACTATAACAGCAGCGATATTGTCATTGCATCACTTGGAATTACCATTACCATCCCGCCTGTTATGTTTGGGGTACTTACGGTAATTCTTGTATGGGCGTCCATCAATGTGACCAATTGTTCGGACGGTGTAGACGGGTTATCGGGAACCCTTACCATTATAACCATCATGTCTTTCTTCGTATTAGATAGTATCATGGGCGTAGAGGACAGCTTTAATTATTTGATTTTATTATTCAGCGTATGCCTTCTTGGGTATCTGTGGTATAATGCCTCTCCAAGCAAGCTGTTAATGGGGGATGCGGGGTCTCGTGCGATGGGTATTTTTATTGCGCTTGCCGCCCTTAAATCCCAGAGTCCTCTTATATATCTGCTTCTTGCAATTGTACTGATTGCAGATGGGGGCCTTGGACTTATTAAAGTGGCATTGCTTCGTTTCTTCAAGATACATATCTTAAAGAACACCACGATGCCGCTGCATGACCATGTAAGAAAAAAACTCGGATGGTCCAACGCACAGGTTGTATTCCGTTTTGCAATTATTCAGCTTATTGTATCACTGGCTGCGATTTATATGGTACAGATGTAAAAAGATATTGTTATTTTAATAGAAAAAAGCTCATAACAGGGATGCGTGTTAAGATACTCCGTGTTATGGGCTTTTTGTATTTTATTTTTACTATACTTTTCTTCTTAAAAATGCAAACAATATTTCAATGTGGAATGGTTTTCCCTGATTTGCCTGTGCCTTCTGACGGTTTTCTTCACTGAAACCGACCATGATATTATGGTTAGCTTCCGAAAGGTAATCAATAATACCATCAATATCGGACTTGGTATTTTTGGGGCACTGGATAAATAAGTGCTTGTTGGCGCTGATATGCAGGGTGTAGGTAATGCTGAAATGATACCAGAGGAATTTCTGTAATGTGGAGTATTTATAAATCCAGAGAATTTCCCGAATCGGTACAACCGCATTTCCGTAAGGCGACGTCAGAATAAAGTAATGTTCGGTAATGAACATATCTTCGGTTGCCAATTGCGGAAGCGTGGCAAGCTCTTCTTCGGCCTCGGCAAGCTGTTCAAACGGATTGCCATAGATAACCAGATTCTGGCAGGCCGGCGCCAATGCCGGAAAAATCATAAATAAGGCATATGTTAGCAATGAGAGAACTGCAAAAATACCAGTTGTAAAATAAACAAAGAACAGGAGAGCATTTGTAAAATGATTGTAATCCGGTTCGCTGAAATAATAGATGGGAATCTGGCTGCTGATTCCGCTTTCTGTCCATTCCAGTTCTGTGGCAAGGGAATTTAGCAGTTTTTGGTATAAGTTCCCTCCTTTTACAATGCTGCATGTGGTGGTTATGGAGTCAATTGCAGGAAGTCCTTCTTCACATGTTTCCGGGGATAAGAGCACGATATAACACTGGTGATTTCGAATCCCATAATACCAGTATCCATTGGTTGCGTTAAAGCGTGAACTGGTATATCCGGTAAAGGTCAAATCGGTAAAAGTAACCGTCACATATTGTTTATCCGATTTATAAGCACTTTCTAAAGTATCGCCTGCTGTAAAGGGCAAAGGGTTTAAGATGGACTCAAGCGGAAAAATGAACCATAACAGGACGAGCAGCAGCAGATAGCAAATGGGTGCAATTAATCTTCTTTTGTAATATGCACGAATATTCCTCGTGATATAATGTTCATAATTATCAGCCATATCCGATACCTCTTTCTTAATGGTAACGATTGTATTTCTACAATTGCAGTAGTACTTCTCAAGTATAATGGTTTGCCACAGAAATATCAACCTTGCTTTTCCATAGAAAAGTTGCTAAACTTATGCTGTATTATTATGCGCAGGAGGATTTCATGGAGAGCTACACAGGTTTTGCGAGAGTTTATGACTTGTTCATGGACAATGTACCGTATGAAGAATGGTGTGAGTACCTGACGGCACTTTTAAGAGAGTATGGAATTGAAGATGGACTGGTGTTGGATTTAGGCTGCGGAACGGGTAAGCTGACGCGTCTGATGGAGCAAAAAGGCTACGATATGATTGGAGTGGATAACTCTTTTGAAATGCTGGATATTGCAAGGGAGTCTTCCGATGCATCCATACTATATCTTTTACAGGATATGTGTGAGTTTGAACTCTATGGAACCGTTCGCGCCGTATATAGTGCCTGTGACAGTATAAACTATATATTGGAAGAAGAAAAACTGCGCAAGGTGTTTTCGCTGGTTAATAACTATCTTGACCCTGGCGGAATCTTTATTTTTGATATAAACAGCAGCTATAAATATCATGAACTTCTGGCAGAGAATACATTTGCTGAAAACCGGGAGGAAGGAAGTTTCATCTGGGAAAACTATTTTGATGAAGAAGAGGGCATTAATGAGTATGACCTGACCTTATATAAGAAAGAGAAGGAAGACTATTTTACACGTTTTCAGGAGGTTCATTATCAGAAGTGTTATGAGTTGTCTGTCATAAGGCGTCTTCTGGAAGAGGCGGGACTGGAATTTATGGCGGCATATGATGCCTATACGAAAAATCCGGTGGAAGAGGACAGCGAACGAATTACAATTATTGCCAGAGAATATAAAAAACAAGTATAGAAACAGAAAAGAGGATAAGAATAAGATGTCAGATTATATTGTTCGTGCAACAGCCGCAGATGCGAGTATCCGAGCGTTTGCTGTCAATGCAAAAGAGATGGTAGAAACAGCAAGAGTAAATCACGGAACTTCCCCGGTTATGACCGCAGCGCTTGGCAGGCTTCTTGCAGCAGGCGCCATGATGGGAAGCATGATGAAGGGAGAAAAGGATGTGCTTACCCTTCAGATTCAGTGCTCCGGTCCGGCGAAAGGACTCACCGTAACAGCAGATTCAAAGGGAAATGTCAAAGGGTTCGTGTCTAATCCGAATGTTGACCTTCCGCCGAATGCCGAAGGAAAGTTAAATGTAGGAGGTGCGCTTGACCTTGGCGTCTTAAGCGTTATCAAGGATATGGGATTAAAAGAACCGTATGTGGGACAGTGCCAGTTACAGACAGGCGAAATTGCAGAGGATTTGACCTATTACTTTGCAACGTCCGAGCAGGTTCCGTCCGCAGTAGGACTAGGTGTTTTAGTGGACAAGGATGGCGTGAAGCAGGCAGGAGGATTTATCATCCAGCTTATGCCTTTTACGGAAGATGCAGTCATTGATAAACTGGAAAAACGTATCAGTGAAATAGATACCGTTACGAACATGCTAGAGAGAGGACTTTCACCGGAGGGCATCTTAGAAGAAATTTTAGGAGATTTCGAACTGGAGATTACCGATACCTTAGAAACGAGATTTTATTGTGACTGTTCGAAGGAAAAAGTGTCCAAAGCTTTGGCAAGCATCAGCAAAAAGGATTTGGACGATATTATAAATGATGGGGAAAGTATTGAGGTAAAATGCCAGTTCTGTGATAAAGCATATACCTTCGGTATTGATGAATTAAAGGAGATTAGAAAAGCATGAAATACGGATTTGTAAAGGTTGCAGCCGTAACTCCGGAAATTAAAGTGGCAGATACTGTTTATAATGGAGAACAAATCCGCGCCCTTATGAAAGAAACAGCAGAAAAGGGCGCAAAAGTAGTTGTGTTTCCGGAATTGTGCATTACAGGGTATACCTGCGGGGATTTGTTCCTTCAGGAAACGCTTCTTAAAGCGGCAAAGGACGAACTGATGAAGATTGCTGCCGCAAGTGAAAGCTGTGATGCAATTTATTTTGTCGGGCTTCCGTTCGCGGTAAACGGAAAGCTCTATAATGTAGCGGCGGCAGTATGCAAAGGAGAGATACTGGGACTTGTCCCAAAGAGCTTTATTCCAAATTATAACGAGTTTTATGAGGTGCGTCATTTTACGAGCGGTAATGGTCTGGAAACAGAGGAAATTCTGCCAAACGGACAGATTGTTCCTGTTTCGGCAGATTTGATTTTCTATTGTCCGAATATGCCGGAGCTAAAAATTGCTGTAGAAATCTGTGAGGATTTGTGGATTCCGAATCCGCCAAGCATCCGTCATGCGATGGCAGGCGCAACGGTGATGGTCAATTTGTCTGCCTCGGATGAGATGACCGGTAAGCATAAGTACCGGAGGGATTTGGTAAACGGTCAGTCTGCACGGTTAGTCTGCGGATATATCTATGCAAGTGCGGGAGAAGGAGAATCCACACAGGATTTGGTGTTTAGTGCGCATAATATTATTGCAGAGAATGGCTCCATTCTTGCAGAAAGCCCTAAATTTGAAAACAGCATTATCTATACGGAAATTGATGTAGAGAGACTGGAAGCGGAACGCAGAAGAAAGAATACCTTTGAGATAACGGATGATCATATCTTTGTCCCATTCGGGCTGGAAAAGTCCAAAGTGATGATGACAAGATATATTGATCCGGCTCCATTTGTACCGGCGAATTCAAAGCATAGAAAAGAGCGCTGCGAGGATGTATTCGGCATTCAGGCTATGGGACTGAAGAAACGTCTGGAGCATACCCATGCGAAGACCGCAGTAATCGGTGTTTCCGGCGGACTCGATTCCACACTGGCGCTTTTAGTTACGGCAAAGGCATTCGATATGCTGGGAAAAGACAGAAAAGATATTGTAGCCGTTACAATGCCGGGCTTTGGTACAACAGACAGAACTTATGACAATGCGGTGAGCATGATACAATATCTGGGTGCGGCATTTACGGAGGTTAATATCAAAGAATCGGTGCTTAAGCATTTTGCGGACATCGGGCATGACGCGAATGTGCATGATGTGACATATGAAAATGCGCAGGCGCGTGAAAGAACCCAGATTCTTATGGATATTGCGAACAAGGAAAACGGCATGGTTATCGGAACAGGAGATATGTCAGAGCTGGCGCTTGGATGGGCAACCTATAACGGAGACCATATGTCCATGTATGCAGTAAATGCCTCTGTTCCAAAGACGCTGGTGCGTTTTCTGGTAGAGTATTATGCCGAAAGCTGCAAGGATGAAGCACTTGCGGCAGTTCTGCGCGATATTTTAGATACACCGGTATCACCGGAGCTGCTTCCGCCGCAGGAAAATGGAGAGATTGCGCAAAAGACAGAGGATTTGGTCGGACCATATGAGCTTCATGACTTTTTCCTGTATTATGTACTGCGTTTTGGGTTTTCTCCTGAGAAAATCTATATGCTCGCGAGAGCGGCATTTGCAGGAACCTATGATGATGCAGTAATTCTTAAATGGCTAAAGGTTTTCTACAGAAGATTCTTCAGCCAGCAGTTCAAACGCTCCTGCCTGCCGGACGGACCGAAGGTTGGCTCTGTGGCGGTATCGCCAAGAGGAGATTTGCGTATGCCGTCGGATGCGTGTGCAAGAATCTGGTTAGATGAAGTAGTAAAGTATTGAAATCTAAACCGAGTGTGCTATAATTAGAGAAAATTTTTAAGAACGAGGAATTTAGTATGAAGGGACTTATTATACCAAAGGATTATGAATCCGATTTAAATCTCCATGATACACAGATTGCGATAAAAACCGTAAAGGATTTCTTTCAGGGGTTGCTTGCACAAAGACTGCATTTGTCCCGTGTTTCAGCGCCGTTGTTTGTAGATCCGGCAACAGGTCTGAATGACAACTTAAACGGATATGAAAGACCGGTATCCTTCGGAATCAAGGAGCAGGAAGAAAAAAGAGCAGAGGTGGTACACTCTCTTGCGAAGTGGAAGCGTTATGCCCTTAAGAAATACGGATTTTCCCTTGGAGAAGGCATTTATACGGATATGAATGCGATTCGAAGAGATGAGGATACGGATAATATTCATTCTATCTTTGTTGACCAATGGGATTGGGAAAAGATAATCCGTAAGGAAGACCGCAATTTAGAATATTTGAAGGAAACCGTCCGTACGGTATATAAGTGCTTACGAAAAACCGAGCAGTACATGGCAATCCAGTACGATTTTATTGATTTGATTCTTCCGAAGGATATTTTCTTTATTACCACTCAGGAATTAGAGGAAATGTTCCCGGATAACACCCCAAAGGAGAGGGAATATTATATTGCTAAGGCAAAGGGCGCAGTATGTATCACACAGATTGGTGATAAATTAGCGTCAGGAGAACCGCATGACGGCCGTGCGCCGGACTATGATGACTGGGCGTTAAACGCAGATATTATCGTATATTATCCGGTGCTTGATATTGCATTGGAGCTTTCTTCTATGGGAATCCGCGTAGACAGAAAAGCGCTGCTGGAACAGTTGGAAAAAGCAGGCTGTATGGACAGGGCAGAACTTCCGTTCCAGAAATCGGTTATCAAAGAAGAACTTCCATATACCATTGGCGGCGGTATCGGACAGTCCCGCATTTGTATGTTCTTCCTGCGCAAGGCGCATATCGGCGAGGTGCAGAGCTCCATCTGGCCGGATTCGATTGTGGAGCAGTGCGAGATTAATGGTATAAAATTATTATAAGAAATGTCAATCCAGTATCATGTGCGAAAATAATAAACTGATTAGTACTTTAGTCTTGGTTTTTGCAGAATAAGGTAGTATAATATACATAGTTAGTCCAATAAAAAATAATAACTATGTATGGAGGCTTTACTTTATGGGTAAAACAAATGATAAGAGATTTCAGTATAATGATGTTTCAGAACGATTTAAACTGATGAATCAGTTTTACATTGTTTCTACAACCGTAATGTGGGTACTGTTTTTGATGTTTATCTGGATGAAGCTGATAGCACAGTCAATCCGTCCAATCGTTGTATATGGGAATACAGTTCTGATTACTGTGTTCATCGTATGGAATCTTATTATATATTTTAAGGATAAGGGCGGAAGCAGAATTCGTTTTTTTGTGCTTGTGCAGATGGGAATTGAAGTATTTGCAATCGGCGCCCAGACAGATGCGGAGTTTATCTTCTACTGTATGTTCGGAGTGTTAGCATTGCAGATTCCGTATTATGATACGAAAAGCTTTAAAAGAGCGGCTATCTGCTACGCTGTTTTATATACAATTATAGCGGCATCCAGAATGGTAAAAGCCCCGGAGGATGTGGATGTGGATTCTTTGCTGACAGAGCTGAGCGTTTACTTTCTTATAATTGTTTTAAATAAAATCAGCAGGACGTCAAAGCTCTTCAGCGACCATGCTCTTGCTTCTGTAGAAGAGCAGAGCAATAAGCAGAAAGCAGTTTTTGATGGTATTGTCAGCACATCCAAAACCGTATCTGAAAAGGCAGAGGAGAGCGCTTCTTTAATTGAGCGTCTTGTTGCAGCAACGGAATCTGTAGCATCCAGTATGCAGGAAATTACAACCGCCACCAATACTACTTCGCAGAGTATTGAAGAGCAGAATTCGATGACCCAGAATATTCAGGAGGCGATTGAAGGAACTGGTGAACTCTCACAGAAGATGGTTGCAATCGCAACAGATTCCAATAACAGTATTCAGGAAAATATTGTTGTCATGGAAGAGTTAAAGGAACAATCCGTGCAGATTGCCAATACCAACCATGAAGTAACGGAGTCCATGAACCGCCTGCAGAATAAGACGAAAGAAGTAGAAGAAATTGCGGGAATGATTTTAAATATATCCGGACAGACGAACCTGCTTGCACTAAATGCTTCCATTGAAAGCGCAAGAGCAGGTGAAGCGGGAAGAGGTTTTGCGGTTGTAGCAGAGCAGATACGTCAGCTTGCTGCCCAGACGCGAAAATCAACCGAACAGATTACCAGAATCGTAAATGAATTAAATGAGAATGCCAATGAGGTAGTTCTATCTGTAGAAAACTCCGTAGAAGCAACGGCTCAGCAGAACGTGAAGATTCAGGCGGCAGCAGACGCTTTTGAAAACCTCAACAGCAATATGACAGAACTCATTGACGATATTAATGAGATTGATAGAAGAATTGATGGATTGCTGGACGCAAATAATAAGATTGTTGAAAACATTACCCAGCTTTCCGCTGCTACGGAAGAAGTAACCGCCAGTGCAGAACAGGTACATGAAATGAGTGAGAGCAACTTAGGTTTCGCTCAACAGGTTCGTGACGCCATTGATGCAATTGAGGGCACATCAGAAGAATTGAAACAGTATCTATAACAGGGTGTCGGCTTTGCCGACACCTCTTAATGTTGATTGCACAGTGTTTGCTTTAGGAGGAATATGTATCATATTGCGATTGTAGAGGATGAGGCAGAGTTTCGTGAACAGTTGGCAGAATATCTGGCACGGTATCAAAAGGAAAATCAGTTAGAATTTAAGATTTCTGTGTTTGCAGACGGAGCGGAGATTTTGCAGACTTACCAGCCGATATATGATATAGTCTTATTAGATATTGAAATGCCTAAGATAAACGGAATGGATGCGGCAAAACAGATTCGTACAAGGGATGAGAATGTTGTGCTGATGTTTATTACAAATATGGCAGGCTACGCTATACATGGATATGAAGTTGGAGCATTAGACTTTGTTATGAAGCCGATTACCTACTATACATTTTCCATGAAGCTGACACGGGCGCTAAAGCGTGCAAAACAACAGGAGCAGAAGGCAGTATTGCTGCCTCTGCCGGACGGTGCAAAAAAGCTGGAATTAAATGAGATTTATTTTGTGGAAGGCCAGAACCGTATGCTGCATTATCATACGGCAGATGGTGACTATATTGTAAAAGGAACTATGCAGAGTGCAGAAAAGGCATTGCACGCTTATCCGTTTGCAAAATGTAATCATTGGTATCTGATAAATCTCATGCATGTAAAAGAAGTGCGTAAGAATACAGTTATAGTCGGCCCCTTTGAATTGGAAATCAGCAGAAGGAACAAAACGGCATTCTTAAAAGCACTGACAGAGTATATGGGAGGCAGTATGTGATGGAATATATTGGAGGTATTATCTGTGAAACTGCATTCTGGCTCGGTGGAATTATTTTTATACATCGCGAAGAAAAAAGAAATAATTTTATTTTAAGAATAATAATCTCCTCTGTGATTGCATTTGCGTTTATCGTGCTAAGTGTGTATTATAGCGGAGATTTTCCTTTAGGAAAAAGGACTGTTCAGGGACTCTCTTCTATCGGTCTTTTAGGCTATTTTCTGTTCAACTGGAAAATCACTTATTCCATAGCGGTCTATAATTTTATATGGACGAGAATTGTGTGGCGGCTCATTCTTGAAACATGGCAATTTATCATTCTTTTTATGAGCAGGATTACACCGGTTCAAGAACAGGATGGATATATCGGACTAATACTTTTTTTCCTTCTTTTATATATTGTGTGTAACTTTACAATTGTCCGATGGATTCCGGAAAGTACAAAAAAGAAAATTGGACCAAGACAGTTAGCATCAGCGGTATTGATCTGTATTATTTTTGAATTGCTGGCGGTCATGATAGAAAGCCAGGATATTGCAGGCGGCGCGGACAGTGCTTTTGTACTCTTTCTCCTGCAATGGATTAGCGCAATTGTGTTGTATTTACAGAATGAATTGTTCCGTAAGAGCTCTATAAAACAGGAATTAGAGTTAGTAAAACTGCTGCTAAAAAAAGAACAGGAGCAGTATCGGCTCTCCAAGGAGAATATTGCAATTATCAACCAGAAATGCCATGACCTAAAGCATCAGATCCGTGCGGTGCGTCAGGCGAGTGAAGAAGAAAAAGACCAGTATTTGCAGGAAATGGAAGAATCTATCCGCATTTATGAAGCAATTGTTAAGACCGGAAACGAAGTGTTAGATACCATTCTTACAGAAAAGAGCTTATATTGTAAGGATAGGGAAATTACGATTTCCTGTGTGGCAGACGGCAGGCTGCTTGAGTTTATTAATCACATGGATTTGTATTCCCTGTTCGGAAATGCACTCGATAATGCGATAGAAGCGGTAGAGAAATTTGAGGATAAGGAAAAACGCCAGATAGATGTGCTGATTTATCGTCAGCAGAATTTTCTTGTGGTAAACATTATCAATCCTATGCAGGAAACACTGATATTGGAAAATGAGATGCCGGTTACCAGTAAAAAGGATAAAAGCCTTCACGGTTTTGGGATTCGCAGTATGAAATACATTGTGAAGAAGTATGACGGTTTCTTTAACATTTCGCAGGAGGATGGCTGCTTTTCATTAAAGTTTCTCTTTCCGATTAAGTGATAAACAGTAAGCCCCTTTCTATATGCGGTACGCCTCTTTGACAGAACAAAGATGCGCATCTGTTTCATATAGAAAGGGGCTAATTTTGTAAATCGAAACAAAATATGGTCTTTTTTGTTCTGACAAAATGACCACTTTTGCTCGAAAAATGACCACTTCTGTAAATTGCCTTGAACCACATTTTTTACTAAAGTAAAATTAAGGTCAGAAGAGAACAAGCTTTTTGGAAAGGAAAATCGTATGAGAAGAACACAGCTAATCATGAATGACTGGCTATTTACAGATTTGGCAGGTAATAAGCAGACGCTTAATCTTCCGCATACCTGGAATGCGTTAGATGGTCAGGATGGCGGAGATGATTATAAACGTGGGACATGCACATATGAGAAACCGTTTGCTGCCCCGGAATTCGACAGGGAAAGCGAACGGGTATACTTACAGTTTCATGGAGTAAATGCCAGCGCCAAGGTGGTATTAAACGGGGCGGAAGTAATCACACATGACGGCGGTTATTCTACCTTCCGTGCAGATGTGACGGATCTGCTTGCAAAGGAAAACACACTGCTTGTAGAAGTTGACAATAGCAAGAATACGCGTGTGTACCCACAGATGGCAGACTTTACGTTTTACGGCGGAATTTACCGTGATGTAGAATTTTTAATTGTTCCCGCAGAACATTTCGATTTGGATTATTGCGGAAGCAAGGGCCTAAAGATTACTCCAAAGGTCAAAAACCCAAAGCAGGCGAATGCAGTTGCTACAGTAAGGGTAGAAACCTATATCAAAGCAAAAGAAAATGCCAGCGTACGGGTGGTATTAAAGGATGCAGACGGTCGTCCGGTTGCAGAAGGGAAGGGTATGGATGTAACGCTTACGGTGGAGCATCCTCACCTTTGGGATGGGTTGGAAGACCCATATCTTTATACGGTAGAAGCAACTCTGGAAAGGAATGGAAACATTTTGGATGCCGTAAGCAGTACCTGCGGTATCAGAAGTATTTCTTTTGATCCAAAGAAAGGCTTTTTCTTAAATGGAAGGTCTTATCCGCTTCATGGGGTATCCCGTCATCAGGACTGGAAAAGCATCGGAAATGCCATTGACCGTCATAATATGGACTTGGATATGGCATTGATTAAAGAAATTGGTGCAAATACAATCCGTCTTGCACATTATCAGCATGACCAGTATTTCTATGATCTGTGTGATAAAGAGGGCATGATTGTGTGGGCGGAAATTCCATATATTTCCCATCATATGCCACAGGGAAATGCCAATACACATACACAGATGGAGGAACTGATTGCACAGAATTACAATCATCCGTCTATCGTTACATGGGGAATCTCCAATGAAATTACCATTAAGGTAACGGATAAGCAGGATATGCTGGATAATCATAAGGCATTACAGAAATTCGTACATAAGATGGATCCGACACGACCTACGACAATGGCTTGTTATGCTATGTGCGGACCATTTAACAGGGTAACAAAGATTACGGATATTGTAGCATGGAATTTATATCTTGGATGGTATGTGCCGTTCCTTTGGTTAAATGATTTGTGGATTGGCTTCTATCATCTTATTTATCCAAACAGATGTCTGGGCTATTCTGAATACGGTGCAGAAGGTATGCCAAATCTCCACAGCGAAAAAGCAAAACGTGGGGATAACACCGAAGAATATCAGAATATCTATCACGAATATATGCTGGAATGCTTCAGACGTCATCCGTATATGTGGGGCACCTACATCTGGAATATGTTTGATTTTGCGGCGGATGCCAGAAATCAGGGCGGAGAGCCGGGGATGAACCACAAAGGCATGGTAACCTTCGACAGAAAGACGAAGAAGGATTCCTTCTATTTGTACAAGGCATATTGGAACAAAAACGAACCATTCGTCTACATTGCCGGAAAACGATTTGTATATCGTAAAAAGGCTTCACAGGAAATTACAGTGTACTCTAACCAAACAGAAGTCACACTTTATCATAATGGGAAACTTATAGAAACAAAAAAACAGACGGATAAACCGGTGTTTAAGTTTAAGGTCACATTAGTGGATGGGGAAAACAGGTTTGAAGTAAAATCGGGGGAACTTACCGATAGCGCTGTAATTTGCAGGACAAATGAGCCGCATCCGGAATATGTCGTTCAGAAAGTGGATACAAAAAACTGGATGTAATAAAGAGAGAGGGAGAGAAAGAGATGGAAACAAAAAAAGAATTAAAAGCCCGTAAAAAGGCTTACCGAAAGGCAAAAAGAAAAGCGGTCAGACCTTGGTCGGTCTTTACTTGTCTTAGCGCACCGCTTGCTGTTATTATGACGTTAGCAGCATTTATTTGTACGATGTTTGACAATACGGTTACATTATTTGCAGGTGGAACCTTCTGGGAATTAGAGAATGAAGATTCGGATGCGATTTATTTTCAAAGTAGTTTTCAAACAGATGAAGAAAGAGTTGCGGCAGGCGCGGAACTTGTAAAGCAGGTAGAAGCGGAAGGCGCTTCTCTTTTAATAAACGATAATAAGGCTTTGCCTCTTGCATCAGGAGCAAAGGTAAGCTTATTCTCAACATCATCTGTAAATATTGTTTACGGTGGAACAGGTTCCGGTAACGTAGATTCTTCTAAGTGTGATAACTTAAAGGCTGCATTGGAAAAAGAGGGGTTTTCGGTAAACCAGACATTATGGGATTTCTATGAAACCGGTGCTGCAAAGGATTACACTCGCGGGAATGCCGGTGCGGTGGTACAGGATTCTGCAACAGCAGATGGTTATGGAGCAGCAGAAATCGTAGAAGCACCTTGGGAGCTTTATACGGAAGATGTGCTTGATTCAGTGGAAGAATATGGGGATGCAGCCATCGTTGTGTTATCGCGTATCGGCGGGGAAGGTGCAGACAGCTATTTTGATCATACATTAGGTGATGGAAAGAATTATCTTGCATTAAACGATATTGAGAGAGAAATGATGTCTAACATCAAGAAATTAAAAGATGAAGGCAAGATTGACAAGATTATCGTATTAATCAATACATCAAACGCCCTTCAGGTTGACTTCCTCAAGGATAACGAATATGGTGTAGACGCTGCCCTTTGGATTGGCGGAGTAGGCCAGACAGGTCTTAACGCAGTTGCAGAAATCATTAGCGGCAAGGTTAATCCATCCGGCAGTCTGGCAGATACATACTGCTATGACAACTACTCAAGTCCGGTTATGCAGAATTTCACACCAATCCAGTATGAAGGTGATTTAAGCCTGATTCCGGAACATGCAGATACTTACATGATTTATCAGGAAGGTATCTATGTAGGATACAAGTATTATGAAACACGTTACGAAGATTATGTAATGGGTACCGGGAATGCCGGTAACTATGCATATGGGGATGATGTGGCTTTCCCATTCGGATATGGTCTTAGCTATACTACATTTGAATATAGCGATATGACTTTAAATTATGACGCCGCTGCACAGACATATACGATTACCGTTAAGGTTACAAATACCGGGGATACAGCGGGCAAGGAAACGGTGCAGATTTATGTTTCAAGCCCATATACAGACTATGACAAACAGTATAAAGTAGAAAAAGCAGCAGTTTCGTTAGTAGGCTTTGATAAGACAGAAATTTTAGAGCCAGGCGCTTCGGAAGTTTTAACTATCGAAGTAGATGGCGATTATGTGGCAAGCTATGATGCATATGGCGCAGGCACATACATCTTAGACGCAGGTGATTACTACTTCACAGCAGCTACAGATGCGCATAATGCAGTAAACAATGTATTAGCAGCAAAAGGATATACTCCGGAAGCAACAGATGGACGTATGGATACAGCCGGCAACACAGCTTTGGTATGCACATGGAATAATCCGCAGCTTGATACGACAACATATGCAGTCAGTGATGCCGGAACTAAGATTGAAAATCAGTTAAATGCTTCTGACCCAAATATGAATGATGAAGTAGAAGATATCGTATACTTATCACGAAGCGATTGGGAAGGCACAATGCCAAGTCTGGAAAAGACAGTAAAATTCGTATTAAATGAGTACTTGATTCAGGGATTACAGGATCAGCAGTATAAAACAGACGAAAATACAACAGTCGAAATGCCAACGCTTGGCGCAGACAATGGATTGAAACTGTATGACATGATTGGTCTTGACTATGATGATCCGAAATGGGATGAGTTATTAGACCAGATGACTTTTGAAGAAATGGTTATTTTCATCGGGGACGCTTTCCACTGGACAATGCCGGTTGAATCCGTACAGGCTCCTGGTACTCGTGACGAAAATGGTCCTCAGGGCTTAACCGTAACATTATTCGGCAGCGGACTTGACGTTGAAACAACAGCTTTAACATCAGAAGATGTTCTTGCTGCTACATTTAACAAAGAATTAGCATATGAAATCGGTAACATTGTAGGCAACGACTGTCTTGCAGCAGAAGTAACCTTCCTCTACGGACCTGGAGCAAATATCCATAGATCTCCATACAGCGGACGTAACTTTGAATATTATTCAGAAGATTCTTTCCTTTCTGCTGAAATCGGAAGATATGAAGTAAGCGGTATTGAAAAGAATGGTGTATATGTAGTGTATAAGCACTTTGCATTAAATGACTGCGAGCAGGATCGTATCGGTCTTGGTGTATGGTTAAACGAACAGTCAGCCCGTGAAATCTATTTAAGAGCTTTCCAGGGAGGTCTGGAATCTTCACAGGGCGTTGTCAAAGACGAAAACGGCGAATTTGTTTCTTCCGGAAAAGGTGGAAACGGTGTTATGATGGCATACACCCGTTGGGGTACACAATGGTCAGGCGCCAATAAAAACCTTATTAAAGGAATTATGAATGAAGAATGGGATTGTAACGGACTTCAGATTACAGATAACGTTCTTAGCACTATGGTAAATGGCATTGACGGTGTAATGGGTGGAACGACTGCATTCGATTCCATGCTTGTATTCTTTATTACAGGTGATGATGCGCTAAGAGCGTATGAGGATGACCCGGTTGCAGTTACCGCTATGAGAGAGGCTTGCCACCATAACTTATATGCAATTGCAAACTCACAGGCTATGAATGGTATCGGACCGGATACAATCGTAAAAGCAGTTGAGCCGGGCTCTACAGCAATCACAAGAAACATTGCAATTGTACTTTGGGTAATATTTGCGGTATCACTTGTTCTTTGGATTGTTAAGAGAAGCAAATTTAAAAAGAATTATGTATATATTCCGGCAGTCCAGACAGCAGCGCAGCCTGAGGAGGAAACTACAGCAGAAAATAAAGAAGTATAAAAGATTTTGATTTTTCGGTCCTCTGCCATCAAAGGCGGAGGACTGATTTAGACAGAAAGGAAGAAACATGAGTCAGGAAAATCAGAATACCTCTGTAAATAGAGCGAAAATGTACCAGCTTGCTCTGTTTCCAATGAATAATGGTGCAACAAACGTATATTACGTTTTGATTTTATCCTATATTGCAACATTTGCGAATAACATCCTTGGAATTGCAATGGTATTTGCATCTTTCATGGTTACCGGCATGCGTATCTTTGATGCGATTACAGATCCGATTATTGGTGCGCTTATGGACCGGACAAACGGCAGATTTGGTAAATTCCGTCCGTTTATGGTAATCGGTAATGTAATCATGGCGGTTTCTGTAATCATTTTATATATGCTTACACCGGCGATTCCGGCAGATATGGAATGGGCGCGTTATGCCGCATTTATTCTTTTGTATGCAATCTGGGTAATCGGTTATACATTCCAGACATCGGTAACGCGTTCAGGACAGACCGTACTTACCAATGATCCAAAACAAAGACCGATGTTTACAATCTTCAACACAATTGGTTCTATGGCAGGTATGGGACTTATGCAGTTTTTGGCTCCTATCCTTCGTTCCAATGTAGCAGACTATGATAAACCGGAATTTTATGCAATCCTAACTCCGATTGGTATTATTGCATCCGTAGTACTTACCATTCTTGCAATTATCGGTATTTGGGAAAAAGATAATTCAAAATACTTTGGTATTGGCGGAGAAAAACAGGAAAAGACAAAGATTTCCGAATACATTGCCATTTTGAAGGAAAACAAACCGTTACAGAGGCTTATGGTTGCAGGCGCAGGCTGTAAGTTAGCGTTATCCATTGCAACAAACCTCACTGTACTTTGTATGTTATACGGATGTATGATGGGCAATTATGACAATCTGTATCTTCCGATGATGATTATCGGATATGTATGCTCTGTCCCGTTCTTCATACTGACTGTTCGAACGTCACAGAAAGAAGGCCAGAAGGCTTCCCTTATGAAATACGTCAGTGTTGCACTTATCTGTTATGTTGGTGTGCTTGTACTTCTTCTCTTATGGAAGCAGGACAATCCGGCATTTAACTTAAGTATTTACACTGGTACTTTATTCGGAGAAGGCTTTGCAATTAATATCAATCTGTATACCATTTTATTTATCCTTTGTTTTGGCATCGGATACGGCGCTTACTATGCAACAGCAGATATGCCGATTCCAATGGTAGCGGATTGCTCTGACTATGAAACCTATCGCTCAGGAAAATATATCCCGGGCATCATGGGAACCTTATTCTCCTTAGTGGATAAATTGGTGTCCTCTTTGTCTGCGACAGTCGTGGGTGTTGCGGTAGCCTGTATTGGGCTGGAAAATCTTCCGACCGCAGAAACGGCATATGCACCGGGTATGAACTGGGTAGTTATCATATTGTTCTGCATTATTCCAATGGCCGCATGGGTGGCAACGCTTTGGGCTATGAAGGGCTATGAATTATCCGGCCCGCGCATGAAAGAAATTCAGGCGGTCAATGCACAGCGTAAAGAAGCAATTGAAAATGGCGCGTCCATAGAAGAGGCAATGGAAACATATAAATAAGCAATAGAATCGTTCTATTTATAAGAGCTGTCGTTTATCGATGAAAAATCGGAAAGCGGCAGCTTTTTATCAGGTTTTAAGACCGAGAAAGTTGTATCGTTAATTGAGATACAATCGTAAAAGATTACGAAAGTTTATTGAAAGTAGGTTTATTCTGCCCAAGGTAAACCCTGAGAACACAAAGATTATAGATGTCACGATAAATATTTATCAGAATGGTAAGTATCTGGGGGAGGCAATAAGGATGACTATGATTTTGTGGTTGGTTGTATGATTACGATGAAATGTAATGGACAGACTCCCGGTACGATGGAGTACCTAAAGCCTGTCAAGACTGCTGAGGGGCTGCAGGTGCATATAATGAGTGCATCATCATTTATCATCGCATGGGCGGAGCCTGTAAACATAGTCCTTATCGTGCTTTTAGAGGTAATTGTTTTTTGCGGATTTGCAATAACATTGGTGGGATACTACGTTTTACTATGATTGAGAGACTTTAAATTATAAGTGTAAAATATTTATTTGGAGAAAAATTGTATCCTCCGGATTCTTGTATTGTTTCAATAGGAATAAAATATTATTCCGTTGGCGTTGCTATTGTTCCGAAAATGGGGTATACTATTATTTGAAGTGGGGTGCAGAGTGATGTATATATCCGTAAAACAGGCCTCAGAGAAATGGGGCATTTCAGATAGACGAGTAAGAATCCTATGCTCGGAAGGTAAAATTTCAGGCGTTATCCGTGAGGGGCGCAGTTGGAGAATTCCGGCAGAGGCTGTGAAGCCGGAGGACGGACGTTATAAGTCCGCAGGAAATCTGCTTGAGAGCATTGATAGGAAGAAAACAGAATTGGATTCCAGACGCCCTTTGACGGAGGGAGAGGTGGAACGATTAACAGAGGAATTTGTAGTGGAGTATACCTATAACTCCAACGCTATTGAGGGGAATACGATGACTCTGCGTGAAACCGATATGGTGCTGAGGGGTCTGACTATTGACCAAAAGCCATTGAAGGAGCACATGGAAGTAGTTGGACATAAGGAAGCTTTTGATTTTGTGAGAGAGTTAGTGAAAGACCAGAAGCCTTTGTCAGAGAGAATTATAAAGCAAATTCATTATTTGGTGTTGGCTGATAAAAAGGATGACCGCGGTGTTTACAGAAGGGTTCCGGTAAGAATTATGGGGGCAAAGCATGAGCCTGTACAGCCGTATCTGATTCAACCAAAGATGCAGCAGTTGTTGGAGACCTATAACAATAGTAAAGAGCATATCATTCCCCGGCTTGCACGGTTTCATATAGAATTTGAAGGTATTCATCCTTTTATTGATGGTAACGGCCGCACGGGACGGTTGCTTGTAAATCTAGAATTAATGAAGGCTGGATATCCGCCGATTGATATTAAATTTACAGATAGGATTGCGTATTACAATGCTTTTGATGAATACCATGTAAAGCACAATTTAGGTTCAATGGAAAAGTTATTTGCAGGATATGTGAATGAACGTTTAGATTGTTACCTCGCAATGTTGGAAGAATAAAAAAACAATGGAAGTGTGGTAATGTTTGTTTCAAAATACCTGGGTTTAAATGATGAATTGGAAGAAATGGGTGTATTTGACCGTGTTTTAGATAGTGATAGAAGTTTTTTGTTAGTATGTACCTGATGCAGAAATCTGGGATTTGTATGACGAAAATAGAGTGCTTCTTGGAAAGGAGCATATCAGGGGAGAACAGATGCCAATAGACGGATATCATTTGGTGGTCCATGTGTGGATTAGAAATTCCAAAGGAGAATACTTGATCTCTCAGCGTTCTTCAAATAGACCGACACATCCTTTGATGTGGGAATGTGTAGGTGGTTCTGTTGTAAAGGGTGAAGATAGCCGGGAGGGAGCACTTAGAGAAGCAAAAGAAGAAGTTGGTGTGGATTTGTTGCCGGAGGAGGGACAAGTTTTATTTTCAAAAACACGCAAAATCATAGATGGTAAAATTTTTAATGATATTATGGATGTTTGGCTGTTTGCGTATGATGGAGACATTAGAATACTTCTTTGAGGAAGTGGCAAAAGACAGGAGTTAAATGAAATTTATTTTTGATTTAGCAACAGAGCCTTTCTTTGAAGAATTTGGAGATGGGATTATGGTTGAAGAATAGAACTGCATTGGAGGAAACTATATGCTATTAAAAGATCATTTAGAAGAATATACAAAAGAACAGTTGTTAGAGCAGGCAAGAAGTTTTGAATTGAGAAAGTGTTCAGGACTTCGTAAAGCTGCACTCATAGAACGGATTCTTGAGTGTTTCTGTGCAGAGGATGTGCTTAGAAGCAGACTGGCATGTTTGACAAAGGAGCAAATGATTCTTTTCCGTAAAGCATATAACGCACCACAGGATATTTCTATAAATGAAGTAGTGGATAGTATGCAGTTGCATATGTATTGGCTGGGTGCTTTTGAGGAAATGTCGGATAGATTCTGTGTGTTTGAAGAGGTGTCTGCTGTTTTCAAGAGGATTGATGATAAAGCTTTTGAGTCAGATCAATACAAAAAGGGATGGATGATGAAATGTGTGCAATTCTTTATAAATTATTATGGAATTGCTCCAGTGGAAGTTATCTACGAGTTATACAAATTAAAGGTTAAGGATACCATAGATGAAATGATTGCTATGCTATGGGAAATGCCCGTAGATATTGTAGAATCATGTATTTTCCCGATGAGAAGCCTGGGATTACAAGATTGGCCGAAGGACGATCCGATTTATTCTCCAAAAGGATTGTTTATACATATACCAATACTGGAGAACGATGAAGTTGGTCATCTATTGCATAGCCAAATGGATAAAGAGTTTTATATACCATCGGTACAGCAGATTGAAGAAATTTGTAGAATAGGATATGAAGAAAGTTCATTGGCATATAAAAAATTACAAACATTTCTTATGAGAAAATTACATTTACCATATGAGCGGGCTGTTTCGTGGTGTCTGCAGGTATGGGCAAACAGCTACGAAGGGGAATCTCCGGCGGATGTGGTTAGTGAAATGTCTGATGCAGATATAGTATTTAAGAGTGAAAAGCAAGTGAATGAGTTTTTGGGATTACTTATGGATGCTTATAACAACACAAGAATGAAAGAAAACAGAGGGCATAAGCCGAATGAGCTGATAAGAAGAGAATTAGCCGGCGGAATACCTACAATTGTGCCGGGAAGTTCTCATGCAGTTGCAATGCTAAGAAATGCAGCACCACAATTAAAAGAGATGGGGATACCTGTTGATTTAGAAGGAAGTGCGGATACTATTTTGACATCTCTTTATCCAAAAGGATTGAGCGGAAAGGCTGTAAGTGTGGAAAAGAAGATATATCCTAACGATCCATGTCCTTGCGGTTCGGGAAAGAAGTATAAAAAGTGTTGCGGTAAAAAGTTCTTAGTAAAATTGCATAATCTATTGTGAAAAGGACATACATATATATGAAATAAAGCAGTTTTAGAGGTAGAAATGATAATAGTTTGGATTGCGGCAGGGGTGTTGCTGCTGTCTGCGGCAGCATTATTTGTGGTATATGATATTTGTTTTTCAGGAAATAAAAAATATATGGGGGACGAGCTTCCGAAGGGGGAACAGTATGTGCCGTATCATGATGTTATCAGAAGATGCATGGAGCTTGTCAGGATGGAGCCATATGAAGAGGTAAGCGTATATTCCCACGATGGATTAAAGCTGGCAGGAAAGTATTATCATCGTGCAAACGGAGCGCCTCTTATTATTTTTTTTCACGGATACCGGTGCAATTCCTTACGGGATGGAAATGGGATTTTTCTCTATACCAAAACACTGCGATATAATATTCTTCTGGTGGACCAGCGCGTGCATGGAAAGAGTGAAGGAAAAACCATTACCTTTGGAATAAAAGAGAGGTATGACTGCTTTTGCTGGGTGGATTGGGCAATGCAGAAATTCGGCCCGGAGCAGAAAATCATACTGGCAGGCTTATCTATGGGGGCTGCAACGGTGCTTATGACAGCCGATATGGGATTACCGGAAAATATAAAAGGCATCATGGCGGATTGTCCCTATTCATCACCGAAGGTGGTTATCCGTAAGGTTATAAGGGATATGAATCTTCCGGTAGGGATTACCTATTGGCTGGCGAAAACTGCGGCAAAACTTATCGGAAAGTTTGATCTGGAAGAGACTTCTGCGGTAGAAGCAGTTTCAAACAGTAAAATACCAATTTTAATCATACATGGAGATGATGACAGATTTGTTCCCTGTACAATGAGCAGAGAATGCCAAAAAGCGGGGGGAGATATTGTAGAATTGGTTTTGGTAGAGGGTGCAGGACACGGAATGAGTCACTGTGTGGATGCAAAAAAATATGAAGAAGCTACATTGACTTTCTTCCGTAAGACGTTAGGAGAGTAGTTATGGCAACAGCATATGAATGTGCAGAATTGGTAATTAGTGAAGTAAAAAAAGTGGTAAAAGGGAAGGATGAGTGTATTCAAAGAGCCTTCGCGGCAATCCTCGCAGGAGGTCACATTCTGATTGAGGATGTGCCGGGTGTTGGCAAGACCACGTTAGCTATGGCGTTTTCCAATGCAATGGGATTAAAGAATCAAAGAGTGCAGTTTACACCCGATGTTATGCCCGCCGATATTCTGGGTTTTTCTATGTATCAGAAGGACACGGGAACTTTTGAATATAAAGAAGGTCCGATTATGTGCAATCTGTTTCTGGCAGACGAAATTAACCGTACTTCCCCAAAGACACAGTCTGCGCTTTTGGAGGTAATGGAAGAAGGTGCTGTGACGATTGACGGGATAAGACATCCGGTGCCAAAGCCGTTTATTGTAATGGCGACACAGAACCCGAAGGGGAGTGCAGGCACACAGCTTTTACCGGAGTCACAGTTAGACCGTTTCATGATTTGTCTGAGTATGGGCTATCCGGATATCAATAACGAAATTGCGATTGCAAAGGGAAAGAGCATGAAGCGTGATATGGAACAGGTGCGGGGTGTATTAAACGCAGATGCATTGGTACAGATGCAGGAGATAGTGGAACAGGTGTATGTGCATGACCATATCTATACATATGTTTGTAAATTGGTGCAGAGTACCAGAGAAAATCCATACATAGAGCTGGGAATCAGTCCTCGTGGAACGCTTGCGCTTGTGAGAATGGCAAAAGCATGGGCATTTCTCAAGGAAAGAATGTATGTAACGCCGGAAGATGTATATGAGATGTTTACAGATATCGGAAAACACAGGCTTGTGTTAAATACAAAGGCAAGAGTAGCACATGTAACAGAAGAAGCTGTACTCAAAGGAATACTTTCTGAGGTAAGACAGCCGGCAGCCTATATGGAGAAGAGAGAATATCGTGGGTAGTTTACTGCTTAGTCTGCTTATTACGGCAGCGTGTTTTTATTATGGAATTTTATATGAAAATACTGTAATTCTGACATTGGGATATGCGTTAATCCTGCTTCTTCTTTTTTCGATTATAGAAGTTACCTATCGTTTCTTAACATTGAAATGTCATTTAGAGATTCCGATTACAATGGCGGAGCAGAGTCAGCCGGTTTCTATAGTATTCCGAATTGAAAATAACAGCTTCTTTTCCGGTGGGCGTGTCGATGTGCGTATGAATATCCGTAATATTCTTGCAAAAAAGGGAAAAACCCGTTGGCTTAGTATTTCGCAGGTGCCGCCTAAGCTAAGCCGACATGAGTTCAAGGTGGTACTGCACGGGGCAGGAAATCATGAGGTTGCGCTGATTAAGATGCGGATTCATGCACTATTCGGATTATTCTCAGTGACGAAAAGATGTAAGGATTTTGGCTTCGTACTTGTGCTGCCGGAGATATATTCTATCTTGCTTCAGGTTTCAGAGGCGACAAGAAATTTTATGGGAGATGCAGATGCTTATGATGAGCTGCGTCCGGGGCATGATCCGGGAGAAACATTCGAGATTCGTCCGTATCGGGAAAAGGATAAACTCCAGAGTATACATTGGAAGCTTAGCGCAAAAACAGACGAACTGATGGTAAAGGAAAATAGTCTGCCAAAAGCATGTGCCATTGTCCTTTTGTTAGATTTAAAGAAGCTGACACAAAGGACGGCGGAAGAAAAAATGGCTGCATATCTGGAACTGGCGTCTAGTATTTCTTTTGCCTTAATGGATGTACAGGTTCCGCATTATATTGCGTGGTTTAGCAGGGAAACAGGAGATATCAGAAGAATCCGGGTCGATGACGAGGAGAGCTTCTATCAGTTTTTATTGTATTATCTAAGAGATGGAAGCGCGCAGGATGAGAAGGATATCCGCGATGAGTACCGCAATAAATACAAAAATGAATGGTATCTCCATGACATATGCGTCAATAATCATTTGGAAGTATATCGAAATAAGGAACTGGTTTATCAGTTGGATGTAAAGAAGATGAAAGATGAGTGCGAAAAACTGGAACTTATATTATGACAAGACAAAAAGCATTTTGATAAAAAAGTATCTTGCAGATGCAGTAAGCCTGTGGATTGCCATAGGCTTATTATGGATGTCTTTTCTGGGCATTATGGGAGAGCATTTTGCGCAGTTTCTTGTGACTGACTGGCCGGTGGTGATTCTCTTTCTGGTTTGTTTGTGGCTTCCATCAAGTGGACTTGTGGTTAAGAAAAACGGGTACATGGCGGCAGCGTTTACAGTAGCGGCGATGCTCATTCCGGTGCTATACATAGTGTATAACTTTAAGAAAATACAGGAAGGCATTCTTGCAATTTTAGATGTTTATCTTTATTACTTCAATTCCTATCAAGGTACAAATATTCATATTCCCTCAGGAAATCCTGAGTATATGCCAGTTGCATTTACGGCACTGGTTATGCTTCTTTGGATGGGCATATGGGGGATTGCAAGGCTTGTAAAGCGTCCGGTAATTTTGGTATTGTTTCCGCTTACGGCGCTTTTAACAGAGTTTCTTGTAGGAATTTCTCCTATGGGAGCCGGAGTGTTCTGCCTGTTTCTGGCAGGAATTCTGCTGCTGGTTCCAAAGGGGACGAAGCTCCTGCGGCAGGGGGGAATTGTCGCAATCGCTGTGCTTAGCCTGATTATAGCGGGAAGGCTGTTTGATGATGAAATAGATAAATTATCCGCCGGAAAGGATATCATATTCAGTTGGATAGAGGATTTTAAGGCGCCCACCTTTGCGTGGAAAAACTTTCTGCAATTAGACTTTATTACCAACAATGAACAGATAAATAATAATGAGCCGCAATATACAGGAGAAAAGATTCTTGAAATAGAAGCGGATAAGCTCCCATCAAACAGTATTTATCTAAGAGGCTTTTGCAGAACGGATTATGTAAACGGTACATGGAAGTGGGATAAGAGTGCTTTTTCGGAATCGTGCAGGGATATAGGGTATTCCGAGCAGGAAAACGCAAAGATCATATCCGGGTTTCCATATGCTGCTTTAGCCGTAAGCGGGCAATTTGATAAGATTCGGATGAAGATTATCTATGTGAACTTAACGGGGAATACGGCTTATGTGCCATATGTCTTTGATGACGAATCTTTTGAAAAGGAGTATTCGTATACTGGTGATTATCTGATCAAAAAGGAGATAGGGGAAAAGGAAATATCTTTTACAAGTCTGTCCACAGGGAGCAGAAAGGATTTGAGTCATTATACCTATTATGCGAGTCAGGCGGAGAATTCCGGCATCATGCAGTGGTATAATCAGGTGGCAGAAGAATATGCCAGAAGTTCCAGTTCTTTGGAGTGTATTAAAGAAGCGGCGGGACATGTAAGTTCGTTGGTTGTGTATCCGTCGGAAACAGATTTATGGTTAAGCTCGGAATATATCAGATATGATGCAGAGACATTAGATGCTGTTCTGGAAAATATATATCGCATGAGGGTTGCCGAAAGCGTGAGGGTTTATCTGAAAAACCAGATGGATTACAGTCTGACTCTGGACAACCTTCCAATCGGGGAAGATCCTGTAGAATACGCCCTGACAGTGGGAAAAGAAGGCTATTGTATGCATTATGCCAGTGCAGCAGCCCTGATTTTGAAAGAAATCGGAATCCCCGCACGCTATGTCTCAGGGTACATTGTAAGAAGCTCGGACTTTATATGGGATGAGAGTAATGCAACACATCGTGCAGAAATAGAAGATTACAATAGTCATGCGTGGGTGGAAATCTATTTGGAAAATATCGGATGGGTACCAATCGAGGTTACGGAAGGGTATGATAATTCCAGTGATATGCTTCCGACAAAACGAGATCCGCAGGAAACAGAAAGCGAAACAGAACGTGAAACAGAAACCCAAAGTGAAACAGAAACGGATATAGAGACGGAAACACAGACAGAAACCGAGACGGAAAGCAACTCAGAGAGCCAGACGCAGCAGGAAACAGAATCAGAAAAAGAGAGCCAGTCGGAATCTATGACGGAAACGGAAGATAAAAAAGGGACTTCCGATGTGGAGGGTTTTGGAAAATTTCCTGTAGGAGCTATCTTTAAAGGTATCCTGGCTTTGGTGGCTGCCGCCGCTGCGGTATGGATGTTTGTTTATGGTGTTAAGATACTTTTAGCTCATTATGAACAGGTATTAGTGCAGGAAGTCAATAAGAACCAGACAAGACGTGCAGTAAAGCGTATCCATAGGCGAATCCACAGGCTTCTTTATTTGAGAAAGCCATTGGCAGGAAAACTTACAGATGCTGAGTATGAGCATGTTCTCATAGAGATATTTACCAAGGTATCTCCCGAAATGTGGGCTTTTTATATGGAAATCGTAAAGAAGATGCATTATTCGCATGAGGAAATTACCCACGAGGAAATGCTGCATTGTTACCGGTGTTATAAAAGCATTTTGCCGAAGTTTAATATTTCAGAAAAAAGCGGTGCTAAAATAGAATAATCTAAGGTTTGATTTGGTAATAAAATAGGAAGAAAGGCTGTTTCAGATTTTAGTGGTAGAAGATAATAAGGAATTACGTCATACTTTTTACAACTATTGCCAAATGCAAAAAAAAGAATATAATAGGAAATAAGTGCATTTTAGCACGATTTTGTAAAACTATAGTATAGAAAAGCGGGAAAAGTTATGAACCAAAGTAAAAGCAAGAATTATTCCATGGACCTGACAGAGGGGTCTATTATTAAAAAATTACTATTATTCTCCCTTCCACTGATGGCTTCAAATGTGCTGCAGCTATTTTTTAATGCCGCAGACATTATGGTAGTAGGAAAATTCGCGGGGGATAATTCGTTGGCGGCAGTAGGCTCTACGAGTTCCGTTATTCACCTGCTTACCAATGTGTTTATGGGGTTGTCGGTAGGTGTGAATGTATTAGCCGCCCGGTATTATGCGGCGAAGCAGGAGGAAGAATTAAGAAAAACCGTACATACAGCTATTACCGTCAGCTTATTCTGCGGCATAATCATGGTAATTATCGGTGAATTCGCTGCGGAGCAGATTTTGATTTGGATGGACAGCCCGGCAGAAGTAATTGATCTGGCTGCGCTTTATTTAAGAATATATTTTCTTGGTATGCCTGCAACTATTTTATACAATTTCGGTGCGGCGGTACTTCGTGCGATTGGAGATACCAAGCGTCCGTTATATTTTCTGACTGTTGCAGGTCTGGTAAACCTTATTTTAAACTGTGTTTTTGTTATTGTATTTCAAATGGATGTAGCAGGTGTTGCAATTGCTACAGTTATTTCACAATGCATTTCGGCATTGCTGATACTTCGCTGTCTTGGAAACGAAAGCGGTGCAATTCATTTAACAAGAGGCGGTCTGGGGATTGATAAGAGGATATTTAAACAGATTGTGCAGATTGGTCTGCCGGCAGGACTGCAAAGTTCGCTGTTTTCTTTGTCAAACGTAGTTATTCAGTCATCGATTAATAGTTTTGGTTATGTTGCGATTGCAGGAAACTCTGCGGCATCTAATATAGAAGGCTTTTTGAATGTAATCGTCAATGCATTTTCGCAAGGCGGAGTGGCGTTTGTGAGTCAAAATATCGGTGCCAAAAAATACGAACGTATCAATAGAATTGTTATTATCCTACAGTTATGCGTATTTGCAACGGGCGTTGTTTTAGGAAATATTGTGTATTTCTTTGGAGAATCACTGCTCAGCCTGTATACGGACAGTCAGGATGTTATTGATGAGGGCATGAAGCGTATGAGGTTTGCCTGCTGTTTCTATTTCTTCTATGGAATGATGGACAGCATGGTTGCCGTAATGAGAGGTATGGGACGCGCGGTTGTGCCAATGGTTGTTGCGCTGCTTGGCGTATGCGGTTTCCGCTTGTTATGGATTGCAGTGATGTTTACAAACGAAGCTTTCCATGTAATAGAAACGGTATATGTAGCATATCCGTTGTCATGGGGACTGACATTTGTGGCACATACCATATGTTTTCTTATTATCAGAAGAAAATTTAAGAAAAAATGGGGTGTGTAGTTTTACTTTCTTTGAATCTTTGGGAGTTAACAGAACGTTGACTTGTGTTAAATTAAATAAGAAATTTGGACAGAGTGGGAAACCTTGAAAAATCACGATTTTTCAAGGTTTCTTGTCGTTTTTGGGACGAGAGGGAAGTATTGTAAGTTGGTGTAAAAAGGAGTTATTTGGTGTGGGATTGTCTGAGGGAAAAATGTTGTTAAGAAATAGTATTAGCCCAAAATGAAAGTGATTGAAAAGGGCTAATCAATGTCTGCGGCTATCAGAAGGCGGCGGTAGAGATTCTTGCTAGGAGAAACGATAACGGAACGTACACATTTATCCAATTGAAGGGCAAGGTTACGATTACCGTGGACTTTGCGAAAAAGGTGGAAATCAATACAGATGACGAAACAGAGAGCGAGCACCTCCCACAGGGCGTAACTTCTATATGTATGCTGCCGCGTGGTAACCCAAAGCGGCGGATTTTTTTAATCATCGGCAGACGTTATTTCGTCATCTCGGTACTGTGCATAAAAGAGATAATGTCATCTACGCTTTCCTTTTTTCCACCATCAATCCAAGTCTGGAAGATGCCGATAAATATGCCGACATGTGTGGCAATGTAATATCGATTTTCAATAGGAGGCAGGTTAAGTCTGTCGTGTATAAGGGCTTTGACCATATCTGCATTATTCATGAAAATATTATAGATAATATCAATTCTTCCTTGTGTTATAAAAACTTCAACGATATCCGGATACTGCATCCAGAATTGCAGGATATATCGAAAAAAGTCATCTGTTTTGTTCAAATCAGGATTTTCTTTTACATAGCCAATGAACATCTGTTGAAATAATTCATTACATTTCCAATATAAAATATCTATAAGATAGTCGAAATTTCTGTAAAAAGTTGTTCTGCTTACGGTGGACTTTTCGGCAACATCTAAAATACTAATTTCATCGAAACTATGCTCTTTCATGCACTCTATTAGCCCCTCATATAATAATTCTGCTGACTTGATCGCCCTGACATCATTTTTGATATGGTACATACAGCCTCCTTATGTTCTACAAGTTGTGGGAATATTGATTGCTTTTTTGACTTATGGTACATTATTTTCATATCTTATGACTTTATCATAGTTCTTTTTATAAAACAAGTGGCTGATAAAATTGAATGGATGAAACAGGAGATTCTCATGAAAGAATTTAGAAGTAAATTGGCAAAGGGATGGTTAAGCTGCTGGCTTTACGTCATCATTATGATTTCCGGTATAATACTTGGTGTTACTGTATGCATGTGGGATGAATGGGATATTCAAACAAAGCTGTTTGCTTTTGCCAGCATACTTCTTCCATTGCATGTCTTGGAAGAGTGGTGTTTTCCGGGTGGTTTTCACACGATGTTTAACCTAATGGCAGGGTCTGACAAATTGGACCGTTATCCGATGAATCAACTTGGGGATATGTGGACAAACCTGATAGGGGTTATCTTTGATTGCATCGTGTTATTGGCAGGAGTTACTCCCTTGTTTTGTGTTATGAAAATTGTTCTCTGCCTTGGGGAAATTGCAGGGCACACAGCAGGCGCCATTTTTTCTTTGAAAATGTTCAAGGAAAAAGGAAAACGAACAATCTACAATCCAGGCCTTGCAACCACATTGTTAGGATTTATTCCGATTGGTCTTGCACTGATTATTTCATTCTTTACTTATCAGGCGCCTACATGGTGGGAAGTTATTATTGGAGTGGTTTGTAAAGCGTTACTGGCATGGTTTGCTGTAGAAAAGGCGCAGAAATTGGTTGAAGATGAAAATTCACCATATCCGTATACTTGGGGAAACGGGTATTTTGAAAAGTTTTTGAGATAGGAGAAAAAAGAATGGCTCATATGACAGAGAAAAAGAGGATGTGGTTGCATGATAAGGAAGGGAAACCTTTAGATGTACCTGTGCGTAGTGCTTTGCCTGTGACAGCAAAGCGAGTGAGGTATCAGGAATTTAAGGAAGAAACACTTCTCCTAAAGAAAGGGAGTATCCGAATGAAAGGGGCAATGCCTTTATCCTGTGATATTCTGTTAGAGCGAAACGTGCCAATTATATTGAGAGATGGTGTGAAAATATATGCAAATGTCTTTCGGCCTGTAGATGATGAAATGCATCCAACTGTTTTTTCCTGCAGTCCATATGGAAAGGAAATTGATATCTGTATTTGGCCAATGGGATTGTTTTTCAAGAAAGGCGAGAGTTTAAGATTAAGTATATCTGCGTTTAAGACTACAGCTCCGGGGGGACCGATGTCTTTGATTTTTGGACATGCAAAGGTCCGAGTGCCTAAGGAGGGGTTTACTTATATGCCGGGGAGTAATGTGAAAATGGTTACACTTGGGGGCGGTTCCACGAAGGTTGCGCCTGATGCGGTTGAAATAGAGGTTCCGCAAGATGTTAATTATGGAAGGCACGCAATATATGCGGGTGGTAAATATGAAAGCTATTTATATGTACCTGTAATTCCAAATGAAAAGTTTTCATAGCAATTATCGCTTGCTTTAATTTGGAAGATGTTATATGTTCATTTGGATTGTTAAAGATTAAGAAAGAGGAAAGCCACTCAGCAAATACGAGGAAAGAATCTTTCCCTTTTAACAAAAAGGAAACATATTGAAAACATTTTCATAATACTTCTGTTGCAGGATAGCATTGTTCAGAAAGAGCAAATTAAAAACAGGAGGCGGACATATGTTATTTGAAGTTATTTACACAATTTATTATGTATTAGGATTAATCTAGTACGTTATAATTTTTTATTTTTTCTTAATAGTTTGGGTTGTCTATAGACAGCCCATTTTCTATATGATAAAATAAACTATATAATATGGTTTTTAAAACTACATTTATTGATAAGGAGAGTAAGCCAATGTTTAATTATCATATTTATACAGATTCATCCTGTGACCTGCCTAAAGAAATGGTGGAGAAATATGATCTTAAGGTTATGCAGTTGGAAGTCATTATTAACGATGCTGCGCCGGTATTGAATAGGGATATCGAAGCGAAGGTATTTTATCAGCAGTTGCGTGATGGTGCAAATGCAAAGACGGCGGCAGTTACCCCGGGATATTTTGAGGAGCATATGCGAAAGAGTCTGGAGGAAGGCTATGATATTCTTTATATCGGATTCTCTTCCGGATTGTCTACTACATATAACAGTGGTGCGATGATTATGAATCAATTAAAGGATGAATTCCCGGAGCGCAAGCTGTTACATATTGATACCTGCTGCGCATCTGTAGGACAGGGACTTTTAGTGCATTATGCTGCGCTTCAGAGAGAAGCCGGCAAAACCATCGAAGAGGTATATGATGGTATTATGTCCATGAAAGATAAGATTCACCATCAGGTAACCGTAAATGATTTGTTTTTCCTAAAACGAGGCGGCAGAATCAGTGCAACAGCCGCAGTTGCAGGCTCTATTTTAAACGTCAAGCCGATGATTGTTGTGACGAACGAAGGCAAATTGGAGAATGTTGCAAAAGCGCGGGGCAGAAAGAAAGCGATGAAGGAATTGCTTGAATATATGCAGGCCACCGCAGATATTGATACATGGAATTATGTATTTATTTCTCATGGCGATTGTTTAGAGGATGCAGTTTCCGTAAAGGAAATGGTAGAGGCGGCATATCCAAATGCCAAGGTTATCCTAAGTGATGTAGGTCCTGTAATCGGTGCGCATACAGGTCCGGGCGTTATTGCACTATGTCATATGGGAAGATGCACGAAGGGAACGGAATATAAAAAATAAATCGGAAATAATGATAATAATCGGAAAGGTGTCACGCAGGTGGCACCTTTTTTGCGTCATAGGAAAGATTGTGATACATTAACGTGTGAAAGAGCACAGCAGTCTGGCTTTTTTCTGCCCATATGCAGAGGCATCATGGATTATGGTTAGAAAAAAGCAGAATTTTATACTTGAAACCTATTGTAAAAGTGCTAAGATAGATATTCAGAGTATAAAAAAAGGGGATCAAATTATGTCAGTACAAAAGAGTTCAAAAAATTATACCATGAACCTGTGTGAAGGTTCTATCTTAAATAAGCTGTTATTATTTTCTTTACCGCTTATTGCCTCCAGCGTTCTGCAATTATTTTTCAATGCCGCAGATGTAATCGTAGTAGGACAGTTTGCAGGAGACAATTCCCTTGCGGCGGTTGGTTCCAATGGCTCTATTATCAATCTGCTCACCAATGTATTTATGGGATTGTCCGTTGGTGCGAATGTGCTGGTGGCGCGCTATTTTGCATCCAAAGAGGAGCAGGAGCTTCGTAAGACGGTACATACTGCAATTACTGTCAGTGTGATATGCGGGATATTGCTGGCAATTATTGGATTTTTTGCGGCAAAACAGCTTCTTATATGGATGCAGAGTCCCGCAGAGGTTATAGACCTTGCGGCATTGTACCTGCGCATTTATTTTTTGGGAATGCCTGCAATGATGGCATATAATTTTGGCGCGGCAATCTTAAGAGGGGTCGGCGATACCAAACGCCCCCTGTATTATCTTAGCTTTGCAGGTATGATCAATATAGTATTAAACCTTATTTTTGTCATTATCTTTCATATGGATGTGGCGGGTGTAGCGCTTGCTACGGTGATTTCCCAGTGTGTATCCGCAGTATTGGTATTGCGCTGCCTGACACGGGAAACCGGTGCAATTCGTTTGGAGAAACAGTATCTTGGTGTGGATAAGACTACGTTAATCCGAATATTGCAGATCGGACTTCCGGCAGGGGTGCAGGGTTCATTGTTCTCATTGTCAAATGTTGTAATTCAGTCTTCTATCAATTCCTTTGGGAACATCATTGTAGCGGGAAATTCGGCGGCAGCCAACGTGGAAGGTTTTGTGTATGTGGCAATGAATGCTTTTTCACAGGCAATTGTAGCGTTTGTCAGCCAGAATATTGGTGCAGGAAAGTATGAACGTATCAACCGGATTGTGATTACGACCCAGCTATGTGTGTTGGCAGTAGGTCTGGTTTTGGGAAATGCAGTATATTTCTTTGGAGAACCGATACTGCATTTGTATTCGGAAAGCGATGTTGTAATACAGGCAGGCATAAAGAGATTGTCCGTGATATGCACGACATATGCTTTGTGCGGGATGATGGATAGTATGGTTGGCGCTCTGCGGGGGCTTGGCTATTCGGTTATGCCGATGATTGTGTCTTTGCTTGGCGCCTGTGTATTCCGTATTGCATGGATTTCGGTATTCTTTCAAATGGAGCAGTATCATACCATTGATACGGTGTACTTTGCTTATCCAATTTCATGGGGACTGACACTTGGCGTACACATTCTTTGCTTTCTAATTGTAAGATGGCGCTTAAAAAAGCGTTGGGGAAAATAGTATTATGCAAAGGGGCATTCAAATGTTTTAAACCATAACTTTTTTTGGGAATAGCTATAAATTATAGTTCTTTGACGATGACATGGCTTATGAATATAATAGAAATATGCACCATTTTAATACTTTAAAGTGACACATAAAGAGACAGTGTGAAAAATAAATTGTTCACACGGCATTTTGAGTCTATGCGCTGCCAGACTCAAAGCTCATATGCGTAAAAGCAGCGCAGAAATGGAGAGTAAAATGAAAAAAGGGTTAAAATTAACAGCGCTCTTATTAGCGGGGGTAATGGCATTGTCTGTGACAGCATGCGGGGGAGGCTCCGCAAAATATACGGTAGGTGTGTGCCAGTTGGTTCAGCATACGGCACTGGATGCTGCAACAGAGGGATTTCAGGATGCGCTGAAGGATAAGCTGGGGGATGATGTGACATTTGATGTACAGGTGGCAGCGGGAGATTCTGCATCATGTACGACTATTACAAATACATTTGCAGCAAATGGATACAGTCTTATCATGGCAAATGGTACGGCTGCCTTGCAGGCGGCGTCTTCATCTACCGCAGATATTCCGATACTGGGAACATCGATTACAGACTATGCTACGGCGCTTGATGCAGATGATTGGAATGGCGTAACAGGCAAAAATATTTCCGGCACTTCCGATCTGGCGCCATTAGATGAACAGGCAAACTGTATAAAAGAGCTTTTTCCGGATGCAGAGAAGATTGGTATTCTTTACTGTTCCGCAGAAGCAAACAGCAAATATCAGTCAGATGTTATTTCCGGTTACTTAACAGAACTGGGATATACTTGTGAAGTGTTTACCTTTACAGATTCCAATGACGTAGCCGCAGTTACTACAAGCGCATGTGAAAACAGTGATGTTATATACATTCCGACAGATAACACAGCGGCAGACTGTACAGAAGCCATTAACAACGTAGCACTTCCAAAAAAAGTTCCGGTATTTGCAGGTGAAGAAGGAATCTGCGGTGGCTGCGGTGTGGCAACACTTTCTATTGATTATTACGATTTGGGATATGAAACCGGTTTAATGGCATATGAAATTCTTGTAAACGGAGCGGATCCGGCTACTATGGAAATCAAGTTTGCACCGGAAGTTACCAAGAAATACAACAAAGCCAATGCAGAAGAACTTGGTATAACAATTCCAGAGGATTACGAAGCGATTGTTACAGAATAAGCGAGGACAACTTTTATGTTATTATCTCATTGTTTGACTATGTTAAATCCCATTGCATTTTTTAATGCATTGCCGTCTAATATTGCCCAAGGCTTGATATGGGGTGTTATGGCGTTGGGATTATATATTACATACAGATTGCTGGATTTTGCGGATTTGACAGTAGACGGTTCCATAGCAACGGGCGGAGCTGTGACGGTAATGCTTACTACCAGCGGGTGCAACATCTGGGTGGCGCTGCTTGCTGCCACCTTAGCAGGAATGCTGGCAGGTTTATGTACCGGCATTTTGCATACCAGACTGGGAATCCCGCCAATTCTGGCAGGTATTTTAACGCAGATTGCACTCTTTTCCGTGAACTTACATATTCTGGGTGGTTCTAATAAGGCTTTGAGTGTGGATAAATACGATTTGATTTTAAGCTCCAGAAACATGACGGCGGCAATTGTTGCAGCATTGTTGTTCTGCGGCGTTTTAATCGCAGTTATGTACTGGTACTTTGGTACAGAGCAGGGTTCTGCAATCCGTGCTACGGGATGTAATCCGGCCATGAGTAAGGCGCAGGGAATCAACAATGATAATATGAAGCTTATCGGTCTTTGTCTGGCAAACGGGCTGGTGGCCATGTCAGGCGGACTTCTGTCTCAGTTTCAGGGATTTGCAGACGTAAATATGGGACGCGGCGCCATTGTTATCGGGTTGGCAGCGATTATCATCGGAGAGGTATTCTGCGACGCCATTTTTGGGAAAAAAGCAAATTTTGCCATGAGGCTCTCTTTTGTGGTAATCGGCGCGATTATTTATTATGTCGTAATGGGCATTGTTATCTGGCTTAGAATGGATCCAAATGATTTAAAACTCTTTACGGCAATTATTGTTGCGGTATTCTTAGCGGTGCCTTATCTGCGGGGACAGCAGAAAAATTCCTTCCGAATGGCAGGAAAAAAGAGCGCGGTGGCGTTAAAAGCGGAAGCGGCACAGAATACTGCTGCGGCGGATAAAAAGAAGGAGGTCTAGGGTATGTTACAGCTTAAAAATATTCACAAGACCTTTAACTTAGGAACCATCAATGAGAAAACTGCGTTAAGCGGCGTAGATTTGTTGCTTAACGAAGGGGATTTTGTTACTGTAATTGGCGGCAATGGTGCCGGAAAGTCCACCATGCTCAACGCTATCGCCGGAGTATGGCCGGTTGATGAAGGCTCTGTACTTATTGACGGAATAGATGTGACGGGACTCCCAGAGTACAAACGCGCCCAGTATTTAGGCCGTGTGTTTCAGGACCCTATGACCGGAACCACAGCTACCATGCAGATTGATGAAAATCTGGCGCTTGCAGCACGACGCGGCAGACGCAGAGGTTTAGGCTGGGGTATTACGGGAGAAGAAAAGAAACATTACAAAGAACTTTTGAAAATGCTGGATTTAGGTCTGGAAGACCGTATGACTTCAAAAGTCGGCTTGTTATCCGGTGGACAAAGGCAGGCGCTTACGCTGCTTATGGCTACTTTACAAAGACCAAAACTTCTCCTTCTGGACGAACATACCGCTGCTTTAGACCCGAAGACAGCGGCAAAGGTATTGGAGCTGACGGACAAGATTGTTTCTGAAAATAATCTGACAACCCTTATGATTACCCATAACATGAAGGATGCGATTGCACATGGGAATCGTCTGATTATGATGAATGAAGGCAAAATCATTCTGGATATTGGGGAGCAGGAAAAGAAAAAACTTACCGTAGAAGATTTGCTTTTAAAATTTGAAGATGTAAGCGGTCAGGAGTTTGTTTCGGATAAGGCACTCCTCGGATAAGAATTGGAGTTTCGTGTCAAAAAAGCTTATGTCAAAGGGATATGGGATAGACGAGGAACTCTTGAAAATCGTTGGATTTTCAAGGGTTTTTGTTATATTACAGGAAAAATGACTTTCCTATGATATAACAAATGCCTACTGTCGTCGTCTGCTTGTCACCGTAAGGAATATATTGCTGAGCTTTATCGTTCTGATGGCAGCGTAAAAGCATTTACAGATGATATGATAGACAATCCATTTGAACAGATGAATTTATCTGTATCATAAAATGACAGCAATTTGCTATTTTGTCATTGATTTACCATATTGAATCATAGTTAAATTTATTTTTTGATAATTAACACCGGCTCAATTGTTCATTTGCAATCTATTTGATATGATTCGTATATAAACAACGGCCGATGTTAATTAAATCAAAGGGAGTTTGAACAATGCAGATAGGAAAAACAATACGAAAATATAGAAAAGAAAAAGAGATGACACAGGAAGAAATGGCAAATCGCTTGGGTGTTACAACACCTGCTGTGAATAAATGGGAAAACGAAAATTCTTGTCCGGATATCACGTTACTTGCACCGATTGCACGTCTTCTAGGCATTTCACTTGATACATTACTTTCTTTTCAGGAAGAACTGACAACAGAGGAAATCACTTCTATTGTTACGGAAGCTGACCAAAAATTGAAAACTTGTGCCTATGATGAAGTTTTTCTTTGGAGTAAATCCATCATCGAAACGTATCCAAATTGTTTGATGCTAATATGGCAACTTGCAACGCTTTTGGATGCACAGCGCTTAATAAAGGAGATTCCAAACGCTGCCAGCTATGATGATTATATTCTTTCCTGTTACAACAGAGTATTAGAAAGTGAAGAAGAAAATCTTCGTACCAGTGCGGCAGATTCTCTTTTTTGGATATTATTTACGAAACGAGCAATATGAAAAGGCAGAGCACTATTTGCAGTATTATTCCTTACAAAATCCACTTCGTAAATTAAAGCAAGCAACCATTTATAGTAAAACAAACCGAACAGAGGAGGCATACAAGGCTAATGAAGAAATATTGTTCTCCGAATATCAAATACTTAGCATGACTTTGAATAATATATATCTTCTTAGCTTAGAGGAACAAAATTTTTTCAAAGCACATTTATTGGTAAATAAGCAACAGACGCTGGTAAATTTATTTGATATGGGTAAATTCCAAGAAGCAGCTTGTAAACTGGAACTGGCAACTATAGAAAAAGATGTGGATACCATTTTGGATACTATGGATATAATGCTTCACTCTCTTGATAATATAAGCATTTTTGCCACATCTTCTTTGTATGAACACATGAATTTCAAGAAAGCAAATAACACATTCTTTGAACAACTAAAAAAAGAATTACTAAATTGTTTTCGAGATAAAGAAACCTACGGATTTCTTGACAATAATGAACGCTGGAAAAAAATAACACAGCAATAAGTAACTGAATGCACAATTGAATATGACCTGTCTCAATGTGTCTCTATAAACATTTTGCATTGGGGCTTGCTTTAATTTACGTTAAACGAGTAGTGGAGAAAGACTTCTTGATTACAGCCGGGGAATGTGCTACAACGTGTATAATAACTCTTTATTTTAAGGATGCCTGTCCAAAGATGATTATTGCGAGGACGAAGCATCCTAAATACACATATGAGGGAATTGAAGTGTACGATATTGCAAAGTGGCTGATAGAAACGGAATAGGTTTCTGATGATTTGTTGTAGGAGGGCAAATATGTTGGGCTTAAAATATGAATCTATTATCAGGCGGATGTCAATAGAAGAGAAGGCCTTGATGATGTCGGGGAAGAATAAGTGGGAGACAGTGGATTATCCGCAGTATGGAATCCCGTCCATAATGATGTCGGATGGACCGCATGGAATGAGAACGCAAAAACCGGGTGCAGGAGACCATCTGGGATTGGAGGAGAGCATTCCGGCAACCTGTTTTCCAACGGCAGCGACCGTAGCCAACAGTTGGGATGAACAGCTTGGAGAAGAAATCGGAAAGGCATTAGCGGAAGAGGCAATTGCCATGGGAGTACAGGTGATTTTAGGCCCCGGACTAAATATTAAGCGAAGCCCGCTCTGTGGACGTAATTTTGAATATTTTTCAGAAGACCCGTATCATGCGGGAAAGATGGCCGCTTCATATATCAGAGGGATTCAAAGTTATGGCGTCTTTGCCTGTCCGAAGCATTTTGCGGCGAATAGTCAGGAAACCCGTCGTATGGCGATGAATTCTGTTGTTGATGAAAGAACCTTCCGCGAGATTTATACTACCGGTTTTGAGATAGCAGTAAAAGAGGGCAAAGCAAAGTCCATTATGGCATCTTACAATGAGATTAACGGAGTATATGCAAATGAGAATAAGCATCTTTTGCAGGATATTCTGGTGGATGAGTGGGGATTTGACGGTTATGTGGTTTCAGACTGGGGAGCAAGCAACGACCATGCATTGGGTGTAAAAAACGGTTCGCATCTGGAAATGCCCGGAACCGGCAAGACAGGACAAAAAGAAATATTAAAAGGGATTGCAGAAGGGGTTCTAACAGAGGAAGAACTGGACAAGCGTCTGGATGAACTGCTGGATGCAGTTTTTATGGCAAGTGAAGCTGCCGGACAGACAGATAGTACAGCTTTTGATATTGAAAAGCATCATGCGCTTGCAAGAAAAGCAGCAGAGGAAGGGATTGTACTTTTGAAAAATGAAGGAGATATTCTTCCGCTAAAAGCCAATGCCAGGGTGGCAGTCATTGGTGATTTTGCAAAAATACCAAGATATCAAGGGGCTGGGTCGTCTCTTGTAAATCCTGTTAAAACCCCGGAATGTATCTTAGATTGTATGAAAAGCAGCGGATTACATATGACAGGATATGCACAGGGATATCTTCGCAATGCGGGCTTAGATACGAAGCTGGCAGAAGAAGCGGTAAAGACAGCAGCGGATGCCGAAGTTGTACTCGTGTTCGCAGGTCTTGATGAAGTCAGTGAAGCAGAGGGGGCAGACCGCACCCACATGAAGATGCCAGAGGCACAGGAAGTACTTATCGATACATTAGCAGAAAAGTATGAAAATGTAGTTGTTATCCTATCCGCAGGCTCTCCGGTAGAAATGCCTTGGGCAAATAAGGTAAAAGCAATTGTTCATGGATATCTGGGCGGTCAGGCGGGAGCCTCTGCCATGATTCGTGTATTAACCGGAGAGGTATGTCCATCGGGAAGACTGAGTGAAACTTATCCCGTCCGGTATGAAGATACGCCCGCTTGGGCCTATTTCCCGGGTAAGGAGCGTACCAGTGAGTATCGCGAAAGCCTGTATGTAGGGTACCGGTATTATACGACAGTGCAAAAAGAGGTGGCTTATCCGTTTGGCTACGGACTTAGCTATACCACTTTTTCATACAGTAATTTGTCTGCTTCGGATAAAGAAGTAAGGTTTACCGTTAAGAATACAGGCAATCGGGATGGTGTAGAAATTCCGCAGCTTTATATCGGAAAGCAATCAGACACCGTTTTCCGCCCCGCAAAGGAATTGAAAGGCTTTAAACGTGTGCAATTAAAAACTGGTGAAGAAAAAGAGGTAGTGATTCCTCTGGATGATAAAGCATTTCGTTTTTATGACGTCCGTACAAATACCTGGGAAACCGAGAGCGGAGCCTACCATCTGATGATTGGAAGAAATGCGGACAATATAGAGCTTGAGGCAGAGGTTATGGTAAGGGGAACCGTTGAGGAAGGCGGATACAGTAAAGAGAGTCTTCCAAGCTACTTTAAAGGAGATGTTGCTAACGTAAAAGATAACGAATTTGAAAAACTTTACAATAAAGCGCTTCCTTCGGGCGGCTGGAGCGGAGAAATCGGCATTAACGACGCTTTTTGCCAGTTCTACTATGCGAAAGGTGTAGTGGCAAGAATCGTATACCGGATATTAACGGATATGTTGGAAAAGAGCATAAAAAAGGGCGAGACAGATATGACGCTTCTATTTATCTATAATATGCCAATCCGTGCGGTATCCCGTATGACGGGAGGAAAAGTAAATATGAAAATGGTACATGCCATAACGGAGATTGCCAATGGGCATACGTTTAAAGGAATCGGACATCTGCTTGCCGGATTTGCAGAAAACTTCCGCAGAACATCTATTTGACTATTGATGTAAAAAATGTCATTATAAAACATACAACAATATTTTAATTAGGGGAGAAATCAATGAAACAAAAATCAATTCTTTATAAATGGCTTCTTGCCTTTATAATTCTTCTTTGCATTACATTTACCGGGTGTACGACGGATAATTTAGACAACTCGGAAAATACGGAAATATCGAAAGAAAATGAAGTTCCGGCATCTGACCCGTATGTCGGGATGTCTGCCGAGGAATTTTATGCAGATTATGAACCGGCTACCAGCCTTGAGGATGCACTTTACCGTTCTGAGCATGGATTTTTATCCGGCTCACTGGATGTTCCGGGACAGTATGCAGAGGAAGCTGAGCATCGTCCGATGGAGGATGGTAAATATGTCCGTAATACAGATTCCTACTATCTGGATGATGGAAACACCTATGTTGTTGTAGATGCATATGGAAAAGAGGTTATGCGTATCTATAAGGGCGGCGGCTATATCACGTTAGAAGAGGTTGCGGCATATATGTATGCGTTTGGTGGTTCTTCTGACAATTTACCGGCAAATTATACTTCTAAAAAGAGAGGCACTCCAAAGGATAGTATCTGGGGAGAATACCTTCGGTTAAACCACTCTTACTTTATTGGAAATACGACAAAATATCCTTATGAACCGGAGCTTCCGAATATCTCCGGCTGTGGCGGAGAACTGCGCTATTATGAGATGGACATCGGAACTACAGGAACAGAAACGCCCGGATATACCAAAAGGATATATAATAATGGGAATACCATTATCCGGGGTGCTGCAAGACTGGTTTATGCTCGTCAGGATTTAAACGGAAACGGAACGTATGAACAGGATGAGATATACGTTTTCTACACGCATAATCATTACAATGATTTCCGTGAATATCTAAATTATTACGGCGGCTGGGGAGAAGTGTTCGGTAATATTACCGGAGGCGGCGAACTCAGCAGTAAGACCAATTATAATCCAACGCCGTATGTGCCGACAGCTTATAAATCATTTTCAGAATAAGTGTTAGGGGAGAAACAATGATTTACCTATCTCATTTTGAGTTTCCGGATATCTTAAGGGAGGAACTGTTTTTAAACGAAATAACAAGAACCTGTTACGACAGCTTTTATCCGTTTCTTACTGTGTCTAAGCATGGACTTCGTATGCTTGATTTTGTACCGGTTACCATTCTTTATGGAGGAAACGGTTCGGGAAAAACAACAGCATTAAACGTGATTGCAGAAAAATTGAAACTGGAAAGGGATACGCTTTATAACCGTTCCAATTTTTTTGAAGACTATACCAGAATGTGCGCATACGAAGTGCGGCAAAAGATACCAAAGCACAGCCGGATTATCACAAGCGATGATGTCTTTGATTTTATGCTGAATCTGCGAAGCATCAATAACGGAATCGACCAAAAGAGGGAAGAATTGTTTAAAGATTATCTGGAAGCAAAATATTCCGGTTTTAAGATGACCTCCATTGATGATTACGAGCAGTTAAAGAAGGTAAATCTGGCCCGCAGTAAAACACAATCCAAATTTGTTCGAAAGAATCTGGCAGACAATATAAGAGAGCATTCCAATGGGGAGAGTGCGTTTATGTATTTTTCCGAAAAGATAAAGGAAAACGGGCTGTATCTTCTTGACGAACCGGAAAACAGCTTATCACCGGAGCGCCAGCAGGAACTTCTGCGGTTTTTGGAAGATTCCGTAAGATTCTTTGGATGCCAGTTTATCATTGCCACACACTCACCGTTTTTGCTTTCCATAAAGGGTGCAAAGATTTATGACTTAGATGAAGAACCGGTGGATGTAAAACGTTGGACAGAACTGGAAAATGTAAGGGCATATTATGAGTTTTTTAAAAAGCATATAAGGGAGTTTGAATTAACAGAAAGAGTATAAAATTCATTGAAAACATCACAAAATTCAGTATAATAAAACTATCTTATTTTAGAGAGGCACAATGGGAAGATGAAGATTATTGATTTACTTATTCAAGAGAAGCTCTCATTATCTTTTGAGGTTTTTCCGCCAAAAACAGAAACAAACTTTGAAAGTGTAAAAAGTGCAACGGAGGAGATTGCAAAACTTCGTCCGGCTTTTATGAGCGTTACATACGGTGCGGGAGGCGGAACCAGCAAATATACGCTTGATATTGCACAAAACATAAACAAATTGTATGGTGTGCCGACTTTGGCGCATCTTACCTGTGTTTCTTCAAGCAAAGAAATGGTAAGGCAGAAAATTTGCGAAATCAAAGCAGCGGGAATTGAAAATGTTATGGCATTAAGAGGAGATATCCCTGCGGGACTTGAGGATGCGGACAGAAGTCACTGGGACTATAAACATGCGATTGAACTGATCACAGAACTTAAGTCAGCAGATGCAGATTTCTGTATTGGAGGAGCCTGCTATCCTGAGGTACATCCTGAAAGTGCAAACCAGAAGGATGATATTAAAAGACTTAAGGAAAAGGTAGATGCGGGCTGTGATTTTCTCACAACGCAGATGTTTTTCGACAATAATCTTTTCTATAATTTCTTATATAAAATCCGTGAAGCAGGTATTACGGTTCCTGTTATTCCGGGAATTATGCCTATTACAAACGTAAAACAGATAGAGAGAGCCGTTAAGCTCTCTGGTTCTTTTATGCCACAGAGATTTAAGAGTATTGCAGACAAATTCGGATCAGATCCGGCGGCTATGAGGCAGGCAGGAATTGCATATGCGACAGACCAGATTATTGACTTGTATGCAAATAGTATAACCAATGTTCATGTGTATTCCATGAATAAGCCTGATGTGGCTGAAAAAATCCAAAGCAATCTGTCTGATATTTTAGGAAAATGAATGAAATGATTTTAACGAAGTCTTATGAGGCGCCCCCGTTTTGTGAAAAAGAAATTTTAAGATATGCCGGCTGTAAGAGTGAAGATGCAAAACTCTTACGGCTTTTGCGCGCCTGTATAGAGGAAGTGAAAGATAAGCTGGCTTATAAAGTATGCTATCGGGAATTACCGATTACCATAGCGGAGGAAACGTGTGATTTTGGAAGTTTTACGCTGTATTCCCAAAATCTTGCTAAGAATTTAAAGGACTGCAAAACCGTAATTGTTTTTGCCGCCACTCTGGGGGTGGAAATAGACCGTCTTATAACAAAGTACGGACACATCTCACCGTCTAAAGCATTGATGTTTCAGGCAATCGGGGCAGAACGCATCGAGGCATTGTGCGATGCTTTTTGCAAGGATATAGCAGATGAAAAGCGAAAAAGAACAAAACCGCGTTTTAGCCCGGGGTATGGAGACGTGCCTCTTGCGGTGCAGAGGGAATTGTTTCAGATTCTGGAGTGTTCCAAGAAAATAGGTCTTTCATTAAATGATAGTCTGCTTATGTCGCCGTCAAAATCAGTAACTGCCTTTTTGGGACTGACAGAAGATGGGATAGATGAAGAAGATGAAGCTTATAAGACCGTGAAGGGAAAAAGAGAAATGAACAAATGTGCTGCCTGTATGAAAACAGATTGTGCATATAGAGGTGTGTGATGACTTTCAGAGAATTTTTAAAAAACAATATCGTTTATCTGGATGGAGGAATGGGAACGCTGCTTCAGGCGAATGGCCTAAAACCCGGCGAATACCCGGAAAGCTGGAACATCAGCCATCCGGAGATAATTACCAGAATACATAAGGAGTATTATAATGCGGGCAGTCATGTGGTTTGTACCAATACCTTCGGTGCAAATATACTTAAATTTCGTCAGGAGGAATTAGAAACTCTTGTCAAAGCTGCTTTTGAAAATGCCAAAGCAGCCAGGGAACAAAGCAGTGCAGAGATAGGCGATAAGAAACAGGAAAAATTTATCGCGCTTGACATTGGTCCTACGGGAAAACTGTTAAAACCTCTTGGAGATTTGGATTTTGAAGATGCGGTTTCGATTTTTGCCAGAACAGTAAAACTGGGTGTGAAATATGGCGCGGATCTCATTTTTATTGAGACTATGAATGACAGCTATGAGACAAAGGCGGCCTTACTTGCGGCAAAGGAAAACAGTGACCTTCCGGTGATTGTGTCCAATGCCTATGGAGAAGACGGCAAACTTATGACAGGTGCATCTCCAGCCGCTATGGTGGCCTTAGCAGAAGGAATGGGGGCGGACGCGATTGGTGCGAACTGTTCTCTTGGTCCTAAACAGCTAAAGGGGGTTGTGGAAGAACTTCTATGCAATGCTTCCATTCCCGTGATTTTAAAGCCAAATGCGGGACTGCCGAAGCTCGAAAACGGTCAAACGCGGTTTGACGTAATGCCGGAGGAATTTGCAGAGGATATCGCGGAACTGATTCAAAAAGGTGTGCGTATTGCAGGCGGCTGCTGCGGCACTACGCCGGAATATATCAGAACGCTTACCCAAAAAACATATGGGTTTGTACCATGCCCGGTTACAGAGAAAAATATCACGGTAGTATCTTCTTACACGCATGCGCTGAAATTTGAGGATTCACCGGTTCTCATTGGCGAACGAATCAATCCCACCGGAAAAAAGCGTTTCAAACAGGCGCTTTTGGAAAATGATATGGATTATATTCTTTCAGAAGGAATCAGTCAGGAAGAAAAAGGTGTACACGTCCTTGATGTAAATGTTGGCTTGCCGGACATTGATGAAGTAGAAATGTTAAAAAATGCAGTCTGCGGATTACAGGCTGTAACAGATTTGCCGCTACAGATAGATACCTCGGATGTGACAGCTATGGAGGCAGCGCTTCGCCGCTATAACGGAAAAGCGATGATTAATTCCGTAAACGGAAAAAAAGAAAGTATGGAGGCAGTTTTTCCGCTTGTGAAAAAATACGGTGGTCTGGTCGTTGCGCTCACACTTGACGAGGACGGAATCCCGGAAAATGCAGAAGGCAGAATCGCAATCGCAGAGAAAATTTTAGAAACAGCCTCAGATTACGGAATTAAAAAGAAGGATATTATTTTTGATACTCTGGCAATGACCATCAGTGCGGATAATTTGTCTGCAATGGTAACGCTTGAAGCGCTTAATCACATCAGACGGAAGCTGGGATGTCATACATCGCTTGGCATATCGAATGTTTCTTTTGGATTGCCGCACCGTGATGCAGTAAACGGAGTATTTTTTGCTCTGGCATTAGAAAACGGATTGTCTGCGGCAATTATGAATCCGTATTCTGCGGATATGATGAAGACGTATTACAGCTTTAAGGCTTTAAAAGGCATGGACGAAAACTGTACGGAATATATCGAAAAAGCGGGTATATTTGGTACGGCAGTAAAGGAACCGGTAGGCATGAATCCGTCAGGAAACACAAAAACAGCGGAGGAATATAAGTCTGAGCTTCAAAAGGCTGTTATTAGCGGATTAAAAGATAAAGCAGGGGAAATCACGAAAGAGTTATTAAAAAGCACAGAGCCTCTTGATATTGTGCAGAATGAAATTATTCCGGCATTAAATGTCGTAGGTCAGGGATATGAAAGTAAAACCATGTATCTGCCGCAGCTTCTTATGAGTGCAGAGGCTGCAAAGAGTGCATTTGAAAGCATTAAGGTGTTTTTGTCCTCAAAGGGGAAAAAATCTGCCGGAAAAGGCATTTTTGTCATTGCAACCGTACAGGGAGACATTCATGACATCGGGAAAAATATCGTAAAGCTGTTATTGGAAAATTACGGTTTTGATGTAGTAGACTTAGGCAAGGATGTGGAGCCTTGGCGCATAGTGGAAACGGTTGTAAAGCTGCATGCGCCGCTTGCGGGACTAAGCGCGCTTATGACAACTACAGTTCCAGCTATGGAAGAAACGATAAAACAGTTGAGGCTTCGCGCGCCCTGGTGCAAAATTGTTGTTGGCGGAGCAGTACTGACACAGGAATACGCAGACAAAATCGGTGCGGATAAATATGCAAAGGACGCTATGGAAACGGTGCGGTATGCAGAAGAAATAGCAGGCTGATAAGTAAAAGGTGCTGCCTAATGCAGCATCTTTTTTTGGAAAAATATAGCAATGCGTTTTGGAATATGTTAAAATAATTTGGGCTTTATTAAAATTTAGGGGAATACTATAGGAAGGAATCGGAAAACTATGAAAAAGAAACTCATTTGTTTACTCATGCTAGGTGCTATGGCAATGACCACGTTTGGGTGCGGCAATAGCACGGCAACCGGAACAGACACAGAAACAGGCGCAAAAGATGATGGCATCATTGACCCACTTGTGATTGATAAGAGCCAGTATGGTAATCCAATCAGTGGATTTGACGCAGAAGGAAAACTGACGTATGGCGGAGACCCATCGGTACTTGTGGACGGAGATACGGTTTATCTTTACACAGGGCATGATACCTCTACAAACGATGCTTATGTAATCCCGGAGTATCAGTGTTACTCATCTAAGGATATGGTAAACTGGACATACGAAGGCGTTGTAATGTCCATGAAGGACGTAAGCTGGGGAGAGAAAAACTCTGCATGGGCAGGTCAGGTTGCAAAATACTATGATAAAGAAGCAGGGAAGGACAAGTACTATCTCTACTTCTGTTCGTGGGACAGTACAGACGCCGGAAAGCAGTCAATCGGGGTGGCCGTATCCGACAGCCCGACAGGTCCTTTTGTTGACATAGGAACAGCTTTAGTAAAAGGCTCTTTTACCGAAAACGAAACTTCTGCATGGAATGACATCGATCCGACTATCTGGATTGATAAAGACCCATACGGAAATGAAAAGAGATATATGATGTGGGGAAATTCTAAATTATATATCTGTGAGTTGAATGAAGACATGGTATCTGTAAGAGACGTTAATAATGACGGACAGATTACCTTTGGTACAGATGTTGTAGAACAGGCAGTTCCGCCATCCTTTACAGAAGCAGCATGGTTATACAGACAGACGGATGAAGATGGCTATGGCTATGGTCCTTATTATCTTTTCTACGCATTTGGCTGGAGAGAACGGATGGCATATGCCACATATGACGGCGGCAATATCATGGAAGCAGTATGGGAATATCAGAATACGCTGATGGATGCGTCTGCAACCTCGAACACCAATCATCCGGCGGTATTTGATTTCAAAGGAAAAACCTATTTTGTATATCACAACGGTTCGCTGCCAAATGGCAGCGGATTCAGACGTGTGGCATGTGTGGAAGAGCTTGTAATCGATGAAAGCGGGTTTATCCAGAAGCTGGAAGAAACAGCAACAGGTATCAGCGGTATCATTTCCTCCATTACTTCGATAAAAGGAGATGCGTTCGCACACGCTGCATTTGTCAATTCAGGAGCAGATACAGAGTATCCATATAAAGACATTGCACTTGGCAGTGATTTTAAGAACAGCAAAATAGAAGATACCTATTGGGAAATTGTACAGGGTAAAGCAGATAAAGAAAATGAATACTATGTATCCATTGAATCTTATAATAAGGCAGGCTTGTATGTGACAGCAAATTCTGAGACAACCGTAGTTTTGTCACAGGATTATGACGGAAAACAGGCAGATGCACAGACCTTTAAAACCGTAGAAGGCCTCGCGGGGGAAGGCGTTTCTTTCGAATCCGTCAAATATGAGGGAATGTATCTTACATTAGAAGGAGGCGCAGCTTCTTTAACAGATGGTTCAAATAAAGAGGCTTGTACTTTTGAAATCGGAACAATAGAATAAGGAATCAGGGAAAAGGGGCTGTAAAAAGCTCCCCTAAAAGAAAAATCGCTGTAGGCATAGTGCTTACAGCGATTTTTGGTATAATTCATTAGGAATTGTATCCGTCTGGCTTCCACGTGGGAAGACCTGCTATAACTGTTATTATTCTCCTAATCCTGCAGCCTTTTAAACTCAGTAGGAGAGAGACCGAAATTTTTTTTGAAGGCGCGGTAGAAGGTGGAGTAGTCGCTAAAGCCGGTTTGTTCTGAAACCTGTTCTGCCGGAATGTTACCCTTTAGGAACGTCTTGGCAGCTATGAGTCTGCGTTGGGTAAGATAACGATGGAAACTGGTCTTGAGCTGGGAGCGAAAAAGTTTATCGATGCTGCTTTCACTGAGAGCCATCATCTGCCCAATATCGGAAATCCGGATATCCTCTGCCAGATGGTTTTCAATATAGACCATGATCTTATCCAGTTTCCCCATGACATCTGTTCCCGGGTGCAGGGAGGTTTCTCCCTTTCTTTCACGCATGATATGGACAAAAAGTTCAACCGTATTGGCAGATACCACCGCCTGCCAGCCGGACTCCTGAAACTTTGCCTCATTGACTCCGCGACCGAAGTATTTCGCAAAAAAATCTTCCATTGGAGTGTTTGCCGTCCGTAATACAAAGGGGCGCTTGGAACGATGTCTTCCCCAAAGTTGTCCTTGATGGCAGTTACAAAACGTTCACTGACCCAGAGCACATATCGTACATAGGCTTCCTCATGATTTTCGAAACGGAGTGGCTGGTGACTGGTGCCGGGAGGTATGTAAACAATATCTCCGTGCTGGATACTGTATCGGTCAACACCCAGCAGATAGCGAAGGGATCCGCTGCGGCAAAACATGATTTCATAAAAACCATGACTATGAAGCTGGATAGTTTCGTCAGGCATGCTTACATCAGAATGGGTGTCCACAAAGACGGAGGACATCTCAAGTTCCTGATATAGGGAAGCAAGCTGGTGTTTTGCGTCAGTCCCTTTTCCATCAGGTACTGTTTCTTTGCTTCCAGATCCGTGTAGAAATCCGTGAAGTTGGGAAATAGCGTTTTTATTTCGTCAATTTTCATAGAGTATTCCTCCTGTTTTTGAGAGAGGAAAAGTATATGAGTTATGAGATAACAACTCCATGTGGGAAAATAAAAGGTACGGAGGGCAGAGTTAAGGGGGTGATTGCATACAAGGGAATCCGATATGCAACGGCAGGCCGTTTTGAGTATCCTGTGCAGATCAGGCACTGGGATGGAATCTATGATGCTACGGAATATGGCAACTGTGCTTATCAGCCAAGGTCCTTTTACAACGAAGAGGATGTACCGGAAAAGGCTTTTTATTTCAACGAGTTCCGAAGAGGCGAGACCTATACCTATAGTGAGGACTGCCTGTTTTTAAATGTTTTTGTTCCTGAAAATGCAAAGGCAGGAGATAAACTTCCGGTTCTTTTATATATTCACGGAGGAGCTTTTCTGGGCGGATGCGGTCATGAGAAACACTTTGACTGTCCCCAGTGGCCTCTGCACGGAGTTATAGGAGTAACCATCAACTATCGTCTGGGGCCCCTTGGATTTATGGCGCTTCCCCAGTTGGTAGACAGCGAAGGAAGAGTAGGTAACTATGGACTTTACGACCAGCATACGGCAATTTGCTGGGTCAAAGACAATATAAAGGCATTTGGCGGAGACCCGGACAAGATCACCATCATGGGACAATCCGCAGGTGCCATGAGCGTATCCCAGCAATGCTTAAGTCCTCTTAGTCATGGTTTATTTCGCGGAGCTGTTATGTCCAGCGGATGTGGCGTACATAAGATGATGAACTGTAAGGCCCGTCAGGAGGCGTATCCCTTCTGGCAGGAGTTTATGAAACGGTGTGGCTGCAACACGGTGGAGGAATTAAAAGAAGCATCTCCGGAGCAAATTATCAATACCTTCCAAAAAATAAGAAAGAAGGTAAAGGGAGGAGGAAGCGCCCTCTTCCCGATTATCGATAACGGGCTTGTGGTAGATAAGGGAACCAATATCGTCGCAAGAGGAGAGCAGATGCAGATTCCATATATGTGTGGTCTCACCTCTCAGGATGTCCTGCCTCCGATTCTCTATCAGATGGCAGGAGATTGGTGCAAGAAGCAGGAAATGGCTGCCTATGGCTGGTTTTTTGACAGACAGCTTCCGGGAGATGACTGCGGGGCATGGCATTCCTCCGATTTGTGGTATTGGTTTGGCACTTTAGATCATTCCTGGAGACCATTCACTGTAAAAGATCAGGAGTTGTCCAGACAGATGGTTACCTACCTGTGCAACTTTGTAAAAACCGGAAATCCCAATGACGATGGGCTTTTGAACTGGCAGACTTACAAGAATAGCGGCAAGTTTCTCCTTCTTGGGGAAAAGAATACCCACATGGGCAATCCCAGCAGGCGAAAGCTTATCTGGACCATGCTCACAAATAAGGCTGTGGGAGAGTAAGATTTTAAACTAATTCCCCCGAAAGATCTATATTAAGAATAGTTATTAGATTCTAATAAAGAGGTCTTTCGGGTTTTTTTTAATGTGTGGCATTTAATAAATCCATGCTGATTCTACAAAGTCCCCTGCGTATTTTTCAAACAGACATCAAGGTAAGACCTTTTCATGTTCTTCTTTTCTGAAATATTGTCGCAGTTTCTTTCAGAAAATTCTATATACTGTACTGCTTTTTTCCCGCCTGCTCAATTTTTACATTAATTTTACAAAAGGACGATAGTAGATTTTACTTTCTTCGTATAAAGTAACAAGTGTCAAAACAAAAAAGATTTTTCAGAAAAGAGGAGAAAAAATCATTATGAAGAAGAAATTGGCGAAAATCGTAACCTTACTGACAGCAACGATGCTGGTTGCAGGAACATTTGCAGGCTGCGGAACAGAAGGCGGATCAAACGAGGGCGACTTAAACGGAACCCTTACGCTGGCAGGAAGCACTTCTATGCAGAAGGTTGCAGAAGCTCTGAAGGAAGGCTTTATGCAAAAGAATCAGGGTGTGACAGTGAGCGTAGAGTACAATGGCTCATCTGCGGGTATTGAACAGTTGCTTGCAGGCAGCGTTGAAATTGGAAATGCTTCAAGATCATTAAAAGACGAAGAAAAAGAAAGCGGTGCTGTTGAGAATATAATCGCAATTGACGGTATTGCAGTGATTGTTGATAAAGAGAATACGGTTACAGAGCTTAGCACAGAGGAACTGGTAAAAATTTACACAGGAGAAATCACAAACTGGAAAGATTTAGGCGGAGAAGACCACCCGATTACCGTAGTTGGACGTGAATCAGGAAGCGGAACAAGAGGCGCATTTGAAGAGTTATTGGGAATTGAAAATAAATGTGACTATGCACAGGAGCTTGATTCTACCGGAACGGTTCTTGCAACGGTAGCTGCTACAGAGGGTGCGATTGGATATGTATCTTTGGATGTTATTGATGATAGTGTGGCAACTGTAAAACTAGATGGCGTAGAACCGACAGAGGCAAATATTGTTGCCGGTGACTACAGCTTAAGCAGACCGTTTGTAATGGCTACAAAGGGAGAAATCTCAAGCCAGAGCGAACTGGTACAGGCATTCTTCGAATATATCAATTCCGAAGAAGGTCAGGAAATTATTAAACAGGTTGGACTTATCTTACCGGAATAGCAGGTAAAGGAAAATATGGAAAAAGCAAATACAAACTCGATAATAGGGAACATAAGAAGAAAATCTTTCGTTGAACACACTGCCAAAATAATTTTTACAATATTTGCAGTGGTTGCAGTTGTAGCAGTCTTTTCCATAACAGCGTACATGATATATCTTGGAACCCCGGCACTTTCGAGTGTTGGGGTTTTGGAGCTGTTATTTGGAACGGAGTGGAGCCCGACGGCAGAGGAGCCTGCCTTTGGGATTTTTTACGTTATTTTAACTTCAACTGTAGGAACAATGCTGGCTCTTCTGATAGGCGTTCCGGTAGGGGTGCTTACAGCGGTATTTTTGGCAGAAGTATCCAATAAAAAGCTGGCGGCGGTTGTACAGCCCGCAGTAGAACTTCTTGCGGCAATTCCATCGGTTATCTATGGTCTTATCGGCATTATGATTTTAAAGCCGTTTATGTTCTGGCTGGAGAAACTGGTATTTGCCGGTTCTAAGACGCATCAATTTACAGGAGGGGCAAACCTTTTGTCGGCGATTCTGGTATTGGCAATTATGATTCTTCCAACCGTAATCAATATCAGCACCTCTTCCATCCGGGCGGTAGCGCCAAGTATCAAATCTGCTTCGTACGCACTTGGAGCAACTAAGATACAGACAATTTTTAAAGTCATTCTTCCTGCGGCAAAATCAGGTATTATGACAGCCGTCGTTCTGGGAATGGGAAGAGCTCTTGGAGAGGCTATGGCAATCAATATGGTGGCCGGAAATTCTGTAAACCTTCCGCTGCCATTTAATTCTGTAAAGTTTTTAACAACTGCCATTGTCAGTGAGATGAGCTACTCATCCGGTCTGCATCGTCAGGTGCTTTTTACGATAGGATTGGTATTGTTTGCGTTTATTCTTTTCATCAATGTGGTATTAACAAAAATCATTAAGAAAGGAGATACCGAGTAATGGAAAGTATTTACAATAAAAAACGACGGTTCTCCGACCTTATTATGTATTTTTTTATTTATTTCTGTGCATTTCTGGCGGTACTTCTTCTGGTGGGAATCCTGATATATGTTTTTGTAAAAGGTGCAGGAATGGTAAACATAAGTTTTCTGACGGGAGTTACCAGTTTTTTAAAGGGAACGGTGGGAATCGCAGGAAATATCATAAATACGTTATACATAATCATTCTTACCATGCTCATTGCCACGCCGCTGGGTGTAGGCGCGGCAGTATATCTGAATGAATATGCAAAACCAGGAAGAATGGTAAGGATAATTGAACTTGCAACAGAAACCTTAGCAGGGATTCCGTCTATTATATTCGGCTTATTTGGCATGACTTTTTTTGGAGAGACATTGGGGCTTGGGTATTCTATTATAAATGGTGTACTGACGCTTACCCTTATGGTGCTTCCTCTTGTCACCAGAAATACGCAGGAAGCGCTAAAAACTGTGCCGGAAAGCTACCGGACGGGAGCAATCGGACTTGGCTCCGGAAAATGGCATATGATCCGGACGATTTTACTGCCTTCTGCAATGCCTGGAATCATCACAGGTGTCATTCTTGCAATCGGAAGGATTGTAGGAGAATCTGCAGCGCTTCTTTATACAGCGGGTAGTTCTGACCTTTTGCCAAATGCCATTAAGGGATTTTTTGAGAAAATCGGACAATCCGGCGGAACCTTAAGCATCCGGCTCTATTTGAGCATGAGCGATGGAAAATATGATGTAGCGTTTGGCGTTGCGGTAGTTCTTTTAGTCATTGTTCTTTGCATCAACTTCATCACTAAGGTTTTGGCGAAAAAATTTGATGTAAGCAAGGTTAATTAGGAGGATACATGGAAAAGAAGACAAAAATCAGGGTAAGAGATTTAAATCTCTACTACGGAGAGAACCATGCGCTAAAAAATGTCAGCATGGATATTAAAGAAAGAAGCATTACCGCATTTATCGGGCCTTCCGGCTGCGGCAAGTCAACCTTTTTAAAGACGTTAAACCGCATGAATGACCTCATAGACGGAGTGAAGATTACGGGGGAGGTTACCCTTGACGGAGAGAACATTTACGGAGCGGGCGTGGATACAACGATTCTGCGAAAGAAAGTGGGGATGGTATTCCAGCAGCCAAATCCGTTTCCAATGAGTATTTATGACAACATTGCTTATGGACCGAGGATTCATGGCATTAAGGATAAGGCAAAGCTTGACCGGATTGTTGAAGAAAGTCTGCACGGGGCGGCAATCTTTGATGAGGTAAAGGACCGGCTGAAAAAATCTGCATTAGGTCTTTCCGGCGGGCAGCAGCAAAGGATCTGTATCGCTAGGGCGCTTGCGGTGTGCCCGGAAATACTGCTTATGGACGAACCGACATCGGCGCTTGACCCGATTTCCACTTTAAAGATTGAAGAACTGATGGAGGATTTGAAAAAGAAATATACCGTCGTAGTAGTAACCCACAATATGCAGCAGGCGGCAAGAATTTCCGATGATACCGCTTTCTTTTTGGTAGGAGAAATGGTAGAATTTAATGATACAAAGACAATTTTCTCTTATCCTAGGGATAAGAGAACAGAAGATTATATTACGGGGAGATTTGGTTAATGAGAAGAAGATTCGACGAGCAGCTTAGTATGTTAAATGATGAACTGATTCATATGGGAACAATGATTGAGGAAGCGATACAAAAATCAATCGATGCACTGTTAAAGCAGGATATTGAGCTTGCAAAGCAGATTATGGATTCCGATGAGGAAATTGACAGGGAGCAAAAGAAGATCGAGAATCTCTGTTTTACGCTTTTAATGCAGCAGCAGCCGGTTGCATCAGACCTTCGTGTGATTTCCGCAGCAATGAAAATGGTAACGGACATGGAACGAATCGGAGACCATGCATCGGATATTTCAGAGATTACCATAATGCTTGCAAAACAGCCGTATATGCAGAATCTCGAGCTGATCCGCAAGATGGCTTCGGAAACAATGCTGATGCTGATTCAAAGCATTGAGGCTTATGTGGAAAAAGATATGGATAAAGCAAATGCAGTAATTGCACATGATGATATTGTGGACCAGTTGTATTTTGAGGCAAAGCAGGATTTGATTGACCTGATTCATAAGGATAAAAATAATGGGGAGCAGGCTTCGGATCTCTTATTGATAGCTAAGTATTTTGAGAGAATCGGAGACCATGCAACGAATATTGCAGAGTGGGTTATTTTCTCCATTGACAAAACGCCGAAAGAGGATATGTAAATCAAACGGATAAGGTGAGAAGGGATTATGGCTATTATTTATATTGTAGAAGATGACAGTAACATTCGGGAAATTGAAATGATTGCGTTGCAGAACAGCGGTTACAGGGTGGAAGCGTTTGAAGACGCCGCCTCTTTCTATCATAAAATAAAGGAATCCCTTCCGGATCTTATTATTCTGGACGTCATGCTGCCGGACGAGGACGGGCATGAGATCATCAAACGTCTGCGCAGTACTATGGCTACAAAAATGATTCCTGTGATTATGGTTACTGCAAAGACGCAGGAGCTGGATCTGGTAAAAGGGTTAGAGAACGGTGCAGATGATTATATAAAGAAGCCATTTTCCATCATGGAGCTTATCAGCCGCGTAAAAGCGCTGCTTAGGAGGACTACACCGGAGGAAAGTAAATATCTGGTTTTGGGAGAACTTCGTATTGACCATGAGCGCCATGTGGTGTATGCTGATAGTCAGCAGGTAGAACTGACTTTTAAAGAATATGAGCTTTTAAGGCTTTTGATGATGAATGCCGGCGCAGTGTTATCGAGAGAAAATATTATGCTCCATGTGTGGGGAACGGACTTTGAAGGAGAATCCCGCACGGTGGATATGCACATCAAGACGCTGCGGCAAAAACTGGGAGAAAGCGGAAAGCATATCCGGACAGTCCGTAATGTAGGGTATGTAATTGAATAAAGAGGTAGAGCATGAAAAAGAGAATTAACTTACGTCTAATTGGAATTGCACTGCTTGCGATACTAGTCACTCTGTTCGGAGTGACTAGTATTTATTATAGGCAGTTTGAAAATCAGGTGAAAAAGGATTTGCATATTTTGGCAGATGTATTAGTGGATTCGGACATTTTTTATAAGGAAAATATGGAAAACATCTCATTTTACGATAAAGATATCCGAATTACATGGATTGATGGTGACGGGCAGGTACTCTATGACAACAAGGCGGCAGCGGAGGAACTGGAAAACCATCTGAGCCGCCCGGAGGTAGAGCTTGCACTCAAAGAGGGAACCGGAGAGAGTGTAAGAACTTCAGGAACGCTTAGGACCAATACTTACTATTATGCAATCAAAATGGCAGATGGCACGGTGCTTCGTGTAGCAGTTGATGCGAATACGGCTATGGATATTTTTATCAGCGCACTGCCGATTACCATAGTGATTGTTGCGGTACTTATTATAATATGCGTCATTCTGGCAAACTATCTGACGAAACGGATTATCAGGCCGATTCAGAGGCTTTCGGACAATCTTAGCAATCCCTTAAAGATTACGGAAGATGACGGACAGTATAAGGAACTGGTTCCATTTATGAATACCATCCGCAAGCAGCATGAGAATATTCTGGCTGCGGCAAAAATGCGTCAGGATTTTACTGCGGCGGTTTCCCATGAACTAAAAACTCCTCTGACTGCGATAAGCGGGTATGCAGAGCTGATTGAGAACCGTATGGTTACCCCGGAACAGGAGGTAAAATTTGCAGGTGAGATCCGTAAAAATTCTCACAGGCTTTTAATCTTAATCAACGATATTATTCGTCTTTCAGAGCTTGACAACCCGCATGAGGGTATGGGGATGGAGCCGCTTGATCTCTATGCGCTGGCTGTTGAAGCGGCGCAGAACCTTTCGATGAATGCCCAGAAAAGAGGAATTCATTTTACATTGTCCGGACGGGAATGCATCATTCGCGGCAACAGGGAAATGTTAAGGGAACTGATTGAAAATTTGTGTGAAAATGCTATCCGTTATAACAATGAAGGCGGAAACGTGTCCCTTTTTGTAGGGATGATACAGGATAAGCCAACTCTTGTCGTAGAAGATAATGGAATCGGCATCCCGAAGGAGCATCAGGAACGGGTATTTGAGCGCTTTTACCGGGTGGATAAGAGCCGTTCAAGGGAGACTGGCGGTACAGGACTCGGTCTTGCAATTGTGAAGCATATCGTAGCTATCCATGACGCTTCTATCAGGCTGGAAAGCGAAGAGGGAAAAGGAACTAAGATTACAGTAGAATTTTAGAAGAGGAAGGCGATAAAGTTGAAGTATGTAAAACAATTTCTTATTATTCTGGTTATTTCGCTGATTGGCGAAGTATTAAAGGAGGTACTTGCACTTCCGGTACCGGCAAGCATATATGGTATGATTATTATGTTTGTCTGCCTTTTAACAGGAATCATAAAGCTTAAGGATGTAGAAGAAACAGGCAAATTTCTGATTGAGATAATGCCTGTTATGTTTATTCCTGCGGGAGTTGGTCTAATGTCTTCCTGGGGAGTATTAAAACCGATGCTTGTTCCGGTAAGTATCATTACCGTTGTTGTACTGATAGTGGTGTTTGCGGTAACAGGGGTTGTGACACAGTGTGTCATAAGAAGTGAAAGCAAATGTAAGGAGGCAGAATAAAAAGTGAATGAATTTATGCAAAATTCAGCATTTGCAGGCGTAACAATAAGTCTGCTTACTTACATAGGCGGTTCTGCTTTAAAGAAAAGATTTAAGTGTGGTCTATTTAACCCGCTTCTAATTTCAATTGCCGCAACGATAGTTGTGCTTATTGTGGCGGACATTGATTATGAAGTGTATAACGAGGGAGCGAAATATTTAAGCTGGCTGCTTACGCCCGCCACAGTCTGTCTTGCAATTCCGCTGTATGAGAAATTGGAACTTTTAAAGAAAAACTGGAAAGCAGTTATGGCGGGCATCGTGTCAGGGGTTATTACAAGTATGGTTACGGTATGGGTTCTGGCTCTTATGCTTGGACTGGATCATAAAGAGTATGTGACTTTATTGCCGAAATCCATTACAACCGCAATCGGAATGGGCATATCGGAAGAATTAGGCGGATATGTAACAATTACGGTTGCCGTAATTGTCATTACCGGTGTGATCGGGAATATTTTAGGCGGGATATTATGCAGGGTGTTTCGAATCAGCGAGCCAATAGCCAAAGGACTAGCGCTAGGAACATCCGCACATGCAATCGGAACCGCAAAAGCAATGGAAATGGGAGAAACCGAAGGGGCAATGAGCAGTCTTGCAATTGCAGTTGCAGGAGTGTTTACCGTCATTTTCGCCTCATTTTTTGCAGGTTTATTATAAAATTTATAAAATCTTCACAAAAAGGTTAGAAAAACGTTAGCACTCACCTCTTGACAGTGCTAATAATTAGCGTTATATTATAATCAGAACAAGGAAAGAGGAAAACATCCAAAGGAAATAGCATGGATGAATTACCGAATCCAAAGTTCCAAAACGGCACATAATAACTTAGATGCCAGTAACGCATCTGCTTAAGCGAGGAACCGCACATAGGGTACGGCGAAGCAAATGAATGGAGGAATGATTTATGATGATGCCTAGTATTTTTGGAGAAGATTTATTTGATGACATGTTGAGATGGTCCGTAGAGGATGACTTTTTCGGAAAACATAATCCTTTATATGGAAAACATGCAAAGAACATGATGAAGACCGATGTGAAAGAACATGACGATAGTTATGAGGTTGAAATCGATCTTCCTGGCTTTAAGAAAGATGAAATCAGTGCACAGCTTGAAAACGGATATCTTACCGTTATGGCTTCGAAAGGTCTTGACAAAGACGAGAAAGATAAAGAAGGTAAATATATCCGCAGAGAACGTTATGCAGGCACATGCTCAAGAAGTTTCTATGTAGGAGATAATGTTAAACAGGAAGAAATCAGAGCAAAATATGAAGATGGTATACTAAGATTACAGATACCGAAAAAGGATGCAAAACAGGTGGAAACACAGAAGTATATTGCAATTGAAGGATAATGTTACGGAATAGGATTTTTGAAACGACCGGTGGGATGCCACCGGTCGTTTTTGTATCATAGGGAAGACCGCCTGCAACGTTCTCTTGAATAGAAAAAGCTCGCACAGAGGGGCATGAAGATGGAACGACACTGTGTAGAAGATATAAAAAACTTCTACACAGACCGCGTCGGCGAACAAGTCATTTTCATTTAAGAAATAATCCATATCCAGAAGTTCTTCCTCGCTCATATGGCGAATGTCCTTGGAAGTCGTACCTTCTGGCGGATTATCTACATATTTTTTGCGTAATTCCTCGATGTTTGGTTTCATAGCAGTTCATCCTTCTTTGAGAGGATTATATTACAAAATCAGGGAAATATATGTAGAAGAACACATTTTACGAGATTTGGACATCGCTTTCTTGTAAAGTTCTTCAAGAGATGCGCGTTTGTGAGTGTAATAAAGTACAAGAAATACCATCTTGTGTCTGCAATCCGGAAATTCCAGCGGATTATAACCGAGGAGAATAAAATAGCAGTTCTTTATTGGTGAACCTGCGGAATATCTGATGTTTTTCTCTTGAAATTGCAAAGTAAACCTGTTTGTCTGTTTCGCCATACCGTGCGTAGATTTCGCCGTAGCGAATCATTTAGAAAGGCTTTTCCGTTATATGGAGGATTAGCCGTTTGGTTTGACAGCATCACTGTCGTCGATGTGAATTACGGGTTCAGATGGAACCCATTTTTGATGAGAGAAAGATAAGAATGCAATGTTTTTGTGGAAACACCATGATTCAGGTGTCTGGTAAGCCGTTCCAAAGGATTAACTTTTTTAGTGCTTTCGTGAAGGGGATCAACAATGTCGTTGAACAGGCATCTTTCGGCTACAAGTATACCATAGGTCATGTTGGTGGTAAATTTTTTGTCTGGTTTGGAATGATTTAAAAAATTTTATTTGAGAAAGTTAAAATTTCCCATTTTAAAGAATATGTATTTGATGTAAAATTAGCCACAGGGGATTCTCCTCCGTTTTGTTTAGTACAGTTTTGTTGCGGTGACTAAATTTTACATCAAAAAGGAATAGGATTCCTTATTTTTTGCCTTTTTTTGAAAAATGTTTATGGAAAAATCACAAAAACAGGGTTCTGCGGGTAAAACTGCGGAAACTCAAGAAGCATTTATATTGACTTTTGTGCCATGCGAAAATATAATTATAAGCATAGAAGTCAATGGCAGGAAAGGAAATTATTGTGGGAGCAACTGAGGAGATTATTAAAATGGCAAAAGAGAATAATGGCACAGCTACTACTGCAATGGTGGTTGCAGCAGGTTTTTCCCGTGGAAATATTAAATACCTGGTTGACAAGGGTATGATTGAAAAGTCAACAAGAGGTGTTTATATTTTACCGGAAGTATGGGAAGATGAGATTTTTAATTTGCAATGTCGATTCAAAAGAGGAATCTATTCTCACGAAACCGCACTGTTTCTTTGGGATCTGACGGATAGGACACCGAATAGATACAACATGACGTTTCCGGTGAATTATAATTTAACAAAGCCCAAAGAAGAAAATATCAGGTGTGTACAATGCAAGGGCGAATGGTATGAATTGGGACTGGCAGAAGTGACAACTCCGGGAGGAAATATTGTAAAAGTCTATAATGCAGAGCGCACGCTCTGTGATATTTTAAGAACACATAGTGGTGTAGATATTCAAATTGTGACAGAGGCATTTAAACGTTATACATCCAAGACTGAAAAAAATATTCCTGTTTTGTCAGAGTATGCAAAGATATTAAAAGTTGAAGAGAAACTCAGAGCATATCTGGAGGTATTGCTATGAAAAATGCGATGCAGTTAAAAGCAATTATTAAAAATCTTGCAAAAGAAAAACATATATCCGCACAGCTTGTAATGCAGAATTTTATGTTAGAGAGATTGCTGGAACGAGTATCTGTTTCAAAGTATCAACAGCATTTTATTTTGAAGGGTGGATTCTTGATTGCGGCGATGGTTGGTCTAGATACCAGAGCAACAATGGATATGGATGCAACCATAAAAGGCTTGCCTGTAAATGAACAGACGGTCCGAAAAATGTTTGAAGAGATTTTAAAAATTGAATTGGGTGATGATGTAACATTCAACTTTCGAAGTATTGGAGAGATTCGGGAAGGGGATGAGTACACAGGATATCGTGTTGCGTTGTCTGCGAATTATCCACCGATGGCAGTTCCGTTGAAGTTGGATATTACAACAGGGGATAAAATAACACCAAGAGAAATAGAATATCAATTCAAACTGCTTTTGGAAGACAGAAGTATTTCTGTGTTTGCGTACAATCTGGAAACAATAGTGGCTGAGAAGTTAGAGACTGTTATATCTAGAGGTGACCAGAATACCAGACCGAGGGATTATTACGATATATACATATTGGCAAAGTTACAATATCCGAATATAGAACTTAGGAATTTGAAAGCGGCACTTGATGCAACGACGGAGAAACGTGGTTCAGTAGAAGTGGTTAAGGATTATCGTAAGATTATGGATGCGGTTAAGGGTAGTGAGGTTATGCAGAGACAGTGGAAGAATTATCAAAAGGATTTTGAATACGCTGAGGAGATTGCGTTTGAGGATGCTTGTGATGTGGTTGTGGAGTTGATGGATGGGATGAGCGAGTTATGATATGAATAAAAGTTTTTAATGTTTATTAGGGCCAGCTAAGAAGAACTTAAAGAATTGAAAAGAAGCGATGTAGTCAGATATATACGGTGACTTTGTTAGATAAATGGCCTTAAAAAGATAGATACAGTGGCTAAAATGTAAGAGTGTTAGTATGTCCAAGATAAGAAAGTAAAAAAGGAGAATATGAGATGATTACCATAAATGAACTACGAAATATGCTAAGTGTAATTGGATTTAGTGAAAAAGATGATAAATTTACAAACACATATACATCGGGCGCAAGCATAGAAGTTGATTTTAGAAAAAAGAAGATTACATATTTACCTGTAGACGAGAACTTTAAAGAAGGAGTCTTTCCTACGAAAGAGAAGCAGGCAAATGGTTTTGTGATTCATCGAGATACAACACTTAATTTTAATGCAAACGAAAATTTTGTTTTACGGATTATTCAAAACAATTTGCTGCTATAAGCGAAAGTATTTTAAATGTATATGAACCAATAAAAATAAACGGAGATGCTATTAGAGTTGCAAGGGGAATTACAGGAAGCAATAATTGAGCGGAATGAAAATCCTGTGGGGTTTCAGGAGAGAGTGGCTAATTGGGCAGAAAGCAAGAAAAAGAAATATTTTATTACTATTTTCATTTAAATGTTTGTATGGAATAATTTTATTGGACCCTATTTTCAGGATTGTATTGGTGGACCTGTTATGGCGTGGACTGTTGCACATATGAAGGAATTACCGGAAAAGGGCGGCAAATTTATAGGTGATTTGAAAGAAGATATTGAAGCTACGATAATTGAAAATGTGCCGTATTATTATAAAGTCACATTTGTTGATGAGAATGGTGAGATAAAAGAAGGCTATGTATCTAAAAGAAGTGTAAAGTTAGTTGAGTCAGTTATTGAAACAGAAGAACCAGAGAAACAAGAAACGACTACAGAGTTAATTTTATATTTTCCATACCCCCTCAAAGCGTACTTTTGTGTGAATACTTATTGAGAGGGTATTTTTTTACTCTTCAATGGGTGTCGAAATGCGTTTTAGTGTGAGTACCTTAAGAGAGGAAGTTTTTAGGAACAGGAACTTCCCCCAGTGAACTTTGACAAATAACGGACAAGTATCCGTTCATAGGGAAGCAATCTGAATACATGAATTATTCTGGGAGCTGATTGTCGATGCGCCATGAGACATCTGCAAAGATATATTTTCTCCTCTGTCTTTGTGAAAATGGATAGCAAGGTGTGGCGCGATTTCAAACCGGACAATGGCATTCTGTGGCAGGAATGTGCGATGAACAGAATAGTGGATAATGATACTCTTTGAGATAACCGGCACGCAGTGGCGGAGGTGAAATTCCTGTGATGTCTATGCTAAAGACAGTTCAGATTGTACCAAGAATATTTTTTTATGATACAAAATCAGAGAAAGAAAAGGAGGTATTAGTGGAGGAACATAAGAACAAACAAGTTCCTATTTGGGAAAAGTCGAATCTGACATTAACGGAAGCAGCAGAGTATTTCAACATCGGAGAGCATAAACTGCGGGAAATTACCAACAATCACAAGTGCAATTTCGTCCTGTTCATTGGCACGAAACGGTTGATAAAGCGGTATTACGGTGATTGAACTGGTAGAGCGATATGTCAGTCTCAGAAGAAATGTGCGTTACAACACTACAGTTGGGCACAATTTTGTGCTGAATGTTTTGTGCAAAGAGGAGTTCGGATAGCAACAAGTGAGCAAGGTCAGAGTAGTAGATGTCAAGAGATTTTTGCTAAATCTGTATGACAAAGGGCGAGGTTACAGTAGTATCAATAGTATCAAAGGTGTGTTGAAACCTGCTTTTCAGATGGCTGTTAATGATGACTATCTCAGGAAAAATCCATTTGATTTCAGGATGGATTTGATACCGAATAACAGCCAGAAAAGAGAAGCGATAACCGAGGAAGAACAGGAACGGTATCTGGAATATTTTCGTAATGATGAGCATTTCAGTCGGTACTATGATGAGATAATCGTGCTGCTTGGAACTGGGAGGCGAATTAGTGAATTCATGGGAATTACCTTTTCGGATTTGGATTTTGAAGAGCGAAAAATAAGGGTGGACCACCAGCTTACCAGAACCCGGAATGGCAACTACTATGTGGAGAAAACAAAGACAGAGAAAGGTGTCTGCTTTATTTACATGACGGATGAGGTAAAGGAGGCATTGCTGAATATCATAGCAAGCAGGCAGAAACCGCGCAAGGAAATGGTAGTGGATGGCTATAAGGGATTTCTGTTGTTGGACAAGAATGGAAAGCCGAAAGTAGCAATGCACCTGGAGCATGTCATGAAGCGGTTGCTTGACAAGTACAATGCCACCCACGAGGAGCAGTTGCCAAGAATTACACCTCATGTGCTTCGGCATACCTTTTGTACTCGCATGGCAGAGCGTGGAATGAATCCCAAAACACTACAATATTTGATGGGACATGCCGACATCACAGTGACTTTAAATGTGTACACTCATGCATCTTACACCAAAGTAGCAGACGAAATGGCTCAAATCACCGCTGTTTAAGCGGGTTACAGGTACATTTTGTTTACACCAAATGACTGCAAAAATATGAAGAATTGTGAAGATTTATGCCAAGATACGGCAAAAAGTAATATGGCAAAAAAGTAATATGGCAAAAACATAAATGAAAGGGAATGTTGAAACACCTACAAACTAGATAAATCAAGGGTTTGCAGGGAATTGTAAGCCCTTGTGGAAATAAAAATGAGGAGAGAAACTAACATGATAAAAATACTTTTCATCTGCCACGGCAACAAGTTGCTTTTGGGGAAGAATGCAGGAAAATCAAGGGTTGTGGGAGTTTAGAAGAGGATTTTTATACCAGATTTAAGCCAGAAAATTGAGGATTTGGGGCTGTGACATGGCTAAAAATGAATAGCATTTCGGTGGTAAATAGGAGCTGCCGGGATGCTATTTCTGTTTAAACTAGTGGAGCTAACTATAAATGGGGACTGCAGGTATGCTTAGCTGATTATACTTATATTGTTCGGGAAAAAAGTTGGCATTTCGGCTGAAATATCATTTGATTCGGCTGAAATATCAAAAGTGAATTGACATCTCGGGCGAAATATCAAAGTTTCGAGCGAAATGTCAAAGTTAATTTGATAATTCGCGGAAAAGAAGCGAGTATAGGTGAGTATAAAAATTGGAAAATGTCCCCAAACTACTTTTTATATTGAAAATACGAAAAATAATTTCTTAAAACGAATATAAAACTTGAAATTTGAATATATTAGTGTTATATTATGCTTAGAAAAGAAGGAGGCGATGAAGATGCTTTGTCAGTTTTCATTTCAGAATTTTAAGTCTTATAAGGAAGAGACAACATTTGATTTACAGGCGACAGCCATCTCAGAATTTGAAGAAAGTTTAATTAAGAGGGAAAAGTGCAGCAATCTTCTTCCTGTTAGTGTTATATATGGACCAAATGGAGGAGGAAAGAGTAATCTTTTGCAGGCATTGGCATGTTTGATTACGACTGTTGTAAAGCCTATTCATGATTTGGGGAATACGCGAGAGGACATTATTATCCAGCAGGGATTTTCTGCCAAGCCATTTTTATATGATGCGGAAATGGTGGAAGAACCGATAGAATATCGTATCTTTTTCAGAAAGGGAGATTATGAATATCGTTATTATCTAGCAACATTAAAGGATGAGATATTTGCGGAAACTTTGGATAGAAAGACTATAGGCGGAAAGAAGCCGACACAGATTTTCTATCGTGAAGGAGAAATGATTACTCTTGGACCAACTTTGAGCAAGGAAGGCGTAAACACCAAGGTTAATGAGAAGATGCCATACTTATCCTTTTTGTCTATCAACTATAATATTCCGGTTATCGCAGAGGTACAGGAGTGGTTTGAGTCTTGTATCATTCGTAGCTATGGTAATCCTATTGTTGAAATGGAAGTTATGTTTTCGGAAGATGCGAATGTTAAGAAGCAGATAGTCACACTTCTTAATGATATGGGAATCGATATTGAAGATTACAGATTTGATAGTGATGAAAAGCAGTTGTACTTAAAGAGAACAATTGCTGGTACGTCTTATGAGTTGAGTCTTAGTGAAGAATCAGACGGTACCAGAAAGTTAATTGCAGCATTACCGGCAATACTTATTGCACTTCAGGAAGGGCGTTTGGTTATCATTGATGAATTGGATGCTAAGCTTCATCCAAAGCTTTTAAGATATGTGATTTCATTGTTTAAGAATCCAAAGGTTAATAAGAATGGGGCACAGTTGCTTTTTACCTCTCATGATATGTCCACTATGAAGAATACCGTATTCAGAAGAGATGAAATATGGTTTGCTGCATTGAATGAGAATAGAAGCAGTGAGATTTATTCGCTGTATGAAATTCGCCATGAGGATAACGAAAGGGTTAAGAGCACAGCAGCTTTTGATAAGCAGTATCTGGAAGGTAGATATGGAGCTGATCCATACCTTCAGAACATGCTGAGCGGAGGTGATTGGCTTTGAGTTTAAAACCTCCAAAGAAAAGTGATTTAAAGAAGCCATGGATGAACAAACCGGATAGAGCAATTAAAATTCGTCCCGAATATCATTTGATTGTAACGGAAGGAACTGACACTGAACCGGCGTATTTTGGAACTATTCAAGAAATTATCAATAAGCAGTATCCGGAGAAAATACAATTGAAGGTATTTGGTGTGGGCGACAATACGGTAAGTTTGTTTGAAAAAGCAAAGCAACTGGCTAAAGAAAATCCTAATGGATATCGCCATGTGTGGATAGTCTATGATACCGATGACTTCCCTGCAACGCATATCGACAGAGTGGTACAGTTATGTGCAGAGAGCAGTACTGATGAAATAGAATATCATGCAGTTTGGTCTAATCAATGTATAGAGCTTTGGTTTTTATTACACTTCGGTTTTATGCAGTCTGATATTCATCGAAGTGAGTACTGGCCGAAATTAACGGATTATTTAAAGAAAATCGGTGCTGGAGAATATACAAAGAATCGTACAGATATGTATCATATCCTGCGCCCATATATGGATACGGCAATTGCCAATGCAAAAAGCCTAGATGCAATAAACTATGGAAAAGCACCATCAAAGGCAGCACCGGGAACTAAGGTGTATGAGTTGGTGGAAAGATTGAGGCCGTATTTGTAGGAAGAATAATAACGAGAAAGGAAGGTGCCTTATGTTCCCAGTAATCAACAAACGAGAAACCGGTGTTAACTTGCGCAGAATTATGGATATGCGTGGAATTACACCGAAAGACGTACAGGAATATCTTGGGCTTGGTTGTGTGCAGAGTGTGTACCGATGGTTGGATGGTGTTAACGTACCGACTGTGGATAATCTATATGCACTCAGCGAGTTGTTTCAGGTTCCGATGGATGCGCTTGTATATGGTAATAGGGCGCCGTTTGCACCGGATATTGTTATAAAGCAGTTGGATTCTCGAGAAAGCAGACTGTGCGCATATTATGAGAAATTGAATGAGATGCGTGCTGCGTAAACTTTTGAACTACAGGTTCAATGACAAATGGAATATCCTCCTTTAGAATAGTCGGTAGAGACAATATTCTAAGGGAGGATTTTTTATGAGCGAGAAGATGTTAGTAACTCAGGCTCTTGATGAAAGAGACCTGCTGGTAAAGAAGATAGCAGACAAGATTGCCAAGGCAAGCTTTGTTGATACCATTAAGCCGAATGAGGATAAGGTTTTCGCAAAGCGTATTGACAAAGAGGAGTATGCAAAAGAGGCGGAGTCAGCATATCAGCAGATTGTTGATTTGATTGACCGATTCCAGAAGATTGACGCAGCAATCGTGGCGTCTAATGCAAGTACGGAAATCACTACTTCCTATGGTACTTTTACGGTTGCCGGTGCAATTGCTCTCAGAAGTAGGCTTCGCGGCGCAGGTGCTTACGGAGGTGATGCTGATTTTGAGGGAAGACTTCAGAAGAAGCTGGCAAGTGAATACAACGAGCGAGTGCAGTTCTGTGACAGAAAGAATAGCCAGTTGCAGTCTACTGCAGAGGAGATGCGCCTTAGCATTCTTGGAAAAGACAGTAAGACAAAGGATGAAAAGCCGTTGGGAGTTGTAGAAGCCTATGTAAAGGAGAATACAACAGAGCTGGTGGATCCGCTTGATGCTAAAAAGAAGGTGGAGGCGTTGGAAGAAAAACGCAACGCACTTTTGACTGAACTGGATACACAAATAAAAGTTTCCAACGCAACAACTTTTATTGAGGTAGCGTAAGATGTTTGCCTGCATTACGAAAACCTCAAATTCGGCTTCCCTGTAACAGGGTTACGTTACATAACAGATATTACCAATTCTGATTAAATTGGGTTGCTTGACTTTAAAAGTGGCGCAGTTGGTAGCGCACATGACTTGTAATCATGATGTCGCAGGTTCGATTCCTGCCTTTAGAAAAAAGTTGGGTTTGATAATGGTGCAGAAGGCATCTCCGATTTAACTGTTTTGTGTTTTATTTGAACCGTCAAAGGTGAATCGTCAACGATTTTGTTCTTGAATGGTTTTAGGTGAAGTGAAAACTTTCGTGTAGACATAGAAATGTGTTGAAATCCATGTGAAAGGTTAAAGCGTTAAGCCGGTTGGCTGGAGGTAATCCTCATGGCTGTAATGTGGGCATAATTTTTTAAGTGTGATGGAGCCGTGGCGAGAGCTGCGGCTTTATTTGTAGGAGGATATAGATATGAGCGAAAAAATAAGAGCGGTAGTTGTCGAAGAGTCTGAGCAGGAAGTAGACGAGGGTATTGAAATAATGAGAATTAAGGAAATTGAATTAAAGCAAGAGATTTATCAAAAAGAAGTAGATGAAAAATTTGATAAGATATTTAAATGTTTTGGGATACAGAATAACGTGTAAAGCTTAAATTTGTCGAATTCGACCACTTTAAACAGTAGACGGGATTGTATATAAAAGTGTTCAAATCCGAACACTTTGGTGATAAGGAGGGAAATAGATTATGATACCAACACTGTATGAACCATTCCGCCACTGGGCAGAGAAAGGTTCTGTTTACATATTATCTGATTTGCATTTTGATGATGCAGATTGCAAGTTTATGAGTCCGGATTGGATTACTCCACAAGAACAGATTGCAATCATCAATGTTTTGTCCGTTGCTTTTATGTTTAGTATTCATACTAACAAAAATGAACTGACAGTCTCTTTTTTAGTTTTTGAAGATGAATTTATGGTGAATATGCATGGAAAGGTAACAATGGGTAATGAGACTAGCACCTATAGAGAATTTAAATATAAGAGGAGGTTTATTATTATAAATTTTATATCATCAAGGGTTAATGGGAGTTTAGTGGTATAAAATATAAGTAATTTTGGTTATAAGATTGAATAGGCGTAAACGTTCAAAATCAATTATGAAACAAAAATTTTTTGAGTGTATTTTTAATTTTGCATGTAACAATTTGCTACAAATTCTGACTATATAAGTGAAAGGATAAAAGGAGGCGAGTAATTTGGACGATAACAGGATAATCGACTTATTCTTTGAGCGCTCAGAAAAAGCAATATCTGAACTAGCGTTAAAGTACGGCGGTGTATGCCTGAAAGTGCTACAAATATTCTGTGTAATCATCAGGACGCAGAAGAATGCGTTAATGATTACTATTTGGGTGTTTGGAACGCAATACCGCCGAAACGACCAAATTCTTTACTTGCTTTTGTGTGCAGATTTGTCCGTAACATCTCTATAAACAGATATGAGTACAATTCGGCACAAAAGCGCAAGGGCGTTTATGATGTTTGTCTTGACGAATTGCAAGAGTGTATTTCATCTGACGAAACAGTTGAATCAGAATACAATGCTAATGAGCTATCAAGGCTTATTGACGAGTATTTAGACACGCTTGACAACACAAACCGAATGGTTTTTGTAAGACGATATTGGTACATAGATTCGTTTGAAGATATTTCGTCAATGTCCGGTTTATCCGAAGGGGCGGTCAGAACCCGCTTATCACGTTTACGTAGTAATTTAAAAGAATTCCTTCAAAGTCGAGGTGTTATTGTATGAAAAGAAAATTACTGATGAATGCAATCGGCGGAATAAGTGATTCACACATTGGAGAGTTTGCGGAGGTAAAACCGCAGAAAAAAGGCGCTGTAGTATGGATGCTATTCGTTTCCGTTGCTGCATGTCTTGCCTTGCTACTAATATCGATTTCTGTGATTAACAATTATGTTAATACTCCAGAAGGTTCAGTTTCCGCGATTCCATATGTTAAAATTAACGATATGGTTTATATTATTGATTCAAATTATCCGAATACGACTACAAATGAATTATCTGATGAGTATATAGTTATCGGTAAGGTTGAACGTAATCCATCTTCTAACAAATCTCAGGAGAAAGATAATGGTGATGCCATAGGGTGTAAAGTGGGAGATGAAATCTTCCAATCGCCGGATTTGCCAAATGAAATATATGTATATACAACATTATTTTCTTCAAGTGGCGAATATCGGTATGTTCGATTTATTTGTAAGGAATGAAAATTTTGAGGAGGGACAAAAATGAAACGATTACTTACTGTAGTTTTAGTAATATGCACAGTATTATGTTTTAATACTTTAGTAAGGATACAGACATCTATAAGCTTTATAATACGAACATTCATGAGTTAATAGCAGAAAGAAAAGCGAAGGCTAATCTGGAAGTTTAATGTTTTCTAGAAGAAATTTTGGTTAATATTAACCAAAATCTCTTCTAGAACTCTTGAAATAGTGTAATTCGAGAGGTATACTAAAAGAAATTTAGGGATAAACTAACCAAAATATCTTTTAGGAGTGTTCAATATGGAAAAAGAAATTAAGAGAGACTACTACTTGGATCAACTCATAAAACGTAAAGGTAATGGATTGATTAAAATCGTAACCGGAATAAGAAGATGCGGAAAATCATATTTACTACGAACTTTGTTTAAAAACCATTTGCTTGAGAGTGGAGTAGATGAAAATCATATTGTAGAAATGGCATTTGATTTATTCGATAATATAGAATATCGAGATCCAGAAGTTTTTTACCCTTGGGCAAAGAAACAGCTTAAGGATGACGAGAAATACTATTTTTTGTTAGATGAAGTACAGTTGCTAGATGAATTTGTAAGTGTACTAAATGGCTTGGCTGATAAAAAGAACTGCGATGTATTTGTAACGGGAAGTAATGCCAAGTTTTTATCAAGAGATATAGCAACTGAATTTGGAGGCAGAGGAGATGAAGTTCATATGTATCCTTTGAGCTTTTCTGAATTTATGACTGCTTATGACGGAAATAGATATGATGGATGGAACGAATACATTACTTATGGTGGCATTCCGCTTGTGGTACTAGCGGAAACAGAAGAACAAAAGATGGCACTTTTGGATAATTTATTTAAGGAAACGTATATTAGTGATATTGTGAAACGAAACAAGATTAGAAATGTTGGAGAAATGGAATCGTTGTTGGATGTGTTGTCGTCCGCTATCGGTGCTTTAACTAATCCCAATAAACTTCAAAAAACATTTAAGAGTGTAAATAAGTCAAAGATTACAGTGACTACTATTACGAAATATATTGAGTATTTGGAAGATGCGTTTCTAATTGAAGAGGCAAACAGATACGATATTAAGGGAAAATCTTATATCGGTACACCATTGAAGTACTATTTTATGGATATGGGACTTAGAAATTCGCGAATCAATTATAGACAAGTGGAAGTGACTCATTCCATGGAAAATGTAATTTACAATGAATTAAGAATGAGAGGCTTTAGTGTGGATGTTGGAAATCTGACTATCGTTGAAAAGGATAAAGAGGGAAAAGCAGTAAAGAAGCAATTGGAAGTCGATTTTATCTGCAATAAGGGTTCTAAAAAGTATTATATTCAGTCAGCATATATGCTAGGAACTGAAGAAAAGATGGCACAAGAGATTCGTCCATTTTTGAAAATCAATGATTCCTTCAAGAAAATTGTAATTACATCAGATACACCAAAACCATTTTATAACGACGATGGCATTTTGATGATGAATGTGTATGACTTCTTGCTAAACGTGAATTCATTGGAAATATAAGTAAGATATGGTATATTGGTATCAGATGTCTGAAAGGGCATCTGATACTGTAATTTAAATTAAAGTATATTCTCCTATGGTAAATCTAGTGCGTTATGCTGATGATTTTATCATCACAAGTGCAGAACGTGATGTTTTGGAAAAAGAAATCAAGCCGATGTTGGTAACATTCTTGGCAGAAAGAGGTTTGGAAC
>CALWLL010000020.1 GCA_944381555.1 uncultured Agathobacter sp. | reverse complement strand
TCAATTCCATTATACCAAACGGGACAGGTTTATGCCTTTTTTATTGGCTGAAATATTGAATTTTCAAGGTTCAACACACCGTATTGGTGTGGGAAGTTTTAGTAAAGAATATAACGACCATAATAGATATGCGTGGGCAAAAGGATGTAGATAGAAAACCAAGTGGCTTCGCTGGTAGAAATGATTTTGTGTATTATAATTTTCAAATTAGTGAAGGTAGTGGTGTGCCAGAATCCGTAGAAGCGGTACCAATAAGTTACATGAGTATTGCAAAAGCAAAGGCAATGCCGGATGTATTTAAATGTATAGCAAATGCTAAGACAGGTGTAATGTTTAATTGTACAGCGGGCAAGGACAGAACCGGTGTAGTTTCTGCGATTCTATTACTGCACGCGGGTGTATGTGATGAAGATATTATAGAAAATTATGTATTAACTAAGGAGTATGGAAAAGGACGCTTGGAATTAGTGCATAAAAATTTTCCGGAACTGGATATGAATATAGTGACGCCTTGTAAAATGTTTATGGAAGAATTTTTAAGACTTTTTCGAACAGAATTTGAGGATAGCGATACATATTTTAGAATAATTGGACTTAATGATGAAGAAATCAAGGCATTAAGGGATAAATTGTAGAAAGTAGGTGTTTTTATGGCAACATGGGTTACGCATTTAATGGTTGCTGATGAGGTTATCAAGAAGATTCCCTCTTTATGTGGGCATGAATTTTTTGTGGGAAATATTGCACCCGATTGTAATGTGGAAAATGAAGATTGGACAAGCTTTACCCCATCAAGGGAAGTGACGCACTGGATGGGAAATGAACGAAAAACAGCTGCAGATTGCAATAGGTTTTTGCATGAATATATAGAACCCAAAGGAATATTAGATGTTAAGGAAGAATCGTTTCTTTTGGGATATTACGCGCATCTTATTACGGATGCAGAGTTTCAGAGATACATCCGCGATGTGGATAGAGTAAAAGCATCCTGGGATAGGATAAAGTTGCATCCGGAATTAAGCAAGCAGGCAGTTGGGATGGAAGAAACATGGGATTCTGTAAAGAAACTCATAGGCGGTCGAGAAAGGATGAAGGATATATATTCAATAGAGACAGAATATTTAGAATGCAATCCGGAATCAGGCTACATAACAGATGTTGTGGAGTTAAAGGAATTTCCGGATTACATTGATTATCTTCCTAAGGGGGCGATTGTTCGAAAAGTAAAAGTAATGGGATATATGCCGAAAAAAGAAGTTAGCCAGTATCCATATATAGGTATGTCTAAGGATGAATATTGTTTCTTTGTAAAAAGAGCTACGGAGTTGGTAGTGGAAGCCATAGAGAAATATATGGATAAACATAGAAGATGAGAAACGGAGTGAATTGGTTGAAGGTTTTATATACAGGATTTAAAGGCAAAAATAACTCTTCGTATCAGTTGCTATCCAGGCTCTCCGGTCATAAGTTATTTTTGACTAATTCATTTAAGGGATTAGAAAAAGATATTATGAATGCCACGGGCCAGTTTGACTTAGTTGTGATGTTTGGACTGGATACAAGTTTAAAGGAAACTGTTAGAATTGATAGTGTTGCAGAAGTGGATGGCATGGAAATGGTAACCAAGGTTGATTGTGAAGAAATACGCAACTGCCTGATGGCGCACGGTGTTGAGAACGTTGTTTCGGAGGTTCCAACGAAGTATTTGTACAATGCTGCGTATTTCAATGTATTGAGCAAATTTGATGGTAAGTCAGTATTTATTCATATTCCATCATTGAAGAATATGACAGAGGATATGATGGAGAGGATTGTGAAGTGTATGGAGGATTTAAATGGCACAGCAAAATATATACGATAATGAAATTTTTTTTGAGGGATATAAGAAAATAAGAGATAATGAAGTAAATGCCAACAATTTATTCGAAATTCCGGCATTGTTTTCGATGATGCCAGACTTAACAGGGAAAACGGTCTTGGACCTAGGATGTGGTTTTGGAGAACATTGTAAACGCTTTGTTGAAAGTGGAGCCAAGAAAGTTGTTGGTGTGGATATATCAGAAAAGATGTTAGAAGTGGCTAAATTGGAGAATAGTGATGATAAAATAATATATTTGAATATGCCGATGGAAGATATTTCGCATTTACAGGAGAAGTTTGACATAGTAATAAGTTCTCTCGCATTTCATTATGTGGAAGATTTTGAAGGTGTAATACGAAATGTATATGAAATGCTTGAAGAAAAAGGAGTATTTATTTTTTCGCAGGAAAATCCATTGTGTACTTGCCATTCAGGTGGAAACAGATGGACCAGAGATGAGAATGGAAATAAGATACACTTGAATCTTGCATATTATGGTGTGGAGGGGGAGAGAGAATCCGTTTGGTTTGTAGATAATGTAAAGAAATATCACAGAATATTTTCTACTATTGTTAATGCGTTAATAGAGGCTGGTTTCACTATTGAGAAAATGATTGAGCCATTGCCAACGGAGGAATTACTTGAGAAGTATCCTGATTACAATGAATTGTTACATAAACCGGATTTTTTGTTGGTAAAAGTGAGAAAATGATTGAGAATATTTTAGTAGTAAATAGCATTCTGCTCTTTACATGAGTAGCATGTGGTAGACTTGTTGTCATGGCAACCTATGCCTCTGGCATAGGATCGCCGTGTTGTCATCAATCCACATGCGAAGGAGGCTCATGTCAAGAGCAGAGTGAGCTGATATAGTATGAATATTGGTCAAAAGGAGAGAATTTTTATCATATTCTTTGATTAAGCCAAAGTTAATTAAAGAAACAAAAAAGAATGTTCACATAGAAGATTAAGGTTTTTATGGATATTATAGATTTGGAGATGAAAGTATAATGATTCAAGGAATTGCAATTCTCGGCTTGAATGGTGCAGGAAAATCTACACTTGCACATGCGTTGGCAAAGAGAATAGGCTATTATGAAATGGATGTGGAAGATTATTATTTTCCAGAGCAAAAAACTTCAAGAAGGTGGGCTTTGGAGAATGAAAAAAATATTGAAACAGAGTATTTAGGAGAAATACCGTTTTCTAATCCTAGAGAAAAAAGTGATGTTCAAGAGAAAATCATGCAGGATATTGAAAGGAATCCACAATTTATTATCTCGGGTGTTACGATGAATTGGAGTGATGAAATTCTTGCAAAATTGGATGTAGCATTTGTGGTAAAGACTCCGCTTGAGATGAGAATAAAACGAATTCAATCAAGAGAAGAAAAGAGATTTGGAAATCGTGTTCTCATAGGTGGAGATATGTATGAACAACAGATAGAATTTAGAAATGTGGTCCGAAATCGAGATGAGCGAATGATTGAGGAATCTGTAAAGAGATTGAGATGTCCGATTATTGTACTAGATGGAACTGTAGATATTACGGACAATTTGAATAAAATTATTGGTTCAATAGATAATCTTGGTTGAGTGCGGCACAACTAATGCGTCATTGAATTTAGTGGTTCTCATGATATGATTTTATTAGAATAAATCACAGGAGGGCAATATGTTATATCTACCAGAAAATTTAAAGAAGTATCGAATTTTGAAAGACTTAACACAAGAGGATGTAGCTGAATACCTCGGTATTACAGCTCAAAGCGTCTCGAAATGGGAGCGTGGAGTTTCGGATACGGAAACGTGGATGATTCCGGTGCCGAAGCCTGAGGCAAGCGGGAGTCTGGAGATTACGTTGGAGGTTTACGATATATCCGGCCATTGTGAAAAACAGGTCATTTCCTTAAAAAACGATATGAAGGGGCCTGAAACTGTCTGTTCCTGGAACCAGACGGGATGGAGCAGCGGGGATGTAGCTCTGGAGGCAGAGGTAACAGAGGAGGAAAACGGCTCGGGACCAGGCAAGCTATATTATGAAATCTATCGTCAAGGGGAGAGTACGGCTGTAGAAAAGGGCACTGTAGATTTAACGTTGTGTGAGCCTGTTGTGAAGATTACAAGGGAAGGAAACTTTGAGGTCAGGCTTTATGCACAGGATAAGGCGGGAAATGTGGGCGATCCGGTGACAAAGATGGTGAAGATTGACAAAAGCAGCCCCGCAGAAGCTGTGTATGTGCGTTATGAGGCAAAGGATGGATTTTCACTCCTAAAATTGTTTGGAAAGGAAGAACTGAAGATTACCATGTACGTTCGCGACCAAAACAGCGGAGCAGACGTAATCAACAAGGAGGCTTACTCTGGCATTGACTGCGTTACGGCAATGCTGGGCGGAACGGAAGTGCAGCTTACGCCAACAGGGGACATGGCGGCTCTGACAGGCGGAAGCTTTCGGAAAGTATCGGACAGCGATTAGTTGTCTGACCTGTACGAGATACTGGAGGGAACCATTATCATAGGGGAAAACCAGCAGCTTGAGGATACGCTTTTGGTAACGCAGATCAAGGACAAGGCTGGAAATGTGAGGTTACAGGAGGATGGCATCAGAATTTTTCTGGCTGATAACACCCAGAAGGAGGATGATACGGTTCTGGTTCTGGATACCATTGCTCCTAAGCTTACAAATGTGGATTACAGTTCATTAGGAAGCGGTAAGCTCTGGGAGGGAAGCTATTATTATAGCTCCCAGACGCAGATTGTGCTGGAAATAGAGGAACATTTTTTAAAACAGGGCGGCAGCCTAAAAACAGAGCTGTGTACCGACGGGGTCTGGGAGGACTTAGATGCCGAGTGGGAGAAAAGCGATGAGAAGACAGATGTTTATGCCGCAAAGATTACCCTTCCTATGGTATCGGAAAAGGAGACGGTCTACCAGATACGTCTGACCTATCAGGACCCTTCCGGAAACCCCTTAGAGTCGGAGAACTATACGGTAAAGGACGGGGTGTTTCTCTCTAAAGAGATGGTGGTAGACGGTGTGAACCCTACGCTTGACAGCTTTGCAATCAAGGCTTTGGCAGGAGAGATTCTTCTGATAGATGAGAAGGGATATGTGCCGGTTAATTCCGGGGGAAATGATATTGAAGTGAGCTTTTGGATTACGGATTCCTATTTTGCAGACGAAAATCTTACGGTGGAGTTATACCGGACTGGAGAGTTGCAACCGGTGTCCTCGTGGAAGCCGGAGCTGGAGCTGACTTATGTGACTACGGATAAGGTCTTGTGCAGCTTTTTCTTTGATGGCTTTTCGGAAACGGGAGAAGCCAAAGACGGCAGCTATTATTTTGCAGTAAAGTACAAGGATAACGGTGGAAACGTTATAAAGCTTGGAGAAGATTTTCAGGCGGCGGATGAAATGGCGGCGGGGAAGCTGGAAGACGGCGTCTATACCATGAAAAAACGACTGGTGATAGATTATACAAAGCCGGTTCTTACCCGCATTACCTGGACTAGTCCCCTTAAGATGACAGATGCAGATTTTGCCGCAATAGAAAGGCCGGTTGACAAAAACAGCAGACTTTATTATGACAGTGCGGTTAGAGTGGAGATAGAGATAGAGGAGGCCAATCTGGACATTTGGGATATTTCCGTAAAGCTGTACCGCAGGCAAGGGTCCGAAGATAGTTTTGTCATGGAACGGGATGTAGCGCTTTCTTGGGAACAGGGCGTGTCCTATTTTTCCCTTTCGGCAGGCACAGATCATTTGGATGACGGAGAATACTATTTTGTGCTTTCCTACACGGACAAGGCAGGAAATGTGATGAAGCTTACCAGGGAATCCGGGCAGGTAGAGGCTTTTTATGAAGGAGCCTTTGACGCTTTGTCCGGCAGCTATACAAGTCCTGTGTTTGTGATCGATACCATTGCCTCTGTGGCGGAGGAACACAAGTTCGGCACAGAGTGGAAGTCCGATGCGGTAAGCCACTGGCATGCGTGTTCAATATGCGGCGAAAGAGAAGATTCCGCAAACCATACCTTTAAATGGGTGAACGACAAAGCGGCGACCGCAACAACATCCGGCTTTAAGCACGAGGAATGCACCGTCTGCGGCTACAAGAAAGCATCGGTAGAAATCCCGGCCACCGGAGGAGACGCTCAATTATCGGATACCGGCGATAACAGCAATATAGCGTTTTGGATTGCTCTGCTGTTTGTATCGGCAGGCGTAACCATTATGGTAATTTCAATCAAGAAACGCCATTATGCGAAATAGGAAAAACAGATAAATAAAACAACGCAGGCTTGGCACCATTACTTGATAAAAAACGATAATGACTGCGTAACACACGAATAGAAAGGGCTGTCGCTTTAACGAATAAAAATTCGTGAAGCGGCAGCCTTAGACTAAATAACTGCAACTTTTTAACCCCGAATGCTCATTAGAAGAACAACGCTTTCGAGGTTACCATTGGCGATGGCGTCCATTTCTTTTCTTTATGTCTGATAACAATTCTGGTTTTCATCCTAAAACGCTTTGATGATTGCCACAATTTTTCTTTCGCCAGATTCAAAATCCCTTCTTATAGATATTTGCCTATGTCTTATGATATTCATCAAATACAGGAATTCCAATATGAGTTTTGGTTTTTACAAAACAGCAGATAGAAAGTATTGGAAAGCATTTCTTAAAGCTCTTTTGGTATATTCTAGATAGTTTCTTCTCTTGGTTAGAATACTCTAAAATACCTGTTTCTGCCCATGAGAGGCTTCTTATAGCTTCATGGTAAGAAAAAATCCAATTAGTTCAATTAAATATCTGCCCATAGAGGGGCTTATGCGGGCAATGGGAAGAATTTTTATATCATTTTGTGGTGAATTTCTAACCATGAAACGGATTTTATAGTCTTATGGTTAGAATTTTCAAGTAAAATAGGCGTTAATTTCTGCCCATAGATAGTGGTTTTCTGCGCTATGGTTAGAAATTCCCGGTAAAGTAGCCGTTATTTTCTGCCCATAGATAGAGTTTTTTGCATTATGGTTAGAAAAATGCAGGAAAGTCCATCTAGATTTCTACCTCTTTTTCGTTACATAGCTTCTATGGGTAGAAAAAGAGAAAAGTAATGTGAAATACTAATTTTACACACGGCAGCGTTGAGTCTGTACGTTGCTTGGCTTAAGTTTCATATGTGCAAAAGCAGCGTAGAAATGAGGAATTAAAATGAACAATATCAAAAAAATTGTAAATGAAGAAATCCATCGATTAGAAAAGGATTTAAAAACGATTGATACATTTTTAGAAAGTGCACCAAAAGGATGCTTAAAGTGGCAAAATAAAAATGGAAAAACATATTATTATCATCAATATCCTGTGTCGGGAGAACAGACAGTACGAGATGAGAAGGATATTTCAAAAAACAATGAGTCCAATGAAAAAGAAAAGAATCGCAGGTGGAAACGAAAATATATAAAAAGAAAAGAACTAGCTTTAGCAAAGGTTCTTGCGCAAAAGCATTATTACATGATTATCAGGAAAACCATTGAGCAAAACATAAAAGAGTTGAGAAAATTAATGAAACGATACGAAAAAGGGAAATTAGAAACAATATATGACGAGTTATGTATGGAGCGAAAAACTCTCATTGCTCCGTTGCGAATGAGTGTAAAAGAAAAAGTTAAACAATGGAAGGAAGAAATATACGAGAAAAATATAATGTATCCTGAAAATTTAAGATACAAAACCGAGCAGGGAGATATGGTACGTTCCAAATCGGAGGTTATTATTGCTAATACATTGTATCAGCATAGAAAGGACATTTTATACAAGTATGAAAGACCTTTGAAGCTAGTGGCAGATGGAAAGATAAAGACAATTTATCCGGATTTTACAATTTTAAATATCCATACAGGAAAAATGATTTACTTTGAACATGCCGGGCGTATGGATAATCCACATTATGCAAGTGAGTTTGTGAAAAAAATACATACTTATATGGCAAATGATTTGTTACCTGGAAGAGATTTGATAATAACCTTTGAAACGCAGGAAAATTCTTTGGATTTTGGGATAGTTAAGAGGCTAATAGAAGACTTGATTTGAGAGATGATAGTAGTATAGTGAAAATGGAAGCAGATAGATTTGTTGTGATTTTTTACAGAATTAAGAAAGGAACCAGAGCCAGCCTGATGTTGGGGCTTTTTTCAAAGGAATGTGTAAATTACGGACAACGTATTCAAAATTCTGATTTGAGTGTATTTTTAATCCATCTGAATTGCTTATTTTAAAAGATAGAATGAAGCATTAAGCTATGATGCAGACTATCAAATATCTGCCCATAGAGGGGCTCATGCGGGCAATGGGCAGAATTTTTATATCATTTTGTGAGAAATTTCTAACCATGAAACGGAGTTTATAGTCTTATGGTTAGAATTTTCAAGGAAAATAATCGTTATTTTCTGCCCATAGATAGAGGTTTTCTGCGCTATGGTTAGAAAAATGCAGGAAAGTCCATCTAAATTTCTACCTCTTTTTTCGTAACATAGCTTCTATGGGGAGAAAAAGAGAAAAGTAATGTGAAATGGCAATTATTACGCGGCAGATTTGAGGACCGGTGTGCTTGTTGTGAGCCAAAACGGCGTTGACAACCGCCAAAATATCATATAGTGTATGTTATATAACAATCTTACATAATTAGAAAGAAACTATGCAGTCATACCATGCAACAACAAAGAATGAACGTAAAAGCAAAAGTAGAAACAAAAGTAAAAGCAAACGCAAAGGTAAAAGCATAAATGAAAGAAGATACAGAAGAAAGTATACAAGATAATTAAGAAGGAGAGTAAACAAGGATATACAGGATTTATTGTGTATAAATGGTAAGGAATACCGTATTCTTAAGCTGTTGGGAAAGGGAAAGGGCGGATATTCCTATCTGTCGAAAGGGGAACAGGGGGAGGTTGTGGTAAAACAAATCTACCACGAGCCTTGTGCTTATTATCACTTCGGAAATAAAATAGAAGCAGAAATCAGAGACTATACACGGCTGTTGGAAGCAGGAATTCCTATGCCTAAGATGCTTGATGTCGATAGGGAGACAGAGCGTATTGTAAAGGAATATATTTCAGGTGATACTGTTTTTGAAATGATAAAACAAGATATTCTGCCGAAGGACTGTATCAGGCAGGTTGAAGCAATGAGCCGTATGGCACGCGATGCAAACATCAATATTGATTACTTTCCTACTAATTTTATTCTGCAAGACGGCATCCTATATTATATCGATTACGAATGTAATGAATATATGGAGGAATGGAATTTCGAAAATTGGGGTGTTAAGTACTGGTCTAAAACCTCGGAATTTTTGAAGTATGTGGAGGAACATTCGGAAAATACGAAGAATTCGTTGTCGTTGAATAATTTATATTATATTTAGGTATCAAGTTCATAATAATATTTTTCAAATTATGTTCCTGTAAACCTTGCTTTCAAGCATTGGGATTACTATGCAAAGATTTGCACGAGATTCAGGAAAGATAGCAGGGCATAAGAATATATGATAACAGAAAAAGGAGAGCAGGGTATATGCAGAACATTATTGAAATACACCATTTAAGTAAGAGCTTCGGTGACGTAAAGGCAGTACAGGATTTAAGTTTTCGTGTAAAAAAAGGAGAACTGTTTGCTTTCCTTGGTATCAACGGTGCGGGAAAATCAACAACCATCAATATCATGTGCGGACAGCTTTCCAAAGATGCCGGAACGGTCTGGATTAACGGAAAGAATCTGGAGCAGGATTTGAACGGTATTAAGAGCAGTCTTGGCGTTGTATTTCAAAATTCTGTTTTAGATAAAGAACTTTCCGTTAAAGATAATTTAAAAAGCCGTGCGGCGCTGTATGGTATCAAAGGAAAAGAGTTTGAAGAGAGGCTTAAGGAACTGGCTAAGCTGCTTGATTTTGCAAATCTGCTCAATCGAACGGTCGGAAAATTGTCCGGCGGTCAAAGAAGGAGAATTGATATTGCAAGGGCGCTGCTGAATGAGCCGGAAATTCTGATTCTCGACGAGCCGACTACAGGACTTGACCCCCAAACAAGAAAACACCTTTGGGATGTAGTGGAAAACCTTCGGAAAAAGGACAATATGACAGTCTTTTTAACAACCCACTATATGGAGGAGGCAGCAGAGGCGGATTTTGTGGTAATTCTGGATAACGGAAAAATTGTTGCAGAAGGAACACCTCTGGCTTTGAAGAATGCATATACGGGGGATTTCATTACGCTATATAACATATCAGAAGAGGAAGTCAAAAAGCTTAATCAGCCTTTTGAAATGATAAGGGATGCTTATCGTGTGCCTGTTGCCAATACGGCAGCAGCTACGGAGCTGATACGGACGTATCCTGAGATTTTTCGTGATTATGAGATAATAAAGGGCAAAATGGATGATGTATTTCTTGCTGCGACAGGAAAAAAATTAACAGGGGGAATCGAAAAATGACAGAATTATTCGCGCTTACAAAACGCAATATCAAATTGTATTTTAAGGATAAAGGCATGTTTTTTACATCCTTGATTACCCCATTGATTCTATTGGTTTTGTACGGAGCATTTCTTGCAAACATTTATGAGCAGTCTTTCCGGGGAGCGTTGGAGGCATATGGGATAGAAGTGCCGGATAAACTTATTGGTGGCTTGGTAGGCGGACAGCTTGTGTCATCCATTCTGGCAGTAAGCTGCGTTACGGTGGCTTTTTGTTCAAATCTGATTATGGTGCAGGATAAAACAAGTGGTGCGAGAAAAGATTTTAACATTACACCGGTTAAACCGGGGATTCTGGCAATGAGTTATTTCCTGTCAACATTAGCCTCTACGCTGATTGTCGTTTTTGTGGCGGCAGTTGCATGCTTTGCTTATCTTTCGTATATGGGATGGTATCTTACGGTGGCAGATGTGGCGGCAGTATTTTTAGATGCATTTCTGCTGGTAATGTTTGGTACAGCCTTATCTTCCGTTGTGGTTTTTCCGTTATCCACCAATGGGCAGGCATCTGCGGTAGGTACGATTATCAGTGCGGGGTATGGTTTTATCTGCGGCGCTTATATGCCTGTTGCGAGTTTTTCAGAGGGACTGCAGCAAGTACTTTCTTTTTTTCCAGGGATATACGGAACATCGCTTCTACGAAATCACGCATTAAGAGGTGTGTTTGAGGAAATGGAAAATAAGAACTTTCCGGCAGAGATAGTGGAGTCAATCAAAGATAGTGTGGACTGTAATATCTATTTCTTTGATGAAAAAGTAGCTTTGGGTTATATGTATCTTATTCTTGTGATTTCAATTCTTGTTGCAATTGGATTGTATGTGGGATTGCATACTTTGTCAGAAAAACGAAAAATTTACTAAACCATTCGGAAGTAACAGACAAAAGAGGTTACATAAATGATTATCACAAAACGAATCAAACAACTCCACCAACTTGTTTTTGATTTTTCTCATGATACAAACGCTTTAGAAGTGGCTTTTGAGGAAAACAAGAAACTTGCGGAGTGGACGGTAAAGTATAACATAGTAAAGCTTCAATTTGTATTGACGAAGAAAGAAACCGTACTGTGTCCGGTATCTACATTGTTCTGCCGTATCTACCTTGGAAAGAATGAGCTGTTTTTTTATCATATTCCGGAAATTGCGGAGTATTTAGAGCCCGACAATTATAAATGTTATTATTTTCCTTATATCGAATCAGAAGAGCGATTAGACGCTTGTTTTTCTGTTCTGGCAGCCTTTCTTAAGAAGCATTACGGAAAAATCAACGAAATGGCAAAGAGCGCAGAAATGAGTTCTAAGATAAAGGAGGAGAAGCAAAAGGAAGTAATCAGGCTGTTTACGCAGAAAGAGCCTGAAAAAGAACTGCCGGAAGTTATTCTTTATGGTTACGAGACTTATGTCCTCCTGCCAAGATATGCGGCGGATAGTACATACCGGGAGTTTCTTTGCGGAGAATACGAAAAAGCATTACAGTTGTATGACAAGATGGAAGCGAAAGGAAGACTCACCAATTATGAGATGCGGTTGTATGCCTTCATAAAGGAATTAAAGACAAGTTATGAAGCGCTTCCGGACGAATGTAATACACTTCTGGATTCAAGAGAGGTAACTTCACCATCCGCAGAAGGCAAACGGATACTGCGTGCAGCAATCGTTTGTGAATTGGTGCTTGGTATGCTTTTTTCTGCTATTGTAGCAGTAGTTAATGCGATATTATCATCAGGCACTGTATATTATCTTGGAATGCCCTGGTATGTTGGATTTCTTTTTGCAGGAGTGCCTGCGGTATTTGGCGGAATTGTGCTTCGAAATGGAATAGGAAAACAGACAAGTACTTTCGACAAGCTGATTAATCCAGCATGGGCAGAGCCTTTTGCAAGAATAGTTTTTGTTGTTGCGCTTGGCGGAATGTTGTTTCTGTGTTTTTGTTTGTCATTTGCATCCACCGCATTCTACAAGGAGCATATGACATACAATGAAGGAGAAGCATTACTTCCGACAGAAATAACAACCTGTTATTATGCAGAATTAAAACAGGTATATTATTCAGAGGGTGTTTATAACGATTATGGAGATTCTATCAACAGGCCGGCCTATTTGTTTGAATTTGAAGACGGCACCGTTTGGAATTCAGATGGGTTTACTTCAGTAAAGGAAGTCGAAGAACATATTCTTCCAATTGTGGATTCGTATTATAAACAAATAGTAAGGATAAAAGCAAGAAATGAACTGATAGAGTAGATAGAAGCGGGGGTTACCCCGTTTTTGCCTATTATAGGAAAGTCCTTATGTACTTTCTGGTGGATACCAATATGAGAAAGTATAGAGCAGCAATGATTTTGTATCATATAGAAGAAGCAGTAAAAAGTGAATAGAGATGTGCTTGTCTGAAAACAGATAATTCTATGCGAAGCAGGTTACGATATATGGGTGTCGTAACCTGCTTCGCATTTTCTAAAATAGAAACATACGCATTATATCCTTTTTATATCCGAAGGAATTCTTACTGGAAATTGTATCATATGGATACACCGGTGTTGTAAAAATACAGACAGGCCTTTGTGCGTGCCGCATCCTAAGTCTGTCTTTAACCAGAGCGGCACAGAAAAGAGGTAGATATGAATATGAAGAAATTTGAAGTAAAATTGAAGCATCGTCCGGTTTATCGTATGGGCGAGGATGTGAGGGTGACACTGGAAATTAAAAACAATATGAACAGAGCAGTTTGTATTTTAAAAAGAAGTAAAACACTGGACTGCCACATTCGGGATTGTTTTTACATCACTTATAAGAACAATAAGGTGGAGTACGATGGAAAAATTGTAAAAAGGCTGGCATATACCGATGAGGATTATATTCTTCTGCAGGCAGGTGAAACACTAAAGATACAGGTAGATATATCTGAGAATTATTTTCTGAGCAAACCCGGATTATACACCATTCAGTTTGACCAGGATATAATGTTTAAAAGAGAGTTGGATTTAGGATTTTCGGAGAGTGTACACAGGGAAAGGCTGACACATAAAAAATGCCATTTCATAATGATTGGAAAAAGCAAAAATAGATGATAATGCATTTGCTGAGTCTGAATAAAACCCAAGAAGTTCCTTCTGCATATCATATATAGACATCAAAAAAGGAGCTATATATGCAGATATGCAATTATCCGTGTCAGAATAAGACACGTTTTTATGAGATAGAAGCCATTGAGATTCCTATTGTTTATAATAAGTATGGGGATCACGATCCCAATGGACTGCTCTATGTACTAAAGAAAGATGCAGAAGAAATATGAAAGGGAGCGCTTGAAAATTTTAATCTGGAAGTACCACAGCCCTTTGAGAAGGTGGTGCCGCTTATAATCCGCGCCAACGCCGGGGAGAAGGTGGTTATCCGCTTTTTCCATTCCCTCAACAGAAATCTATCCATGCATATACAGGGGCTTTCCTATGACGTGCAGACATCGGATGGAGCAAGCGTAGGATATAATAAAGACTCCACAACCAGACATGAGATAACTTATGTCTGGTATGCAACGGAAGAAGGTGTGTATATATTCCACGATATGGGCGATGCAACAGGCGGAGAGAATGGTACGAATATTCATGGCCTGTTTGGAGCAATTATTGTAGAAGCGCCGGAATCCAAGTGGTTAGATCCACAGACAGGAGAAGAATTAGAAAGCGGTCTGTTCGCAGATATTTATCATCCTGCCAAACCTGCCTTTCGTGAATATGCAGTGTTTTTTCATGATGAATTGGAGATAAAGGATAAGGATGGAAATCAGCCGTGGACCATTTGACAGGTCTGCCATCTTCAACGACCGGTATCAGTTATCGTTCAGAGCCTATGAGAAACAGACATCCGCTAACGCACAATCCGGGAGATTCGGGAGAGGACATTTCTATGAGTTCCTGGGTATATGGGGATCCTGCGCCGGCAATCCTAAGGGCTTATGTAGGAGACCTTGCAAAAATCCGTTTGATTCATGGCGGTGTGAAGGAAACACATGTCTTCCATCTGCACAATCATCAGTGGAGACTAGAAGGCGAAAACCAAAATTCCACGATTATCGATTCGATTTCACTTAGTCCGCAGGAATGCTATACCTTAGATATTCTTCACGGTGCAGGAAGTCTAAACAAAACCATTGGGGATGTGATATTCCATTGTCATCTGTATCCGCATTTTCATGAAGGTATGTGGACGCTATGGAGAATCCATGACCGGCTAGAGGATGAAACCGGAATACTGCCGGATGGAACCGTAATTCCACCTCTTTTACCATTAGCAGACAGAAAAATGCCTCCGAAAAAAGATGTATGCCATCCGGGATATCCGAATTTTATCAATGGCGAAGCAGGAGAGCCGCCATTACAGCCGCCATACGGAGTGCTAAATCCAAATGGAACGAATAAACGCGAGCCAACACCGCTGGAAGAAGCAAATTTCGTGGACAAAGCAACCCCTGGAGCGCTGTATTCGGATACTTGTCCATGTGATACGGATTGCGAGGTGAAGCTTTTTGAGATTGCGCTGGTACAGGCGAAGGTCACTTATAACAGTTTCGGGTGGCATGACCCGCAAGGCAGATTCTTTGTATTAAAAGAAGAATTAGAACGACATGGCGGGCTGGCAGCTTATATCAGAAAAGTAGAAAACTGTGAAATTCAGGCAGAACCTCTTGTGATTCGTGCAAATGCCGGTGATTGTATAGAAGTGCGCTTAACGAACCTGCTTCCGGAATATATTGAAGAAAGTCCGTTCCAGCTTCTGACCTTAACGGATATTGCAGGTTTTCACATTCATTTGGTAAAATTTGACACAATTGTATCGGACGGTGCGGCAAACGGCTGGAATAACATTGCGGGCGCAAGACAATATGAAACCTTAATTGAGAGGTTCTTTGCCGACACGCAGTTGAATACGGTATTTTTCCATGACCATCTTTTTGCAAATTCTCATCAGCAGCATGGTGTGTTTGGAGCACTGATTGTGGAAGAGGCGGGAGCTACCTTCCATGATGTTCGGACTGGAAAGGAATTACGCTCTGGGACGAAGGCGGTTATCCGAAGAAGAGATGGAACTTCCTTCCGTGAATTTGCCCTATTTGTGCATGATTTTGCATTGCTTTTTGATAAAGAGGGAAATGCACTTAATCCGCCGGAGGTGCCGGGTTCTCATGATGACCCTGGTGTAATGGGAATCAATTACCGTTGTGAGCCAATACCGGAGCGGTTAAAGTATAAGGATGACCCGGCATATGTCTTCAGCTCGCTCGTTCATAAAGACCCCGCTACACCAATCTTAGAAACGTATCCAGGTGATGAAATCATGATTCGTCTTCTTGACGGAGCCCATGAAGAGCAGCATGCATTTAATCTGACAGGTTTATCGTGGAAAAAAGAAATAAAGGATTCCACATCAACAACAGTTGCGGCGCAGAGTTTAGGCATTTCCGAAGCATTTAATATTCGGATAACAAAACAATACCGTGCAGGGGATTATCTGTATTATTTTGGTGGAATTAATGATGTGTGGCTTGGACTATGGGGAATTATCCGGGTACACAGATATTCGGTAAAAGGTTTGAAAGTCATATGTAAGCCGGAGGATAGTATCATTCCGCTGCCGCCGTGTCCGGGCAGGAATGACATCATAAGAAAATATGAAGTTGCAGCCCTCCAGAAGCCGATATGCTTTAACAGATATGGCGACCATGATCCAAACGGACTTATATTTGTACCGTTAGAAGATGTGGAAGCGGCAAAAGAAAAGGACTATAATCCAAAGCCATTGGTTTTGCGGGCAAATGCGGGGGATTGGATTGAAATAACCCTTCATAACCTGTTTGAAGAGCCAATTCCTTATTTTGATTATCCAAGCGTACCGCTTGATAAGAAGCATACGCCATCGATGCGTGTATCGTTAAATCCACAGTTTTTGGACTATGATCCGGTGGCTGATTCGGGAATCAATGTCGGATACAACAATCAAGAGCAGACAGTAGGCAAGGGCGAGAGCAAAAAATACTTGTGGCATGCAGATAAGGAATATGGAGTTTGCATCCTGCAATCCTTTGGAGATATAAGAAACCATAGGTATCATGGGTTATTTGGTGTGATAATCATAGAGCCTGTCGGTGCAAAGTGGTACCACAATTGTAAGCTTTCAGAAACGGTATATGATGACGCGGCAGTAATTGCAGCGCCCGGTATAGAACGGTTCCGGGAGTGCGTAGTCATAGTCCAGAATGGAATCCGTATGCTGGATAAAAACGGAGAATTAGTTAAGACAACGGTTCGTGATGACGGGGAAGAACCGGATGCAGAGGATACAGGTGAAAAAGGATATAATTACCGTTCAGAACGGTTTGCAAACCGCCTGAAAAAAGATAAAAGAATCTGGAAAGTATTTAGCAGCAGGGTGCATGGTGATCCGGCAACGCCTGTATTTAAAGTATATGAGGGGGAAAACGTCATGCTGCGTGTGGCAATGCCGGCAGATAAGCCCCGGAATACAGGCTTCTGCATTCACGGACACACATGGAGAAGACGGCCAAAGGATATGCAGTCTGAGCGTGTAGCACTGCAAGGAGCAATCAGCATCGGAAACGTATATAACTTTGAATTAAATAATGAGGGTGCATGTCCCGGAGATTATCTTTACCGTTCCGGCAGTTTAAAATGGGACGTAGAATCCGGTATGTGGGGAATTTTCCGTGTGCTTAGAAAAGACTTGTTCTGCAAGTGCAAAGATATGTGCCATAAGATTTTAGGGAAAAAATTTTATAAGAAATCATAAGGAAAAATCACGATAAATAAAGGCCGCTGCTTTAACGAGCAAAATCGCAAAGCAGCGGCTGCTTATCTGTTAGAGTACCCGTATTTCCCGTGCGGTAGTCTGCGGCGGAATACTTGCAGTCATAAAAGCGGCATGGCGTACCTGTACGCGAAGTCCCGGAAAAAGCCGGGAAAAACTCATAGGCCTTCCCTGCATATCGAAGATACGGGCATCGGAAGGAACGGTAAATCTTATGATAGAAGAAGGGTTGTTCCCGGTTATCGTTGTAAACATTCTGGAATTTTGGTCGATATCTATAATCCTTCCGGTTATGACATTATCGGAAACAGGCCGCCGCAGAATGCGAATCATAAAGGCATTCGCTTGCGGCGGAATACTCCTTGTCATGGCAGAGGAAATAGCGGCGTTTATCACCATTCCGCGAGCAAGCTCTGAAGAGGGAATGGTATTGCCGAATTCATCAAGGATGAGGGTTCGGCTGTTTACCACAAGCCGTACGGTCTGCTCTCTTCTGGCAGAGTTCGGATGGTTAGAATAAGAAACCGTGATTAATCTATTTCGGTTATCAGTAGTAACATTATCGATAAGTCCGTTAGAAATGTAAATTATCGAATCGTCAAAAAACATATTTTCCATATCTCACCTATATTTGCGTTTTATTTATAGTATACGCAGGCAGCTTACTGAAAGGACTATTTTTTATTTTATTTTCGAGACTATTTAATAAAAATGTGATATAATATATCTGGTTGTCGTACAGGATAATCAATCATAATAACTGGAGGAAAAAACACATGGGAAACAACAAATACGCAGGAACAAAAACGGAAAAAAACTTATGGGAAGCATTTGCAGGGGAATCACAGGCAAGAAATAAATATACCTATTTCGCATCTGTAGCAAAAAAGGCAGGCTATGAACAGATAGCGGCATTATTCTTACAGACGGCAGAAAATGAAAAGGAACATGCAAAGCTTTGGTTTAAGGCACTGGGAGAATTAGGCGATACACCGGCAAACCTGCTTCATGCAGCAGAAGGAGAAAATGCCGAATGGACGGATATGTATGAAAGAATGGCACGCGATGCAGAGGAGGAAGGCTTTACAGAGCTTGCCGCACAGTTTAGGGGAGTAGCGGCAATCGAGAAAATGCATGAAGAAAGATATCGTGCATTACTCCATAACGTAGAAGCTATGGAGGTATTTAAGAAAAGCGGCGTAACGATGTGGGAATGCCGCAACTGCGGACATGTAGTAGTTGGTCTTGAAGCACCGGTGGTTTGTCCGGTATGCAATCATCCACAGGCTTACTTTGAAGTGAGAAAAGAAAATTATTAAAAATGAAGAGAGATATCATATTACGAAAAAGGGGCTGTAAAAAAACTCCCCTAAAATAAGAAGGGGCTATCGGATAATACCGATTTTTAACCCCTGATATGCGGGAAAGAGACACTCCCACAGAATTCAGGCTTTTTCAGGTCTGAATTCACTGTGAGGGTGTCTCTTCCTTTTTTCATTGTTCTATTTTAGGGCGCAAAAATCCCCTGTTTGGATTTTTTGAAGCCCTCCATCAGCTAAGCTGTTTTCTGCTCCTTTTTCCCTTCAAATTTTTCGATTTCATGATATAAAAACCGGTGGTATTTCATAATATTCCTGCCAATCGCATACAGCATG
>CALWLL010000019.1 GCA_944381555.1 uncultured Agathobacter sp. | reverse complement strand
GGGTAGCAAGTAAACCTACGCGTGGCTGGCAGGCCAACAAAAGAGCACATTTGTGCTAGGCTAGTAGTATTAGGGCTATGCCCGAAAAGGAAAAACCACCCGCTATGCGGGTGGATGATTATTATTAGTTGTTACTAAAGAAAACGATTTTTCCATATACGATACCTTTTCTGCCGGTAGATGCCAAACGGAAGGAACGGCATCCGTTAGTATTATCTTCACCCGCTAAAGCGGCCTTTGCCGCTTTGACACAAGATTCAGTTGCTTTACCTGATAATAATACTTTTGCCAGCTTTCCTGAACCGGCTGGTGTAAACTGATTCTTTTGATAGATTACACCTCTAAGTGTATCGGGATAATTTTTGTGTTCCATACGGTTGACTACACATGCGCCAACTGCAAGCTGTGCATCATAATTTTCACCGCCTGCTTCACAGTAAATAAGTGCTGCAAGAAGCTCTACGTCACTGGCATTATCGACTGCTGCCTCTTCTTTTGCTTTCTGCTTTGCCTCTGCCTCTGCCTTCTTTTTTTCTTCTTCAAGGCGCTGCTGTTCCTTAATTTCTTCCATTGTCATACCAGTGCTTAATTCTACGTCAATTGTTAAGTAGTCTGCACTCATATAGCAGGTGTTTTCCTCATAAATAACTGCAATCCAGCCCTCAATTGCTTCCACATCTTCATTGACCTCAATTTTATCACCTTTCATAAGTTTAGTGATAATCTTACTGTCAGTGCTTGGTTCTTTACGAACACGAAGATTGTCTACACCAACGGTTGCCATCGTTTTCGCAATTTCTTTTGCCTGCTCCATTGCTTCATTTCTAAATAAGCAATATTCGTTAAACACATAACCTTCTACATTTCCGGAAACGATTTTGGTCCATTCTTCACCTTTTTCGATGATTTCTGCATAATCGCCTCTTTCTAGCTTACCAACAATTGTCGCTTCGGTACTTGCCTCAGCACGAACATTTAAGTTGTTCTTTGCATTTGCAAGAAGACGGGTCTGCCATAACTGTTCTTCTGCTGTGAGTTCTTCCTCTGCTTCTAATTCTTCTGTTTCAGATTCCGTTTCGGATTCCGTTCCCAGTTCTGTTTCAGATTCGATTCCTATCGCTGCATCAACACCAAATTCCGTGCTGCCATCTGTTTCTTCTGTTCCATCACCAACGATAGCTATCTCCTCTTTTTCAATACTTACATTTCCTTCATCGGATGTAAGTTCACTGCCTGAACTTTCTTCAGTGTTTGTATTTCCCGTTCCGGCATTTCCACATCCTGCAATAAGGATAATTACTGCCATAAATAAACTCATGAATCTGGCTGCCGCCGTAATTCTTAAATTCGATTTCATAATTCCTCCAAATTGGTTTTCTTTTCTCTTTATAGTATTACATTGGTATCTGATTTTTAAACATTTTATTTCAAATGTTACGAAATTATTACAGTTTCCTTTCCGGCTTGCATTATACCAAAGCTCCCATTGTTTGTCAAATTTTCATACTTTTTCCCATTTTACATACAAAAAACGTACTCCATAAAGAGTACGTTTTTTTAATTTTTACCATTTTACGGAAAATATTCTCCTAGTACAGCTTGTATAATATGACTTTGTGTTTCTTCTTTGCTTTGCATACTTTGATAGTTTCTGCCTGTTTTAAGAGCCTGCTTTTGTATTGCCTTTTCTGTGGACTCCTCATCCTCTTCTTCTGTGATGTAAGCCACATATGATTTGACCTCTTTTACAATGTCATCCGTCTGTTTCTTTAAAAGAGTTATCTTCTGTAATAAAATAATCAGTAGGATTCCCATGACTGCTATTGCCACGAGAAGAAGTATGCCTAATTCTTTCATTTCCATTCTCCTTGTTTCATTTTGCACCATGTGCTTGTCTTCTCTATTATAACGATTTTTTTTCTGCACATAAAGCATCCGCAGGCTTCTTTTCGCCGCAAGTTTCCCCTGTTTTCGACAGCTTTTCAACTTTTATCTTTGTTGACATTTTACCGTTTGCGTATAATATAATAAGAAGGATAACTTTTACGAAAAATCATCTATTTATGATCAGAGAGGATGTTTTATGAAACATATCATTATGACTGGCGGGGGAACTGCTGGTCACGTTACACCAAATATTGCTCTTATTCCGGCATTACAGGAAACAGGATACAGCATTGAGTACATTGGTTCTTATAACGGCATTGAAAAGGGACTGATAGAAGCCTTAAATATTCCATATTATGGGATTGACTCAGGAAAACTGCGCAGATATCTTGACTTGAAGAATTTTTCTGATCCGTTCCGCGTTATTCACGGATACACACAGGCATTAGGGCTTATACGCAAAATCAAGCCGGATATCGTTTTCTCCAAAGGAGGTTTTGTATCCGTGCCTGTTGTTTTAGCGGCAAAAACCTGTGGGATTCCGGCTATTATTCACGAATCTGACATTACGCCCGGCCTTGCCAACCGCATTGCTATGAAGGGAGCAAAAAAGGTATGCTGTAATTTCCCGGAAACTTTAAAATATCTGCCGGCAGAGAAAGCTGTGCTTACCGGCTCACCAATCCGCCGTGAATTGTTTCATGGCGACAAGGAAAAAGCCTATAAATTGTGTAAGTTTCCTAGTCTTAGAAAACCTGTTTTACTGATTATCGGCGGCAGCCTTGGCTCTGTAGCCGTTAATACCGCCGTACGAAAAATTCTTCCGCAATTACTAGAGGATTTTCACATTATTCATCTCTGCGGCAAGGGAAACCTTGATTCCCAGTTGGAAGGCACCATCGGTTACGCGCAGTTTGAATATGCCGGTTCCGAATTAACAGATATGTTAGCCTTGGCTGACTTAGCCATTTCCCGTGCAGGTGCAAACTCAATCTGCGAGCTTCTGGCACTTCACAAACCAAATATTTTGATACCGCTTCCTGCCTCTGCAAGTCGCGGCGACCAGATTCTAAATGCAAAATCTTTTGCAAAGCAGGGATTCTCTTGTGTTCTTGAGGAAGATACTTTAACGGACCAGCTTCTTTTAGAAACTGTAAAAGACATTTATAAGAATCGTCAACAATACATTGATGCCATGTCAAACAGTGGACAAATGGATTCCATCGGAACCATTATAAAACTGATTGAAGAAAATACGAAATAAGTGGATTCTGTAACACGAAGCGCCCTGTTAGGAAGGTGCTTCGTGTTATTTAATTTATATTTCGTTCAGCTTCATACTCTCACAGAGGTCTTTCAGCTCCTCCTCTGTGAAAGATACATGTCCTGTTGTAAGAACATTTGTGTTGTCTGCGTCCTTATATCGGGGAATCAGATGTAAATGAAAATGAAAAATGGTCTGTCCTGCAATCTCTCCATTATTCTGTAACAGATTATATCCATCACATCCTAGAACCGGCGTTACATATTTGATGACCTTCTGCCCTACTTTTGCGGCTTTTCCCAGAGTTTCCGGATCAATCTCATAAATATCTGCATAATGCTCTTTTGGAAGCACTAATGCATGCCCTTTTGTTGCCGGATTGATATCCATGATTACTTTAAACTCTTCATCTTCGTAAATAGCGTTTGTTGGAATATCCCCATTCGCCAGCTTACACATTATACAATTACAATCTTTCATTTTTATAATCTCCTTTTGGACTTGAAATTTATCTATCGCTGCTTCCTTTTTAAAACAAGAATATCTGGTCTAACATACGAAGTGTTTTAAAATTACCCTTGGCGGTCATCTCACCTGTCATAAATGCTCTCTGGAAGGTCATTCTTCCATCTACAATAGACTGCATAACTTCTACAGACATTTTGCCATATACATCAATCGCATCCTTCTGCCCGTAGTGAACTTCTAATTTATCATTATCTACTTCAATATAAAGCGGATTCTTATACCCTTCAATGGAAATAGAATAGGTCGCTCTAAAATCTTCCTGTGCAACAAAATGATTCTGAAAATCTTTTATGAACGGCGCTTTTTCCTCACTAACCGATTTGCCCAGCATATCCTTAAACATAGATGCCAGCTCTTCAATATCTTCCTTCTGCTGCTTTACATAGCTGTCATCCGACACATATTTTGACAACTGCTCGCTTTCCTGAGGCGTCAGACTCATTTGCTGTGTACAAAGCACGCTCTGCTTAATCGCAGAATTGCTTGTTGGCAGACTCTTCATTTTCTGCGAAATAGTTCTGTACAGATTCTCTGCCTTTTTTTCGATAATGAGATTGTATTCATTATTTACTTCAAAACTTACCAGATCTTCTACATATCCGCATATTCCGGAGCATGGCAATCCACCTAAGATTTCCCACGCATTAGCAAGGGTCATTTTTCCTTCCCTTTCTCCGTAAGTTGTGGACATAACAATCGGCTGCATATAAATTGTGCTGATTTTCTCCTTATCGCCATATAACCAGCAGGCGTCTAAAAACTGCTGCATATATCCGCCAATTCCAAGCCATTCGACTGTAGTTGCGAGAATAATACCATCGGCGTCCTTAAAGGTCTGCGGTAATATGGCAATTTCATTTTTATGCTCATAGATATTGTAACGCTCTACCTTAACGCGCAGTTCCCTTAAAACCTCTTCCATTTTATTTAACACATATAGTGTAGGATCATCTAAAAGACCACGACCACCATAATATACATTAATCTTCATCCTCTACCTCACAAGTAATGTTTTCATCATATGTATAAGTATATAAATTTTGCTCTGCAAAATCAATCTTTTTAGCATTTCTCCGATAGAAAATAATGCTTAAGAGAAAACCCATAATAAGACCGCCTATGTGTCCCCAATTATCTACGTTTCCTGCGGTGATTCCATAATATAAACACAATGCAATCATAATGAGCAAGCCCTTACCGGTAAGCGTTTCATATTTACCTTTATGAATAATCACAATCCATGCCAAAGCTCCAATAATGCCAAAAATAGCGCCCGATGCCCCTGCCGCAACTTTATAATCGTGGCTATATACCATCTGCCCAAAGGATAAGGCGCTTCCACCTATTCCCGAAATTAAATATAAAAGGAGAAATTTACTTTTTCCCATAGCCCGTTCTAATATTTGTCCCGCGCTCCCCAAAAGCACCATATTATTTAGCAAGTGAGAAAGACCAAAATGCATAAAAGTTGCCGTCATAAGTCTCCAATACTCACCTCTTTCTATAATGTATGGTGGAAAAATCGCTCCGTACTCCATCATAAACACCGCGTTTTCTGTATCTCCTAATATTTCCAGAAAAAAGAAAATAATTACATTCACAATTATCAACAAAGCCGTAATACTCATTCCATAACCCTTTTCTAATGTGTTTTTTATATATTATAGAGTTAAAAATTGAGGCTCGCAATCTCTTCTTTTATGAAAAATGTATAAACAACTCTGCCTCAATAAAAATGATAAGTAACATCTGCAAAACGAATTTTATCATCTGCTTCTAACCGCCGTTTTTTCTTATAATATAAAGGCTCATCATTGATATAGGTTCCATTTGTGGAATTTAAATCTTCTATGTAATATTCTCCATCCTGATATTCAATTCTGGCATGGAACAGACTAATGGTATCTTTATCAATATGTAATTCCGCTTTGGGATTCTTTCCAAGAATCGACGCACTTTTTTCTAACTGAAAATCTGGAAATACACCCTTTCTATCACAAATAAGCTCTCCTCTCGGCTCTGATGAATGGTTGAAAATGCAAACGGTAGGATGTATCTGTATCTGTGCTGCTTCCTTAGGCTTATCATCAGGAAAGATAATTGCAGGAACTGTTTCTATTTGCTCTTTATGCGGTTTTAGCGAAACCTTTTCCAATACTCTTTCCACATTTTTGTATAATAGGTTCCATTTATCATCTAACAAGTGACGCACCTTTGACACATAATCTGATTCTTCTTTTACTATCTTAGGACTCTCCTGCATCTTCTCTTCCTTCGGTGTTGCCGCCAGCACCTTTTCTGGTTCCACAACAACCTTCTCCATGCGGGCATTTAGGATATGGCTTTTTAAGTCAGAAATGCTAAACCCTTCTGATAAGGTCATTTCGTACAGTTGATACGCAGAACTTACCGCTTCTTTATCCTTATGGTCAAGTTTTGTAAGTAGATATTCCATTAACTGCTGCAATTCTGTTGACAACGTTCCTGTGTTAAATGGATATGCAATAAAAGAAATAACATCTCCACTATGATTTACAAAGACCATCTCCGGGTCTGCCACTAAACAATTTACATCCAACAGATTCCATTCCAGAAGCTCTATCTGTTCGCAAAATCGCAGAATTAAGTTTTCAAAAAAAAGCGTTCCTATCTGATTAATTCTGCAATACGCATCCAAAGCCTGCTGACCCGTTATGTTATACCAGTATTGACCTGCTCCAGCCACATAACATTTTTCTATAGGCAGAAGACCTGCTATTTTTTTCTTTAATAAAAGTTGTTCATCAAAACTTTCTTCCGGCATAGCAGGAATTTTCATATAACTTCGGCTTACATCTCTTTCATAGGTGATTTCCCTATTAATCATCAAATATCTCCCTTCCGATTTCTTCTACAGCTTGATAATTATAAAATTCCATAACGATATCTAATTCTTTTAATTCCGGACAACTCTCTCTTGTTGCGCTTGCCTGAAAAAAGTCTATTCCTATCCGCAAAGCTGCCATAGTTATAAATACAAAAAGAGGGACTAACAGTGTCGCTTCTATCGTAAAACTTCCCTTATGACATTTACTTTTCATAAGATACTTCCCTCCTCCAGTACACAATATAAAACACTCGACACCAGCAAAAATGGGACAAACGGAATCTGATCTTTTCCTCTTTTTCTTCGGAAGACCAGTAAGGCCAGCGCCGCAGCTCCTGCTAATATGCACGCATGCATAACGATAGAAAGCAAGACCTCACAGGATACATACATACCCATCGCGCATAATAAAAATCCATCGCCGTATCCAATCGCCTGTCCCGTTATTTTTCCAAGTGCAAGGCATACCATTCCGGGAATTAGTGCATACAGAATCTCTATTGGTATCCGCTGCTTCAGCAAAGACCAGATAAATCCTGCTATTCCGCCAATAATAGTCACTATTACGGGAATTTCTTTATAGCGCATATCCCAATAACTTTGAATTAACAACATACTTATCATTTATTCTCCTCTTTAGTAACAATAGCTACAGGGTCTTCTGTCTTTTACTTCTGACAACGCCTGCTTGTTGACTGTCCTTTTTAAGTACCTGCAATCTAATTTTCCATGATACAAAACGCCGTAATCCGTATAATACACAATGTCTGTTTCTGTACTTTCTTTCGCGCAATTAGAACATGCATAATATTTCTGCCCATTTGCCCCTCTTAAATTTTGGACAATTTTCAGATATGCCTTATCTATATTTCTTTTGATTGCACGACAAGATTTTGTAGAATGATATACCTCCCCATCCGGGACTACATATACCCATGTTTCTTCTCTTTCGTCATTTACAGGCGTATCTCCTGTCCATTTGCGAAAAACATCCCTGTTCCATAGAAATATTCCATCTATTCCGAACATTCTGATAGGAAACTTTACCCGGTAATTTGCCTGCAAAACAATCCGATTCCCTTCGAAATCCGATCCTAATAATAATATGCCCATGCATCCGTTATCTACATAATGCGTTATTACAGGCTCATCCTTTAATGCCTGTAATAGAAACACTTCTGCCGATGCAAATTGCGCAGTCTCCGACTCGAGAATACTGCTTTCTACTGCGGTTTTTCTTCCCGCATAAATCAGTGCTTCTTCAACAACTGCCTGCACCTGTATAACACGAAAGAAAAACAAGATCATTATCAGAAGAGCGGCTGCAAGAGGAATCACTATAGTCGCCTCCATTGTTAAGGATGCCTTGTGGCAGGTACAAAAGGATGCCTCTTTGTTTTTGAATTGTGTTTTTTCTATACGCGCTTGGGGAGAATTTTGAAACTTTTCGATTTTAAGAGATTTCCAAAGAGACATCCTTTTGCACCTGCCTTTCTTCTAGTTGTATCCATACTCTGTAGTAGCTAAAATTTGATAGTCCCAATTACGGGTGGCTTCTATGCTTTTTAATGACCTAAAAACCGGAGCATATTCATATACAAGCTCTGCTTTTAAATTTACCACCAGTTGGTCCATACGCAGACTGCCGGCGGTCTTTTGCAGCGTAATTTCCTGTACATCCATAGAACGATATGCCAGCTCTCTATCTGTTTTAAATAAGAGTAATATTCCTAAATACGCAGAATAGGAAATTCCATGTCTGCTTTCTTTTGCCACCATATATTCCTCAGATACACTCCCGATATTTTCCAGCGCCAAAGTCCAAGTATCTTTACTTTTTATGAGAGGAATTTTATTTCCTATTAAAAGCGCCCTTACATCTAAAACGCTTTCCCCATATGCCCATGCTGCTAATAGTCCTATTTTTACCACCTCAATAATTGCCGGATTTGCAGTTATGCCTGCCAATGCAGTAGCCAGCAATTGTGCTTGCTGTACCTTTTCCATATCCGAAAAAAGATATATCAAGTTAGCCGCCTCACGAATCAACAGCAGGTAGTTTACTACAGTCCTCAGGTTTTCAATATCATTGTCTTTCCCTCCGATGAGATACTCCAATTCATAACTCAGCCCTCGTTCTTCTCCCGGGTTTGTATAATTCGATAAATAGGTAAGCAGATATTGCTGTAACAGAACACGGTCCAGCCAATCTATTTCTTCCACCACAATATTTTCTCCTGTCTGAAGTTCTCTTTTTGATACAGCTTTCGGCAGATCAAATTGTGATTCCGACAGCTTACCCGTATCTTCTATGACAAACTCCAGAACCTGCGTCTTCTGTAAGCGTTTCATGCTCTCTAACGGATTCTTGTTGGTATTATCCGTCTTTTTTGATGTTTCCTGACTCATGCCTTTGGCATTCTTTTTTGATGCATCCTCCAATTCCTTTAGACTTTCTAATGCTTCATCAATTTCTGTCCCATTAGAGGAATCGGAATCCATTAGACTTTTTATGGCTTCATACTGGTTGTATATCGTTTTTGCTGTTTCATAGAGTATGTTCTTATTCATATAGCCTGCTACTGCTTTTATATATGCTTTTCCTTCTCCATCTGTAAGCAGTGTATAGCCTTGTATTTCTGCTTTCTTAAGTTCTAACAGGAGCAGGTTTGTGCCAAATTGGTATTCTGAGTAGCCTCCGTTAGCGCTAGTAGCAATTAAACTTTGCATCTCCTCCTGATTACAGCCAAGAAGATGATACGTTTCCCATAGAGGTGTATTGTAATTGGCAAATGCTGCTTCTACAGCCGCTTCTGTACGAAGCCGTGCAATTCTGTGTAATTCATACATACGGCTTCCCTCCAGTAATGTCAGAATACATCCCAGCACCAGTGATAATGCCAAAATGGAAAAAACTGTGATGCTCCCCTTCTGCGTGATGATTTCTCTCATACTTTACCTGCTTCTTCGATAATCGCTTCAAACAAATCATTTACCAGATCTGTAATCCGCTCTTTATAAATTAAAACTAAGCCAATCAGCACTACCATAATCAGTATGAGCTCTACTACTCCCGCGCCACTTTCATCTTTTATAAAATGATTAAATCCTAACATAATTTCTCCTTTCTATCTGACAAAACTAAAAATTGCCGGCAGCATAACAATTGCCATAACAACTATCATCATAAGCAGTAAGGGCAATAACATATGTGTAGATGCCTCCTCGCCCAACTTTTTTGCCTGTAAAACACGTTGTTCATAAGCCTGCTTGCTCTCCTGCTCTAATATTTCGCATATATCCTTCGCTCCCTTTTCCAGATTACTGACTAAGAGGCGGATCAAACGATGATATTTCATATTTTTTGTCTCATTTGCAAACTGCTGGAAAGCCGTTTTCTCATTTTCGCCTTCCTGCATCCGCCGGTTCATCCTCACAATTCCTTCATATGCATCTTTTTTTCTAATTTGTCCCTTTTCCCTCTTATCCAAGTAACGCGTGGCAATTTTATGCCATGCCTGTCTGGTATTCATTCCTGCTCCTAACAACAATGTTAGCTGCCCGACTATCTCTGGATAATCCAATTCCAGATTACGGACCAGAGTCTTTCTCTCCTGTTCTTTTTTCTGCCGCTGTGCAACAATTAATAAAACCAGTGCTATTCCCTCAAGAACCAGAATCCCCAGTGTTATACTTTCTTTTTTTACAGACCAATATAATTCCACACCTGCCAGTTTCTCAGGAAGATATATTTCCATTTCTCCTTCTTTTTGCATCTCTGCCGCCCTCCATTCCTCTAAGGCTGCAAATATCTTCTCTTCCTGAGATAGTTCTTTCTTCTCTAAGTTAAAGGAAAACTGATAAATCTGTTCATACTCCCCACAATATAAAGTAACATTTGCACTTACTATAAGCCCGTCCTCTGGAATCTTCTCCTGAATAACCGTTCCATCTGCATCAATAACATTCCATGGCTCTAAATCCCATTCCGCTTCCACAATGCCCTCTGAATATTCCCCTTTTATGGGAACTGCCTCTTGAACAGTTTTAAAATCTCCCTCGATTTCCTCTATGGCGGCAGCGAAATATTCCATAGCCTGTTCTCTTGTGGGGCGTATTGGCTCCACATTTAATGCGTACTCGTAATCCTCCCCAATCCCATCTATATCCAGCATGAGATTTATTTCTTTCTCCCCCTCGCCAATATCATTTCGCAATATTGCTCCATTCTCTGTAAGAACGCTTTCTGACATATCCATTCCCATTGCTGCAAGCAATATAACACCAAAAACCAATCCCAGTCTTTTGATATCCTTCTTATCCATATCTACACCTGTATCTTCATAATCTTTTCAGATAGCATAATGGCAGCACCATATCCCACCAGACATACTGTCATGCAGATAACCCCTAAAAGATTTCCATATAATATCTGCATATAGTCCCCGGACGAGATTTGCAGGAATAAAAGCATTCCTAGCGGAACGAAATTCATAACCTGCTGCTCCATCCTCTTTGCTGCTAACATTACTTCAATTTCTCTCTGTGTTTCATAACGCTCTGTCATACGCAGTACCGTTACTTCTATAATTTGCTTCCAATTCCCTCCGCTGCGTTTTCCATAATCAAAGATTTCCGCAAAACTTATAATATCTTCTGCTCCTGTACGGTATGCAAAATCCAAAAACAAGCGTTCAATCGGCATATTGAAGGTCACAGACTTATTTATTTCTTTGATTTCCCGCAAAAATGGAGATTTTTCACCATATAAAACGCTTGTTTCCTTCTCTACCTCCCGCCACGCATTTTCCATAGATAGTCCTGCTTGCAGCGATGCGTTTAACACTTGCATTCCGTTCATAAAATGCTCCTGCAACTGCCTTAGACGTTCCTCCTTCTTCTTTTCTTTGACTCTCTTTTTTATAAGGAAGTAAAAAAACGGTGCCAGCAGCATCGCCCATGCCGATTGATAAAAAAGGAAAGATATTACTGCGGATAGCGCTAAAACAATAAACAATACTTTTCCCTTCTCTTTCCATGTCAAATGGTATTGACTATAGTTCATATTCTTCTTCCTCTTCTTCCGAAAACTCTTCCATTTTGGCCGTATGCATTTTGCCTGTTCTTTTCAAATCATTAACCTTACGAAGTTCTCCATCATAAAAATACAAAAGCTGTGTAATAATTTCCCCGTTTTGTACATCAAGAACCTCTGTAATCTCAACAACTCTTCTTTTTCTGTCTTTGCCCCTTTCTAGATGAATCAAAACATCAATGCCGGATGCAATCTGCTGACGAACTGCTCCCAACGGCAATTCCATCGCCATAAGCACCATTGTTTCTAACCGGTTTAACATATCCTTTGTTGAGTTTGCGTGTCCGGTGGACAGACTGCCATCATGACCTGTATTCATAGCCTGAAGCATATCTAATGCTTCTTCGCCGCGACACTCTCCAACAATAATCCGGTCGGGCCGCATACGAAGTGCTGTATGGATTAACTCCCTTGCTTTAATCGCTTTCACACCCTCCATATTGGCATTTCTTGTTTCTAATCGAACGAGATTACAAATTCCCTGCAATCTAAGTTCTGCCGAATCTTCTATGGTTATAATTCTTTCATTTTTGGGAATATATGCTGATAATGCATTCAGAAATGTTGTTTTTCCGGAGCTCGTGCCCCCTGATATAAACAGATTGTATCTGTTTTGTACTAATATTTTCAAGAACCCTGCCGCCTCTTCCGTTATGCTTCCCATCTCTGTCATGGATTTCATATCCAGCGGCGTTTTAGAAAATTTACGAATGGAAACAGCAGACCCGTCAATGGCAATTGGCGATAAAACGACATTTACCCTTGAACCATCCTCTAAACGGGTATCCACGATTGGATTTGCAAGATTAACCACGCGATTATGCTTTCCTACTATCTGTTGGATAACATCCTGTAGTTTTTCCTCTGATGTAAAGTGATGCGGGTATTCCGAAAAAACACCTCTTTTCTCAAAAAAGATGTGATTAGGCCCATTTACCAGTATTTCCGTTACCTCATCATCCTCTATAAGCTCCTGTAGAATATCTAATTTACGCAGAGAATTAAAAACCCGCTGTTCCAGCATAATTCTTTGACCAATGGACAGCTCTTCCACAAAGCTGCACCTTGCCATTTCATGCGCAATCAGTTCCTGTATTTCCGGCTCTTCTATTTCTTTAGAAAAATCTATTCTCTCCAGAACCTGCCTGCGAATTTCTTCACACAGTTTATCCAAGGGCGTTTTCCTCTCTGATTAACTTTCTGACACCATCTCCGACGCCTCCCCATTTCCATTGGTCTGCAACCTTTTTCCATCCTCCATCTCCACCAGAAACTGAAGGAATTTCCATTCTGCGAATTCTATGGATAACATCTTCTTTCCCCCTTCTTTCCATCTCATCTAAAAACTGTATTTCTCTCCATTTTCCAATATCTCCTTTGGAATATAAAAAGAAACAAGTGTCACATAATCCCATTACCTTATCCATCTCTGGAATAACGTCACCAAAATTGATAACTATGGTTTCATATTCCAACTCTCTTGCCAGAAGCTCTATCACTTTTTCTGCTGCTTCTCCGGTCGCTTCCAGCAGACAGGTTGAATTTTTTACCGGATAGATATAATCCCATGTCTGGTAATGACAGACAGCCGATAGCAAGCGTCCCTTTGTATAGCTCCCGGATGTAACACTCGCTATCAAATCCTCCATTCCCAGTTGCAAACCCGCTTCCTCCTGCAATAAATGAAGTCCGCTGTTTGCCTGAAGATCAATCAATATCGTCCTTTTGTACTCTCCGAGTATGCCTGTTAAAACAACGCTAAACGGAATCTGCATATGCGGTAGCGTAAGTGAATAGATTCCCATCACTTTTTTCTGAAATCCTTTTGTTCTTTGCCATTGCGGCTTCTTATTTCCCAATCGGATTTCCATCGCTTCCATGATTTTTGACACTTCCTGATACTTATTCTCTTCATTGAGAATCAGCGTTTTCTCTTTACTTTCTTCGTCCCATTCAATCACCTCCTCATAACATTCCCCAAGAATAACTCCGTTGTACTGTTTGCAATTTACATTCAGCAGCTCCGCCAGCGTATCAAAAATATGCAATTCATATTGTTCGCGATAATGATTCATAAGACATTTTACAAATCTCTGCTGATATGTTTCATCTCCGATACAGATTGCAAGTTTTACCTTCTCCATATACACTCCTTTCTATCCTTTGAAACAGTGTGCCAAAATAAGACCTATGAGTATGGCAACAGAAAAGTGCATTTTATGCAGCTTTGATTCTTTCTCTTTGATAGCGGAATAAAGTACTTTTCCTAAAGAAAATACTGCTGCTGCGATAAATGCATATATCATGCACCATACCAAAACTTTGAAATTAACAAATCCACCTATAACGGAAAATAATTTGATGTCCCCTGCGCCTAAGGCCCTGATTAGGAACAATAGATATAAAATGATAATCGGAAAAGAAATTTGAAATATACCTGTGAGGACTCCTGATATTCCCTCACAAAATAATCGCCGGACTAAAGCAATCCCCAGACCTATGAGTATCAGCCGATTACTAATTCTCATATACTTTATGTCCATAGCTGTGGCAATTAAGACCAGCACATAAACTGCTAACAAGCTCATCACCTCTTCTGTTGTAAGCGAATTATAGCAAGCAATTTTTATGCTGTCCAATGTTTTTTCGTTTTTTTTGGAATTTTGTAGAGACTAGCTATTTTTAAATGCATTTTTTTGTATACATTTCCTTTTTCTGCTTATACTTTTAAAAAAGGGAGGTGACATTATGAAGCTTTTTAATTTTCAAAAAACGGAAGAAAACGAACCCTATATGCTTCTAAAAGATAATATCGAAAAGACTACGATTGAATTACAAAACGCTTACACAAATATGCAGAATGTGACAGAGCCGGATTTAATCGATTATTACATTTATCAGACACAGGCAGCGCAAATCCGCTACCAATACCTACTTAATTGTGCAAAAAAATTAGAGGATTCTTAAATCAGGAATCCTCTGTTATTGTCACTTATGAAGTTTTCATTCAAACTTGATTTTCCATAGGTCATACCCACATAGACCTTTTGGGTATTCTGCATTAGCGGTCCTGAAGTGTCACTCTTTGCTGCTTCACAAAAAGAAGAATAAAGACGCTTCAGGATTTTTTCTGCTTCTTCTATCCCATCTACCCGGTTTTGATAAATCGCCTTCGCCAATAAATTTCTGCTGGTTACATACAGCGGATGTAATTCCTTTGAAATATCATAGGAAAAGTCCAAACCGTTTATAAGCGCCCCTATGGAATTCTGTCCTCTTTTTACAGCTTCTTTGTAGGCTTCGTAATTGCCTTTCTCATGCTCCTCTTTTGCCTCATCAAGATAAGCAAATACAATATCGTACATGATTACGATCATCTCACCTTTATTACACTGGCTCAGCCTTCTCTGAAAATCCTTTTTTAAACTATCCTTCATTTTGTACTCCTAAATTATGTGAGTAGCGGCTTTATAGAAAAAGCAAAAGGCTTTGCCTACTGTAACAGTGATAATACCTGCTGTGGAAGTTCGTTTGCCTGTGCCAGGACTGAAATTGCAGCCTGATTAAGAACATTCTGCTGCGTATACTCTGTCATTTCCTCTGCCATATCTGTATCCATAAGACCGGAATATGCTGCTGTTACATTTTCTTCTGTCTCAGCAAGGCTTGCGGATGCATAGTCAAGGCGGTTCTGGAAAGCACCGATTCTGGAACGGGCCTCTGATAATTTAGCCATTGCTTCATCTAAAGTTACCATTGCCTTTTCTGCACCATTTACAACTGCTACATCTACAGTATCAATATATAAACTTTCTGTTGAAATCTCAGAAATCCTAACGTCCATTGTCTGATGTTCATTTGCACCAATCTGAATCGTTAATGCGCCGATATCTGTAACTTCTATTTTGTAGTTACCATCTGTCTCATTTGCCGCCGTATCAGCTACGTCCGGTGTATAACCAGCATCTATAAGAAAATCAATCGTGAACCCTTTACTGTCTGTAATGATGATTCTGTTACCATCTGCCTCAACAGTAGTTGTACTTGTAAATCCGGCATTTTCGCGATTGGTTGGAATTGTCACAACAGCATCTGTTCCTGTTGCGTTAACTGCATATTCACCATATGTACTATCTTTAATCCCCATTGCATCTGCCAAATCGTTCGAAACGGAGAATGTAAACGTATCTGCGGTCTGGAATGACTCAGAAACGATTTTTAAGCTTCCTGCTGCAACATCATACTGCGCATCAAGTCCCGCATCCTGAGCCGCTTTGCTAACCGCTTCAAAATATTCATCCTGCGTCATCGTAGCTGTAACCTCAACATTGATATCATTGATTGCAATTGTTCCCTCTGTTACAGGATTTGGATAAGTAATAGTAACTGCTGCCTGATTTACAACATATTCACAATCTGCATTTGCTGCAACATTAAGCTCCTGTGCTAATCCCTCTGATACGGAAAATTCAACTGCTTCATCATATCCATAGTGATCCGATTTGATGGTTAATGTATTGGCGGCTTCATCTACTTCCACAAAACAGCCTGCTTTTTCTGCTGCATTACGGACTTCATGGAGATACTCTTCTTTTGTCATACCCGAAGAAATTTCTGCCACAACACCATTAACAGAAATCTGTCCTTCTTCTGTTATATCTTTATAATCAAGAACAACGTCTGCCTGTGTTGCCATTTCAGCCACGTTGATAGAATATGTCTTAGCATCAACTGCATCCGTTACATAAAAACGGCTTGCACTGTCTCCATAAACGCGCACATCAGAAGATCCATCCAATAATGTTTTTGTATTGTACTCTGTATCCGTAGAAATACGGTCAACTTCCTTTTGTAATTCGTCGATTTCTTCCTGAATACTCTGTCTGTCTTCGTACGCATTGGTTCCGTTTGCTGCCTGAACGGATAATTCTCTCATTCTCTGTAAAATACTGCTTACCTCGTTCAGTGCGCCATCCGCAATCTGAAGAACGGAAATCCCGTCAGATACGTTTGATTCAGCCTGATCCAAAGCGTCAATCTGCGCTTTCATCTTATTGGAAATTGCAAGACCTGCCGGATTATCACTTGCGTGATTGATTTTAAGACCACTGGATAAGCGCTCCATAGATGCAGCTAATTTATTCTCAGTACGTAATAACTGATTATTTGTCATAACAGCGGACATATTGCGATTAATATGCATAACCTGTTTCCCTCACATTATTTCCGCATCCTTGCGCCTAAGATTTTGACAGCCATGTCACTCATTTGATTTATATATCGACTGGTTCTTCCGATTCCTTAACCTTTCGATTGATTTTCTTACATATATTTGCTTTTCTTTGGAAAACGTATTATAATAGCGGGAGTAAAATACTAAAAGGAGGGTTATCTCATGGCAAAAGTTACTAAGGATACCATGATAGGCGAACTTCTTCAGATGGATGCTGACGTTGCACCATTACTTTTAAGCATCGGAATGCATTGTCTCGGATGTCCATCATCCCAGATGGAAACCATCGCAGAAGCAGCTATGGTTCATGGCATCGATCCGGATGATTTAGTAGAAGACATTAACAATTTCTTAGAACATAATTAGCACCATACAAAATAAACATAAAAAGGCGGAGAGAAATACAATCTGTATCATTCTCCCGCCTTTTTATTATGCTTGTGCAGTCTTAACTCTGCGCATGTCTTATCTAAGCGAATCTAACACCTGAAGGGCGTTTCCCTTAAGGATTAACTTGCCATGTTCCATGAAAAAAGCCTCTGTAGCAGGAGAATATTTCTTCTGCGCAGAATATTCTGAAATGACATTACATACTTTGTTGAATTCTTCCGGCGTATGCCGGCTTTTCCGGATGAGCAGATAAAAACGATTTTTATTTTCGTCCTTATATACATCATTATTTCCCCTGTAATAGCCGCCAAGCACATGTGCCAGCCTCTCTAACTCCTCCAAATTACGAAATTCGAACATTTTAGTCAGATTAACAGGTATTTCCCCCTCTTGTGCGTTGGAAACGGTTTCTTTCGGATATACGGATGACGTAATATTTTCTGCATGGACTTCCTTTTCCTTGATCTGTTCTTCTAAGTCCTCTTTCATCTTCTGGAAAATACCAAGAATATCATCCGCACCCTGAACGTCAGAGAACATATTTGATTCAGAACCGGAATTTTGCTCTTCTTCTCCGCCTTCAGAAAATTTAGAAAACCTCGTATCTAATTCTTCCGGATATTCTACCTTTGTAATCTGCAATATAATATTCTCTCCTGAAAGAGGAATTGCCTCGATCATGAGAGGTATGTCGTCTGCTTCAAAGCCAAATTCATAATTTGCCTGTTCAATCATATCCCGAAAAAGGCTTTTTGCTTTCTCGGAACCATAGGCAAGTTCGCTTATTTTAATCTGTCTGTCCGCCAATTCTTCTTTAGATAATGTACAGCGGATCTGGTTTTCGTTTACCTTTTCAATTTTCAAATTATCACATCCTTACATAGAAAATCTTATGAAAACGTACACTTATTATAAACATAGCCTCTTCCTTTGTAAAGACAAAGAGCTATTAAAAATTTCTAAAAAATGCTTGCATTCTATTATCTTATATGTTATATGTGTAAACACAAGATGCGTTGTTGATTCCAAAGGAGTGAACAACATTATAAATACTGTCTTGTTTGGAAAGTATCAGATTTTGTCTGTTTTAGGCTCTGGCAGTTTCAGCACGGTATATCTTTCCAGACATCTTATTCTAGAGTGCAACCGCGCAGTTAAACTCATCCCCAAGACAACTGGCTTGGCGGACACTCTGTTATCTGAGGCACAACTTCTAAAATCTTTACATCATCCCGGTATTCCAAATGTATATGATGTGGAAGAAGATACAGACTATTATTATCTTATTGAGGAATTTGCAGAGGGTGAATCTTTAGAAGATTTTCTGTCTCATCATTCCAATATTTCTCAGGAAAATTTTTTTCATATCTGTTTGCAGCTATGTGATATCTTTCTGTATCTGCATACGTTTGCTCCGTTTCCCATTCTTTATCTTGATTTGAAACCTGAGCATATTATAGTATGTGGAACGCAGATTAAATTAATCGATTTTAATGTTGCAACTTTTCTTTCCAGTTCGGGAAATATCTTCAATCTATTCGGGAATAAGGATTACAGTGCCCCTGAGCTCTTTGCCGGGGCTAAACCCAATCCTTCCTGCGACATCTACAGTATCGGAAAAATTATGCAATTTCTATCCGGATATGTAGATACGCCGCTTTCCCCGGGCATTCACCATATTATGCAAAAGGCTGCACATGCAGATTCCGCTTGTCGTTTTGAAACGGTGGACACGCTTCTATCTGCAATCAAATATCAGCAAAAAATATTTCAACAACCGCATCTTTGTAAAAACATTGCAATCATAGGAAGTCATTCCGGCTGCGGCGTGACTCATATTGCAATATCCATTGTTTCTGCCTTAAATCACATGGGATATTCCGCCATATATTACGAGAAAAATTCCACAAACACTCTGCGTAATATGACAGATTTATATCCTCATATGTCAGAATCCAATGGACTGATTCGTTATAGATTTTTTAAAGGTTATCCCCATTACGGACCCGGCATCTGTATGCCTCGGCATTCAGATACTATTTCCGTATACGATTACGGCGTTTTTGAACCTACAGCACCAATTGAAGCTGACATCATTCTTTTTGTCTGTAGCAATAGTATCTGGCATTGGCATCATGCTTTCGAGAAGGGCGAATCCCTGTTTACAACATATGGAAACCTAACAATCATCTGTAACATGGGACAAAGAAATACCATGCACACTCTGGCAGAACACTTCCGCACTCCGGTAAATTCCTACCCTTATTCTGCGGATCCGTTTTCTGTTGATAAATCCATGATTTACTTTGTTTCCCAGCTCTTACATTTACCAGAAAGGAGGAATCATTTATTTTTCCATTTAAAAGACGTATTTTCACGAAAAAAGTAATTGCTCTTGGAAGCGTAGAACATGGCACAGGCGTAACTACGGTAAGCCTTGCCCTATCTAATTTTTTATGCAGCAAACGCGGAAAAAAGACTGCTTATGTGGAATTAAATGCAACGAATCAAATTCGCTCTCTGTCTCCGGAAACAGGGAATAAATCCTTTTCATACATGGGGATTACCATATTTCCCGGCACAACACTTACCTCCATATCGGAGATTTTACGCATGGATTTTGATTACTTCATTTTTGACATGGGCGTCTTAAACGCTTATACTTCCAAAGAATTTGCCAGATGTGAAAAACAATTTCTTGTTTGCAGCCTTAACAAGTGGAAAAGGGAACTTACGCTTGAGAAAATTACCCAGTTACTAAAAAATACTTGTATGAATCAGGAACATATAACTATTCTGGGTAATTGCAGCATGAAAGAATCCAGATTAAAACTTTCTCCAAACGTTCGCTTCCGAATGATTTATCTGCCTTATATTGAAAATCCGTTTCAGTTACACTCAGGGTTTTTTACCTTTTTTGAAAAACTTCTGGGACAATATTAATATATCTCAACAAAAAAAACAAAATTATATGGGTGGTCGGAAGGAGCCCCAATGCACGCTTTTTCGACCCAGACATCACAAAGACATTTAAAGAAAAAAGAAGACGTAAGAAGGTCGTTTCAGTCAAACGGCCTTCTTATATTTTTCTTAAAAATCGACAATATATTTGAAAGTGTTTATACTCAATGATATAATGACTTTGTATATATATATAGTAAAGGAAGGTTACTGACATGAAGAAAAATGCTCTGCCTGTTCTTATTATTGTGGGATTGATTGTTTTGATTCTTATATTCTTAGGAATATCTGCTTTAATCGAAAAATACACTCCGACCGACGAACGAAAAGATCTCTTTGAATATTATAACATTACAGACGAATCACAAGTTGCCATCACTTTAGACAATGAAGTTCTGGATTCTTATGGAACATTAGTAAATGGCGAAGTTTATCTGGACTTTGATTTTGTATATGAATATTTAAATTCCCGCTTTTATTGGGATGCTAATGAAAACATTCTTTTATATACTACTTCTACAGATATTATTTCTGCCGCAGCCGAATCAAACAGCTATATGACTGGAAAATCTTCTGCTGATTTTGGCAAGACAGTCGTCAAAGCAACTGCTGAATCTGCTTTGATTCATCTGGATTTTGTGAGCGCATATACCAATATGAGTTATGAATACTACGAATCTCCGGCCAGAATCGTTATTACAAGCCGATGGGGTGATGTCACAGTTGCAGATGTAAAAAATAATACTTATGTCCGCGTAGAGGGCAGTATCAAAAGTCCAATCCTTGCCGACGTGGAAAAGGGAACTTCCCTTACCATCCTTGAAGAGGGGAACAATTGGGTTAAAGTATCCACCTCTGATGGTATTACGGGATATGTAGAATCTAAAAATCTATCCAAAACCTCTGTCAAAACCCTCGTAAGTGATAAGCAGGAAGAAACTTTTCATCATATTAAGAAGGATAAACCTATCAATCTGTTGTGGCATCAGGTAACCAATACTTCCGCAAATTCTAAGATATCCAGCGTTTTATCTGATTCGAAAGGAGTAAATGTTGTTTCTCCAACATGGTTTAAGATAAAGGATAACGAGGGAAATGTTTCAAGTATTGCCAGCAGCGATTATGTTGACTATTGCCACAATCATGATGTAGAAGTATGGGGATTGGTTTCCAACTTTGAAGTTGATGCTGTAGATACCACTTACGTTCTCACACATACCTCTGCAAGACAGAATCTGGTAAACCAGTTAATTGCAAAAGCGCTCCAGTATAATCTGGATGGTATCAATGTGGACTTTGAATCCATGAATGGACCTGAAGTTGGCGATGCCTATATTCAGTTTCTTCGTGAATTATCAATCAAGTGCGAGAATAATGATATTATTCTTTCTACTGACGTAGCAGTTCCCGCTGCATATAATGATTTTTACAGCTATGGAGAGCAGGGGGTATTTGTAGATTACATTATTATTATGGGATATGACGAGCACTACGGTCAGGCCAGCGGCGAGGGTTCTGTTGCTTCTCTTAACTGGACAGAAGAAGCCGTTTCTAATATGTTGGCGGAAGGTGTTCCTGCCGACCAGATAGTTCTCGGAATACCGTTTTATACAAAGCTGTGGAGCCTCACTCCCCGTTCTGAAGAAAACAGCTCCGAAGTTACTTATGTAATTGGATTCGAGAACCTTGGTATGAACTCTGCAAAGAAATGGATGAACAGCAATGTTGAGGAGCCGGTTTGGCTGGAGGATTGCGGACAATATTACGGAGAAATAAATAAGGATGGCGTAATTTATAAAATGTGGTTAGAAGATACAACTTCTTTGGAAAAGCGTCTGCAAATGCTCAAATCCTATAATCTTGCAGGTGCTGCATTCTGGAAATCAGGTTTAGAAGCCGCTGAGGCATGGGATGTTATTATCAAATACATCAACTAATTACAAAATAATCTCATAAAAAAATAAACTTGGCATAAGATATACCAACTGTACATAGCAAAGGTATCTCTTATGCCAAAATTTATTTATGGGATTCTTATATCCATAGCAATACTTGCTCTCGTATTTCTAGTCATACGTCCGTTCGACAAGGATTCCTCTTCTGCGGAAGATCCTTCTTCCAACACGCAGGACAGCTCTTCCACAGAAAAGGAGCTTCCTGTTATCGTCTTAGACGCCGGACATGGCGGATTTGACCCTGGCAAAGTAGGAATCAATGATGTTTTAGAAAAAGACATTAACCTTGCCATCGTTCAAAAACTAAAGCCCCTGCTGGAAGATTACGGTTTTACAATCTATCTTACAAGAGATTCTGATAAAATCCTAGGTCCGGCCAATTCTACACGTCCTAAAATGGATGATATGATTGCTCGCGTGGATATGGTAAAAGAACTAAATCCATATTTTACTATCAGTATTCATCAAAACAGTTTTACTTCTCCTGATGTGTACGGCCCTCAGGTATTTTATTATAAAGACTCTGTGGAAAGCGCAACTATGGCTCAAGTTATCCAAAATGCCTTAAACCAATATCTGGAGCCTCAAAAGAAGCGGGAGCCACAGGCAAATGCCAACTATTACTTATTAACAAGAACACCCACACCTACAGTTATTGTAGAATGTGGGTTCCTAAGTAATCCTGAAGAAGCACAGCTCCTTGCTACGGAAGAATACCAAAACAAGGTAGCTGAGGCTATTTATATGGGTATTATTTCTTATTACGAAACTAATTCAGAAGTTCAGACACCGACTGAATAAAACTTTCCGCAATATTGTAAAGACGCTTTGTCTGAACCGGAGTTACCTCTCCCGTTTCAGATAAAGTGTTCTTTTCAAACTGCCACATAGACAAATCGGATACATATGCTACGCTGATGTCCATTGATTCCTGACTTTCCCTGTTCATTTTCTCTACAAAAAGCCCGATGTTGTCAGAAATAAATTTTCTTGTTTCTTCATCTATTGTAGCAATCACACCCGAAATGCTGTTTTCTTTTGCTTCAAAGGAAGCCGCAACCTTTCCCATCATTGCACCTCGGAAGAAAATATCAACTAATCCTTTATTTTCTTTTCCGCGAACAATTTTAAGTGATACGCCTGTTACCGTATCACCGGTCTGTACCGGTACAAGGAAACTTTCTTCTTTTGCCTTTTCCTTGCACAGGAATAGCTGTTGATTCATCAATCGAAGGTCCTTTATGTCTTTTACGCTGACCGGCTCATTTTCAATGATCATTGTCTGCATTGCACGTTCTGCAACCTCTGCCAATGTTTCCTGCGCCTGTGCCATTTCTTCCGGTGTCTTAACTGCTTCTCCAAAGCGCTGCATAACCATATCCTTCATCTGACGAATTGCCTGACGGTAGTTCTGACTCTTGCCATTCTCTGCAAAGAGTACCTCAAACACATTTGATGGGTTTTCCAATAAACGGGATACTGCCAGTACATTATTTGCACTATTTTTCATGTCATATTTTTCAAGAAAAGCATAAACATCATCAGAAGCTGCAATTACTGCATTATACTCCTGCACCATCTGTGTATGATACTGCTGTTCTAATGCGCTTGTCTGCTCATTTTGATTATTTTTCAGCGCCTCCAACAACTGCTCCGGTGTCATATCTTCCCATTCTTTTATCTGTGCCAGTTTCTCTGGGGAAAGAATATCGATTGCCTCTTTCATGCAGTTTGTCTGATAAGAAGCCATAATCTGCTGATCAATACGCGGACTCTTCGTGCGGGCACTTACACCCTCAAACTCATCATCTACTGTATAATCCATAGATCTTCTGGAAGAACGCATTGCAGTTAAGAGGTTTTTCATGGTAATATCGCTGCCTTGATTTAACAAAGCCCCGATTGCCGCACCATCTGTCTGTTCTATCTGGGCAATCAAACGGTAAATGCCGATATAACTATCCCTTTCTTCCTTTGAAATCTCATGATTCTGCTCTAATTTCCAAAGATATTTACTAAAACGTTCTTCTTGCTTATTCCCTATTTCAGTCTGAATATCTTCTACAACCTGACTTAGTTCATCGATTTCCATATCAAGCGGATTCTGACCTTTGCGAATCAGTTCCATCGTTACGGAAGGAGTCAGATTACGGAACAATTTCTGCATCTTCATATCCACATCTTTAATCTGTGTGATATTTTCTGTGGTAATTTCAGTCTGATTATAGGCCAGTATGCGAACTGCTCTTTGATTAAATTCATTTGTCTCTAAATCTAAATCCGTTAAAATATCATCTACATTGGCAAACGCCTTTTGGATAGAATCACCCATATCTCGTCTTGGTGCTGTCCAAAGCGTTTCATAACTTTGTAATGCAGCATCCATAGACGTTTTAAGTGTGCTGCCGGCCTTATGAATATGTTCTAACGTATCCCCGGATGAATCTAATTGCAGTACATATGCCGGCTGATACTTAATCTCTGCAACAACCCTTGTAGTTGTTGAAAAAATCTCTACATTTTCTTCATTTGCCTCAATTCCCGACTGTGACAATAAATCTTTATAATACTGTTCTTCTATCCCCTTTAAGTTTTCAACTAACTGTTCTAAAGGCTTTGTATCAATGGCAATACCACGTTTTAAAAGTGCATAGTTTGCTTCAACTGTCATAGCAAGACGTGTTTCTTCCAACTGCCTTTTTGCCGTAATAAATGTAATGCTTGCAGATATCTCTACACTTACTTCTGCACCAGCCTCCTGTTCACGGTTTGCAATTGCTTCCTGCAAGTTTTCCACAGTAAGCGTAATCTGTTGGTTTACACAATAAGCTACATCCGCATCCTGCGCAGATATAACCGTATCCATGACTGCCTGTGCCTTGTCCATATTGGAGAAGCCATCAATTAACAACGCATCCATCGGTCTTTTTCCATCTTTTACAGATTCGACAATGCGGTTTAATACATATTCCATGTCCAGATTTTCATCTGTACCTGTTGTTAGCTGCTCTGATAAATGATTTAATCCTTCCAAATATTTTAAATTTGATGTTGTTAATGGGATATTTTTATCAATTAACCACTTACAACTGTTCATAGTATCTTCCGATACTTTAAGACCAGCATTCCTAATTACCCGCTCCATTTGCTTTTCTATTGCAGCATAGTCAAATTCCTGCTGTGATTTACTAGAAGTGCCGCTGTGTGCTGCCATATATAGATTCTGAATCGTTGGCTCCCAGCCATTTTTGAGCATATACTCTTTGGATGCATCGTTTAATGGCAGCATCGCTTCTGCTGCTTCGAAAGCGGCTGTTCCTTCTTCTACATTTGCATCTGTTGCCGGTAAATCTGCCGCCTTCAGCGCTCTTGCGATTTGATTTGCCACTGCACTGCTGCCTGTTGCCTGCTCTAACTGCTCAACACTTAAATCATCCCCGTAAATAGAGATATCCACACCCGCTTTTGCAAGTACCGCCTTAATTTTATCGGTTACCGTTAGAATTTCGCGGCTGTCCATATCCATACCGGAAAAGCCCTCTTTTCCCATTTCTTCCATGTCCTGAGCCGATGCTGTATTAGAAATAACAATCATCTGATTCTTTCTGTTTTCAGCAGTCATATCTATCTGGCTGTCTAACTGTTCAACAACTGTTTTCTCTTCCTTACCTTCCGGTCTTGTATATACCGCATCAGGCATATAAAAACTGCCCTGCTCTGTCATGCGGTATGTTTCCTGATTTTTAACATACGCAAAGACACCCTCTGCCTTTGTCATCTGTGCAGATGATGTCTTTTCTGATTCTGTATTTTGATTTATATATGCATCAATTTGCTTTGCCTGATCTATAAACATCGATAACTCCTTAAGCTCATCTAACTGTTATATATATCGGCAGCTTTTCTTTTTTCTAAAGGGAAATTAGAAAAACCGTTTCCCAAAAATATGAGAAACGGTTCTTCATGTAATGTATATGTATAAAAAATCAGAAACTAAAAACTGCTACTCCATATGGCGCCAACGGATATGCAAAGGAGTATTTTTTTCCATCGCAGTCCTTTTTCTCCGGCTTATATGTATCCGGTCTGTCTGTATCCGTATTGTTATATTCTGCCGATTCACTATTTAAAACAAGCTTATGCTGTCTGCGTTTTAATACTCCCACGCGGTAATCCTCTCTTGCCATCGGTGTAAAGTTAATTACGAATAACAGATTATTCTTTCCATCCTTGCTCTTGCGCACAAAACTAAAAATACTTCTTTCTCTGTCATCGGCATTTATCCATTCAAATCCATCCCAACATGTATCTAATTGGTACATACATGGATTCTTTCTGTACATATGCAGCAACGCCTTCATCCAGTCATGGATTTTCTTGTGGTATGGATTTTCTAACAGATACCAATCCAATTCCCGCGCCTCACTCCATTCCTGTACCTGAGCAAAATCCTGACCCATAAACAGGAGTTTCTTTCCTGAGTGACCCATCATAAATGCATAAGCACACATGAGGTTCTTGAATTTATCTTCTTCTAAGCCAGGCATCTTATTTAACAAGGAACATTTCAAATGTACTACTTCATCATGGGAAAGAACAAGAATATATTTTTCACTGGCATTATAGCTCATGGCGAAAGTCATCTTGTTATGGTTATCTTTCCGAAAATACGGATCCAGCTTCATATAATCCAAAAAGTCGTGCATCCATCCCATGTTCCATTTATAACTGAAATTCAGACCGTTATCTTCTGCTTTTCCGGTAACCAGCGGCCATGCAGTGGATTCTTCCGCAATCATAACTGCGCCCGGATTTCTGCCAAGAATCAGAGTATTGATATGTTTGAAGAACTCAATTGCTTCTAAGTTCTCATGTCCGCCATACTTATTTGCTACCCACTGACCATCCTGCTTTCCATAATCCAGATAAAGCATAGACGCTACCGCATCCACACGAAGACCGTCAACGTGGTAATGTTCAACCCACATCAGTGCGCTGCCGATGAGGAAATTTTTTACTTCATTCTTGGCGTAATCGAAAATCTTGGTTCCCCAATCTGGATGTTCTCCCTTACGGGTATCTGCATATTCGTACGTTGGCGTTCCGTCAAACATGGCGAGTCCGTGTGCATCCCTTGGAAAATGTGCCGGTACCCAGTCTAAAATGACACCGATTTTATTTCTGTGAAATTCATTTACTAAATATGCGAAATCCTCCGGCGTTCCGTATCTGGATGTTGGAGCGTAATAACCCGTAACCTGATATCCCCATGAACCATCGAATGGATACTCTGAAATCCCCATCAGTTCAACATGGGTATATCCCATTTCTTTTACATATTCTACAAGTGCATCCGCTAATTCTCTGTAGGAATAAAATCCTTCATCATCTCTGCCCGGATGTCTCATCCATGAACCCGGATGAACCTCATAGATTGCCATTGGTTTTTCGTATAGTTCTCCTTCTGTAGCAGCGCGTTCCTTCATCCATTCACCATCTGTCCATTTGAAGTGGCCTATATCATATACGATAGAGGCTGTTTCCGGACGCATCTGTGCATAAGTTCCATATGGATCTGCTTTGTAGTGCTTCGAACCATCCCTCGCAAGAATCAGATATTTGTATAAAGCACCTTCCTCAACTCCGGGAACAAACAACTCGTATACTCCCATCGTATTTGGCTCCACCCTGTCCATTTCATGGGAAGTTTCGTTCCATCCGTTAAAATCCCCGATTACATGCACCCTTGCCGCATGAGGTGCCCATACAGTAAAACATACCCCTTTTTTACCGTTTTTGGTTACCACATGGGCTCCCATTTTACGGTAAATATCATAGTGTGTCGCCTGTCCAAACAGATAACAGTCCATTTCAGTAAAAAAACTCATTTTCTTCCCCCCATTTATTCAAAATCTTTTTCCCTCAATACAATCTTTTCGTCATCCGTATAACGACTTGCCGTAAGTATTCCCACGAATTTCCGTAAACCGCTATGTGCCTCGCAGGCAATGGCATCATCAATGATATCTTTTATCTCTGCAAGCGTTGTAGCCTGATTCAATTTTTCTATATTTGTAATACGATTGTGAAGGGCAAGAACTGCCATTTCATCAATCACATATCCAAGCTCATTGGCATATGACTTCGCAAATGTAACCAGATCATCATTTTTAAAAATAGGAACAGTAACCTGCTCTGTGAACTTCTTAGCAAATTCATCATCTGTGGACAACGCCTTCTTAATTCCTGCTGCAGTATCTTCTAATATCACCAGCAGACCAGTATTATCCTGCTCCAATAAAAGCGATAACGTTACTGCCGTTGTGCGGTCTAACTCTCCGGCATGTTCAATAATCAGACAACCTCCTGCAACCTTTTTAAGAAGCTGCTGGACATCCTTTTTATTTAAAACGTCTGCATATATTTTGCCTACCTTACCATTTGGATGTCCGCATTCTTTTTGCAGCACACGCACGATGCTTGTTGCAAGAACTGTTTTTCCGCATCCCTCGCTTCCTTGAATGATAAGGTTTCCTCTTGCAGTTCCTCCATCCTTGCTGTAATTGTCCACAATGCCGGATATTGCCTTGCATAACTGTTCTTCCATACCCTTAACTGGCACAAAATATGAGAAAATTGCTTTCTGTTCTTCTGTTAATGAATCTCTCGAAGCGGTAACGGCGCACGTTTCCTTTGTTTCATCCTTTTCTGATTCATCTGCCTGCACCGGCTCTTCATCTGCATCTAATTCTTCAATATGCTCCAATATCTCCGGTGTTTGAGATTTCTCTTCTTCCTGCTCTTGCAAATCCACAACTGCTGCCCTGATTGCTTCCAAATCGTCATCTTCTATCCGAATGGTCTGGCCAAGTTTTACTTCCGCCGCAATTTCTGCTGCTAAGCGCTCATTCTCTGTATTCAGCCGCGCAATTTCTTCATCTAAAATAGCATTTGCCTTCTGAAGATATTCTTCTTCAAGCAATTCCTTTGGACTAACTCCCGCTTCTATCTTAGGAAGAACGTCATTTAAACGCTCCATAATATCTTCTGCTTCCTGAAGCGCTCTGGCCTTTGCAGATTCAAGCTTTCTCTGCTCAACGTCTTTTAATGCAGTTTCTGCCGCACGTTTGGTTTTTTCCCACTCTTCTAAAACTTCAGCAATCGTCATCTGACCGGTAATCTGCCGCTCTAGCTTGGCTTTTTCATTCATGACGAAACTAATCTGTCCATCCGAATCTTCACCTAACAATTCCTGAAAATTGATTTTCAGGGAGCCGTCTATTTCTTCATCTGTTTCAATATGTGTACCGGTTTCTTTTTCATCGCTGCCTTCTTCTCTTGGAATCTGTAAATACGGAATCTCTTCCACTATTTTCTTGATATTATCCATGGTTCCAACAACCGTTTCTTTTTCTGTTGCATCCATGATCTGCTGCATACCTTTGGCAATTTCCTTCTGAAGATTGGTGGTATTAAACCGGCTTTGGTTCAAAGTAACCTGTGGAATCGCTACCGGTTCATGGATATACTCACCCGCACGCGCCATTTCCTCTGCACCAATTATGGTTTTTCCTTCACGTTCATGGCGAAATCTGCGGTACTTCTCTTCCTGTACTTTGGTAAGCGGCTGATACAGCATCTTAAGTTCTAATGCATGTTCCACATATGGTCCGTCTCCAAACCAAAGAATCAATTCGTCACAAGCATCAATACATTTTTCCACTTCACCTGTTTTGTGGTACAAGTATGCTAACTCAAATGCCCATTCCTCGGTATATTCCTGTTCTTTCAAATCCTCCAGAATAGAAACCAGTTCTGCCAAAGGAGCTTTCTGTGCTTTACGAATATTATATTTTAGAACATACCGCTGGTTGTCATGGGGCGCGATGTCTACAAATTCATCATAATATTCCTCAGCACCCTCAAAATCTTCCATTTTAATAGCGACTTCTGCAAGGCGGTAGATAATCGTTCTTCCAATTGGCGAACGGTCATAGGCATTTAACAAAATTTCTCTGCTGTCTTCATATCTGCCGGCTTTTTCGTATATTTCTCCTGCCTTGACTAAAGCATTCACATTTTTTACTTTATTCCAATTAATGGAATCAGCTATCTCCGCTGCTTCATCATATTTACCTTCTGCACTGAGCGCTTTTAACTGATCCAATTTTAAGCTGTATTCGTACTTATCCAATTGTGTCACCTCAATTTACCTGGTTTTAGCTAACCCTGTAATTTTTATGAATTCAACAAATTCTTGTGTAAAAAAAGTTGCAATTACCTAGTATTAGTGTATCATAGGGTCCTTAAGATGTCAAAAAATATAACTAGAAAAAAGACACCAAACTAATTCTTTTTTATTAGCTTAGTGTCTTTTTTGTTTTTATTTTTCTTCGTTTTCTTCTACTGCATTTTCATATATCATGGTTTTATCGTTTTCATCAATAGAAATCAGTTTTACATAATCCTCTGTATCATTAGAAAGGTTGCGTTTTTCCATCCGATACTTTATCATCTGCTGACAGATATAATAAATAACTGCAAAAATAGGTACCCCAAGAAGCAGTCCAAAGAATCCGAATAATCCGCCAGCTATTAAAATAGAAAACAATACCCAAAAAGAAGACAAACCTGTCGTGTCACCCAAAATCTTTGGTTCGATAATATTTCCTTCTATCTGCTGCAAAATCAGAATAAATATCGCCAAATATAATCCATGAATCGGACTCTGGATCAATACCAGAAGAACAGACGGTATAGCTCCAATAAATGGTCCGAAAAATGGAATGACATTTGTAATACCGACAATAACTGCCACCAGCAAGGAACTTGGAATTCCAAGAATCAGACATCCTATATAACAGATAACGCCGATAATTGCTGAACCTACTAATTTTCCAATAATAAATCCGCCGAAGATTTTATTTGATTTTCTTAATGTATCAATGATTAAATTACCTTTCTTTGGCGAGAAGAATGCATAGATAATTTTTTTTGCCTGTCCGACCAAAGTTTCCTGAATGCTCATAACATAAATTACTACAAAAATTCCAACTATAAAGTTTAAGAATGTTTTGAGTACGGAATAGACACCTGATGTAATCGTCCCAATATACTGCTGTACCAATGGAATCATTTCATTCTTTGCCCATTGCTCCACATCACTTGTTAATTCTGTGATATAATCACCAATCATTACGGCAATGGATGTATCGGTAATACCCACTTCCTCCAGCCATGATATGAAGGATGCAACATATTTAGGCATTTTATCTATCAGTCCCATAATACTGCTGGCTAAAGCCGGAACAATAATGGATGCCAAAAAAGCAAGCACAACAAACAGAAAAATAATTGCACCCGTAATACTGATTCCCCTTGCAAAATCTTTCTTTTGCTTTTCTTTCAGCCGCGTTTTCTGCAACAGCTTATAAGCAGGTTTCTCAATATAATTCTTTACCGGCATTAGAAGATATGCTAATACCAGACCGATAATAACAGGCTCGGCCGCCTTTAGTATATTTCCAATAAACTCCATAATTTCTTCTATTCGAAAAATTGCAAAGAAAAATATGATACATGCTGCAACTGTACCAAACGCTGTCAGACCAATTTTGAAATACTTATCCATTTCCTTCTTTTCAGGACTTCCTTTTTTTGCCAGCTTGTCTTTTTCTGTCACCATTATACCCCCTAGCCTCGATAGTAATTTATGAGACAGCCTTTTAAAATAATTTCTTTTTCATCCGGTGTTAATTCACTCATTTTAAGTGTAAATTCCTTTAGCCCACTATTTTTTACTACATAGGCTTTAATTTCTGTATTTCCCTCTTCCACTGCATTCTGTATATCAGGAATAAACAAGTAATCCAGATTTTTAAACGGAAGCTCTCCCTCATCAATAAGAAATGGAAGCATACCCCAGTTGATTAGGTTGGAACGATATCGCTTCGTTGCATACTCATTGGCGATATTTGCCCAGCCTCCAAGCACCTTCTGGCAGGAGGCAGCCTGCTCACGAGCAGAACCATCCCCCGGTTTTACAGCAAAAATAGTACTTCCGAATCCAACATTTCCTTCGCCGGCTTGCGGGAACTGTGTATGAATTGCATCCATTACCTCTTTTAACTCATCTACTGCTTGTAATGGGCAGGCGCCTTCTTCTACTGCCTTCTGCGCTTTCTGGATTTCCTTTGCACGGCTTACATACATTGGGTCTTTTCTGGAAAGTGCAAACTCTGCTAATCCCAAAGGATTCGAACGGAAGGATGAGGTCTCGCCGGACGGAATCAATTCGTCTGTAGTGGTAACAGGGTCATGAATCTCAGACACTACCTTTAATACAAGGTTCTGCGGCAGTGCACTCATCGACGGCCAGTCCTTAATGTTTGGCCCAAAATGAATATCCACTGTGGCATCTGCTTCTCCCTTGCTGTCAAATACGCGGTTCGCATAAATGGTTTTATCAAAATAATATTTTGGCTTGCTGTAATTTACATCTATATCCTCCGCAGAAGTAAGGTAACCCTTATTCGCTGCTGTAGCTGCAATGGAACGCGCATCCATAAGCGCAACGGATGAAATCTGTCCGTTCTGAACTTTAGAACCTTCACGGTTCGGGAAGTTTCTGGTTGAGTGACGGATAGAAAATGCGTTGTTTGCCGGTGTATCGCCTGCACCAAAGCATGGTCCGCAGAAAGCTGTTTTTACAACTGCTCCCGCTGCCATAAGTTTTGCTACCGCGCCATTTTTTACCAGTTCCATATATACCGGAGTAGAAGCAGGGTATACACTTAATGTAAATTCATCTGCACCAATAGATTTTCCGTTTAAGATATCTGCTGCATCGCAGATATTTTCAAATCCTCCTCCTGCACAACCGGCAATGATTCCCTGGTCAACATATAATCTTCCGTTACGGACCTTGCTCTTTAAGTCTAATTTAACTTTTCCGTCAAAGCTTACTTCTGCACGCTTTTCACAAGCGTCCAGAATATCCATAAGGTTTGCATTTAATTCGTCAATCGTGTATACATTGCTTGGATGGAACGGCATAGCAATCATAGGCTTAATCTGACTTAAGTCAATTTCAATAAAGCTATCGTAGTAAGTCACTTCACCCGGATTTAATTCCTTATATTCTTCTTCTCTGCCATGAATTTCGTAGAATTCTTCTACTTTGCTGTCTGTTTTCCATATTGAGGACAGACAGGTGGTTTCTGTCGTCATAACATCTACACCGATACGGAAATCTACACTTAAGTTATCCACACCCGGACCAACAAACTCCATTACTTTGTTCTTAACAAATCCATTGCCAAATACCTCACCGATGATGGCAAGCGCAACGTCCTGCGGACCTACACCAACCATTGGTTTTCCTGTAAGATAAATACCAACAATATCCGGCATATCTATGTCATAGGTCTTGTTCAAAAGCTGCTTTACAAGCTCCGGTCCGCCTTCCCCTACTGCCATTGTACCAAGTGCGCCATAACGTGTGTGCGAATCCGAACCAAGAATCATTTTTCCGCCGCCTGCAAGCATTTCTCTTGCAAACTGGTGAATAACAGCCTGATGAGGCGGTACATACACGCCGCCGTATTTTTTTGCGCAGGTAAGACCAAACATATGGTCATCCTCATTAATGGTTCCGCCTACTGCGCAAAGGCTGTTATGACAGTTTGTAAGAACATAAGGCATAGGGAATTTTTCCAGTCCGGAAGCTCTTGCTGTCTGAATGATACCAACAAAAGTAATATCATGCGACGTCAGTTTATCAAATCGGATCTGGAGCTTTTTCATATTTCCTGATGTGTTATGCTCTTTTAAAATCCCATAGGCTATCGTATTTTCTTTTGCCTCTTCTTTTGATACTGCTTTACCTGTTTTTGATGCAATTAACTGTACTGCATCATCCGAATCCAATATCACTTCATTTCCTCGTAATAAATAAGCACCCTGCTTATATAATTTCATGAGTTTGTCCTCCTAATAGCTTTCTGTATAAAATTATATCTACTCATTCCTATCAAATCAAGGTATTTCCCTATTCTAATTCTTTCTATCTACTATTCGCCAGAGGAAAGATAATTTCTGCGATAAATAATTCTCCTTCCAGCCGAATAGAGAATCTGCCTCCCATCAGAAGAGTAAGACTTTTTGCAATGGACAGTCCAAGCCCGCTGCCTTCCGTTGTTCTGGACGCTTCCCCTCTTACAAAGCGTTCGGTCAGATCCTGATATGCTGTACGAGAAACATCTATATGATTTTTTGATATATTTTTTATTGAGAATATCGCATTTTTCTTCTCAACTGCCAGCTCTACATACACCTTAGTATTTTCTAATGCATATTTTGCGGCATTTGTATAGAGATTCTCGATTGCTCTGTATAATTGCCGGCCATCTGCCTCTATCATAACGCAGGCAGATGGAAGTTTCGTTACAATCGTTAGATTTCTTTGTTCAAATCGTTCATTAAACTCTCCGCCTGTCTGATACAGTAATTCGAGAAAATCAATCGTTTGTTTTTCTAGTTTTATGTTTCCGGAGCTGATTTTAGAGATTTCTACTAAATCTTCTGTAAGATGCTTTAATCTCTGGGCCTTTTCATCAATAATCCGAATATAATTTTTGGCGTTTACATTATCGAGTTCTTCTCTTTTTAGTAAATCAACATAATTTACGATAGAGGTTAATGGAGTTTTAATATCATGAGACACGTTTGTAATAAGGTCTGCTTTCATCCTTTCATCTCTTGTTCGTGCCTCTACCGCATCCTTAAGACCCTCCTTGATTCGATTGATTGCTGCCGCCATTTCACGCTCCTGCCCGTGAAAGTTTCTAATCTCCAGCATAACTTCCAGTTCGCCGTCTGCGATCATTTCCAACGCTTCCTTGATTTTTGCCTGCTCTTGGGCTTTTTTGCTTATTTCCTGGAATCCCTTTCCCTTTTCATAGTTTGAAAGGATTCTCCATCCCATATAAATCAAGCTGTCTGCTGCTATATGTTTTTTCACGATTCTATAGTAAATACTCGAAAGTGTCCCAACCACAATTATATCCATCAGATATACAATGGTCCCTACTATAATAGATAATCCCGCCAGTGAATATTTTCCAATATCTATACTTTTCATCTGGTCTGCCAAAAGGATTAGCAAAAATGCGCAGCCCAATATCAGTACTTCAAGATAAATTCTATCGATAATTCTTTTCTCTTTTTTCTTTTTTACAATTATATTTTCCATCCTGCAAAACATAATCAAGGATATGACTGCTCCTAGCATAGATACAAGAAAAACGATTAAATATCCGATTTCATTTCTATTCTGATTATGTAAAATGATATAATCATAGGCATATATACTTATCGCCATAGCGATTGTAAAGGCCTGATGCAAAATAAGCAAAAGCAATCTGCTCTCTTTTATATTCTTTTTCATAAAATCCTTCTCTTAGTCAACAATTTTATATCCAACGCCCCACACTACCTTTAGATACCGAGGTTCTTTGGGGTCGATTTCAATCTTTTCTCTAATGTGACGAATATGCACTGCAACCGTATTATCTGCACCAATTGCTTCTTCGTTCCATATGCTTTCATAAATCTGATTGATGGAATATACTTTACCTTTATTTTTTACTAAATGAAGTAAAATGTTATACTCGATCGGAGTAAGTTTTACCTCTTCGCCATCTACTGTTACTTTCTTCAAATCATCATAAATAACCAGCCCTCCGGCCTCATATACATTTTCGTCCTGCTTTATCTGACTGGATAACTGCGTATATCTGCGAAGCTGGGATTTTACACGGGCAACTAGTTCCAGCGGATTAAAAGGCTTTGTCATATAATCGTCTGCACCTACATTTAATCCAAGAATTTTATCTGCGTCTTCCGTTTTTGCAGATAAAATAATGATTGGTATGCTGCTTTCCTTACGAATCTGTAAGGTAGCACGAACACCATCCAGCTTTGGCATCATTACATCTATAATCATTAAATCAACATCATTTCTTTTTATTGCTTCAACGGCTTCTTCTCCATCATAAGCCTTCTCGACTTCAAAGCCTTCCTGCTGTAGATAAATCTCAATCGCGTCTACAATTTCTTTGTCATCATCACATACTAAAATTTTCATATAATAACATTCCTTTCTAAAAACTAAGCATATGCTAATCCTATTTTACCAAATTATGAGAGAGAAATGTCTTAATAATATATTAAAAATAAAGACCTATAACCCCTAATTCTACGGCATTTTTTCCTATTTGTTGCTAACGTGTTGCTAACCGACACCTTTTTATATCAATTATATTCATTTTATACCATAAAAAAGTAGCGGTCAAACACTTATGCCTTTAGAATAGATAATACCTTTTTCCAACATGCCGGTCCCCATGAACTGTCTGGTTTTCCGTTTGTACCGCATTCCGGATATTGCTGCTGGAAATCATTGCATGCTTTCACGCATGCCGGTCCAAAGTTTATGTCTATTTCTCCACCGTAATATCCAAGTTTCTTCAGGATACTCTCAAAAATAGTTACATCATTTCCTGTACTGCCTCTTTTTAATGTTTTCAGCTCATAAGACTGCTGCACAGGTTCCTTTTCCTCCACCACTGTTTTCTGTAGCGCGAATTCCGTTGTTAAAAAATTGATGATACCAACAACCGTCTTGTCCGCATGTGCTTCCGACAGAATAATGGGTAAATCAACTTTACTATCCATAAATCCATTTTCGATCAGGAAGGCCGGCATTGTAGTTTTCTTAATTACGGTAAATCCCTTCTTCACGATTTTACTGGACCGATTCCCCACAAGTTTTGTCTGCTTTACTACTGCATCATAAAGTGCCTGTGCCTGCTTCTTCCGCTCAGCTTTTGAACTACAATAAAATACCGTCGTTCCGCCGCCTGAACCACCATTAATGCCTCCGTTATGATGAATGCTGATAAAAACATCTGCCTCAAAGTTATTTGCTTTTAAAACACGCTTACTGAGTGATACATCTGTTTTTCCGGTAGTGTCATCCGTTCTAATAACTTCGCAATCATAATCTTTCAGAGCGCTTTCCAGTTTATCTGCAACACGGTCATTCAGCCACCATTCTTTCGTCTGGTTTGGATCCAGACTCTTCAAACAGCTTTTGTATGAGCTTAATCCATGTCCCTCATCAATACATATTCTAATTTTCTTCATCTCTTTCAGCCTCACTTTCATCCGAAATCACATCTGCCTTAGTTTCAATCTGCGACTTGATATTTTTCGTCAGCTTTACCAGAAAGTCCGGCATTGGTATTCCAATGTCTTTTAGATTCTCGATGATTGATATTAACTCATTGCAGATGAGCCAAATTGCTACTATACATGATACCATAAATGTAAATGGAATCACTAACCCTAAATGTGCCACCGCATAAATGATTAACTCATCAACGATAGCTCCAACTACAATGAGCAACCACATACATATTTTTTTCGTAATACCTCTAATCCCTTTGTATGAGCTTATCTCCTGTCCTCTGAAATTGCTTGCTGCTATGCCTGTGATATAATCAATTACATTGCAAGCTACTAAAAGCAGGATCGGGATAGCCAGCATCCCAAACAGACTTGTAAGCAGTCCGAAAACGGACGCAAAAAATCCTTTAATTGTATTAACCTTATTCATGTTCTTTTCCTCCCTCTTCACTCATCATAAAATCAATCGAAACTATCTCTGCCGGAGTAAGTGCGTCATATCTTGTTTCGTCCACCGTCTCAATGGCGGTCATTGATACAATTCGGATGTCGACATCAATTTCTTCTTTGAGCAATTCTTCAACTTCTTTTTTAAACTGCTCCTTATCTGCCGTTTCTATAGCATACTCGCCGTTTTCAACCATCGGAGTGCCTTTATCGTCTTTCTTTGCATATCTTTCCGCCAGTTCGATTCTCTTTTTTTCCGACAAATCTACTTCATCTTTTAACTTAATAATGTTTTTCCCGATAGCATACGATAGCTTAACCGGCAGATGTTTGTTAGACAGTTCCATAAGGTTGCCAAATTGCACCCTTGCATCATTTAATGTCATTTTCATTTTCTTATGCCTCCTCTTCTGCATCTTCGATTGCTCTTACCGCCTGTGTAAATGCGTCCATGTCCTCCCGACAGGCAACTTTATTGGCTTCGTACAGGTCCTTATTTACAATAACGCTGTTTGTATTCGGACTGCCGGATTCCGGGATATTTGCGACCATTGATACTACGGTTTTTTCCACGTCATTCTCTGTAATAACGCTAGTTCCATTGATAGTAATGCTTTTTGATGTTTTTAACATAATTCTTACCTCGTTCTTTCTGTTGATTTTTTGTTATAAAATCAACCGGAAGCTCATG
>CALWLL010000018.1 GCA_944381555.1 uncultured Agathobacter sp. | reverse complement strand
AGAGACTGGTCTTACTGTTTAAAGGGTTTCAATTTATAATTGAAACGTTCGCCAAATCTTTTGATTTGGACTTGAATTATTCTCATTGAATCTTTCAAGGTTTTTCACTGTTTAGTTATCAAAGAACAAACCGCTTGCATCACAAGAGTCGGCGAGTTTTTTCAAAACTCGACAACCGCGCTTCGCGGTAGCTTGATTATATTATCACGATGACTTTTACTTGTCAACAAGTTTTTTGCATCTTTTTAAAATATTTTCAAGCAAGCGGAGAAGGAGGGATTTGAACCCTCGCGCCGCTGTTAACGACCTGCACCCTTTCCAGGGGTGTCCCTTCGGCCAGCTTGGGTACTTCTCCGAATGATACCGATTTTGTTACGCAAAACCAGACATATCCTGTTGTACTTTTCATTATAGAAAGCCGAACTTCCCATAACCAAAAATATAAGACTCGCACCGCGAATCTTTATTATGAATTCTTCTCCACTCAGTTTTGAGCAAAAAGAAAACGGAGAGGGTGGGATTCGAACCCACGTGCCCTTGCGGACAAACGGTTTTCAAGACCGCCTCGTTATGACCACTTCGATACCTCTCCGTACAATATGGAGCGCTTTCTTCAGCGCAAAACATATACTACCATTAAATACCGACAATGTCAATATCTAATTTCAAAAAAATAATTTTCTCTCTACCTTCATCTGTCCCCTTTTTCTTCTATCTCTTTTGTCCTATAAACAACCGGGCAATCTCCAAATCTTCCGGCGTCGTTATTTTGATATTACGGTAATCTGCTTCCACCATTTTAATTTCATGATCACTTATATAAGACAACACCATAGCATCGTCCGTTATCTGTGGAATCAGCACTCCCTCTTCTTCATCTTTGATTAAGTTATGATATGCATCATATATAATAGGAAAAGAAAAACATTGCGGCGTCTGAACCTGCCATACCAGCTTACGTTCCGGCGTCTTCATCACATAACCTGCTTCATCCACAATCTTAATCGTATCCTTTACGGGCATCCCTGCAACTGCCGCCTGCTCTTCAACCACAGCTTTCTGAAGGCGGTGGATAATTTCCCCCGTAAGCATTGGACGGGCACCGTCATGAATAAATACATAATCGGCTTCCCCCACCGCTTTTAATCCTTCAAAAACAGAATGATAACGCTCTTTCCCGCCACGCACCACAGCCGTTACATTTTTTAGTCCAAACTTCTCTATAATTTCTTTCCGGCAATATTCCACATCATCTTTTCCACAGACTAAAACTACAGATGAAAAACTGCTGTCTTCAAAAGCCTTCAAGCTATAGTATATGACAGGTTTTCCGTTTAAATCCAAGTATTGTTTCGGAATATCGCTCTGCATCCGCTTTCCGCTTCCGGCAGATAATACAACCGCTGCATATTTAAGCATCCTCTATCCAACTCTCCGTTTCTGTGCTGTTTTGAATTTATTCTCCCAATCGTAAATTCGCAACTGCATTCAAATCGAATCCTGACCGTTTGCCTGCAATATAGTCATAATATGCCGCAGCGCCAATCATCGCTGCGTTATCTGTACAAAGGATTGGTGATGGGTGATAGAATTTTACTCCCTTCCTCGCACAGGCTTCCCTCATGGCTTTTCTTAAAGCTCCATTAGAAGCTACTCCTCCTGCAATTGCAAACTTATCCACTTTATATTCATCAATGGCTTTCATTGCATGCTCAACCAGAACATCCGTAACCGCCTTCTGGAAAGACGCAGCAACATCTGCCTGATTGATTTTAATCCCCTTCATGCGACAACTGTTTAAATAATTTAACACCGCTGACTTTAATCCGCTAAAGCTAAAATCATAGACACCGTCGGCAACTTTAGCTCTGGGAAAAGCAATCGCATCCGGATTGCCTTCATGAGATACTTTTTCTATCTTTGGCCCGCCCGGATAGCCTAATCCAATCGCGCGCGCCACCTTATCAAAAGCTTCGCCGGCAGCATCATCACGGGTCTTGCCAAGGATTTCGTATTTTCCATAGTCTGCAACACGAACAAGGTGCGTATGTCCTCCTGATACTACAAGGCATAAAAACGGCGGTTCCAAATCTTTGTTTTCGATATAATTTGCACTAATATGACCTTCAATATGATGCACGCCAACAAGCGGAATATTTCGTGCAAAACTGATTGCTTTTGCTTCTGCCACCCCAACCAGCAACGCACCAATCAGACCCGGTCCATAGGTCACTCCAATCGCATCAATATCATCCAACGTCATGTTCGCTGTCCTTAATGCCTCTTCAATGACCTGATTTATTCTCTCAATATGTTTTCTGGATGCAATTTCCGGCACTACGCCTCCATACAATGTATGAAGGTCTATCTGGGATGAAATCACATTGGAGCGCACATCACGTCCGTTTACGACTACCGCCGCCGCAGTTTCATCACAGGAGCTTTCAATTGCAAGAATTACTATTTCTTTATCTAAATCCAAGCTATTCATCATCTTCTGATGATTCTCCTTCTCTAAGCGTTACGCCTACGATTTTCCACTTTCCATCCTCGTCCTCGCGTAAACCGATGGTAATATAACTGTTTGTAAACTGTCCGTCTGTATTTACGAAATAATCCACATCAACAAACGCCAGACTATCACCGTTCCTATCGTCTGTAACATATCTGACTTCATTGGTATCACATACCTTCATGCTTGTAATGCTTTTCTTATTCTGCTTATAAGATTCAATATCGGACACAACTGCTTCATAGTACACATCTCTAGGATTTTTAGCAATCATATCCTCATCAAACAGAAGCATCATCTGGTCAACTAATTTTCCAACTTGCTCTTCCGTTGTTTTTTCATCATGGTAACAAGCCACGATTCGATTATAGAACTTGACAACTTCACGCGGAGTCTTCGGATAATCCTTTTCTAAATCCTTCACGAGAACCTTCTGTATTTCTGTCAGCTCATCCTCATTTCCGGAATCCAGACTCCTCGAAAAAAGATAAAATCCACCGCAGATTAACCCAATACATACGATTGCAATAATAATTATTCTTGCGTTCTTCATCGTTTATTCCTCCTCAAATACAAGTTTTACACTTTTACCATCCTTACCAAGATATGCATTCGGAAAAATTTCCCTTACTTTAGGCATATAATCCTCCGCCCGCACCAGCGATGGAGAAAAATGTGTCAGCCACAGCTCTAAAACCTCTGCCTGTTTTGCCATCTCCGCTGCTTCATAAAAGGTCATGTGTTTGTACTGCTTTGCCTTTGCCAGCTTGTCCTTTTCTGCATACATACCTTCGCAGATGAATAAATCAGCACCCCTCGCCGCCTCAATAATGGATTCCACCGGACGGCTGTCTGTACAGTAGGTAACCTTCAGACCCTTACGCGCCGGTCCTAATACCATGTCCGGCGTATATATTTTTCCATCCTGTTCTATTGTTTCTCCCTTTTGCAACAAGCTCCACAACTTCATTGGAATCCCATTTGCTCCGGCTCTTTCTACCGAAAATTTTCCTGCACGTTTGATTTCAAAAGAATATCCATAACATGGTACATTATGTTTTACCTTAAAGGCATGAATGTGATAACCGTTGATTTGAAAATATTCATCCTGCCGGGTCATTTCAATGCATTTAATTTCAAACGGCAGCTCCGGCGCAATCGTCCGAAGCGCATTTACCACGCGTTCCAATCCTTTTGGTCCGATAATGGTAAGCGGCTCTGTACGCTCCGCATTGCCTATAGTAAGAAGCAGCCCCGGAAGACCGCTGATATGGTCTGCATGAAAATGCGTAATACATAAAACATCTATCGGATTAAAGCTTAATCCGCTTTCTTTTACTGCAATCTGGGTTCCTTCACCACAATCCACTAACAGACTGCTTCCGTTATAACGCAGCATCATGGATGTGAGCCAGCGATACGGAAGAGGCATCATCCCCGCTGTTCCTAAAAGACATACATCTAACATCTATATTCCAACCTTCATTATTATTGCGTCTTCTGCCGGACGCTCGTAAAAATTCTTTCGAATCCCGACCTGCTCAAATCCGTTTCTCCTGTATAAAGAAACAGCAGACGCATTTGACTTGCGAACCTCCAGAAGAATACTCTTTATATTCCGGTCTGCCGCTTTATCCTTTGCTGCCTGAATCAGCCTCTGGCCGTATCCCCTTTTTCTATAAGAAGAAGATACTGCCACATTGGTAATTTCACCTTCTTCAAAGCTAAGGTACATACCTATATAACCAACAATCCGGCCGCCCCGTTCCTTTGGGGAATGTGTACCGCAATCCGTAAGTTCTTCTTCACACACCAGAAATATGGTATCCTCTCTGCTGATGGAATCACAAAAACTCTTCTCGCTCCAGGGCATGGAAAAACATTCCTGTTCAATCAGTGCCACTGCCGGCACGTCCTTAAGTATCATTTCTCTAATTATCATACTCTGAAATCACGCCCTTTTTCTTCGCCTTGCCCGCTTCGCTCTGCCAGTTCACGCTCTGCCTGTGATAATCTGAGATAATCCGGCTTATGTTCCGCCGCCGTCTCAACCACGCCCGCCTGATACAGCTTTTCCGCCAGAGCTGCTACACTTGCAGCTCTTTGCCTGTTACAGAAGGCCGGCGCAAATTCATAAGGCACTTTTATGTTATCCCTGATGTATTCCGCAAAGACAGAAACCCCATCTCCAAGGAAAATAACCGCTTTTCCAAGTTCATTGATTTGCTCTGCAATCTCGCTGATATCAACTGCACACTGCGGAATAATGGTATGAAGCTCACCATTTTCAAACGTATACAACCCGGCATACGTCTGTTGTCTTCTTGCATCCATAAGCGGACACACCAGCTTATCCGTTCCCCAAAGATTATATGCCATAGCATCAATCGTTGGAACCGGAATTATCGGCTTGTTTAAAGAAAGCCCTAAACCCTTCGCTGTTGCAGAACCGATTCGAAGTCCTGTAAAAGAGCCCGGTCCTTTCGATACCGCAATCGCATCTATGGTATTTAAATCCAGCTCAATCATTTCCGTCAAAGCAGAAAGCATTGGCAATAGTGTCTGCGAATGCGTCTTTTTGTAATTGATTGTATATTCGCCCAGAAGATTGTTTCCCTCCGTAACTGCGACACTAGCCACAAGACCTGAGCTTTCAATCGCTAATATTTTCATCATCCGACCTCTTTTATGGTTATTTTTCGATATTCAAAACCTTTTTCAAGGTCTTTTTCTATGGTAATCTCTTTGTACTTAGAAGGGAGGATTTCTTCAATAAGATTCGCCCACTCAATCATACTAAGTCCCTCTCCGTAAAAATAATCCTCATATCCGATTTCCTCCATTTCTTCAACATCGCCGATACGGTATACATCAAAATGATAGAACGGCATACGTCCTTCTTCATAAATCTGTACAATGGTAAAGGTCGGACTGCTGATTGGTTCTTCTATATCAAGCCCGATTGCAACGCCTTGTGTAAAAACCGTTTTGCCAACGCCAAGGTCACCTATCAATGTATATACTTCACCCGGCCGGGCTGCCCTGCCCATCTGTATGCCAAGCTCTAATGTATCCTCCGCCGAGAAACTTTCCATCACTTTTATCTGTTCCATGCTTTACTCCTATGAGCTATTTCATTCTGATACGATATTTTTCCAGTTTTGATTTTGCAAGGCTTTCTAACCCTTTATACTGATTCTCAATCTGCTTCTTAGAAATAATATACGCGTTGATTCGGTTGGTATAAATCAGAACCAAACCACACATGGTAATCATTCGATAGATATTTTCCCACTTAAATTCTGCGTGTTCTTCTCCCTGCGACACACAAATCTCTTCTTCTGTAAATGTATAGTGTAATGGTTTTGAAAGCACTTCATTTGTCCTAACTTTTTTTGCAGAACGAAGCCATAGACTAACCGGGATGTAGATTAGGAACAATATTCCTATTCCGATATTAAGAAGGCTTGTCCCAAGCTTTACATTTTCCCAATTATAAGCTGCACATATAAAAATCAGGACAGGAAGTATCAGGGATAAAATTCCCTGCATTCCTCTGTATGCCTGATACATATTAAAAAGATACAAATCTTTTGCCGTCAGCTTAACGTCAAATTCTATTTTCATGCATATTCCTCGCCAATGGTCATAGTTATTTTATATTATAACACTTCCCCGCAAAAAAAGAAAGACGCGTTGGCGTCTTTCTTGCGAATAGTCCTTTTAAGCATTCTATTTTCTTCCCTTAAGCAACGGGGACAAATGTTTGTAAACCAATAATGTAACTGCTGCTGCAATCAGCCCTTTTACCGCTGTAAACGGAAAATTAAAGCAGATAAGGCACTGCAGAATATTTTCCATAGATGGAATAATCAACTGATAAGCCTCAAGAACTGCCTCTTTGGACATAAAATTGTAGTAAAACGGATAAGTAATAAAGTAGTTGATTGGAATGGACGCAACCCCCATAAGTATGGCCCCGGCTATGGAAGCAATAGCGGCTGTAGATTTTGTCTTCTTATGTTTGTAGATTAAACCTGCTGTTCCCACAAATACAGCTCCCATCAAAAAATTCGCCAGTTCTCCGACTCCGCCTGTGCTTGTAATAAACAAATGGAGCAGGTTCTTTACCAGACATATCAATATTCCGCAAGATGGGCCGAATGCAAAAGAACCGATAAGCGCCGGAATCTCTGATAAGTCCATTTTCACAAAAGACGGGATAAGCATCGGTATGCTAAAGTCAAGAAACATGAGAATATAAGCGACTGCCGATAGCATTCCTGTCATAGTAAGGTAACGTACATAGTGTTTTTTCATAATAATCTCCTTTCGGTTTGCGGAAATTCTTTGAGGAGTACCGGGTCTTTCCTATGATAGAAAAAATCCCGGATCATTTCGACCCGGGACATAACTTACATAAGTATAAACCACTCTTAAGCCTACAGGACGCCTCTCTTATCCTGCTTGCGTAGAATTTATACATACACTTCCTCTCTCATCCAGACTATACTGTCGGTTCTGGAATTTCACCAGATCGGCCTCTTGCTTTTGACAAAAGGTTCGCAGACTTTCCATCATCATATATAATGGGCTGCCGGTCGGGAATTTCGCTTACGCGAGCACCCTGCCCCGAAGAATTTCTATTCATTTTTTATTAACTATTTGCATTGATATTGTATGTCAATCTATATGTTCTGTCAATAGAAACATATTCTGCCTTACAACTTACACGTCTTCAAGAATCTGCTCCAAAAACAGTATATCAATTGTTTCAACGCCTTCTTCACTTGCACGGTCCATAATCTTCTTAAAAACAATCTGTAACTCTCGTAGTCCATCTCCGCCTTTTACAATAATCTCATCTATTACTTCTTCTGATATTCGGTACTTTTCGGCATTATAGGTTTTTATCCAGTTTTTCAAATACTCTCTGCAACATTGAACATAACCCTTGTCCATATCAGCTAATGACATTTCTTTTCCCTCATTACTCCTTTTTATGTTTTTACAAGCACAATACTACTCCAGCAAAGTTTTAATATCAACTCTTTTATAGTTTTATTTTTATTTTAACAGACTTGGTAAAATACTATTTAGTAGAAAGGGCGTAATTCTATGCAAAATCTTAAATCTTTACGAAAAGAACATAATCTCAGCCAACAAAAACTCGCTGACATATTGCATATCAGCCAACAATCTGTCTATAAATATGAAAATGGTATTACTTCGCCTGATATCGAAACCTTGATTCGTATGGCGGATTATTTTAATACATCCATCGATTATCTGGTGGAATACACGGACATCTCTCATAAAATTGAGCCTGTAGAAAATCATATGCTTAATGCAGAGGAACTACACTTATTAAATGCTTACCGCCAACTGAAACCCTCACAAAAGGAAGTAGTTCAGATAGTAATAAAAGAGTATCTTAATAATTCTTTATAAAAGCAAAAGCTGCCGTAATGGCAGCTTTTGCTTTTATAAAATTAAATTCCACGCATTGTCAACTGGATTCTCTGCTTCTTCAAATCCACGCTCATAACCTTAACGTCTACAATGTCGCCGACGCTGACTGCTTCTAACGGATGCTTAATGTAGCGGTCACAAATCTGCGATATATGAACCAGTCCGTCCTGATGTACACCGATGTCAACAAAAGCACCAAAGTCAATTACATTCCGAACTGTTCCTTTTAATACCATACCCGGCGTTAAATCCTTCATTTCTAAGACATCACTGCGAAGGATTGGCTTTGGCATATCCTCACGAGGATCACGCGCTGGTTTTTCCAGTTCTTTTACAATGTCCTGTAACGTAAGTTCGCCGATGCCAAGCTCTTCTGCAATTTTTTTATAATCGCTTATTTTCTTTGAGATACCCTCCACGTTTCGGCTTGCCAAATCCTCCATCGTATACCCAAGTTTGGCCAGAAGCTCCTTCGTGGCCGTATAGGATTCCGGATGGACGCCGGTTGCATCCAGCGGATTTTTTCCGCCCAAGATGCGCATAAAGCCCGCACACTGCTCGTATGCCTTAGGACCTAGTTTTCCGACTTTAAGCAATTCGGCTCTTGATTTAAAAGCGCCGTTTTCTTCACGATATGCTACGATATTCTTAGCGATAACCTTGGTAATACCTGAGATGTATTCCAATAGCGATGCGGAAGCGGTGTTTAAATCTACGCCTACTTTATTCACACAGTCCTCTACAACCCCGCCTAATGCTTCGCTTAATTTCTTCTGATTCATATCATGCTGGTACTGACCGACGCCAATAGATTTTGGGTCAATCTTTACAAGCTCTGCCAATGGGTCCTGAAGGCGGCGCGCCATAGATGCGGCACTACGCTGTCCTACGTCAAAGTTAGGAAATTCTTCTGTTGCCAATTTGCTTGCAGAGTATACCGAAGCACCCGCTTCATTTACGATTACATACTGAACCGGAACCGGAATCTCCTTTAAAAGCGATACGATAACCTGTTCAGACTCACGGGAGGCGGTTCCGTTTCCAAGAGAGATTAAGGTAATATGATATTTGGAAATCAGTTTCTTTAAAATAGCCTTTGCATCCGCAATACGTTTTTCTTCATCTTCTTTATTTTTAAAAGGTGCTGTCGGATAAATAACGGTAGTATCCAACACCTTGCCTGTAGCATCTACAACTGCCAGCTTACAACCGGTACGGAAAGCCGGGTCCCAGCCTAATACAACCTGCCCTGCAATCGGAGGCGCCATAAGAAGCTGTTCAAGGTTCTTTCCGAACACCTTGATTGCGCCGTCTTCTGCTTTTTCTGTTAAGCCGCTCCGGATCTCGCGTTCAATGGACGGAGCGATAAGACGGTCATATGCATCTGCAATCGCTTCTTTTATCGCTGCTGCGCATTCGCTGTCATCTTGCGTAATGATTTTCTTTTCCAGATATGCAATAATATCTTCTACAGGCGCTTCGATTTTTACAGTAAGCACCTTCTCGTTTTCTCCCCGGTTAATCGCAAGGATCCTATGTCCTGCCAGCTTGGATAGGACTTCATCAAATTCGTAATACATCTCGTATACGGATTCTGCTTCTTTGTCTTTTGCCACAGAGATAAGACGCCCCTTTTTCATCGTAAGGTCCCGAATCCGTGTTCTGTAATCTGCATTATCAGAGATCATTTCTGCAATGATGTCTTTTGCTCCGGCAATCGCATCTTCTGCCGTAAGCACTTCTTTTTCTTCGTCTATATATTTTGCCGCTTCTTCTGCAAGCGGAGTTTTCAGCATCTGAAGCAAAATAATGTTAGCCAACGGCTCTAGGCCTTTTTCTTTCGCAATTATTGCACGGGTACGGCGTTTCGGACGATACGGACGATACAAGTCATCTACTGCCACCTGCGTCTCCGCCGCAAGAATCTGTGCTTTTAGTTCTTCTGTTAATTTTCCCTGTTCCTCGATACTCGCAAGAACGGTCTGCTTTTTATCTTCCAGATTGCGAAGGTAGGTCAGCCGGTCGGACAGATTACGCAGGATTTCATCACTCAATGCCCCTGTCGCTTCTTTACGATAGCGGGCGATAAAAGGAATTGTATTCCCTTCATCAATCAGTTTTACTGCTGCTTCTGCCTGTCCTTTTTTTATCCCTAGCTCCTCTGCAAGCTTTGCAATAATATCCATAAAATAACCTCTCGAAAAAATTATAAATTTTTAACTTTCTCTATTATATACGAAGTGGTATGATATTTTCAAGACAACTATTTTTAAGGAGTATCTGCACATGGACAACATGAATTTTAATTCATACGAAAATAATCCCAATAATGAAAACACAAATCCTAATCCATATGGATATCCTCCATACGGATATAACCCATACAGAAGAAGCAACTCTTTTGAAACAACCTCTATGGCTCTTGGCTTTGCAAGTCTGTTTAGCAGTGTCTATTTCTTTTTATCCTTTCCGCTTGGGGCGCTGGCAGCTATTTTTGCATTGCTTTCCCGGGGCGGAAAAATGGAAATGGGTTCCAAAGCAACACTTGGCCTGATTCTTGGCATTGCAGGACTTGTCGTTACTGTCGTTCTTTATGTGATGACATTATATGTCGGCATTCAGGAATATGGCAGCTTTGAAAATCTCCTGCGAGAAACCTGCGAAGCATATGGCTATGATTTTGAGGCGCTCTTCGGGGACTTATTCCAATAATACTTCTACATAGGAGCTGCGCCTGTGAGCAGAAGCACACCGTTTTTCCAAAGGAAGTTTACTGCAATAAGAATCAGAGAAATCCATACATAAATCATACGAAAATGCATACCGATTTGAATTTTTCCTGCGCTTAACCGCTGAATGGTCTGGGATATCATAAACCAGCCGCCTGTTAAAAATATAAATGGCACAAACGGATGATAGAACAGGGCTTTTAAGATATCTCCGCGCATAAACGCAAACACAGCCCTTGTCCCACCGCAGCCTGGACAATAAAAGCCTGTTGCAGTGTAAAAAAAGCACGGCGGCATATAATCTATCAAATCAATGTGCAGCAAATATCTCATTCCTGCATATATGAGCATCAGCGCGATGCAGCTCCAGCCGATAATATAAAAACTGGTATCATGTATTGGTTCCGGACGCATACTACTTCCTTTCAAAAATATAAATATTCTATTATTTACTATAAAGGAGATTCCATGAAAAGAAAAGTCAAAGAATTAAAAAGAATTGCCAGAAAAAATCTGACCGGCAACTATACGCTTCTTATAAAAGCATTTATCTGGACAAACGCACTTGTAATGCTGGTAGAAACGCCCTTCTCCATGCTGCGGACAGAGGCATTATGGTCTTCCCAGAACATCATTTATCTGATTGCCCTGATTCTAATCCATATTATTTCAATCATACTGGTATGCGGGCAGTACAAAATGCACTTATCCTTAGCCCGAAACGGCAAAGCAGATTTTAAGGACTACTTTTCACTCCTTAAAAATCAGCCGGACAGATATATTCTTGCCAATCTAATTTTGTTCGGTATTTCGCTGATATGCTTAATCCCAACATTTGCCTCTCTCGCAATCCTGTATCTTTCCGAGAGCCTTACTATGATACTTCCGGCATTTGTGCTTAATATCATCAGCCTCATCCTCGTTACCTATACAACGCTTAGTTACAACCTTGTATTTTACATACTGTTGGATAATCCGGATATAACGATTGTTTCCGCATTAAAAGCCACCCGTAAGATGATGAAACGCCATAAAAGGCGTTATCTGTATATGCAGCTTAGTTTCCTTGGGTTACTTTTGCTGAATGTATTGTCTTTTGGAATCGGAATCTTTTGGACCGAGCCATATATGACGCAAACCACAACCTTATTCTATCTGGATACAAAAGGTGAGCTGGATTCTGTTCAAACAGAACGCCGGAAAATCCATACGCCGGAACCAGAGATGTATAATCAGTATATCTAATAAGTCCGTGGAGACAACTCCACGGACTTTCATTATTCTATGATAGCTTCAAAAATGTTTTTCTCTACATTTGCCAATGTTGTGTAAGCGACATTACTTAATTCATTGTTCCTAACAACAATTCCAAATTCCCCGTATTGAGGAATAATAAAAATAGAAATCGCAGGATTGTCTTTTGACTTGTACTCTGCATACTCTATATTCGTTTCTTCAGACAAATCTATAACGTATACATCACACTCATACTTTGTAGATAATTTGACGTAATCACCATCCCCAATTCCATGTAACGATAGTATCACTCCACCAGCTATAATAGCGACTAATTCTTCATTTGATTCGATTATTTGTGCTATATCGAGAAATAATTTTGAATCTTTTGCAATTTCTTTTTCAACACCTTCTGAATATAGGGTAATTTTCTCTACTTTGTCTAATGAAACATTCATAATCATTAAATCTTCATTTTCACTTTGTCCATTTATCTCTGTTCCTTTTTCCATATCTGGAACATCCTTACCACACCCAAATGTATATAGCATAATTAGTGCTAGTAGTATTACAGCAATACATTTGTTCATATTCGCCCTACCTTTCCACTATTATATCACTAAGCGAAATAGTAATTGTATCAATTCTGTCGCAGTAAATCCAATATATGGCGTTAACCCACCAGAAGGTATGACTTCCAAGGACATTCGCCATATGAGCGAGGAAGAACTTCTGGATATGAATTATTTCTTAAATGAGGATGATTTATTTTCTGACGAGGCTGGTGTAGAAGGTTTTTATATCTTCTAAACTGTGTCGTCTTTTCGTCATTCCTATGCAAGGGTTTATCTAACGTATGTTCGATAAACTCTTGTTCTCTTTTACTTCATAAAAAATCGGAATTTCCTATTAAT
>CALWLL010000017.1 GCA_944381555.1 uncultured Agathobacter sp. | reverse complement strand
AGCTGACGGGTGGTATAATTACCATTGGTTTGATTGGTTAGTTGCATAATTAATTATACCAAAAAATCGCTGAAGTCTCACGACCTCAGCGATTTTTCTTTTAGGGGAGTTTTTTTACAGCCCCTTTCTATTTCTGCGTTGTTTTGTGTTTATATAAGAGGATAGGTCGTTGCAGGAGCGGGTAATCACAAAACCATAAACGGAGTAGTCATCCGGGTCATCAATACGAACAACATATCCTTCTAACTCTAATTCATGTCCGATATCTTCAAAACGGAGCAAAGCATGGGTGCCTTTTGAGAGCTTCAGCTCTTTTTTGCGGTCAGTAATAGAAAATCCGCTAAGACTGATGTCGCGTAAAATGACATCCTGTTCTCCGTGTCCCTCTAAGCGCATGCGTGCGCGATGGGATACACCAACGCGGAAACTATTCCGGCGATTGTAACGCTGTCCCCCATTCCGATACACTTGAATAAGGTACTGTCCCTGATAATATACAATTTTGACATTCCGCCAGATATACGGAATTCCGTCACTGTCAGTATAAATAGCATGGATGGTGACATTATCAAATTTGAGAATCTGATCTTTGTCATGGTCTAAGGTAAGCAATGCGATATTGTTTTTTATATGCTGTGTAAGAGTAGACCCCATTTCAAGACTGTGGAGACCATTTGAAATATGCAGATTTAACTGGCTTCCGTTTTCCAATTCTGAAAACTCTTTTTTCATTCGTACCTTCCGTTCTATGTTTTTATTTTAATACAATCAAAATCATTATACCATTTTTGTAAAAAAAGAGAAGAGAAAAATGGAAATTCTGTAAATATTTTTGTAAATAAAAAATAAAAGATAAGCGGCCAGCTCCCTTTTAAGGAAATTATTCTCGTTGCAGTAATTCAATGAGTTAATTATAATAAGAACAGGATACAGACAAACTGGAGGTTCTTATGAATATATTAGAACGTGTAAAAAAGAATAGGACAGCAGAATGGACATGCGTTTTATTGGCATGTTCGTTAATTGCAAAATTGGTGCAGGCGTTCATATTGCATGTTATGACAGACTACTATCCATTTTCATTAGAAACCATGCTGAATACGGCAATCGGTATGCTGCCATCTGTGATGCTTCTCGTATATGTGTTGGTGTACTATAAGACGCAGATGTCACAATTATTATTGCCATGCACATTCATTTTCCAGTTGATTGTATCAGTACTATCGTTATGGCTGGATTATACAGAATTGGGAGGGCTGGATTTTTCGATATTTATGGGCAATTTCTGCTGGATTGCATATTATGTATTTTTATTTATTGCTACATATAAGCACTTCGTAAATCCAATGGTGGTCCGCATTGTGATTGGAGTTATGTCACTTTATGCAATGGTTTCTTCTGTGATTACATGGATGACTTTAGTGGAGGTATTCGCAGAGGAAAAAGCGATAGTTGTATCACAGGCAGTTGCAATTGCAGGATATTTTTGTTATTATCTTGCAACATTTTTGATTGTGCCAAAGACTATTGAAGAGACATAACAGGCCCATTCTTTTCTTCTCTTTCCACAATAGCCCAGCTTTGAGGATAATGCTTACGATAGTAGTCAGCCATTGAGCCGGAAGTGTTTAGCAGATTCCGGTTGCGGATACAATCTGCTTGTGTCCGGAGAATCCAGTTCAGCATTTTTTCTGGTAATTCGTGGTATCGATGAATGACCAGCGCTCCCAGTTTTTCCTGCTCCAGAAGAGCTTGGCAGGCGTCTGGAATTAAGATTTCACTAAGTACGGCGACTTCCTTATGGCAGATTACTTCATTGGGGATTTTTGTGGGTACTGCGCTTACAGGATTGCAGAGATACAGGCTTGCGCTCTTTTCGCGGTAGAGAATCTCCAACGCATTGGGAAAATATTCATCAAAATAAATCTGTCCATCCTTAGTATATCCATAGCTGTACTCATAGTTACGGACGCTGTACATAAGTGCCATAGGCAGTAACGTAGTCATGTAGACCATTGCAGGCTTCTTTGAGAACTCTGGTTGCCGGGGCTGTAGTGTTGTCAGTCCTGCTGTGGGTGAGCAATGATAATATGTCATGATAGATTCCTCCTTGTGCTATCCATTCTACAGCAAAGAAAGGAAATTGAAGTAATCGCTTAAAAGCAAAAAGAGGAAGACCTAACGGCCTTCCTTTTTGCTCACCCATTTTGCTGTTAAAAACACGAATCAAAGTATTGGTGGGTTTTAATATTCTATTTATTAACCAAAGTATCTCTTAAGAAGTCCTTCAAAGGCCTTTCCATGTCTTGCCTCATCTCTTGCCATTTCATGAACAGTGTCATGGATAGCGTCAAGGTTTAATTCTTTTGCTTTCTTAGCAAGCATGGTTTTACCTTCTGTTGCACCGTGTTCTGCGGCTACACGCATTTCAAGATTTTTCTTTGTTGAATCTGTTACAACTTCACCAAGTAATTCGGCAAATTTTGCAGCATGTTCAGCTTCTTCCCAGGCAGCCTTTTCCCAGTAAAGTCCGATTTCAGGATAACCTTCTCTGTGGGCAACTCTTGCCATTGCAAGGTACATACCTACTTCTGTACATTCTCCTTCAAAGTTTGCACGAAGGTCCATAAGAATGTCTTCGCTAACGCCCTTTGCTACACCAACAATGTGTTCAGACGCCCAAACTTTTTCATCTTTCTGTTCTACGAACTTGTCTGCGCCCACCTTGCATACAGGGCACTGTTCTGGTGCTGAATCTCCTTCATGAACATAACCACATACGGAACAAACATACTTTGCCATAATCATTTTCCTCCTTGTTAAAAACGTTTCAAATTTGATAATCAATTAATGTGTTGCAATACAGTTTGGACAAAGTCCATAGAACTGTATACTGTTTCCCTCAATGACCCCAGGGAAATTTTTAGCGGCACGGCTGGTCAATTCTTCCTGATGCTCGAAAGGGATATCCATTACACTGCCGCAGGTTCTGCACTGAAAGTGGCAGTGCGGCTTTGGGTTTCCGTCGAAACGGTCAGGGCCTGCACCGGTTGGAATTTTCTGAATCTCTCCTAAATCAGACAAAAGAGAGAGATTGCGGTAAACAGTTCCTAGGCTGATATTAGGGAATTCTTCCTTGATGTCCATATACACGGTTTCAGCAGTTGGATGGTCATATCGATGCATCAAATTTTGTCGAATGGCCTCTCGTTGGCGACTGTGTTTTATCATCTATACTCCTTTCAAATCAATAATAGGAATTGTTACTGAAATAAATATAATATACATAATCTATTTTGTCAATGCCTTTTTGAAAAAATATTATTTTTTTATTTATAGAAGCATAAACTGGTAACAATATGATAGGAGAACAGAGAATTTGAAACGGTTTATTACATATTTAAATGAGTACGAAAGAGGACAGAAAATAAGAAATACAGGATTCATCCGCGTGGATGAACGTAGTGGAAGGGTGAATTTTCAGGTAAGTATACGCAATTATGTCCGCTCCCATGAAAAAGGAAAAATATATGCATATCTGGGAAAAGATGTATTAACAGGAGTTCTATTGGGGGAGGTTGGCGTAATAAACGGACAGGGAGATGTCCGGCTGCAATTTCTTTCTGATAACATTATGGAGAGTGGACGTTGTTTGGAGGAAATGGCGGGAGTCGGTATTTATTTTCCAAACAACGGCTATATGGCAAGCTGCTGGAGAGATGAAGCAATGGAAATGATTCGCTGTGGACAATTTGAGAAGACAGAAGCACAGCAGATAAAAGCGGCAGAAGAATCACCGACAGTATTGGTAAGCAATGAGGAGAATTTAGAACCGGAGAGGGAGCATAATCAGGATATTTCACAGGCACAGAAACATCAGCAATTGCAGGAAATGCAGCAAACACAGGAAGTGCAGCAAACACAGGAGGTAAGGCAAACACAGGAAGTACAGTACCCGCAGAATGCACGGCAATTTCAAGATGCCCAGCAGCTTCCAGAAGTGGTTTCCTATAAGAAAATGGAGTTAAATGAAATCCGAAATCTGCCAAGTCCCAATTGGTACTTATGCAACAACCGGTTCCTGGTGCACGGATTTTTTAATTACGGGTACCTCATCCTTAAAAAGACGGCTGAAGCTTCTGGAGAGACGGCTTATCTGGGAGTTCCGGGCGTCTTTGAGAAACCGGAGATGGTTATGGCGGCGCTATTTGGATTTCCGGAATTCCAAGCGTTACCGAAGGAGGTTTCGGCGGCGAAGATGGGGGAGACGATGACCTTTGAACATACAGAAAAAAGCCGCGAACCAAAGACGGGAATCTTTGGCTGCTGGCTTATTCCATTACAAATATGAGTCAGGCGCGATGAGGCTGTACTGCAAGTGATCTACCCATTGGCCATGCATGTGCAGATACCCACGACAAATGCCTTCTTTTTCAAATCCTAATTCGGTCAGAAGCCGGATGGAGGCGGCATTTTCTTTTTGTACCCTTGCACATAGGCGGTGCAGACCCAATTCCATAAAGGCAATGTCAATGAGTTTTTCTACGGCTTCAGAGGCATAGCCTTTGTGATGGTACCGGCTGGCGAATTTATACCCTACATCTGCTCTCGCAAAAGGTGTAGATACATCATAAAGACTTACGGTGCCAATGATGGTGCGTGGGTCCTCCTTTAAAAATACATAGAAGCGTATAAGCTGTAATCTTAAACAAAGACCGTACTCTAAATGAAGAATGGTTCGCTGATGCGCCTCTGTATAAAAGCCAGCACAGCGGTCAGCCTCGTAGCGCTCAAAGAGGTCTTTATCTTTTTCATAAAAACGTAATACATCAGTAGCATAATCAGGTCCGAGAACTCTTAAAATTAACCGATTTGTTTCATACTGTAATAACATCATTGCCTTCTTTCAAAAATTTAGCTATTATTAAAATATATTATATCATATTAGAAAGAGAAATCTATGACACAAGATGAAAAATATATGCGGGCAGCCATCCGTGAAGCAAAAAAAGCATATGCGCTGGATGAAGTTCCAATCGGCTGCGTAATCGTACAGAAGGATAAAATTATTGCGCGTGGGTATAATAGAAGAAACACAGACAAAAATGCGCTGGCACATGCAGAGCTTGCGGCAATCAAGAAGGCGAGCAGGAAAACGGGTGACTGGCGCTTGGAGGATTGTACCATGTATGTGACTTTAGAGCCTTGCCAGATGTGCGCAGGGGCTATTGTGCAGTCAAGACTTGGAAAAGTAGTCATCGCTTCCATGAATCCGAAAGCCGGTTGTGCAGGTTCTGTGATTAACCTGCTTCAAATGAAGGAGTTTAACCATCAGGTGGAAATGGTTACCGGAGTCTTAGAAGAGGAATGCTCTGCCATGTTATCCTCGTTTTTTCAGGAACTTCGTGAAAAAAAGAAATCCGCGAAATCTTGACAACACGGCGGGTTATAGATTATACTAACATCTCGAGCGGTCTGCAAAGTTCCGGCAAGAAAGCTGCTCTTCATAACGGTGTTGATATCCGGGTCTTGCGCAATGGGACCCGCGAACCGGGTCAGGGTAGGAATACAGCAGCCCTAAGCGGTCAATCTCATGTGCCGTGAGGGTGCCTGGGTGGAGCCGTTTGTGGAGGGTAGCTTTGTTGCCGGAGGTTGGAAGCCGCTCGCATTATTTATAACAAAATGGAAAAAATAAGGAAGCCGAAAGGCTTCTTTTTTCTATTTTATCAGCCAAAAAGTATGTATTGACAAACAGGGAATAAAAAAGTATAGTAAATTGGTAGGAATTAAAAACAAAGGGGAACATATGAAAATTTCAACAAAAGGCAGATATGCCCTGCGGATTATGATTGATTTGGCAGAGAATATCAATCAGGGTCCTATCCGTGTGAAGGACATTGCAAGCAGACAGGGCATATCGGAGAAATATTTAGAGCAGATTATTTCCATGTTTAATAAGGCACAATATGTAAAAAGCGTTCGTGGAGCACAAGGCGGTTATCTTTTGACAAAAGAGCCGAAGGAGTACACGGTTGGCATGATTCTTCGCCTTGCAGAGGGAAGCATCGCCCCGGTATCCTGTGTGGAAGACGCCTTCGGAGAGTGTGACCGGAGAGAAAAGTGCGTTTCCGCGAAGTTATGGCAGAAAATGAATGACGCCGTAAATGAGGTGGTTGACAACACTTCGCTTCAGGACTTGCTGGACTGGAAAAACGATATAACAGAATAACGAGAGGAGACATATATGGAAAAAGTAATTTATTTAGATAATGCTGCAACGACACGCATGTATCCGGAGGTGTTAGAAGCAATGCTGCCGTATTTTACGGAGGATTATGGCAATCCTGCTGCTTTCTACAGTTTTTCAAATCCGGCACAGAAGGCTGTCCATGAGGCAAGAGAAACGATTGCAAAGTTCATCGGTGCGAAAAATGAAGAAATATATTTTACCGGAGGCGGTACGGAATCGGATAACTGGGCGATGAAAGCAGCCGCAGAAGCATACAGGAACAAAGGAAAACATATTATCACGTCGACGATTGAGCATCATGCAGTTCTGCATACCTGTCAGTGGTTGGAAAAACAGGGGTATGAAGTGACCTATGTGAATGTGGATGAAGATGGAATAGTAAAGCTGGAGGAACTGGAAGCCGCCATCCGGCCGGATACAATTCTTATCAGCATAATGGCTGCCAATAACGAGATTGGTACGATTCAGCCCCTCCGTGAGATTGGAGAGATTGCACACAAGCATGGTGTTTTGTTCCATACAGATGCAGTACAGGCATTTGCACATATTCCGCTGAACGTGGACGAGATGAACATTGATATGTTAAGTGCAAGCGGGCATAAGATTCACGGGCCGAAGGGAATCGGTGTTATGTATATCCGAAAAGGCGTTAAGATATTGTCATTTATGCATGGCGGGGCGCAGGAAAGACGGCGTCGTGCAGGGACGCACAATGTACCGGGGATTGTTGGAATGGGTAAAGCTGTAGAAATAGCGTCTGAACGTATGGGGCAAAACGGCAGGGAAATTGCCGGATTGCGGGACTATTTAATTGAGGAGGTCTTGAAAAAAATCCCATATGCAAGATTAAACGGACATAAAACCAACCGTCTTCCGAATAATGCGAACTTCTGTTTCCGCTTTATTGAGGGAGAGGGAATGTTAATTCTTTTGGATCAGGCGGGCATCTGCGCCAGCAGTGGTTCGGCGTGTACATCCGGCTCGCTCGACCCATCCCATGTGCTTCTGGCAATCGGGCTTCCGCATGAGATAGCGCATGGCTCCCTTCGTCTTTCCTTATCGGAAGAAACGACCAGGGAAGATATTGATTATACTGTGGACAAGCTGGCAGGCATTATTGAGCGCCTTCGTAGTATGTCGCCATTATATGAGGATTTTGTAAAAAAGAATTCATAATAGAAACAGGAGAAAAAGTATGTATAGTGAAAAAGTAATGGACCATTTTAATAATCCAAGAAATGTTGGAGAAATTGAGAATGCAAGCGGGGTTGGTACTGTGGGAAACGCAAAATGCGGCGATATTATGCGTATTTATTTAGATATTGATGACAATCAGGTAATCCGCGATGCAAAATTCAAAACCTTTGGCTGTGGTGCGGCGGTTGCAACAAGCAGCATGGCAACGGAATTAGTAGTCGGAAAAACGGTTCGGGAAGCGCTTCAGGTAACAAATAAAGCTGTTATGGAAGCGTTAGACGGACTTCCGCCTGTGAAGGTGCATTGTTCTCTTTTAGCAGAAGAGGCAATTCATGCGGCATTATGGGATTATGCTGAGAAAAACAAAATCGTGATTGAAGGTCTGGAAAAACCGGTAAGCGATATTAGTGAACATGAGGAAGAAGAGGCGGAAGACTATTAAATTTGTTCCCATAGAGAGGTTCGTATGAAGGAAAAAGTTGTAGTGGGCTTATCAGGGGGAGTAGATTCTTCTGTTGCGGCATATTTATTAAAAGAGCAGGGATACGACGTTATCGGTGTTACCATGCAGATTTGGCAGGAAGAGGATATTTTTGTGCAGGAAGAGGAGGGCGGCTGCTGCGGATTATCTGCGGTGGATGATGCCAGAAGAGTGGCACAGTTACTCAATATTCCATATTATGTAATGAATTTCCGCCAAGAGTTCCAAAAAAAAGTAATCGACTATTTTGTCTGTGCATATCAGCATGGATGTACGCCAAACCCGTGCAATGCCTGCAACCGGCATATAAAGTGGGAGGCGCTGCTTAAGCGTTCTATGGAAATAGGAGCAGATTATCTTGCAACCGGTCATTATGCCAGAATCAAGCAGTTGGACAACGGACGTTATACCATTCAAAACTCTGTAACGGCAGAAAAAGACCAGACATATGCGCTATACAATCTGACACAGGAGCAATTATCGCACACCCTGATGCCGGTTGGTGCATATACAAAGGAAGAGATTCGCGCCATTGCACAAAGTATTCATCTTCCGGTAGCGCATAAGCAGGACAGTCAGGATATTTGCTTTATTCCGGATGGGGACTATGCAGGTTTTATAAAAAAGGAAACGGGAGAAAGTTTTGCACCGGGAAATTTTGTGGATATGGATGGAAATATTCTGGGAAAGCACAAGGGTATCATTCATTATACGGTGGGGCAGCGTAAGGGGTTAGGTCTTACCGCACCTGCACCGCTGTTTGTAAAAGAGATTCGCCCGGAAATGAATGAGGTTGTCATTTGCCGCTCAGAAGAGCTTTTTGAAACAGTGTGCTATGTAAAAGACATGAATTACATGGGTATGTCGGAACCGGAAGCGGGAAAGAGCGTGGAAGCAATCGGAAAGGTACGCTATTCGCATAAAGGCGCTGCGTGTATGATTACGGTCTTAGAAGATGGCAGGGTAAAATGTACGTTCAAGGAGCCGCAGCGTGCGATGACGCCAGGGCAGGCAGCAGTGTTCTATCGTGATGATTATGTACTGTGTGGAGGGACCATAGACAGAGGGTATCGGTAAGGTAAAAACGATAACGTGGGAATAAAATATCAGGATAGGAAAGGTGTTATTATGGAAGAAATGATTTATCATGGAATTGCAGAATTGGTGGGGAACACTCCGCTCTTGGAACTTACGAAAATAGAAAGGCACTTTGGCTTAAAATGCCGTCTGCTGGCGAAATTGGAATACTTAAATCCGGCGGGCTCGGCAAAAGACCGCGTGGCGCTGGAGATGATTGAGCAGGCCGAAAAGGATGGTATTTTGCGGGAAGGCGCTACGATTATTGAGCCGACTTCCGGAAATACCGGAATTGGTCTGGCTTCCATAGCCGGCGTAAAGGGATACAGATGTATCATTGTGATTCCGGATACAATGAGTGTGGAGCGCAGAAATATCATACAGGCTTACGGAGCGGAAATAGTATTATCCGATGGCAAGTTAGGTATGCAGGGTGCAATTGATAAGGCGAACGAGCTTCATGAAAAGATTCCGGGAAGTTTTATCCCTGCGCAGTTTGACAATCCGGCAAATGCAGATGCGCATCGTAAAACCACAGGACCGGAAATCTGGAAAGATACTGCCGGAAATGTGGATATCTTTGTGGCGGGAATCGGAACCGGCGGAACGATTACGGGAACCGGAGAGTATTTAAAAGCACAAAATCCGAATATCCGGATTATAGGAATAGAGCCGGCATCTTCGCCGTTTTTATCAGAGGGAAGGGCAGGCGCTCATGCGATTCAGGGAATCGGCGCGGGGTTTGCTCCAAGTATCTTAAACCAGAAGATTTATGATGAAATTGTCACGGTTGAAGATGATACAGCGATAGAATACGGTAAACTTATTGCGTCTAAAGAAGGTTTTCTGGCAGGAATCTCCTCCGGCGCAGCATTAGCTGCTGCGGTTGAAGTCGGAAAGAGGCCGGATGCAGAGGGAAAGACTGTTGTGGTATTACTGCCGGATGGCGGGGATAGGTATTATTCGACCAAGTTATTTCAATAAAATTCATAAAAAATCGCTGCGGGCCCAAAAGAGAGAGTACCATGAGCCTGCGGCGATTTTTTGATAGTTTTATTATGTTTGAACGGTATTTATTTTCCGATTCTCTTAATCAGATAAGGGATTGCCTGCTCAAAGTTTACGCCATACCAAGGCTTAGCAGGGTCTTCTAAGGTAAGACGGATACATTCTTTGGTATAATCGGCAGCAACTTTTGCGGCTTCTTTCCAATCGAAACCATTCATCATCGCGCCTACGCAGGTGCTTGAGAAAATATCGCCTGTTCCATGATAGCTTACAGGAAGTTTATCATGGCAGTAGTAATAGAACTCATCATTTTCTTTATCGTATCCCATAACGCCGGTTTTGCCATCCGTAAAGCCAACACCGGTAAGAAGGGTGATTTTTGCGCCAAGTGCAGACAGGTGTCTGAGCATTTCTTTGACATATTCCTCGTCATATTCGCTGCGGTATTCCATGCCGGTCATAAATGCAGCTTCTGTTATGTTTGGAACAATAATATCTGCTTTGCCGCAAAGAGTTGCCATATGTTTTGCGAAGGCTTCATCAAAAGCAGGGTAAAGTTTTCCGTTATCTGCCATAGCCGGGTCTACAAAAAGGATATTGGATTCGGTTTTGAACTGGTCAAAAAAATCCTTCATAAGGTCAATTTGTTCAAATGAACCTAAATATCCCGTATAGACTGCGTCAAATGTAAAAGATTCCTGCTTCCAATGATTTGCAATAGGGGTAATCTGGTCGGTTAAATCCTTGCAGGTAAAATTCTGAAACATCGTATGTGTGGAAAGCACTGCGGTAGGAAGGATTGCCGTTTCTACGCCCATAGCGGAGATGATTGGCAGCGCTACGGTTAAGGAGCATTTTCCAACACAGGATATATCTTGGATAGTAACAATTCTTTTCATAATAAGTTCTCCTTATTTGCTAAATAATGATATCACAGAAAGTATATACCACTCTGATATTGTTAACATAGCCAAAAAAAGAAAAAATTACAAGACCAGATAAAAACATACAAGTTATTGTTTGTTTGCAACAAGTTTGAAACTATGATATGATATCCCAGTAAAATTATGTTTGAGACCCGGAGGAAAGAAGATGTTTCAAAAGAAGCAGCAGATTTACAGTGAAACTCAGGGCGTTTGTATTGTAGATAATATTGTGCAATTGCCGGCAGGAAAAGGAAAAACACTCCCTTATTATGTATTAAAGCCGGTATTTGATGCATCCAAGGTTTCCTATATTCCTGTGAATAATCATCAGGTGGTTTTAAGGGAACTTTTCACAAAGGATGAAGCGCGGGAACTTTTAAATAGTCCGGAATTGAAAGAAAATGAAAATTTAAAAGCGGCAGTAGAATATGTACTGCAGCAGAAAGGTGATTAATATGCCACAACAGTCACAGGCAGCAAATAAATTCACATTAGGTACGAAAGAAATGGATGATAAAGTTGCACAGTTCCATTACGACAGAGGCTGGTACAGCATCGTAGACCTGATTGGTGAAGAGAAAAAGGTTATTTATAAATCCAAAAATGCGCAGGAAGCGTATTATAAATGGAATGTTTATATTGGGCGCAAGAAAGAGCGTGTGCCAAAAAATGAAAAATAGTTCATTATCGGATATAAATTAAAATAGAAAGTGGTGAGCGCGTGTCATATACGGCCCTATACCGAAAGTTCCGTCCGCAGGAGTTTGAAGATGTAAAAGGACAGGAGCATATCGTCACAACTTTAAAAAACCAAATAAAAGCTGACCGCGTTGGACATGCATATCTTTTTTGTGGAACCAGAGGAACCGGAAAGACCACTGTTGCGAAAATATTTGCAAAAGCAGTCAACTGCGAGAATCCTGCAAATGGCAGTCCGTGCGGAATATGCGCAAGCTGTAAGGCAATTACAGAGGGGTCTTCCATGAATGTAATTGAAATCGATGCGGCATCCAATAACGGCGTTGATAATATTCGCCAGATTCGTGAAGAAGTAGCGTACCGCCCGACAGAAGGCAGGTTTAAGGTTTATATCATCGATGAAGTGCATATGCTTTCCGCAGGTGCATTTAATGCTTTGTTAAAGACTTTGGAAGAACCGCCTTCCTATGTGATTTTTATTCTTGCAACTACGGAAGCGCACAAAATTCCGATTACGATTTTATCGCGTTGCCAGAGATATGATTTCCACAGGATTTCGATTGATACAATCGCAGACCGCCTGATGGAGCTTATGCGAAAGGAGCAGGTTGATGTGGAGAAAAAAGCCATCCGTTATGTGGCAAAAGCAGGGGATGGTTCGATGCGGGATGCCTTAAGTCTTTTGGACCAGTGTATCGCTTTTCATTTAGGAGAAACCTTAACCTATGATAATGTGTTAGAAGTTCTTGGTGCGGTCGATACGGAGATTTTTTCAAAACTGCTGCGCCAGATTATTGCAAAAGATATCACGGGAGCGGTAGGAACGCTGGATACGCTTGCAGATGAAGGCCGCGAAATGGGACAGATGGTAACTGACTTTACCTGGTATCTGCGCAATCTGCTTTTGATGCAAAGCTCAGAGGACATGGAAGAGGTTTTAGATATGTCAAAAGAGCATCTTGCTTCGTTAAAAGAAGAGGCGGCAATGGTAAAACCGGAAGTGCTGATGCGGTATATCCGTATTTTTTCAGAATTGGGCAATCAGGTAAGATATGCATCACAGAAGCGGATTTTAATAGAAATCGCAATTATTAAATTGTGTAAACCACAAATGGAAAAAGATTATGAATCTGTCATTGACCGTTTGGCAAGCATAGAAGCGAAACTTGCTTCGGGAATTCCGGTGGCGGCCGCGCCGGTAAGCGGTGAAACTGGAAACGATGGCATAGCCGCATTTCCGGGAGCGAATGGAAGCACGCCATCAGCAAAACCACAGCTTCCCAAAGCAATTCCGGAGGATATTCAACAGGTTATCAAAAGCTGGAAGTCCATTCTGGCGGAAATTGGTGCAGTTACGAAGATGTATCTGAATAAAGCGGTTCCATCCTTGGGAAGTAATCAGGAATTGCTGCTGGTGCTGGATGATGCAAATGCGTTTGAGTATTTGAATGAGAATCGTTCAGACTGCGTCACAGGCTTAAAGGAAGTCATTGCAAAACGAATTGGAAAAGAGGTTGAAGTAACAATTCGAAAGAATGATTCCGGCCTTAGTGCAAAGGAGACGGTTCCAGATTTACGGGATTTGATAAATTATGAAATAGAAGAAGAAAATTTTTAAAATCAGGAGGAATAGAAAATGGCAAAAAGAGGCGGATTTCCGGGCGGTATGCCGGGAAACATGAATAATCTGATGAAACAGGCACAGAGAATGCAGCGTCAGATGGAGGAAGCACAAAAACAGGTAGAGGAAATGGAAGTAACGGCTACTGCGGGAGGCGGAGCTGTTGAAGTAACGGTTTCCGGTAAAAAAGAAGTATTAAAGGTAAAACTTGCAGAAGAAGTTGTAGACCCGGATGATATCGAAATGTTAGAGGATTTAATCGTAGCGGCAACAAACGAAGCATTGCGTAAAGTAGAAGAGGCTTCTGCCCAGTCTATGTCAAAAATCACAGGAGGCCTTGGCGGCGGAATGTTCTAAGCCGGGAATGGAATGGATTACTATAGCAAACAAATATCAAAACTTATTGAAGAACTCTCGTGTCTTCCGGGAATTGGTGCAAAATCTGCCCAGCGTCTGGCTTTTCATATCCTAAATATGCCCACAGAGCAGGTAGAAGCATTGTCCTCTGCCATTATCGAGGCAAAACGGAATGTAAAATACTGTAAAAACTGCTTTACATTGACGGATGAGGATGTGTGCCCAATCTGTAAAGACAAAGCCCGTAATCGGAAGGTGATTATGGTGGTGGAGAATACAAGAGATTTGGCGGCTTATGAGAAAACCGGCAAGTTTGACGGCGTATATCATGTGCTGCACGGGGCCATTTCCCCGATGTTGGGAATTGGGCCAAACGATATCAAACTCAAAGAACTGCTGGTTCGTTTAGAACAGGATGTGGACGAGGTAATTATCGCCACAAACTCTAGTCTGGAAGGGGAAACTACAGCAATGTATATAAGCAAGCTGATTAAACCCACAGGCATTAAAGTGACCAGAATCGCAAGCGGCGTACCGGTCGGCGGCGATTTGGAATATATTGACGAGGTAACGCTCCTTAGAGCCCTCGAGGGAAGAAAAGAACTATAGAAAGGGAAGAGACTATGAACAATTTAGAGCTCGCAAAAACCGCGAATGAAATTCGCAAAGGCATTGTTACATCCGTACACAGTGCAAAAGCCGGACATCCGGGCGGATCATTATCAGCAGCAGATATTTTTACATATCTGTATTTTGAAGAAATGAATATTGATCCGAAAAATCCTAAAATGGAAAACCGTGACCGTTTTGTGTTATCAAAAGGCCATGTCGCACCAGGCTTATATGCAACACTTGCAGAACGAGGATTTTTCCCGAAAGAAGATTTGGTAACACTTCGTCATACCGGCTCCTATTTGCAGGGACATCCTGATATGAAACATATTCCGGGTGTTGATATGTCTTCCGGTTCCTTAGGACAGGGTGTGTCTGTTGCGGTTGGTATGGCAGCAGCGGGTAAGTTTGACAATAAGGATTACCGTGTATACACGCTTACAGGTGATGGCGAAATTCAGGAAGGCCAGATTTGGGAAGCAGCTATGTGGGCGGGACACAAGAAATTAGACAATCTTGTAGTTATCGTTGATAACAATAACCTTCAGATTGATGGTGAAATTGGTGATGTATGCTCTCCGTACCCAATCGACAAAAAGTTTGAAGCATTTAATTTCCATACTATCGTAATCGATGGAAATGACTTCGACCAGATTCGTGCCGCTTTCAAGGAAGCGCGTGAAACAAAAGGCCAGCCAACAGCTATTATTGCAAAGACCTTAAAGGGTAAGGGAGTATCTTATATGGAAAATAAGGCGGGATGGCATGGAAAGGCTCCAAATGATGAGGAGTATGCAATCGCAATGGAAGATTTAGAGAAAGTAGGTGCTGCATTATGTCAGATGTAAAAAAAGTTGCTACACGTGATAGCTATGGTAACGCCTTAGTTGAACTTGGAAAAGAACATGAAGATTTGATCGTATTGGATGCTGACCTTGCGGGCGCTACGAAAACCTGCGTTTTCCAGAAAGAATTTCCGGAACGTCATTGGGATATTGGGATTGCAGAATGTAACATGACAGGTATTGCGGCAGGTCTTTCAACCTGTGGAAAAGTGCCGTTCATCAGCTCCTTTGCAATGTTTGCGGCAGGACGTAACTTTGAGCAGGTGCGCAACGCAATCGGCTACCCGCATCTGAATGTGAAGATTGGCGCAACACATGCCGGTATTTCCGTAGGTGAAGACGGTGCAACGCATCAGTGTCTGGAAGATATGGCTCTTATGCGAGAAATTCCGGGCATGGTAGTAATCAATCCTGCGGATGATGTAGAAGCAAGAGCTGCTGTAAAAGCTGCATATGAGCATGTTGGACCGGTATACCTTCGTTTCGGCCGTCTTGCAGTTCCGGTAATCAACGACACACCGGAATACAAATTTGAAATTGGAAAAGGCATCGTATTAAAAGAAGGTACAGATGTATCTATTATTGCAACAGGTCTTGAGGTATGTGAAGCACTTGAAGCGGCTAAAATGTTAGAAGCGGATGGTGTTAGTGCCGAGGTAATCAACATCCATACGATTAAGCCATTGGATGAAGAATTGGTAATTGCAACAGCAACAAAGACAGGTAAAGTTGTAACAGTAGAAGAACACTCTACCATCGGCGGCCTTGGAAGCGCTGTTTGTGAAGTGTTATCAGAGAAAGCTCCTACAAAGGTTCTTCGTATTGGTGTAGAAGACCGTTTCGGGGAATCCGGTCCTGCATTAGAGCTTCTTCATAAATATGAATTAGATGCAGAAGGTATTTACAAGAAAGTAAAAGCATTTGTAAAATAATAATATCAGATTCGGTTTGAAGGCGTCATGGTCAGCCATGACGCCTTTGTCGTTTATGCTGTGATTTTGTCGTTCTTTTTTCAAAAAGCATTTCACATTTCGCCAAAATTTGCAGAGAGCATGTGCTAGCATATTGGAAAAAGGAGTGGAATGTATGATTGAAATTGTCATGGACAAAGAACGAAACCTAAAAAACGTAAAACAAATCGGCACACCACGAGAAGAAGATAAAATATACATTGAAAATTTGGCATATTCCAAATTGCGGGAGGAAAGTTATAAGGAAAAAAGGGCTTTTGTCCTTATGGGACATACAGAAAAAATGGAAGGCCGCTATGCCACCTTTGTTGAAGCTGCCATTCCGGTAAAAGAAATTGAGTTCTCAGGAAGTGTGCCTCAATGGAACAACGGGGTATGGAGTCAGGTATTTCGCGAAATCAAAAGAATATATGAGGATATGATTATCGTGGGCTGGGCTATCGATGTAAAGGGAATGACGCCTAGCATGACGCCCGAATTAGAGAGGATGCATAGAGAACATTTCGGAGGCGTGCACCAGATTGTTTTTCTCATGGATTCTTTGGAGCAGGATGAAACCTTCTATATATATAAGGAAAACCGATTGGTTCCAAAGGATGGTTTTTACATATATTACCATGCGCATAAGAATGAGCAGACCGTCCGGCAAAGCAAAACAAAGCAAACTGAAAATATAGAAATATTAGACTTAAATTTAAATACAGAAAACGAGGCCAACACAAGTAAAATGGCAGAGGTTGAGTTAAATCCCCAGCAGTGGGAGCGTCCGCACACAGGAAGATACCGCCAGATGATAGCAGAACAGGGGAAACGTTCGGAAAGCAGTAACGGAGGTCTGGCAATCGCTGTGGCTATGCTCGTTTTTATTATAGCAGTTGGCGCATATGAAAACAGGGATTCTTTTTTGGGAGATCAGGGGAACTCCTCCACAGAAGCCGGCGTATCGACAGAGGCGGATGCAACGGACGAGGCAGATACTTCAGCAGGGGCAGACATCTCTGAGGAAGAGGACTCTTCCGGGGAAAGTGAAAACTCGAAAGAAGCTGGTGCAACTGAGAGTAAAGACGATACCATTCCGGTAGAAGTGGTTCCTGGTACAGAAAAATCTGGAATGTAGTAAAATCTGGAATGTAGAAAAGTGATGAACAAAAGAACAGAATATGTTATAATCGTTTGGAAATGACAAAGGAACTTGATTTGAAAGGAACATGCCTGTGGCAGATGCAAAGAAACGCGGGTTTAAAACCGTGGAGACAAATTACGAAGAGGCCGAATCCCAGATTCGCCGGCATAGAAGGAAAATTATCCGCAGAGTGATAGAGGCGGCGATCTTAGTCATTGTATTGGTTGTGGCAATAGAACTTTTATATGCTTTAAGAAGTTTTGATTCCTATGAAATCCGAAACAGCATTGAGCGAAGTAATACAGATGTAACACAGTTTGCAGAATATAATGATTACATATTAGAGTACAGTAATGACGGAATATCTTGTGTAACCCGCAATAGGGAAATGGTCTGGAATCAATCCTACGAGATGTCCAATCCTCAAACAGATATATGCGGCAAATATCTTGCTGTATATGACAGCGGCGGGAATGATATATATATTCTGGCGGAAGACGGATTACAATCACAAGTAGAAACCACGCTGCCAATACAAACCGTATGTGTTGCAGAGCAGGGAACCATTGCTGTCTTAATGCGCAATGGCACAGAGGCGCAGGTAAAGTTATTTGGGAAAGAGGGAAATGAACTTGCCAACGGAAAGTTTTATGGCGATAAGGGCGGTTTTCCTATTGATATTGCATTATCTCATGACGCTACAAAATTGGCTGTAGATATGATTGATGTAAGTCAGGGAGATGTAAATACAACGATTTCGTTTTACAATTTTGGTTCTGTCGGACAGAGCCAGATTGATAATAATGTAGGAACCTATACCTGTGAAGGGATTTTAGTTCCGGAAATCGATTATCTGTCTGATACCAAAATGCTGGCGTTGGGAACAGGTAAGATACTGGTGTTTGATGGAGCGCAAAAACCGGAACTTTCACAGGAAATTCTTCTGGAACAGGAGGTATTAAGTTATTTTCATAATGACAAGTATGTCGGAATTGTATATGATAACATAGAGAAGGAAAATCTGTGGGATATAAAGGTTATGGATTTAAAAGGCAATGTTGTAATGGAAAATGAGATTTCTATTTCATATGACAAAGCTGAATTTCTTTCTAATAATGAAATCTGTGTTACCAATGAATCGGAATGTGAGATTTTTACGATGCATAGTATAAAGAAATTCTCTTATCATTTTGAAAAACCAATCTATAAGATTATTTCAGGTGACAGCGGACAAAATTATATATTTATATTTAAAGAAACAACAGAAGAGGTGAAATTAAAATGAATTGGTTATTGATTGTTATTCTTGCAGTAATTATAGGAAACATCGCATGGGGTTATAAAAAGGGTTTTTTGAAAGTTGCCCTTTCATTAGTGTCATGGATCATTGTTCTTATTGCATGTTATGTGGTCACACCGGTTGTGGCGGATGTGATAATAGAGAGCACACCGCTTGCGGAGGTTATTCAGGAAGCAGTTTCCGAGCAGCTCAATGAAATCGTGAACGAAGTTACCGATAACATGGCAGAGGCGTTGGATACTGAGGCAATTGCCGAGATTGAAGAAAAGCTGCCGAAACAGTTAAAGGAGTCTATTTTAGGCGAGCATGAAAGTGTAGGAGATTTAGTTACAAGCACGGGTGAGGTCACGGTTGATACGACAGAGCTTTCTAATGGTGCGGCATATCTGATTGGCTTGATTGTTGTGTTGGTTCTGACCCGAATTGTATTGTTGGTAGTAGAAAAGGTGCTTGGATTAGTGTCAAAGCTCCCTCTTATCGGACAGGCAGATACCGTATTAGGAATTGCTGCGGGTGCGTTAAAGGGTCTAATATGGGTCTGGGTTGTATTAACAGTAATTGCAATGCTTGCATATACCGGTGTGAATACCGATTTGCTTGTATTAGTAAATGAATCAGAAATTCTTTTATGGTTATATGAAAACAATCCAATTATGATGGTTGTATCCAAAATGTTGTAAAATTAACGGAATGGATTCTCTATCCGAAAGAGGTTGTGAAATTAAACAATTTAATATGTTAAAATTGGGGTACGCCAAGTCGGCAAAAACAACATCTTGTGGTGTTAAAATTTCTTCGTAAAAAATGAAATTTTGTTGTTGACTTTGGGGTACCCTCGTGCTATTATAACAAAGCTGACTAATGAGCCAGTAAGTTGTTCATATGGGTTTGCATAAACTCAGGTCGTTTTAAACGACAAAGAACAGCAAAAATTTTAAAAAAATGTTGACATAGAGCGCGGCTTATGATATTCTATCAAAGTTGTCGCTGACAACAAACAGTTCTTTGATAACTAAACAGTGAAAAACCTTGAAAGATTCAATGAGAATAATTCAAGTCCAAATCAAAAGATTTGGCGAACGTTTCA
>CALWLL010000016.1 GCA_944381555.1 uncultured Agathobacter sp. | reverse complement strand
AGATTGACAACAATTTTGCTTTTTTCCTGATGTAATATGAATGAGTATGAAGTTCGGGAAAGTAAGCAAAACAAAGGATTTGAATGAATATGACGATGTACGAATTGTTGGGAAAACTTTTCCCGACGATGAAATCGCTTAATTAGTCACACAACTACAACGTTATACGTGCTTCTACGAGGCTGGATAAACAATCATAAACAGCCACAAACGGACAACAAATCACCTTACAAATCACGCCGAATCTTGGGACGTGACGGAAAAAATAGTGTTTTTGCTGTTAGAACCATGGACGTTAACGTACACATTGTTCAATAAAATCAATAATCTTGAGGAATTGCTTAAGATAAAATACAGACACTTTGTTACAGGTTAAACCTGAAGCAGGGTGTCTTTTTTTATTCCTCTCTAACTCTTTATAGGAGTTTATACACGTTCAAAAATACAGACAAAAAAGGTCAAATTTGATGTGTCAATTTGTGGCAGATTTTTATTGCTTTGATAGCTGTATGAAGTCCTATAACGAAATACAAACATCCATAGGGCATCATAAGCAATCATGGAGAGGAGGTGGTTTTATTGACAAAAACGAAGAAAATCAGGAACGGACCAGACCTGGGAAAATATATCCGTAAGAAGCATCGATACGCAACGTATTTGGATGCATCTCGTTTGTTTTCTATTCCTTACTATAGTTTGGTTCGCATAGCGAAGGAAGCAAATGCATGTTGGAAGATTAGGAAAACGGTAATTGTAGATATGGATAAGTTACAAGATTATATTGAAAATTTCAGAGAAGGAGATGACTGAGTATGGGTCGAATGCGTAGAAAAGTGTGTACAGATGAAGTTAGGGAGCTGATAAAAGACGGAAGAAAGAAGTTTGTCCGGCTGGATGAAGGTGCGATTCTTTATTCTATGGGAAAGAGTACCTTTCGTCAATTGGCTGTAGATGCTAATGCCATGTACCACATAAAGAAAATAACATTAGTCAATACACAGATTATTGATGATTATTTGGAAAGATTTCGAGATGAGGAATAGGAGGAACGGTTCTATGTGTAAAGTTATTGCAATAGCAAATCAGAAGGGTGGTGTCGGTAAGACCACCACTGCGGTAAATTTGGGGATTGGACTTGCGAGAAAGGGCAAGAAGGTACTGTTGGTTGATGCGGATCCGCAGGGTTCAATGACTGCGAGTCTGGGGTATATATATCCGGATGATATAACGGTAACGTTGGCGACAATCATGCTTAAGATTATTAATGATGAAACCATACCCGATGAAGAGGGGATTTTACATCACGAAGAAGGAGTGGATTTACTTCCGTCAAATATCGAATTGTCAGCTTTAGAGGTATCACTGGTAAATGCATTTTCCAGAGAAATGATTATGAAAGAATATATAGATATGGTTCGCCCCAAATATGATTTTATAATTATTGACTGTATGCCGTCTTTAGGAATGATGACTATTAATGCCTTGGCCTCGTCAGATTCTGTTCTGGTACCTATTATTACTGCGTATTTGTCCGTTAAAGGGCTTGAACAGTTGATAGCGACTATTCTTAAGGTTAAAAGGCAACTTAACCGTCATTTGGCTTTTGAAGGCATTCTAATGACTATGGTTGATTTTAGAACAGTGTATGCCAGGGATATCTTTGAAAAGGTACATAAAACTTATAGTGATTCCATCGGCACCTTTGAAACCTATATACCGATTTCAGTAAAGGCTGCAGAGACGAGTGCAGAAGGTATGAGTATATATAAACATTGCGGAACCGGTAAGGTTGCATTGGCGTATGAGTCACTAACGAGAGAATTTCTTAAGAATAATGGGGAGGGCGCATAAATGAAGCAGAGAAGCGGAGAAAAAATTAAAATGTTATCGGTGGATGAACTGTTAGGGGTTCCTTCAGGAGAACCGGTTACAGATATTGAAATTGAAAAAATATATGCATTCGAAGGTCATCCCTTTAAAGTTGTGGATGATGAAAAAATGGAAGAGCTGGTAGAAAGTATTCGCTATAACGGCGTATTAACACCGGTCATTGTCCGCCCGGATGATGAAGGTGGATATGAAATGATTTCAGGACATCGAAGATTATATGCCGTAAATAAGATAGGATTGCCTACCATTCCTGCTAATATCAAAGAGATGACCGATGATGATGCTGTAATTGCTATGGTAGACAGTAACATTCAGCGAGAAGAGATTCTTCCAAGTGAAAAGGCATTTGCGTATAGAATGAAGTTGAATGCGATAAAGCATCAGGGGAAAGTTACAAGAACTTCCTCCCAACTTGGGAGAAAGTTGGAAGCTGCGGAGATTGTTGCAGAGTCTGTTGGAGAGAGTAAGAATCAAATCCATAGATTCGTAAGGCTGACAGAACTGACGCCAAACTTGTTGGAAATGGTTGACCGTGGAAAAATTGCAATTATTACCGGTGTTGAAATATCCTATTTGGACGAACTGATTCAGCGTTGGCTGTATGAATACATAAAGGATAATGGAGTTATTAAGTCGTATCAGATATCGGCACTCAGAGAGGAGTTGAGCGTAAAAGGAGAACTCACACGAAATGAGGTAATTCAGATATTGAATGATTATCAGCCGGGAAGGAAACCAGCAATGCGAATTAATTTTACATCGAATCAGCTTAGAAAGTACTTCCCGGCTTATTATACATCCCAAGAAGCTAAAGCAGTAATTGAGTCGCTTTTGGAGCAATGGAAGAAACAGCAAAACAAGAAACAGTAGGAAGGTGGCCAGTAATGGAATTTAGTTATTACTATGGTGCGGAAGCAGAACAATTTAGTTTTATAAGAATTCCCAAGCGGATGTTGACAGAGGAGAGTTTCTCTTCTCTGTCGCTTGCCGCCAAGATTCTGTACGGAGTGTTACTTGATAGAATGGCTTTGTCTGTAAAGAATGGCTGGTTGGATGATGAAAAAAGAGTATATATTATTTTCAAGATAGAAGAAATTCAGGATTTGTTCGGATTTTCAAAAAAGAAAGCAATTGAGTATCTGGGAGAATTGGAGAACTTCGGACTGGTTGAAAAGAAGAGGAGAGGATTAGGTCTTCCAAGTATACTATACATTAAGAGCTTTATGGGCTCAGCTGAGGAAAACGGAACTTCCAGAGGTGTCGAAATCGACACTTCTGTGTCAGAGGAAAAGACGGATATTGTGTGTGCTGATAACGAGGAAAACAATGAAAATAATGAAGAATCCTCTAAAAATCAAGAGCATGAGTATGTTAAATGTGCTGAAAACAAGCCGATTGTCATAAAACTGCAGCCAGGTACTAAATCTTCTTGTGTCAGAAGTGTCGATTTGGGAACCTCCGGAGGTGTCAAAAATGCACTTCAAGAAGTGCCGTTGTTGACACCACTTAAGAATAATACTAATATAAATAAAACTTACTTAAGCAATACTGAATCTAATCTTATCGAATCAGGAGATTCAGATGGAGAATTGGATGAGATGGAGTCCTATTCTCAGCTGATTAAAACAAACATTGAGTATGATTATTTGCTTCAACAATATCCTTACGAGAAGGAATTAGTAGAGGGAATATTTGAGCTGATTCTTGAAATGGTATTGCGAAAGGGAGAGCAGATTGTTATTTCGAGTGGAACATATCCGGTGGAACTTGTGAGGTCGAAGTTTTTAAAAATAAACTATGGACATGTTGAATATGTGATTAGCTGTTTACAGAGAAACACGACCAAGGTTAAAAATATTAAGAAATATTTGTTGGCAGCATTGTTTAATGCTCCGAGCACAATTAGTGGATATTACACTGCAGAAGTTAATCATGACATGCCCCAATTTGCCCGGGCAAAATAAGGAGGGGAAAAGAATGTTACGTTTTATTATGAAATTATTAGCTATGCCTGTATATTTGGTTTTATGTGTGCTCTGTTTATTGGCAGACTTACAAATGCGGTTATATAGTTTTGGCATAGGTATTATTGGGTTGCTTTTATTGTTATTTGTTGTTTTGTCCATGATTTGGCGACAGTGGTATAACGTAGGAGCTTTTGTTGTGATGCTGGTTCTGCTTGCAGTGTTTACCTTTGGTATTGGTCTTTTTGCGGCAACAATAGAGATATGGAGAGATAGGTTGAAAGAGGTTATAGAGGCATAGACAAAAGGAAATCCCCTTTCCATTACAGCTGGAAAGGGGAGTAACAAAGCTCCGTAAACTTGATTAGAAACCAATCGAAGTTGGTGTAAACGATAAAGCAGCTTATAACATTTGATAAACTGCCCTATCGTTTGCACCAATTTCGATTTTTCTATAGTGAACAAAGTCGCGTCACCGGAGCCGACA
>CALWLL010000015.1 GCA_944381555.1 uncultured Agathobacter sp. | reverse complement strand
AGAGTGGCCAATGCCGGGAACTGATACTCCGAGGCTCTTTCCGGATGCCTTCAGAAACAATTAAATAAAAGTTTGTGGTGATTTCTGTTAATTTGCACTTGACAAGAGGTCATTACATATCAGTTATATGATAATGTTTAGTATTAGTATATTAGCGGGATATCTTACTTTTTTTACAATGAATTTTTGGGGGATATATAATGCTAAAAAAGCTATAGTTGATCTTTTGTCTGGTGCATTAATTCCAATTTCATTTTTCCCACAAAAGATACAAAAGTTATTTTCCTATATGCCTTTTGAAAAAATGGTTTATACACCAGTAATGATATTTCTAGAGAAATATTCTGTAGAAGAGAGAAAAATGCAATTGATGATTCAGTTCATTTGGGTGGTTATGTTACTATACTTGGATGAGTTGATATATAGAAAGGCGATAAGGAGTATAACAATAAATGGCGGTTAAAAAGTATATATTATTGTATAGTGGAATGTTATATAAAAATATGCGTGAAAGTACCTCATATAAGTTAGATTTTGCTGTTGGAGTATTTGCACATCTTATTATACAAATTTCGTCTCTGTTTTGCACAATAATTGTATATAATAATGTAGATACTTTGGGAGGATTTGATTTTGGAGAATGTTTAATTTTGTTGGGCTGTTATTTATTACCTATGGGGATAGAAGAATTTTTTTTACATAATGTTTGGTCAATAAGTAAACACGTACACTCTGGAAGTCTAGATGGTTATTTGACTAAACCTGCCAATACGCTCTTTTTGCTAGTAGTGGATGGTACTAATATACACGGTTTTATATTGACTATCTGTGGCATTATTTATTTGATATTTGGGTTTATTAATACAAATATTTATGTAGGATGTTGGAAAGTTATCTGGCTTGTTATATGCGTGATTTCAGGCGCATTTATTATTTTTTCAATAACTGTTTTTATGGAAACATTATCGTTCTGGTTTACGGAAGTTACCAATGCTACAGTTATGATAGATAGCCTTCGTCAATTGGTCCGGTATCCTATTACGATATTTCATCCGTTTCTTCAGAAGTTTTTAATTTTTGTAGTACCATATGCATATACTTCCTTTTTTTCAGCTACTTTGCTATTTGACTTAGATAAATATATGTGTTACACTTATGCAACACCATTTGTTGCAATGGTCATGGTGATGGGAGCAAAAAAATTTTTTGCCTTTGGATTAAAGAATTATAGTAGTCCGTGTGGCTCATGACATATAAACGGGAGAGGGAAAAGTATATGAACCTGAAAATAGCATTAGTAGTACCGAATAAAGATGATGCAATGTCAGAAATTAAAAAAATGTTAACAATACAAGAAGCAGACATATATATTTTTCCTGAAGGTTTTTTGTCGGAGGGGGATTTAGATTATGCAGTTGAAATAAGTCAAACATTTAATAAATTTATCATCTCAGGATTAGTATTAAGGACCGAAAGTGCGTCTTGCCAAAAAGCGGTTATTATAGATAACGGTAAGATTATTGGAGAGTATCAAAAAAATATTTTGTCACAAGCAGAAAAGGCTAAGGGTAGGGCTGCTGGAAGTAGTATTTATTGTATTGAAAGTAAGTATGGCATTATTGGAATTCCTATATGTTATGAAATTCATTTTCCAGAGGTTGCGAGAGTGATGAGTCTGGAGAATCCATGCTGTTTAGTAAATTTAATTGGTACCGGAATGTATAATGATTTACAGTATGAGCAGTGGCTTGCGTTAGCTAGAGCTCGTGCAATTGAAAATGAGGTGTATGTGTTTGGCTGTTCTCATTATAATGGAACAATTCCAATTGCATATGCGATTGCACCAGATGGCAGAGTTATAGGTGAGAGCAGAAATTCGTATGGATGTATTATTGTAAATGTAGATTTGGAAAAGAGCTTCGAAAAGAAGTATATGTATTTAAGAGATAGATTGCCGGATAGATTTGTCAAACTTTCAGATTAATATTTGATAAGCAGAATAATAGGAATGATTGTATGCATTTCAATGAACTATAGTTCGTTGAAATGCATTTTTTTTGTGTTAATGTATTATCAATAAACAAGTAGAGGAGGAATAGATAATGTATTTTTTAAAAACCGAAGAGAGTTTTGATGCAGCACATTTTTTGAAAGGATATAACGGTAAATGTAAAAATATGCATGGGCATAGATGGCGTGTGGAAGTAGAGATATGTGGTGAAGAACTAAATAAAGAAGGACAATACAGAGGCATGCTAGTTGACTTTTCTATTTTGAAAAGAGATTTAAAAAATGCGGTTGATTTGCTTGATCACAAAATATTAATTGAGAAGGATGTATTAGATTTAAAGATGCTTTCTTTTCTAGAAGAAGAAAAATATGAATATGTAAAATTAGATGATATACCAACTGCTGAACATCTAGCAAAATATTTTTATGATCAGTTAAAAAATAAGGATTATAATATGCATTTCGTTAGAATTTACGAAACTCCTAATAACTGTATTACTTATGCAGAATAAATTAATAGAAAATTAAAGCGAGACCAGCTATGAAAAGTCAAGCTTAAATTAGCTGGAAATTAAAATAATCTTTTCGTGGTAAAAATGGGTAACCTTAATAGGGCTCCCTGGTGGGCGCTTTTTTCAAATCAACGATATAGAGTATCCAGACCTCTTATTCGAGGTTAAATTCAACTTCGTCAGTCAGCATCTTCCAGATGACTCTGACGAGCTTGCCGGCACAGTGCCCAAGGGCATTATAATGAGTCCGGCCTTCCGCCATCTTGGCATCGTAATAGGCCTTGAAGGTGGCGTTGTTTTTAACAACATTGTGAGCTGCATTAACAAGTGCATATCGAAGGACTTTGGAACCACGTTTAGACATCCTCGTCTTCTTAGCCTGGTAATTTCCAGACTGATATACAGAAGGGTCTAAGCCGGCATATGCAAGCAGCTTGTTAGGGTTGGAAAAGCGGTGAATATCACCGATTTCACCAAGAATCATTCCTCCGTTGATATAACCGATACCAGGAATGGTCATAATGACGGAATCATTGAATTTCATGATGTCAGTCATTTCAGCTTCAACTCTTTCTAATTGGCTATCCAGTAACTCAATCTGTTGGATGGAGTGGGTTACCTGAATAGATAGAGCACTGTCGTTGGCACCGACAGACTTCTGTGCGAGAACTCTTAACTGCTGAGCCATCTCTTTGTCAAAGTGTCCGTGGGAGTTCACTTTGAGAAGATGAGCCAGATGAGTCATATGCATAGAGGCTATTGCTTCCGGTGTAGGTGCTTCTTTGAGAAGCGCATAGACAGATTTTTGATGCAGACCTGATTTGAAGAAATACTGCAATTCAGGAAAGATCTCGTCCACATAAGAAGTCAGCTGAATCTTTAAACGGGTTCGCTGCTTAATAGTTTTCTGGCGGAAACGACCAAGGGCTTTTAAGTCCATCAGATCAAGATCATAGAAGGTCACAAATCTGAGAGATTCCTGCATCATAAGAGTTTTACAGATAATGTAAGTGTCGACTTTGTCAGTCTTCGTTTTGCGAATGTTGTTCTTTCGCATAGTAGAAGTCTTGATGGGGTTCAACACACACACTTTGTAATTACAGGCAACAAGGTATCGAACAAGGTTGTCGCCGTAGTGTGCCGTCGATTCAAGACCAATGATGATGCTGTCTTTGTCTAGAGGATCCAGTTTAGAGAGCAGCAATTGGAAGCCATCATTGTCATTTGTAAATTTGAACGGCTCAATGAGTATTTCACCATCAGAAGATATGGCTGAGGCGAAATGATTAAGTTTGGCAATATCAATGCCTACGTAAATCATGAGGTTGTACCTCCCTTTCTAAAGTCTAGATACCGTGATATCCACCAGCGATTATCATCGTAGACTTGATGGAAATAAGTACTCGGATTACTCCGGCAACATCCAGCTATAAACAATTCAGATAAAGGTAGCGGCAATACACTCCTTCGAGTAGTCAGAGCTACAGGAAATAAATCAAAAGTCCACAGTATCTGAATGTATTGAACCACGATATTAAAAGAAAGGAAATATATGATTATTAGCTTCTAAATAATCATACAAGATAGAATTTATGAAGAAAACTTACAAAATTGAAGTGGATTGCGCAAACTGTGCAAATAAAATGGAGGCTGCTGCAAAGAATACGGCAGGTGTAAAAGATGCAGCCGTAAATTTTATGACTTTAAAAATGAGCGTAGAATTTGAAGAGGGTGCAGAACCGAAAGCAGTTATGGAAGAAGTAAAGAAGAATTGTAAAATTGTAGAAGACGATTGTGAAATTTACTTCTAACCGGATAGAAAAAGAACCTGCGGAAGTTGTTTTCGGGAGGAGTTCAGTGTGAAAGTATTCTTTTCGCACGGTAATTTGAGTCAGTGCGCTGCTTGGCTCAAAGCTGCTTATGTGCAAAAAAGCAGCGCAGAAATGGGGATTAATATGACTAAAAAGCAGAAAAAAATGCTTCTTCGCATTATTGTTGCAGCCGCAATGATGGTGATATTAATGTTTATTCCGTCAGAAGGAATAATTAGGTTCTGTCTGTATATGATACCGTATCTCGTGATAGGCTATGATATTCTTAGAAAAGCCGGACTTGGTATATATCACAAGCAGGTATTTGATGAGAATTTCCTTATGGCGATAGCCACAGTAGGAGCCATCCTTATTGCAATTACCGGGGATGGAGATTATACCGAAGCGGTAGCAGTTATGCTGTTTTATCAGATTGGAGAGCTGTTTCAGAGCTATGCAGTCGGGAAAAGCCGAAAGAATATCAGTGAACTGATGGACATTCGGCCGGACTATGCCAACGTAGAGATAGACGGCGTTCTAAGGCAAGTGGATCCTGACGAGGTGGCAATCGGTAATCTTATCATTGTTCAGCCAGGTGAAAAAGTACCGATTGACGGAATTGTTGCAGAAGGAGAATCAACCTTAAATACCGTAGCGCTTACAGGTGAAAGCCTTCCAAGAGATGTAAGAGCCGGGGAAGAAATTTCAAGCGGCTGTATCAATATGACAGGCGTGCTGAAGATTCGGACCACGAAAGAATTTGGGGAATCAACCGTATCAAAAATTCTTGATTTGGTGGAAAATGCAAGTTCACGCAAATCCCGTTCGGAAGATTTTATCGCAAAGTTTGCAAAATATTACACACCGGCAGTCTGTTACAGCGCGTTAGCGCTTGCAGTTATTCCACCGATTGTTCTGATGGCAATGGGATTGTTACCGGATTGGGGCGATTGGATTTACAGGGCACTGACATTCCTTGTTATTAGCTGTCCTTGTGCGCTGGTAATCAGCATTCCGCTTAGCTTTTTTGCAGGAATCGGCGGAGCAAGTAATGCAGGTGTGCTGATTAAGGGTTCAAACTATTTAGAAACACTTTCCCAGGTGGATACGGTTGTTTTCGATAAAACGGGCACTCTTACAAAGGGTGTATTCGAAGTGAACGGTGTTCATCACAACAATATGGATGAGGAAAAACTCCTATATTATGCGGCTCATGCAGAGAGCGCATCTTCCCATCCAATCAGCAAAAGTATTCAGAGAGCCTATCTTAACATTGTACGGCAAACCAATGGGAATACCATAGAGAAGGCAGAAGTAATTGACAGAAACCGCGTAAGTAATATTCGTGAAATAAGCGGAAAAGGCGTAGTTGCAAATGTTGATGGAGTTGAAGTGGCGGCAGGAAACTTCCGTCTGATGGAAGAACTCGGTGTGACCTATACAGAATGCAGTCAGGTTGGAACAATAGTTCATATGGTGGTCAATAAGGAATATGCCGGTCATATTCTCATTTCAGACGTGATAAAAGAAAACGCGAAAAGAGCAATTACCGAGTTAAAAAAGGCAGGAGTGAAAAATACAGTTATTTTAACAGGCGACATAGAATCAGCGGCAAATCAGACTGCAAAGGAACTTGGCATAGATAAGGTGTATAGTCAGCTATTGCCGGAAGATAAGGTTGCGAAGGTGGAGGAATTACTGGATATTAGCACTGGAAAGCTTGCGTTTGTTGGAGATGGTATCAATGATGCACCGGTCCTTTCGCGTGCAGACATCGGTATTGCAATGGGAGCATTGGGCGCTGATGCTGCAATTGAAGCCGCAGACGTGGTTCTTATGGATGATGATCCGCTCAAAATTGCAAAAGCAATCCGGATTTCCCGTAAGTGTATGGGAATCGTATATCAGAATGTGGTATTTGCACTCGGTATCAAAGGCATCTGCTTAATACTTGGCGCGTTTGGAATTGCTAATATGTGGCTGGCGATTTTCGCAGATGTAGGTGTTATGGTCATTGCAGTATTAAATGCAATTCGGGCGCTGTTCGTCAAGAAATTATAGATATTTGGGCGTAGACAGAATTATTGTTTGTTTACGCCCAATTTTCGGGCTAATTTGCATAATAATATTACTATTTTGGGCAATGGCAGAAAAATCCGTATGTAACACCCATATTTTTAAGTAATATTGGGCATGACATATATTTTTTTTGCTATATGCCCAACGGGCATACTGAAAGCAGTATTTTGATAAGAAATTTGGGCAGAGGTATGAAAAAAATCCACCTATGCCCAATAGAGTTAAGAAAAAATAATAAGGTATCGTAAGCAAAGGATAGCAAGTAAAAGGCAGTATATACAATTATTAAATCTGGCTGTCAGAAAGTTTACTAAACATCTGGATAATTCCCAGGAATAAGAATGTAATCGCTTTGCGATACCGCCCGGGCAAGAAAGTGCGCTAAGTGCACACTTTGTTAGAAAGGCTAATGTCACGAACCGCAACGATGTATTAGTTCTTTTTGCGATTTAAAGGAATCTGAGTAAGAATAACTGCCACAAATACAAGTATACAGCCTATCAACTCTCTTTCCGAGAGGACTTCATGCAGAATGATCCATCCGGCTAACGCAGCAATCACGGATTCCAAACTCAAAATCAGTGAGGCTACGGTGGCGGGAACGAATTTCTGTCCGATAATCTGTAATGTATAGCCGACACCGCAGGAGACAGCGCCTGCATACAGAAGGGGAACAGCGGATGCGGTAATATCAGACAGGCTCGGAATATCGGTAAATACCATACCGATACCGGAGAGAACGGCGGTGACAGCAAACTGCATTGCGCTTAATGCTACGCCATCCACTTTTTGTGCGAAATAGTCTACAGCCATAATCTGTAGTGTGAAGAAAAAAGCACACAGGATTAAGTAGATGTCGCCGATTTCTAAAACAAAGGATTCATTTTTCATGCAAAGCAGAAACAGACCTGCCAAAGCAAGAAAAACGCTCAGCCAGACCTGAAGACCAACCTTCTTTTTGAAAAACAGACCAAAAACCGGAACAAGGACAATATATAGAGTGGTAATAAAGGCAGATTTTCCTACGGTAGAATGCTCAATACCCATTTGCTGGAGGTTAGAAGCAATACAAAGTGCGATTCCGCATACAAGCCCGCCGAAAAGCAAATCTTTGGTAAAGGGAGGTTTGTGCCTTAACAGAAGTACCGGCAGAAGCACCAAAGCACCGATAGCGTTTCGGATACAGTTAAAGGCGAACGCGTTCAAATGACTCATCCCTGCGCTCTGGGCTACGAAAGCAACACCCCAGACAGTAGCGGTAAGCAGTAGCAGAAGCATTCCCTGTAAAGTTCTTTTGTTCATAAACCGTTCCTCATTCTTTAAACTCTTTTATAAAATGACCCAATGAATCAATTGTATTAGAAATAATACTTAATTACAACTTGTTTTTCCAAGTCAACGGGTATAAAATCTAAATAAGTTGAACATAGTAAAATAATACCAAAAAGGAGAGAATACCATGTTTACAAAAATGATTAAAATTTTAAAAGAAAATCCAAGAAAAATCGTTTTCCCGGAAGGAAGCGATCCACGTATTCTGGAGGCATCTGCCCGTCTGCTTGCAGAGGGGATTCTTACTCCGGTTCTTGTGGGAAATAAAGAAGAAGTTGAAGCAGCCGCTAAAGCCGGAAACTTTGATATTACAGGAGCAGAAATCATTGACCCTGCAAACTATGACGGATTTGAAGAGATGGTCGAGATGTACTGCGAACTTCGTAAGAAAAAAGGCGCTACACCGGAAGAAGCGCGCAAGGTTTTATCCACATCGAACTATTTTGGAACAATGCTCGTAAAAATGGGTAAGGCGGACAGTTTGCTTGGTGGAGCAACTTACTCCACAGCAGATACGGTACGTCCTGCATTGCAGCTTATTAAAACAAAACCGGGCAATACAATCGTGTCTTCCTGCTTCATCCTTGCCCGTCCGGATGGCAATGGCGGTAACGAGTTATTGGCAATGGGTGACTGTGCAATTAACTTATTCCCGTCAGAGGATGAAATGGTTGAAATTGCCGGAGAAACAGCAAAATGCGGCGAGATATTCGGAATGGAACCAAAGATAGCCTTCCTTAGTTACTCTACACTCGGCTCAGCAAAAAGCGAATCTGTCGATAAAGTACGTTCTGCGGCGAACAAAGCAAAAGAAAGATACCCGGAATATCCGATTGAAGGAGAGCTGCAGTTTGACGCAGCAGTTTCTCCAACCGTTGCAAAAACAAAATGTCCAGACAGCAAGGTTGCAGGACAGGCTAATACATTTATATTCCCGGACATCAACGCAGGTAATATCGGTTATAAGATTGCACAGCGTCTAGGCGGATTTGAGGCATATGGACCGATTCTTTTAGGCTTAAATGCACCAATCAACGACTTATCTCGCGGATGTAATGCAGAAGAAGTATATAAGATGGCGATTATTACGGCAGCCATTGCATAAGAAGCAGTGATATTTAATCCCGAAGAGTAAAGCGAAGCAAAACTCTTCGGGAGTTTTTTGCAGAGGAAAGTATGAGTATAGTAACAAAGAATAATACGGCACTTACAGAAGGCTCTATTCCCAAAAAGATGATAGCATTTGCAATTCCTTTGTTTTTTGGGAATCTGTTCCAGCAAATGTATAATATGGCAGATTCGTTAATTGTAGGTAATTTTCTGGGTGATGAGGCGCTGGCTTCCGTAACATCTACAGGAAGCCTGATTTTTTTGCTGGTCGGCTTTTTTAATGGAACCGCGATGGGAGCAGGAGTTGTCATAGGCAGATATTATGGCGCAAAAGATTATGAGAGAGTACAAAAGGCAGTACATACAGACGTGGCGTTTGGTCTGATAGCGGGTATTATAATGACGATAGCAGGCATAGTATTTACGCCAATGATTCTGGAATGGATGGATACCCCGGAAGAGGTGTTTTCCAATTCGGTATTATATTTGAGGGTATACTTCTGCGGCTCATTAGCTTCTATGATGTATAACATCTGCATGGGAATTTTTCATGCAATCGGAGACAGCAGACACCCACTGTATTATCTAATTATTTCTTCCTGTACCAATGTCATTTTGGATTTGATTTTTTGCGGCTTTTTCCATCTGGGGGTGCAGTATGCTGCGCTTGCTACCATTATATCCCAGTTTTTAAGTGTTATCCTGTGTATGAGCCGGCTGATGAGGGTGGATGAGATTTATCAGATACGATTAAAGGAAATCAGGATAGATACGCAATTGTTAAAACAGATTATTTCCATAGGACTTCCATCCGGAATACAGAACTCTATTATATCAATTGCCAATATTGTAGTGCAGGCTAACATCAATGCTTTTGGGACGGCAGCGATGGCAGGATGCGGTTCATATGCAAAACTGGAGGGCTTTGGATTTCTTCCGATTACCTGTTTTACTATGGCGCTGACGACATTTGTGAGTCAGAATATAGGCGCTAAGCAGTATGACCGGGTAAAAAAAGGAACGATTTTTGGAATTGTCTGTACATTGGTTTTGGCAGAAGTTGTCGGTGGTCTGATCTATACATTAGCACCTCATGTCATCGGTATTTTCGGCGGGGGAGAGGCTGCAATCGGATATGGGGTACTTCAGGCACGAACGGTTACTTTGTTCTATTTCCTGCTGGCTTTTTCTCATGCAGCAGCGGCTGTTATGCGTGGAGCGGGAAAATCTGCTGTGCCTATGTATGTCATGCTGCTTTCGTGGTGTATTATCCGTATTACTTACATCAACATAGTCGGAAAGCTGTTTGACAATATACGGTTGATTTTTATTGCATATCCGATTACCTGGTCTATCAGCTCTGTAATTTTTCTGATATATTTATTAAAGGCAGATTGGATACATAATTTTGAAAGGCAGGAATTAAAACAATGCGCGTAGGATTGGGATATGACGTTCACAAATTGGTGGAAGGAAGAGAGTTAATTCTTGGTGGCGTAACGGTGCCGCACACCTTGGGATTATTAGGACATTCGGATGCGGACGTATTGGTGCATGCAATTATGGATGCATTGCTAGGCGCCGCAACGTTAGGTGATATAGGAAAGCATTTTCCGGATACAGACCCTAAATATAAAGGGGCTGACAGCATGAAGCTGATGGAGCATGTGCGCGAGCTGATTGAAGAAAAGGGCTATGTTATTGAAAATATTGATGCAACTATCATTGCCCAAAGACCAAAGCTTCGTCCATATATTGACCGGATGGAAGAAAATATTGCAAAGGTGCTTCGCATTGAAAGAGATCAGATTAACGTAAAAGCCACAACAGAAGAGAACCTTGGGTTTACAGGGCGTGAAGAAGGGATGGCGGCACAGGCAATCTGTTCTCTTGCAACGATGTATGAAGCAAGCGTTCAGGTAGGATGCAGCGGAGGTTGTGGCGGCTGCGGAAAATAAATGCATAGCAGATTTTCTTGACAAAAACAGTTTCTTTGCATAAACTAAACTATAAGTTTTATAAGAAAAAGGCTTTGAACGGAAAGAGTAGAGGACACAATAAGGCAAAAGAGAGAAGCTGTCACCGGCTGAAAGCAGCTTTAGTCTTAGGTTTTCGAAAGTGCATCCGGGAGCTGATTCGGTGATGTATAAGGATGTACGCTGATGCGCAACAGATACGATGGTGCAGAGGCGACGGACACGATGCTTAGCCGGATACGCATTGCACACGTTATGTGCCAGAGGAAGTGTTACAGGGATTATTGTCAATACTTCAAATTAGAGTGGAACCACGGATTACTTCGTCTCTAGAGATGAGGTAATCCGTTTTTTATATCATAGGAAAGACCGTGATACACTAATGTGTGCAAGAAATTTACTTTCCTATGATATGAAAAACGCTTCGCGAAGGATGCGCACCTCGCGGAAAGGAAATAATCGCTTTGCGATAACGCTCGGGCGCGAAAGTGTGCGTCAAGCGCACACTTTATTTATCTAGTCCAGAATAAGGAGGATACTGAAATGGGATTTATACAGGATGTCAAGGAAGAAATCAACATAATACGCGAAAGAGACCCTGCCATTCACTCTAACTGGGAAGTGTTTTTATATCCAAGTTTTAAGGCGGTCATGATGTACCGGACTGCGCACAAGTGGTATTTGAAGGGACATTATTTTTGGGCGAGATGGCTGTCGCAGAAAGCAGTACGAAAGACGGGGATTGAGATACATCCGGGCGCACAAATCGGAAAAGGACTATTTATTGATCATGGTTCCGGTGTTATAATAGGAGAAACAACCATTATCGGCGATAACTGTACACTGTATCAGGGGGTAACCCTTGGCGGAACCGGAAAGGAACAGGGGAAAAGACACCCGACGCTTGGCAACAATGTTATGGTCAGTGCGGGTGCAAAGGTTCTTGGTTCTTTTACTATCGGGGACAATTGCAAGATTGGAGCGGGAAGTGTGGTATTGCAAGAGGTACCACCTAACTGTACCGTGGTAGGGATTCCGGGACGTATTGTAAAAAGAGAGAAGCAAAATGTTCCGCAGGAAGACTTAGATCATGGACATTTACCGGACCCGGTTCATGAAGATATTGATACTCTGGAAATGCAGGAGCTTGAACTGGGCAAGCGCATGGATAGTTTAGAAAAAGAACTGGAAGAATTAAAAAAGGCGCTAAAGCTGACAGCGGCAAAAGATATTTAGATAGATGAAGGAGACACTATGGAAAACAAATTTCGCTTTTACAACACATTAACCAGAAGCATTGAAACCTTAATTCCAAATGAAGAAGGAAAAATTGCCATGTATACCTGCGGACCTACGGTATATCATTTTGCACATATCGGCAATCTGCGCAGTTATATCATGGAGGATGTGCTGGAGAAAACACTTCGTTACATTGGGTACGACGTAAAACGGGTTATGAATATCACAGACGTAGGGCATCTTTCTAGTGATGCGGATACCGGAGAAGACAAAATGTTAAGCGGTGCAAAGCGTGAAAATAAAACGGTTATGGAGATTGCAAAATTCTATACAGACGCTTTTTTTGACGATTGCGGGAAACTGAATATCAAACGCCCGGACGTGGTAGAGCCTGCAACAAACTGTATCCCGGAATTTATTCACATGGTAGAGGTGCTTTTGAAAAAAGGCTATGCATATGAGGCAGGTGGAAATGTATACTTTGATACCAGTAAACTCGAAGATTACTATGTATTTTCTTCTGCGGTAGAAAAGGAACAGCTTCAGGTAGGAGTCCGTGATGATGTAGAGGCAGATGCCAATAAAAAGAATACGAACGACTTCGTACTTTGGTTTACCAAATCTAAATTTGAAGACCAGGCATTAAAATGGGATAGTCCTTGGGGCGTAGGTTATCCGGGATGGCATATTGAATGTTCCTGCATCAGTATGAAACATCTTGGTGAATATATGGACATTCATTGCGGAGGTGTGGATAACATTTTCCCGCATCACACCAATGAAATCGCCCAATCAGAAAGCTATACCGGACATAAATGGTGTAATTACTGGTTCCATGTAAATCATTTAAATGACAAATCCGGTAAAATGAGTAAGTCTAAGGGGGATTTTCTTACCGTATCACTCTTAGAAAGCAAAGGTTACAATCCACTGGTTTACAGAATGTTCTGCCTACAGTCGCATTACCGCAAACCGTTAGAGTTTTCCTATGAAGTATTAGATAATATGGAAGCGGCATACAATAAACTTGCAAAAAGGGTTGCAGAATTAAAAGATGAGGGTGAATTGGATACAACTGCGTTCCGTATGTTCAAAGAAAAATTCGAGGATGCGCTCTGCGATGATTTGAATACTTCGATGGCGATTACGGTTATCTATGATTTGTTAAAAGCTGATGTAAATGATAAGACAAAGCTTACACTGATTAATGATTTTGACGCTGTATTATCCCTGAATCTTTACGAAGAAGGCAAAAAACTTTCAGAAGCGACGCAGAATACAGGTGTTTCAGCAGAGTTAGAGGCTTTTGTTCTTGAAAAAATCAAAGAACGTGCAGAAGCCAAAAAGGCAAAGGATTTTGCAACGGCAGATGCCATCCGCGATGAACTACTGGCAAAAGGCATTGCAATCAAAGACACAAGGGAAGGAACAAAGTGGGAGCTTGTTTAATGGAAATGAAGATAAATTCCTATATTAAAGAACAGTTTGAAATAAAAGATGTAGATATCAAAACGTACTCTCCATTGGCGCTTGCGTATATCGGAGATGGGATTTTTGACCTTGTCATCCGCTCCATCGTAGTCGGAAAAGGCAACACTAAGGCAAACCAGCTTCATCAGTATACCAGTCATATCGTAAAGGCTGCCAGTCAGGCAAAAATGATTGAAGCATTAGAGGAGGAGCTAACGGAGGAAGAAGCGGATGTATATCGCAGAGGCCGTAATGCAAAATCTCCGACGATGGCAAAAAATGCCAGCATGACAGATTACCGTAAGGCTACCGGATTTGAAGCGCTTATGGGATATCTCTATTTAAAGGACGATTTTGCAAGAGTTGTGGAACTGACCAGATTAGGACTCGAGAAGGCGCATATCCAGCACTAAACAAAAGTCCGGTATGCGTGAAAACAGAAAATAAGAGGAGAACACATGGGATACGAACATATGGAAAACGAACGTACGGCGTACGTGGAAAACAAAATCGAAGGACGTAATGCGGTACTCGAAGCGTTTCGCTCCGGAAAAACAATTGATAAGTTATTTGTATTAGACGGCTGTCAGGATGGGCCAATCAAATCCATCACAAGAGAAGCAAGAAAAGGGGATACCATCATCCATTATGTGACCAAAGAACGCTTAGACCAGATTTCCGAAACAGGCGGAAAGCATCAGGGCGTTATTGCTATTTCTGCGGCTTATGATTATGCCCAAGTAGAGGATATCCTTCGTAATGCACAGGAAAAAGGGGAAGCTCCTTTTATTATTATCTTAGACGGAATTGAAGACCCACACAACTTAGGTGCAATCATCCGTACTGCCAATCAGGCAGGCGCACATGGAATCATTATTCCAAAACGCCGTGCCGTAGGACTGACGCCAACCGTTGCAAGAACTTCAGCCGGCGCGATTAACTACACACCGGTAGCGAAGGTGACCAATCTTACCCAGACGATAAAGGAGTTAAAGGATAAGGGTATGTGGTTTATATGTGCGGATATGGACGGCACGCCAATGTACGATTTGAACCTTACAGGTTCTATCGGTCTAGTAATTGGAAACGAAGGTGATGGTGTCAGCAAGCTGGTAAAAGAAAACTGCGATATGATTGCCAAGATTCCAATGAAGGGTGATATTGACTCTTTAAACGCATCTGTTGCAACAGGTGTGCTGGCCTATGAAATCGTGCGCCAGAGAATGGGTAAAAAATAGTATTTGCTGAGAGAACTGCGCTGTGCAGTTTGAAAGTGGAGGAAAGATGAATTACACAACCTATTCCGACGAAGAATTGATTCGTATGCTTCGTGCGGGAGAAGTGCATATTGCAGATTACATTATGGAGAAATATAAGCCCTTAGTCCGTAAAAAAACAAATGCAATGTATTTAATCGGCGGGGAAACCGAAGATCTGATACAGGAGGGCATGATCGGGCTGTTTAAGGCAGTGAGGGACTACAAAGAGGAAAAAGAAACATCGTTTTTTACCTTTGCAGATTTGTGCATCAGCCGGCAGTTGTATTCCGCCTTGGAGGCGTCTAACCGCAAAAAACATATGCCGCTAAATACCTATGTATCATTTTCAAATCAGGATAATGAAGAAGGAGTCTCCTTGGAACAAATGGTAACCGAGCAGAATCTTAGTCCTGAGCAGATGATGATAGAACAGGAAGGCAGAGCGGAGTTTTTTCTTAAATTAAAAGAAAAATTAAGCGCTATGGAAAGAACTGTGTTATACTTATATTTAGAAGGGAACAGTTATACACAAATTGCGGAAATTATGAGCAAAACTCCCAAATCCATCGATAATACATTGCAGAGAATCCGCAGTAAGATCAAACAGATGAAGAGTGAATAAGCAGCCGGTGCGCCAGAGGCTGTCAGTGCATATTATATGAGAAAGGAGAGTGACTGCGTATGGAATTTAGTCGTTATGGAAAACACACCATTCGCTGTATAATATCAGAAGATGAACTTCTGGAATTGGGATTTACAATTGAAGAAATTATCAGCAATGGCGCTCGTACTCAGGAATTTATAAACCAGATATTTGATATGGCAGAGCAGAAATTTGAGACCAAATTTGATCTGGGTCTGAAAACGGTGAGAGCAGATGTCTTACCGGACCATACACTGTCACTGACTTTTTCAGAGCATCCCGGAGCAGACGGCATGATGGAGCATATCAAGGATATTGTCAGCGGATTATTAGGCTCTATACCACAGAACAAGTGGAATGAGATGAAAGCAAAGGCAGGCCTTGATGACGTAAATGCAAAGACCGCTGTTTCACAGGAACCAATCAAAATCATAGCGCTTTTTGCATTTGAAGAGTTAGATGTTCTTATGCGTTATGCAAAGCAGGTGACCATGCATACGCTTCCGTTTAATCAGTTGTATAAATTAGATGATGTATATTTTCTGATTATGGATATGACAAATTGTGAGGAAAGCGAAGTCAAGAGATTGTCGGCCCTGACGGACGAATATTCAGCAGATGTGTTTGTCGGCTCTGAAAAGCGTGCGTTTGTCTATGAGCATGGCGAGTGCATTCTGGCAGAACGTGCGATTGAGCAGTTAAGAGAAGTGTAAATGAAATGAGCAGCCAGAAAAGGCAACGCATATGACCGGGAAGCCAGACTTCCCGGTCATATGCGTTTAGAATCTGCGTTTTATCAGAAAATCAGACCGCTTTCTACCATCTGCACCATCTGATGCGTAAACAGGGTGGAAATCTCGGAAGCTGTTTCCTTTTTTTGGCGGTTCAGCCAGGTCTTAACGATTCCGACAAATACGCTGATACGGATTGCCATAAAGTATTCCATCTGATCTTCGGGAATGTCTATATGTTCTTTTAGCGTTGTCATAATTGAAGCAGAATTTCTGGAGAAACAGTCATATATGATGTCAGTCCGGTTTATGGAGAGCAGGATTTCCAACACTTCAGAATGGCTCTGCCAGTATCCAAAGACATACTCCAAAAGACCTGACTTTTCCCGGCAGCCCTCCTGTGCATATCCGCTTAGAACCTCTGCAAATTGCCGGTCGCATTTCCAGTGAAGAATGTCAACAATTTCGTCAAAGTTACGATAAAAAGTACTCCGACCGGTCGTTGCACGATTGACAATCTCCGTAATGCTTATTTTTTCATAGGGCGTATCTTCCAGACATTCTATCAGTGCGGCATACAGCATAGCTGCTGAAGTTTCTGCACGCTTATCAGGTTTGATATGATACAAAATATGCACCTCCGTCCTTTATCTTATGGGACTATTGTACCGTAATTTTGCTTATGATACAATAGCATAAAAAAGCGGAGGTGTACTTATTTATGAGACAATTAGGAAAAATATGGCTTTCCTGCTGGCTTTATGTTATTACAGCAATCGCAGGGATTCTGATAGGTCTGACGTGTGCGAACTGGTCTGTCTGGACAATGCAAACGAAGCTGGTTGCCCTTGGGACGGCACTGCTTGCGTTTCATGTGATGTATAACCTTATGGAAGAGGATAATATTCCTGACCGCTATCCGATGAATCAGATGTCCGATATGTGGACTAATTTTATTGGCATTATATTCGGCTGTTTTTGTCTGGTTATAGGGGTTACTCCTATGCTGGCGGTTATGCAGCTTTTGCTGTGCTTTGGGGAGATGATGGCGCATATTTCCTCCGGTTTTCACATAAAGAAAATGCTTCAGGACAAGGGAAAGAAAACCATTTATAATCCGGGATTATTTACCACGTTGTTTGGATATCTTCCTATTGCCATAGAACTAGTCATTTCCTTCTTTACTGAGGCAGCGCCGGGGTTTACAGATGTGATTTTGGCAATCGTGTGTGGCGGCATTATGATGGGAATTGAATTGCCGGGGGCAGAGAAAGTATTTAAGGATAAAAACACACCGTATGCCTACACATGGGGACATGGATATTTTGAGAAGTATATGAAGTGAGAACGTATAGTAAAGGTCCAATTAAATCTGCGTTATAGAGAATGAGTTTAGTTTAGATATAAAGGTGGTGTTTTACTACCTTTATATCTAATTTTTTTGCTGTATCGCTCCCTTTTATGTATGTATAGATAAATGGTTTATCCTAATACTTTTCGAATGGATTCAATAACACGGTCAGCCTGAAAAGGTTTTACGATGAAATCCTTTGCGCCGGCCTGAATCGCTTCAATAACCATTGACTGCTGGCCCATAGCAGAACACATTACACATAATGCATCCGGGTCAGCAGCTTTGATATCCTTTAATGCAGCAATGCCGTCTTTGTTAGGCATTGTGATATCAAGTGTTACAAGGTCTGGTTTTAATTCCTGATATCTGGCAAGCGCTTCATTGCCGTCAGCCGCCTCGCCAATTACTTCGTATCCGGCTTTGGTAAGGATATCCTTCAGCATCATTCTCATAAATGTTGCATCGTCTACTACTAAAATTGTCTGTGCCATTATTATAGTTCCTCCTAAGATAAAATCTGGTTTATAATATTAAGTAGATGTAACTGCTGTACAAGTTTTGCTGTGCAATCCGTCCACAGATAAGTACAGGATAATTTTGATAGTACCTATTTCCTAGAAGACATTATAACAAACATACCCCGGGAATGGAAGAAAATATTTCAAAATTTTGCTTTTTCGTTGGTATCTCGGTATTATTATGATAGAATATGAGAATATTAAAAAGGTGAGGTGTAATATGGGAGATTCAGAATATCAGGAAGCGCTAAAGCTTGGAAAAAAAGAACAAAGAATTTGTCTGGCACAAGGGCGTTCGCCATATTTGCCGGTTTTGGATGAGATTCTGACGCATCAGGATATTCAGACAGAGCAGCCATTGGGATTGGTAAATATTCCTTTGGAAAATGTAGTGGGAACAAGTACAAGAGGGAGAACCTATGCTTTTGCGGCAAATTTTATGCCCATTCTGGATGCTGGAACAGAGTTTTCTCTTAAGTGGTCTAATCTGGCAGATGCGCAGGTGGCAGAAGGCATTCGGGATCCGATTATAGCGTATGAATTTATGAACCGCTATTATGTGGTGGAGGGAAATAAAAGAGTCAGCGTCTTAAAATACTTCAAAGCAGTCTCCATTCCTGCCGTTGTTACCCGCAAGATTCCGAAACTGTCAGAAGATGAAGATATTAAACTGTACTATGAATATATGAAATTCAACGAGGTTACAGGGCTTAATACGATAGAGTTCGGACGTTTAGGCAATGCCGAGCAGATGCTTGAACATGTTGGAATGGACAAAGCATGGGATGAACCAACTAAGGAAGAGTTTAACAGAGTGATGTTTTGTTTTTCAAAAGCCTTTGAAGCCAGAGGCGGGAACAAGCTGCCAATTACCATTGGCGATGCAATGGTTACCTTTATGAATGTTTACGGATATGAGAATATGTGCAGGATGTCCCGGCAGGAGATGGAGGCAAATATCTCAAAATGCTGGAGTGAATTTGTTGTTCTGACGGAAAAGGAAAGCGTTGACCTTGTTATGGACCCTAAGAAAGTGGCAGAAAAGAAGAACCTGCTCAGCTATTTTATTCCAACCTCTGCAAAGAAATTTACGGTTGCATTTTTATATCCAAAGACGACAGAAAGCTCTGCATGGATTTATGCACATGATTTGGGAAGAAGCTATTTAGAGGATTCATTCCCGGACCAGATCAGCACCATCTGCGTGGAAAATGTAACGGAGGAGAACATTGAAGAGGTCTTAAACGAGGTAATTGCAAAGGGAGCAAGTATCATTTTTGAAATTGCACCGCAGCTTATGAAGCCTTCTTTAAAAATAGCGGTAGAGCATCAGGAAGTGAAGATATTAAACTGTTCCTTAAATGAGTCTACAAAGCATATCCGTACCTATTATGCCAGAATGTATGAGGCCAAATTTGTCTCTGGTATGGTAGCAGGCGCTATGGCAGAAAATGATAAGATTGCATATGTGGCAGACTATCCTATCTATGGTATGATTGCCAACATCAATGCCTTTGCTTTGGGTGCAAACTGTGTAAATCCGAGAGCCAGAATACATTTGGTATGGTCTACGAAGAAGGGCTATAATCTGGATGAGTTCCTAAAGGAAAATGACATTCACTATGTATCGAATCAGGATATGATTACTCCATCCTCTGCCTCCAGAGAGTTCGGGCTTTACAAATACGAAAACGAAGAGGCGTTGAATCTGGTTATGCCAATATGGAACTGGGGTATATTCTACGAAAAAATGATTCAGAGTATCCTTGCAGGTGCATATCAGTCAGAGGGCGAGGCAGAAACAAAGGCGATTAACTACTGGTGGGGCATGTCGGCGGGAGTAATTGACTTAATCTGCTCAAAACATGTGCCGGATGGCGTACAGCGCCTTGTAGACCATATGCGATATGACATAAGCGGCGGACATATAAATCCGTTTTTCGGAAAAATCCATTCTCAGGATGGAACATTAAGAAATAAGGAAGAAGAGGTAATGCGTCCGGAAGATGTAATGAAAATGGACTGGCTGGTGGAGAATGTAGTAGGGGATATTCCATCCATCGACGAGTTGATTGAAGGCGCAAAACCGATTGTTGAACTAAAGGGAGTAGAGGAAAGTAAGGAAGAATGAAAATACTATTTATAGCAGACGAGGAATCGAAGGCTTATTGGGATTACTACAGAAAGGAAGCATTTGAGGATATTGACCTCATTGTTTCCTGTGGTGATCTAAAAGCGGAATATCTTAGCTTTTTGACAACAATGACCACGCTTCCCGTTCTGTATGTAAGGGGAAATCACGATAAGTATGATAAAAATCCACCGGAAGGGTGTATCTGTATTGAAGACGATATCTATGAATTTGAAGGGGTCCGTCTTCTTGGGTTAGGCGGCTGCCAGCGGTATAATCATGGAGAGAATCAGTATACAGAAAAGGAAATGCGAAAAAGGGTAAAGAGGCTTGGATGGAAACTGTTTTTTAAAAGAGGCTTCGATATATTAGTTACTCACGCTCCGGCATATGGGGTAAATGATGATAAAGATATCTGCCATAAAGGGTTTGTGGTTTTTGGTGAATTGATAGAAAAATATCATCCGAAGTATTTTGTACACGGCCATATACATATGAGTTACGGGGCACAGTTTAAACGGGAGGATTTGATTGGAACGACCAGAGTAATCAATGCTTATAACCACTATATTGTGGAAATTTGATGTTGACATTTGATGCTTCGTATAGTATTATTTAACAGTTGACAAGGTCAGCATCACAGATGCTACTATAGCTCAGGTGGTAGAGCGCTACATTGGTAATGTAGAGGTCACGGGTCCGACTCCCGTTAGTAGCTTTCTGGGAAAAACAGCCACAAGCCGCTAAAATCAAGGGTTGTGGCTGTTTTTTTATTCGTGGAAATGGGCGAAAGTTGGAGAAAATAAATATTAAAAATTATTAAAAAGAGGGATTCAGGAGTCGAATTTTATGAAAAATATTAAAGAAATATTAAAGAGGAAGTACCTGATATGATGGGACTTCCTCTTAGGAACGTTATATAACTATTTGAGATATTTTTTCTTTGGTAGAAGATTTTAAAGAATCCAAATGTGTGTATACTTGAAGCGTGACGTTAATATTTGAATGTCCCATCAGACGCGCCGCATCTTTTACATCCACATGAAGATAGTAGAGCATGGAACAGTAATTATGGCGGAAGATATAAGGTGTCAAATCTGTTGCGCGTATTGTTTCTGTTCCGCCTAGAGCAACATTTATTTTCTGAAAGAGCTTCTTCCAAAAACGTTTATAGGTAGAGCAGCTGATAACATCTCCGTTAGCTCCTGTAAAGATGTACATGGTATTATTATGAGTCCGCCTATATGCATCTACTTCTTTTTGATACCAATCTGGAACATCTATTTTACGATAACCAGCCTTGGTTTTTGGTTCTTTGATTCTTTTTCCGCCTTTCCATGTTAATGCCTTATTTACATCGATAACACAATTTCTGACATCTCCGAAGGTCAACGCTAGAGCTTCTTCTGGTCGCAAACCGGAAACATAGAGTGTGTCTAGATATAATACTTCCATTTCTGTAAATTTCTGTTCGGCTTTAAGCCTTTTAATAGCAGCCTTTTCTTCCTCAGTTAGCACACGTTGTTTCGTTTCGTGTCCAGATGCTTTGATGTGTATATTTTTACATACATTTTTATAGAGAAGTCCGTCTTCAATGGCAGATTCAAGAATTTGATTTACAGTCACTTTAATCATTCGCTGTGTATCAGGATGACCAGTAGCATCATTGATAAGTAGTTGAATATCAGATTTCGTAATATCTGATAAGCGTTTATCGTTGATTCCGTTCAGGTGATTGCGGATGATGGTCATATATCGCTTGTGGGATTGAATTTGTTTCTCTGGATATGTGTGGTACCAGTGCAGGGCATAACTCCCAAAAGTCTTATTATGGTCATTGGAGTACATGCCCATGTTTAATTTCGCTTTTGTTTCTATTACCTTTTCTTCCAGTTCTTTGGATGAGTGGGCATATAATGGAATGGTAATTAGCTTTCCGGATGCATCGTACTTACGTGTACTTATGGTTGTGCGGAATAAACCGTCTGCTTGTTTTTTGTAACGTGCCATAAAGTTCATCTCCTTAAAAATGGGTATAAAAAATACAACCAGCATATTTTTACGCTTGCGTGGTTGCTTCAGAAATGATACAATATGCTTGCTGAGGGCTTCTGTATCATTTCAGAGGCTAAGCCGTCTTGTTTTGTAGACAAGGCGGTTTTTTTTAGTATAAAATAATTTTTAGTAGTTCAATTTTGTTCAAAATTCTGGATGAAGAATACCATCTTTTTTGTAGTATTTTATGCGGTGGTTTGTGTGGCCCCTTTTTCATTCTCTATGGATAAATTCAAGGTTCGATGAATTATTTCTTTCCCAATATCATCTGTATCCCGGTAGGCTAGGAGAATTTTTTTTTCAAAATCAGATATTTGAAAAGTATTATTTGCGACTGAATTATGGATATCGCTTTTCGCTTTTATAATTCCATATGCCAGGCTCTCCGTATCAATGGATAATTCATGTGTGATTTTTATTATGTTAGATACGTTAGAATTTGAAACTCCTCGTTTAAGGATGCTATCAAGAGTTGTCCAAGGCATATCTATAACTTCACAGAATTTCTTTAGACTTCCGTAGCGCTTAATAATTAGTTCTTTTAATTCTATTTCCATTTAAATATCCTCCTAAAATAGAAAATACTATATTTATATCGAAAAATCAAGAAAATATTGCTCAACAGGAAAAAATATCGAAAAATCGAAAAACAATATTGACATTATCGAAAAATCGTGGATAATATAATATGTAATCACGAAAATTCGATACGAGAGGAGATGTAACAAGTGTTTTATCCAAATTTAGAGGCGGAATTAGCAAGAAGAAAAATTAGAAAAGTCCAATTGGCGCGAAAGGCAAATATTAAGCAATCAACATTAAGTGGTAAGTTAAATGGAAAATCCCCAATTACCTTATCTGAATGTATTGAGATTAGGAATGCAATTGATAGAAGTTTGAGCATTGATTATTTATTTGTGCAATGTAAAGATGATACTAAAAACTTTGAGGTTATAAATTACGAGGTAAAATAACATGGAATATCCGAAACCATTAATGAGCATTACTGAAATACATACGATTATGGGCGTTCCGTTAGATGACCTAAAACGAGCCGTTCATGTTCCGGGTCAAACTTTTGCAACTAAGACTTCTGGCGGGGGAAAATGGCTTATTGATACAGAAGAGTTTGAAAAATGGCGCCGAAAAAAACGAGGCAAATGGAAAAATGAAATAAAAAAATAGCACCCACAACTTTGACGAGCTCCGGTGCTATTTCAAAACACAGCTAAATCATCTCTAGCCTGTTTGTATTTTAGCAGAGATGATGCGAAATTGCAATATCAAAAATCTATTTCAAGAAGGAGTGCTAAAATATGAAGATTTTAATGACACACAGAAAATGCATGACATGTGGAAACACATCAACAGACTTACAGAAGGATAAATGCAGCTGCGGCGCATACATGTACATGATTGGACAAGTTCCCACTCCAAGAGTGATATGTCAGGTACCGCAGGTTCAGAAGGCAAAACAGTTAGGATAATAATTTTGCAGAATATACTATCGGATGTGGAAAGCGAGGTTACGTTTTATGACAAATTTAGCGAGCGTTTTAGAAGTGGCAGACTTCACAGAACTTGAACTTGCACTTGTGAAATCGCACATTGAGAATTATTCGGAAATCAGTTTTGAGAATATGGGGTCCGCATGGAGAGACGAGAACGGTATTTTGTGTGTCTGTTATGAAATTGGACGTTGGTATCATTATGATGTCAGAAAAGGAAAATGGTACTAATCCGGAAAGGTAGAAAAATGTTTGATTTTAATAATCAGGAAAAAAAGGACAAGTATTACCGGCGTGCGCAGGAGTTCCTGCAGGAGCATGAGCTGGAATGCTTTGTAATAGACAGGATGCAGTTTGGAGTAAAGAAGAATACCTATGCCCGAATTGATTTGGAACTATTCAGTAGAAAAACGGTATCAAGGTCCGAACTGTTAAAGGCGAAGCGTTTAGAGCCGTTCGTTGTAGTCAGGGACCGCTACACCAGAAGGCGCCCGATGGAAGCGGAAACAACGAAAGAAAAGGCTTATCTGCTTTTTGAACTGGATGAGGAGGACAGATAAAACATAGGTTGAAACACCATTCCTGAAAGGGATAAAAGAAACTTTGCGAACTATTTAATATATCACACAAATTATTGAAAGCCATGCTTTGCCTGCTCCGGGCGGAGCAGGAGAAAGGAGGAGGACTTTACGGAAAAGAGTGCGCAAAGAGCAGGTGTTATTAAATAAAACATACATATGT
>CALWLL010000014.1 GCA_944381555.1 uncultured Agathobacter sp. | reverse complement strand
AAGTACATTCAAAATGAAATTTTTGTGCGGTTTTCTCTCTTCCAACAATCCCCATTTTGCCTTAATCTTTGCTAACTTTTTCAAATTCATGCACGCAAATGTAAGCCCGACTTTCATTTCCATCCGGGCTTTTCCATACATTTGTGTATATCGAAAACCATGATTCTCCTTTGCTGTTCCAAAGATTCTCTCTATCGTTTCTTTTCTCTGTGCGTATAAATCCTTCATCCCCAATGTCTGACGGATATCTTCACAAATTTCCATGTATGGTTCCCATATATGGCGAGTTACTGTTTTTACATGATCCCTGCTTTTTGTACACTGCGAAAGATACGGGCACTCTGCACAGACAGCGCCACAGCTTTTATATTCCCTATATCCGTCCCTGTTGGTTGTGCGGTATGTCAGTACCTTATTGTTTGGACAGATATAACAATCATAATACTCATCATATACGTACTCATATTTCTTGAAGAATCCCTCTTTGGTCATTGGCCTTTTGTAAGGTAAAAGAGGTTTAATGCCATCATCTATCAAAAGCTTTGCAATCGCCGGGGTTTTGTATCCTGCATCGGCAACAAGTGTTTCTATGCCGATATCCTTGATTTTATCATACAGTCCCTTAAAAGTTCTGCTGTCATGCTGATTCCCAGGGTTGATTGTATAACCAAGAATCCAGCCATTCTTATCACAGGCAGTTTCTATTGCGTAGGCAAATACATTCTTGTGTTCCCCTTTGCGGAACCATCCGCTTTCAGGATCCGTAGTGCTGCACTTTATTGTTTTTGTATCTTTGGGGATGTCATCTGTGAATTCTTTCGGGTCACCTCCGGCTGACGGTGTACTGTCGTTATCATCATCATCCTCCTTTTCATTCTTTTCTTTCAGAGGTTTCTTACCATGAGCTTCCCTGTCTTCATTGATCTCCTTTTTTAAAAGTTCCTCATAGAACAGAGCTTCTTCGTGGGCAATGCGTTTCTGCATCTTTTTGTTATTGGCTCTTGCCTTTACATGAGTAGCATCGATAAAAACCTCAGTAGGATCAACGAGTTTAAATTTATAACACTCCATCAGGATATGGGAAAATATCTGTTCAAAAAGATTGGTATCTTTAAAGCGTCGTGTATAGTTTTTTCCGAAGGTAGAAAAATGTGGTGCTTTATCCATCATATCTAAACCAAGAAACCATCGGTAAGCAACATTTACCTCGATTTCTTTGCAGGTCTGCCGCATGCTTTTGATTCCATAGAGATACTGGATAAAAGGAATTTTAATCAACATCACGGGGTCCATACTGGGACGACCATTGTCCTGCGAATATTTTTCGGCCACAAGATCATAAATGAAGTTCCAGTCAATTGCCTGGTGTTGTATCATAAAAGTTGACACCCTATTCTCAAGGATTTTGATATATAATGATAATCAATACGAGAATAGGAGAAAAATCTATGGCACAGAATCAAAAATCTTATGACAACGAATTTAAAGGACAAGCTGTAAAACTGGCTCAGGAAATTGGTGGTCACAAAGCTGCCCAGGAATTAGGAATTCCCAAGGGAACCATGTACACATGGATTAAGGCCTTCAAGGAAGGGCGCCTCAGCGCAAATGAAGCGGTTCATACTCCAAAGAATGCTTTATCCCTTAACGATGAGCTTATCGAACTCAGAAAACGTGTTAAAGAGCAGGATAAAGAAATCCGTCGTTTAAAGGAAGAAAATGAATTTCTTGAGGAAGCCAGTGCTTTTTTCGCAGCCAGCCGTCGGAAGTCAGCAAAAAACAGAGATTAATGTTTATTGCAATCAAAACGGATGACGGCAGGATTAAGGGCAACATTTCTTTCTATTGCAGAGTGCTTCATGTTTCAAGGCAGGCATTTAGAAAATATTTAAAATCCAAGGATGCTCCCTGGAAATATCAGCCACTGGCAGATGCCATGATTGACATATGTAGCGAGGATGAATGCAATGACACCTACGGAAGAATCCGTATGTATCAGGCACTACAACTCAAACAGCCGGAAGGAGTGCATATTCCCGGTGAGAGAACGGTTTATCGGGTTATGGAAGAAATTGGCCTTAATCACAAACCCAAACGCAAGCCTAATGGTATTACCAAGGCTGATAAAGAAGCACATAAATCAGATGATTTAATCAAGCGTGACTTCACAGCTAAAAAACCTCTTGAAAAATGCATTACCGATATGACTGAAATAAAGGCTTCTGATGGAAAACTGTATATTTCAGCTATCTTTGATTGCTACGATTTAGCAGTGTTGGGGCTTGCCATGGATACAAACATGAAAGCAACTCTTTGTGAACAAACTTTAGATAATGCCTGCAGAGCTTACCCAATGCTGCGTGGAGCTATTCTTCACAGCGACAGAGGCACCCAATATACAAGCGAACTGTATCGTAAAGCAATCAATAAATATGGCATTCTACAAAGCATGAACAGTGCCGGTGGCAGATGCCATGATAATGCAAGGTGTGAAAGCATGTGGGCACGATTCAAAGAGGAATTACTTTATGGTCGTTACGATACCTCTTCAATGACAGTAGAACAGTTAAAAACTCTCATCTGGAGATACTTCATCAGCTATTGGAATAACAGGAGGATCTGCTCTGCGAATGGCGGACTGCCTCCGATGGT
>CALWLL010000013.1 GCA_944381555.1 uncultured Agathobacter sp. | reverse complement strand
AAGAAATTTACTTTCCTATGATATTAAAAACGCTCCGCGAAGGATGCGCACCTCGCGGAAAGGAAATAATCGCTTTGCGATACCGCTCGGGCGCGAAAGTGTGCGTCAAGCGCACACTTTGTTCTATTATAAAAAGACCGTGATACATTAACTTGTGAATGAGAACAACTTTCCTATTATGATAGAAATTATTTTGGAGGAACTATATGTTGCTTATAAAAAAATACGGATTATTGATTGGAGCATGTATTCTTCTTGTTGTCATTTTATTTATTGCAGGCATTCAGGATTTGAATAAACCAAAAGAACGCTTTATCGTCAGTTATATTGACTCTTTTGACACCGTTACACAAATTGTCGGATATGAAGATGAACAGGCCGATTTGCAGAAAAAAGCTGACGTTTTAAATGAAAAGCTCATTTATTATCATAAGTTATATGATATTTATAATTCTTACGATGGAATCAACAATCTGTATACAATCAATGAAAATGCCGGTGTTGCACCGGTTAAAGTCGATAAGGAAATCATTGACCTGCTAAAATTTAGTATTGAGTTATATGAGCTTACGGATGGCCAGACAAATATTGCAATGGGAAGTGTTCTGACCATCTGGCACGATTACCGTACCCAGGGCATTGATAATCCGGATGACGCTGCTCTCCCGCCTATGGATAAGCTCAAAGAAGCTGCACAACATATGGATATCAACAACATTATCATTGACGAAGAAGCCTCTACGGTATATCTAAACGACCCGGAAATGTCTTTAGATGTAGGAAGCATTGGAAAAGGCTATGCAGTTCAGAAAGTGGCTGAATATGCGAAGGAATTAGGTTACAACAACATTGCAATCAGTGTCGGTGGAAATGTAGCAGCCATTGGCTCTGCTGAAAACGGCAATGACTGGAGATTCGGGATTCAGAATCCATTTCTGGATGATGAAGAAAACCCTTATGCTGCCAGAGTTGATATTTCCGATTTATGTCTGGTAACAAGCGGTGATTATCAAAGATATTATGTTGTAGATGATGTAGAATACTGTCATATTATTGATCCGGACACCTTAATGCCGGCAGATTATTTCAAATCCGTATCTGTTATTATAGAAGATTCCGGTAAAGCGGATGCCCTCTCCACTGCTCTTTTTAACATGACATATGAAGATGGACTTTCTTTGATTAATAGTATCGAAGGTGCGGAAGCAATGTGGGTATTTGAGGATGGAAGCATCCGGTACTCTGAAAATTTTGAAGAATATGTGGTAAAATAGTTTTTAAGATAAGCGCTATAAAAAACCGAGGCAATTCTTTCTGCCTCGGTTTTTTACAGTATAAACATTTTTTATAAAAGATTTTTCAGCTTACAGAATAATCTTCTTTGGACATTTTTCTGCACAGATGCCGCAGCCTGTACATTTTTCCTGATCAATATATGCGATGTTATTTTCAACATGAACTGCATCAGAAGGACAATTCTTTACGCAGATTCCGCAGGCAATACATCCAGTTTCGCAAGCCTTCGTAACACTTACACCCTTGTCTTTGGAATTACACTGTACGATATGTTTTGCGTCATATGGTACCAGTTCAATTAAATTTTTCGGACATACCGCAATACATTTGCCGCAGGCTTTGCATGCTTCTTTGTCAACTACTGCAACACCATTTACAATATGAATTGCATCAAATGGACATGCCTTTACACAAGAGCCATAGCCCATACATCCGTAGTTACAGGATTTCGGTCCGCCATTTGGCACAAATGCCATAGCAGCACAATCTTCTATTCCTGTATATTCATAGTCATTCTTTGTTTTATCACAGGTACCTGCACACTTCACGAACGCCACCTTCTTAACGCCCGCCTCCGGCTTTACGCCCATAATTTCGCCAATCTGAGCCGCAACCGGAGCTCCACCGACCGGACACTGGTTAACAGGAGCTTCGCCCTTTACGATAGCCGCAGCAAGACCGGAGCAGCCGGCATAACCGCAGCCACCACAATTATTTCCGGGAAGAACGCCACAGATAGCTTCTTCTCTCTCATCAACTTCTACTTTAAATGCATTTCCAGAAAATCCGAGGAAAAGACCAAGGAGAAGTGCTAAAATACCACAGACAGCCGCAGCCGCTCCGGCAGCAATTAAAATTTCCATTTCTTCTTCCTCCTATTATCACATACCTGAAAATCCCATAAAGGCAATTGACATAAGTGCTGCTGTTACAAGCACGATTGCCGTACCCTGGAAAGGTTTTGGGATATCATTGTATTCAATTTTCTCACGAATACCTGCCATAAGAACAATTGCAATAAAGAAGCCGACTGCCGTTGCAAGACCATATACAACTGTTTCCAATAAGTTATATTCGTAAGTAATTGCATTAAGCGCTACGCCAAGTACTGCACAGTTTGTTGTGATCAGCGGTAAATAAACGCCAAGGGATTTATACAGTGCAGGAATTGATTTCTTTAAGAACATTTCTACGAACTGTACTAAAGCAGCAATTACTAAAATAAATACGATCGTTTTTAAGTAGGTAAGGTCAATACCCATATTGAGTAAAGCCTCATTTGCTAAAATATATTTATATATTACACCTGTTATAAAAGATGCAATGGTAATAACGAAGATAACCGCTCCACCCATTCCGGCAGCCGTTTCTGTTTTCTTAGACACTCCAAGGAAAGGACAGATACCAAGGAACTGGCTTAATACTACGTTATTAACAATTGCATAGGTAATGGCAATGCCGATTAATGTACTTAATGTTTCCATATTCTCTCTCCTCCCTATTTATTTTCTGCCGTACTGTTTTCACAGTGTGACGAACAGTTTGCACAATCACCCGAAATACATCCGGATGGTTTTGCAAGCGGTTTTCCTTTTGCTTCCATTTTCTTGCGGACAATATTCATTCCTGCAACTAAGAAAGCAAGTACAAGGAACGCGCCAGGTGCTCTTGTAAAAATTGCGATTGGCGTATAACCCAGATCTTTGAGTAAAGGCATATCAAAAACGGTTCCGGCGCCAAGAATTTCACGAATCAAACCAATCAGTGTAAGACCAATTGTAAATCCAAGTCCCATGCCGATACCATCAAAAGCGGATTTGATTGGACCGTTTTTCGATGCATAGCTTTCTGCACGTCCTAAAATAATACAGTTGACTACGATAAGCGGAATGTAAACCCCAAGTGCATCCGAAAGTGATTGGAAATATGCTTTCATTAAAAATTCAACAATTGTTACCAGAGAAGCTACAATCACAATAAACGCAGGAATACGTACGCTATTGGGTATTCTCTTTCTGAAAAGAGAGATAATAAGATTTGAAAATATTAATACCACCGTTGTAGAAAGTCCCATGCCAAGACCGTTGATTGCGGATGAGGTAACAGCCAATGTCGGACACATACCAAGCATCAATACAAAAGTAGGATTCTCTTTTATAATACCGTTATATAAACGTTCTGTATATTTATTCATTACTGGGCACCTCCTACTAAACTATCTGCATATGCAACAGCGGCACTAATGCCATTTTTAACAGCGGTAGATGTAAATGTTGCACCGGATATCGTTGCAACACCTGCTACATCCTCTGCCGGGATACCCTTAAACTGGTCTGCATAGGAAGCGTCAAACGCTTTGGTACCAAGACCATTTGTTTCCTGATGGGATGTAATAGAGAAACCGTTTACAGTTCCATCCAACTGGACGCCAACCACCATTACAATACCGCCGGAATATCCATCCTTTGTAGTAATCTGGACAACATATCCCAAAGAATTACCGCTTGCATCAACAGCTTCAAAAGCCTTGTTGACCGTATCCGGATAACCGCCGTCCGTCATAACCTTTTCTGCCGCAGCGGCGTCAACGGTTATCTCTTTAAACGTGTCTGCATTTTCAAATACGACCTTGTACGCTTCCATTTCTTTGCGAAGTGTAGCCTCTGCAATCGGCTCTTCTGTAATTTTGTATACCGCACCTAATACTCCGCCAAGAACCAAGGAGAATGCCATAAGTATTAAAGCGTCTTTGATAACTTTATTCATACTATGCCGCCTCCTTCTTTTTTAAACTTTTTTTCGGAATCCCAAACGCTCTTGGAATTGTGATTTTTTCGATCAGCGGCACAAATAAGTTGCTCAAAATAATCGCATAGGATACGCCTTCCGGGCTGCCGCCGAAGCAACGGAAAATACCGGTAAGTACACCGCAGCAAATACCGAATAAAATCTGGCCTTTACGCGTAATCGGCGATGTCGCATAGTCTGTTGCCATAAAGAACGCACCAAACATAATGCCGCCTGCCATAAGCTGTGCAAGTACAGAAGTGAAAACTGTATCAATGGCAGCTCCTGAAGTAATGGAATTAGCTCCGAATACAAACATAAATACGGCAAAAGAACCAAGGTACGAAAGAGGAATCCTTAAACTGATTGTCTTAGTAAGCACTAAAATCAGCGCACCTATCAAAAGACAGAGCACAGATGTTTCACCGATTGTACCCGGCGTTGTACCAATAAATAAATCTTCTAACTGATATTGATTCCAAGGTGCAAGAATCCCTTTTGTTGACTCTAGTTCTGCCAAAGGGGTAGCTCCCGAATAAATTGTACCTGCAAAGTTTGCTGTTTCGGTCTTAAAGTTAGACATATCCTCTGCGAATGCAATAAGAAGAAAACATCTTGCTGCAAGCGCCGGATTCATGAAGTTCTGTCCTAGACCGCCAAATAACATTTTAACAACGATAATTGCAAAAATACCGCCAATAACAGCTTCCCAAAGCGGAAGTGTAACCGGCATATTAAGCGCAAGAATCATACCTGTTACAACTGCACTTAAATCACCTATGGTATTTTTCTTTTTTGCGATTAAATTATAAACTGTTTCTGATATTACACAGCTTAAAACTGTTACTGCTACTAAAAGCAGCGCTCTGAAACCGAAGTTGTAAATACCAAATGCCATCGTTGGAAGCATTGCGATAATCACGCATAGCATCACACGATTTGTGGATATTTTGGCACGAACATGCGGCGCAGAGGATACATGTAATAATTCACTCACTATAATCCACCTCTCTCTTTACGAATTCTGTTTTCTTTTCTCGGCTAAAACCTGTTTTTTCATAGTCTTAATAGACTGAGCAACATAACGCCTTGATGGACATACATAAGAACAACTGCCACATTCGATACATTCTAAACCGTGCCATTTTTCAAATTCTTCCTTAAGCCCTTTTGCTGCGAATCTGGCAAGACGGTTAGGAACCAGATTTTCCGGACAAACGTCTACACAGCGTCCGCAGTTCATACAGTTAATTGGTTCATATTCTGCAACCTCGTCTTTTAGAAAACAGATAAGATCCGAATTGATTTTAGTTGTCGGGATATCCAGAGTAAATACCGGGAAGCCCATCATTGGCCCGCCCGAAATAATCTTCTGCGGATTTGCCTTAAATCCTCCAGCCTCATCTACTAATTGCGCATACGAGGTTCCGATGCTGTATAAGAAATTCGACGGCTGGACAACTGCATCACCGGAAATACAAGCCACACGCTTCATAACAGGCTTGCCAGATTTTACTGCATCATAAACAGCTAAAATAGTTTCGATGTTGTCAACGATACATCCTGCATCTGCCGGAAGCATCTTAGAGTTGATAGCCCGTCCCGTACATGCATAGATTAACTGACGCTCACCACCCTGTGGATATTTCGTCTTTAATTCTACAACCTCGATACGAGGCTCATTTTTTGTCAATTCCTTTAATTTTGCAATTGCCTCCGGTTTATTATTTTCAATTCCGATAAGTGCTTTTGCATTGTCAAACAACTGAAGAATAATCTTAATTCCCGCGATTAAACGTTCGGAATCCTCAAGCATTCTTCTATAGTCGGTTGTAAGATATGGCTCACATTCCGCACCATTTGCAATGATGTATTCAATCTTTTCCGGTTCCTTTGGCGATAACTTCACATATGTAGGAAAACCGGCTCCGCCCATTCCTACGACACCAGCTTCTTTTACCTTGTTGATAATGACTTCTCTTGTTAATGTTGTTACGTCTTCGACCTCTTCGTAGCTTACTTCATTATAAAGTCCGTCATTTTCAATAATGATTGCATTAACCATATCGCCTGTTGCAACACGTCTTGGTTCAATTGCTTTTACTGTACCAGAAACGGATGCATGGATTGGTGCAGAAACAAAACCATCTGCTTCAGCAATTTTCTGCCCCTTAAGAACAGTATCTCCTACTCCAACTACAGGAATTGCCGGGTTACCGATATGCTGAGATAATGGATAAACCAGTTCGCCTTTGGGTAAGACTTCTTTAATTGGCGCATCTTTTGCTAATTCTTTGCCTTCAAAAGGATGAACGCCGCCGATAAATGTTTTCAGACCCATTTTCGTGCCCCACTTTCCAAAATAATTTTGCGCAAAATCATATGATTCGCATGATAGCATTATAACATTATTCCTAATAGATTGCACACTATTTTTGTACATTTTTTAATACTTATGTTATACTTTTTATATATTTTTTGTATTTCAAATCATACCATGCTCGAAGAAGGGAAACTATTGATGAAAAGTCTCATAAATACACAGATATATACTAGCCAAAACAACATAACGGACGAATTATTTACAGCGGATTCCATATTTTTTGACATAGAAACAACCGGGTTTTCTCCTGTTTCTTCTATTGTCTATCTGATTGGCTGTATGTATAAAGATGGTCAGAACCTGATTACCCATCAGTTTTTGGCGGAAAGTAAATCTGATGAAAAGGATGTACTTCTTCATTTTATGGATTTGCTTGGTCGTTTTCGAACGATTATCACTTTTAACGGAACCGGTTTTGATATTCCATTCCTAAAAGCCAAGTGTGACAGGTATTCCATTGAAGAGCATTTTAAGGATTATTCGTATATTGATATTTTTAAGATGATTGGAAACATTAAATTTTTGCTGAAACAGGCAAACTATAAGCAAAAAACGATTGAGAGTTTTCTGGGAATTCAAAGAGAGGATATGTTTTCCGGTCAGGAGTTGATAAATGTCTATGATTCATATATTTCCACCCATTCCGAAGAATCGGAAAGACTTCTTCTTTTACACAATTATGAAGACATAACCGGTATGCTTGACCTTATGCCGGTTCTTACATATAACCGGATTTTAAATGGCGCTTACGCTATTTCCTCCGCAGAGATTTCATTTTACACCAACTATGAGGGAGAAACCTGTCAGGAAGTCATTATGACGTTGCAAAATGATTATGCAGTTCCAAGACGTGTATCCTATCAGCAGAACGACTTCTATTTTACCATGAACAAAGACACCACCAAGGTCCGTGTTATGGTTTATGAGGGAGAATTAAAGTATTTCTATTCAGATTATAAGAATTACTTTTATCTGCCCAAGGAAGACATGGCCATTCATAAAAGCGTAGCGCTCTTTGTGGACAAGCAATATCGAGAACGAGCCAGAGCTGGTAACTGTTACACTCGTAAATCGGGATGTTTTCTTCCGCAATACGATGCTGTCATGAATCCATCCTTTAAAAAAAATCATAAGGATCCTTTTTCCTATTTTGAACTTACCGAAGACTTTCTATCCTCGGATGTTATGCTAAGGCAGTATGTAGGGCATATATTCCAGAATGCTTTACATCCAAGAAAGAAATGACAAAAGACAGGGCGCCATGCCCTGTCTTTTACCTGTTAGAACCATTTTCTTTTATTTGAAAAAAATAATACATAAACAAGCGCACCGATAAGTATAATCACAACTAATACTACAAGAATCGTAATCATCCCGCCATTGTCGGATTGATTCTCTTCCGTAACATCGGTCTTTTCGCTTTCTGTTTCCGTATTTGCTGATGTATCTTCCGTCGGGTCATCCACTGGTTCGTCTGATGGATTATTCTCCCCACCGCTTATTCCGCCAATGGGGGGAACTTCTCCCTCATATTTTGGCATTACCACTACCGTAAGCGCATAGGATTTCTCTGTTCCGTCTTCAGCCTTACATACAACGGCTGTCTGATTCGTTCCTTCTGCGAGCTTATCAATGATTCCTTCTGTAACGCCATTTGCCTTAGTGTCATCCGCTGTTCCTGATGCAGTAAACTTTGTCCCTGCACATTCGTATGGAAGATAAACCACATAATTTGTTTTATCTGCTGCAAATGCCGGGGAAATCATACCCTGACTAACCGTTATGCTCTTAAGATTAGCATTAGAACTGGCCTTATAATTTGGATCCTGTTTTCGATTGACCGTAATCTTATATGTCTTTTCTGTACCATCTTCCGCCGTTACAACAACAGATACCGTATTCTTACCAACACTAAGAGAATTCCCTTTAATCTTTACTGTAGAAGAAGAATCTTCTGTTGTGTATTTAATATCCAGTTTTGACGTGCTGTATTCTACATCACCGATACTGTATGAAGTAGTCTGTGCCTTAAATGCCGGACTTAATGTTGCGCCTGATACCGATAATGATGCAAGATTTGCATTTTTGGAAAGTGGTTTCGCAACTGCCTTAGAATAACTTGCCGTTCCTATACTGGTATCGCTGCTTCCGTCCGATGTGAGGATGTTATCCACAGCGATATTTATCTGTGTTCCTGCTTTCACATTGCTGTTTACCTTAAACTTTATTGTCAGAACAGTTTTTGTCCCGTTTATCGGATTCGCCAGCGCATCATCATATACGAGTACTTCATTTCCATTGTTTTCCGCTTTCCACCCTGATAAACTGGTAGATATACTGGATAAAGTCACTTGTGATGAATCATAAACAAGCGTTCCGGATAAGCCGTATTTTCCATTATCTGTAACCTTCAGACTTAAACTAATGGTATCCCCTGCCCGTACTTCGGAAGGTCCTGACAGAGACGCCTCCGCACCATATATGTTTGCTGCATTCGCAAGAAGGAACACGAAACAAAAGGAAGCCAACAAGAAATATTTCAATAATTTTTTCATAACCTTTTCCTTTCTATTGCGCTGTTATTCCGGTAATGGTATCTTTTTTCAAAAGCGTTGCTTTTGTTTTAATAAAGTCTGTAATTGTAATCCTGCCATCGCCATTTACATCTGCCGCCTTTTGGTAAGCCCCTGTAAGGTTTGATTTCTTCAATACATTTGCCTTGACAGCAAGCATATCTGTAATGCTAATCTTACCATCACCATTTGTATCACCTGTGACAATTACCGTATATTCTTTTACAACCTTATCATTATCCATGATTTTAGCAAACATACCGGTTCCAAGCAGGTCATTTTCCCCAACTTTCTTGTTGTCTTTGAATACAGTTATGTACTCTCTTTCATTCAGCCGGTCTTTTAAATTCTTGATTGTGGTTCCAACAGATATTTTGCTGATATATCCGGTATTTTGGTCTACCGTCACATAGTCTGAAGTAATCTGATCCGGAACAGGATTTATAATTTCAAAATACACGGTTCTATTACCGCTATAATTTCCATGGAACGTAATCTTTACTGTCGCTCTGCCGATTTGCACATTATTTTCATATGTTACCGTGTAATCCTTATCATTTCCTTCTTCTAAGGTAATCGAACCATTTTTGATAATAACATCCGGTGTAATAGCCTCTCCTGTATATTTCTGGTTAGCAATGCTTCCGATAATAAGTTCATCAGCAGACATTGGCACAATCGAAAATGTTCCGCTTATCGTTCCTTCATAATTTCCTGTCAGTTTTGCTGTAAACGGTATCTCTTCCCCCACATTCGTATGGTCAACGCCTTCTGCAAATTCAATGATTACCCCCGTATCCTCTCCTTCATTTGTAAAAATCATCTCGCCATACGAAATTTTCACATTCGGAATAATCTCATATCCCGTAAAAACGATATCTTCAATATCGCTTAAGACTAAATCTTGTGGTGCAATTTGAATTGGAAGAATCTCAAACTCTATTGTCGTTGAGCCTGAATAGTTTCCTAAAAATGTAATATCAATATTTGCATTTCCTGCATTAATATTGTTCCTATACGAAACCGTATAATCTATGTCTTTTACAAGTATCGTACTGCCGTCCCATACTACCACTTGAGGTGTTATTTCCTTACCGGTATATATCTGGTTTTCAATCGACTCAATTACGATTTCATTTCCCTGCTTAGGAATAATACTAAATGTCACTTCTTTGGTTCCGCTGTAGTTTCCTTTTAAAGATAAGATTGCTGTTGCTGTTCCAACGTCTACATTCTTCACATAAGAAACCGTGTAATCTGTTCCTTCAATAAGAGGTATATTCAGCTTAGAATTAACTTCTAACTCCGGTATAATATAAGTTCCGGTATAGGTTTGATCTAAAATCTTACCTACTGTAACATCTTCCGCAGTAATTGGTTCGATTGTAAAATTTTTCTCTATGTCATTATACTTTTCATAAGAACCAATAAATGAGATAACTGCTGTCGCCGTTCCGGCATTTATGTTATTGTTATATGTAACTGTATAGTCTGTATTCTTTTTAAGAATTGTCTCCCCAAACGATACCGTAATCTCAGGCTCAATTGCACTTCCTGTGTACTCCTGATTTGAAATATCAGAAACCGTAGGCGCCAAAGCTGTCTCAACATCTGAAGTAAACAGTTTCACGCAGAAATTATCATAATCATACTCATACACATCACACCAATAAGCCATATAATAATCATAATTTTGCTTTTCTTCACAGCTTGAATACAGCGTTGAATATGAAATATCATTTGTATCGTCACCATCAAAAAGATTTTCACCGATTAAGATAAAATCATCAATACCTAAGACAATTTCTTCTTCCTCAGCAAAGGTAATAACAATCGCCAACGCATCACCCGGCGTTACTTCTATCGGTGTATCCAGCTTAGCTGTATAATAGCCCGCGTAAGATGTAGCACCTGAGATGGTTGCAAGTAACTCCTTAGGATTAAATTGATCATTATCATCAAATGCCTTTCCGAATATTTCAATTGTGTACTCTGCCTCTGTTGAATAAAGCGCAAAGGATACCGCATTTACCAACTGGTTGCACTCTCCTGTTACTGTAAATAACGTTGCCGTTTTCGTAACCGGCAAACGAGAAACAAATGCTGTTGCACCATCATGCTGGTAAATATTCTCGTAGTCATCCTTTGGCGCGATTTCATAAACAACAGCCTGACTTGATGAAACTGCTACATCATCATAGGAAATCCAGCAATATCCTCCATTACCGGCATCTGTTCCCCAGCTATTCTTAATCAGCCATGCTCCATCTTGTGCCGGTGTCTGGCCATAGTTATTTGTAAAATAATCTTTTGAAATGGTATCATCCCAACCTACAAGCGTAACGGCATGGTTACTGCTTGCTTTCTCATGATTATAGATGTATAAACTATTTTCCATTTCATAAAAAGCATGGGAATAATAACTGACTGTTACCGCACCATACTCCATGACAGCAGCTTTTACCTGAGCGCTATCCGTCATGTTAATATACTTTTGTCCGGTAAGAACATAGTCCATATTTTCTTCATTTATAACATAATCAGAATAAGTGCCTTGACAAGCATCATCATAATAGGTTTCATCTCCCTGATTAAAGATACCAACCCCTTTGGTTAATGCCTTAAATGCATACTCATCATTTCCACCCACATTAAATAATTCTGACATATCTACATATGCTTCTGTATAATCTTTTGTCTGATCCTTTAGTACTTCATCTTTATATGTCATGTACACAAGACCATATTCTGAAAAATCGATATCATTCGGATCATCTGCATATCCATGCTTAAGCGCATAAGATTCCATTGCTGCACATGCCGCAAATGCCCAGCAGCTTCCCAGTGGATTTTGATTCTTAACTGAGGTTACATATCCTTTTTCTACAGAACTGTAATGAGCTGGAATCTCCGTTGACTGATTAAGCGGCAGAGTTCCGGAAATGATATTCTTATCTTCAATACGCCCTGCTTCAAAACCAATGTCAATATATCCGGTTGCATTCCCTGTCGTACCAATTCCAATATCGCTGCTATCTGTTACTGCACTTTTCTCCTTCCCTGCGCTTTGCATATCGCCTGCAAGCATTGTGAAAGTATTTGCATCAACAGATACAAAGAGTAATAGAAGTGCAATCAACCCTGCAAGAATACGTTTATAACTCTTTTTATTCATATACCCTCCCCCTTTATCTCTTCGTAAAAAAGAAATTATGCTATCAAAAATAGAAAAACCGATGTCCTTAAAGACCTCTGTTTATCATTTCCCATTATGGTTTCTGAAAATAGAAACTGCTTAATCTGTCAAATCCGATGTCTTTATAGTTACTAATCTGTTCCGTACTACCAATAAAAAGAACACCATTTTTCTTTAATGATTCAAAGAATTTTGCATAAATCATGTCTTTTGCTTCATCTGTAAAATAGATAACTACATTCCGGCAAAGAATGAGGTCAAAATCCTTTGGATAAATATCCTTTAACAGGTTATGCTCCTTAAATTCTACACATCTTTTGATTTCATCTGCAATCTGATAAGATGCACCCACTTGCGTAAAATATTTCTTTTTCATATCTGCCGGAACGCCCGCGATACTCTTTTCATTATAGAGTCCTACCTGCGCATGCTCAAGGACTCTTTTATCAATATCCGTTGCAAGAATCCTGATGTTAGATAACGGTACATGTTTGGAAAATACCATAGCAAGCGAATACGGTTCATCCCCTGTGGAACATGCAGCACTCCAGATTCTAATCTGTCGTCTGTTATTTTCCAGAATCTTCGGAATTACCATTTCATCCATCAGTCTCCACTGATCCGGATTCCGATAAAACTCTGATACGTTAATCGTAAGGAAATTAACAAACTGTTCAAACAATACTTTATCTTTTTTGATCAATGCAACGTATTCTTCATAACTCTTGGCGCTATTTTTGGTTACCAGCGCATTAATACGCCGGCGCATCTGTTTTTCTTTATAAAAATTCAGATCAATTTTCGTAAGCTTGAGAATCTCCGTCTTAAACCACTCATAATTATCAAGCATATGTACGTCCCCCTTATTATCTCCATTCATATATAATCCCATTTACAAAAAGGGCCTGCCATATCCGACAGCCCCTTATAAAAATCCTATTCTTCAATTGCAGAAGCTACTTCCTCGATATTAACGTCAGCTACATCTGTATCTTCTTCATCTGCTTCTTCTGCTTCTTCCGGAGCATATAAAGCTTTGATACTTAAGCTGATTTTCTTTTCTTCCTCGTTGAAATCAACGACTTTTGCTTCTACCTCCTGTCCGACAGTTAAAGCATCTGCCGGTTTTTCAACGTGTTCTTTGGAAATCTGGGATACATGAAGTAATGCATCAACACCAGGAGCCAGCTCAACAAATGCGCCAAAATCAGTCATACGGGCAACCTTACCGGTTACGACATTACCAACTGCATATTTTACCGCAGCATCCTTCCATGGATTTTCATCATCAAATTTCATGGAAAGCGCAATCTTTGTATCGCTAATGCTCTTGATATAAACTTTTACAGCCTGTCCGACCGTAAATACTTTCTTAGGATTCTCTACTCTTCCCCATGACATTTCTGAAATGTGAAGCAATCCGTCTACTCCGCCTAAATCAATAAACGCACCAAAATCCGTAACATTCTTGACAGTTCCTTCTACAACATCACCAACGGCGATTTTGTCAAATAATTCTCTCTGGGCCTCTTCTTTCTGAGAAACAAGAAGCGTTTTTCTGTTGCCGATAATTCTTCTTTTCTTTGGATCAAATTCTGTAATCACAAATTCAATTTCCTGATCCTTAAATTTAGCAAGATCCTTCTCATAAGAATCCGAAATAAGGCTTGCCGGAATAAAGATTCTTGTTTCGTCAATAATTACACATACGCCGCCGGCTAACACCTGTGAAACTTTTGCTTTTAACACTTCTTTGTTTTCGTAAGCTTCTTCTAATCTCTTGCTTCCTTTTTCGGCTGCAAGACGCTTGTAAGAAAGAACCACCTGTCCTTCTCCATCGTTTACTTTAATGACCTTAGCAGATAAGGTATCGCCGACTTTAACAACTGTAGTAAGATCCACATTAGGTTCGTTTGTATATTCATTACGAGTAATGATTCCGTCTGATTTGTATCCGATATTAAGGATTATCTCGTCTGGTTTCACATCAATAACGGTACCTTCTACCACTTCTCCATTTCTTATTGTTTTTAAAGATTCTTCAAGCATCTGTTCAAAGCTCATTTCTGACATTCTTTGAAACCTCCTCAATAATATTATTTGGGGTTGAAGCCCCTGCGGTAATACCTACGTTATTGATGGACTCCAATAAGCTGTAATCCATATCCCTACTCGTTTGTATGTAGTAAGTATTTGCACATTCTTTATTACATATTTCAAATAACTTCTGCGTATTTGAACTGTTTTTGTCGCCAATCACAATCATAGCATCAACATCTTTTGCAATCTGCCGTGCTTCTGTCTGCCGTTCTTCAGTCGCATTACAGATAGTATTTAAAACAATTATATCATACCCTTTTTCACAGACAATTTCAACTAATTCTTGAAATTTATTGTAATTAAATGTCGTTTGTGAAACGATACACACCTTTTTATCTTTCGGAATAGTAAGAGCCCCCGCTTCTTCTGCGGATTCAATGATTGATACATTTTCTCCATTTACCCATCCGCGTATTCCGCAGACCTCCGGATGCTTTGGATTTCCGATGATAACGATATACTCCCCGGCAGCGCTGTGTTCATCTACAAGCCTGTGGATTTTGCGCACAAACGGACAAGTTGCATCAATAATGGTAAAGCCATAGGCCTCCATCTCTTCATATTCTGTCCGGCTGATCCCATGCGAACGAATGACAATTTTTCCCTTTGGAAGTTTTGCAAAATCTTTGATTTCTTTTACGAGCTTTACTCCCTTACTCTCAAAATCTTTTACTACTTCATCGTTATGGATAATCGGTCCGTACGTATAGATTGGCCCGCCTGACTTTTCCACTTCACCATATACCATATTTACGGCTCTTTTTACCCCAAAACAAAACCCTGCACTCTTTGCTAATACAACCTTCATACTATTTTACTCTTTCAATAATCTCTTTCATTGCTTTTACCACACCATCAATATCTAAGTCTGATGTATCCAGCTCTACCGCGTCATCTGCCTTCTTAAGCGGTGAGTTTTCCCTGTTCATATCACGGTAATCACGCTCAATAATATCTTTTTCAATTTCCTCAAGGTCACATTCCATTCCCTTGGCAGTCAACTCATCATATCTGCGTTTTGCACGGATTGCAGGACTTGCCGTCATGTATATTTTTACATCTGCATCCGGAAGCACTACCGTTCCGATGTCACGCCCATCCATAATAACGTCTGCTTTCTTTGCGAGCTGCTGCTGCAATTCTACCAGTTTATTTCTTACTACCGGATATACGCTTGTTGCAGAAGCCATTTTACCTACTTCTTCTGTACGGATTTTATCTGAAACATTTTCTCCGTTTAGCCATACATTCTGTACACCATTTTCATAAGTAAGCGTTATATCAACCTGTCCGCATGCTTCTGCAATCTTTTCAATATCCTGCGGGGCAATCCCATTTGTTATAAAATAATATGCCATTGCACGGTACATTGCACCCGTATCAACGTATATCACTCCTAAGCTCTTTGCCAGTTGTTTTGCGATTGTACTTTTTCCTGCTCCCGCCGGTCCATCAATTGCAATATTAAAACTCATAACATGTCCTCTCTTTATTCTATACTATTTCCGGCCAAATATCCCGTTGACCATGCAATTTGCAGATTAAATCCGCCCGTCATTGCATCCAAATCCAATACTTCACCACATATATAGAGGTTTTTTATTTTTTTTGATTCCATCGTAGATGGATTCACATCTTTTACGGAAATTCCGCCTTTGGTAATAATTGCCTCGTTCCAGCCCCGAAGTCCTGTGATGGTAACCGGCAATGCTTTTAGCAAATTTACCAGATTTTTGCGTTCCTCTTTGGATATTTCGTTCACTTTCTTATCCGGGTCGATTCCGCTAAGTCCAATTATTACGGGAACCATCTTGCCCGGAAGAAGTTTTTGAAGGGAATTTTTATATTGTTTATTTTTTGCCTCGTCAAATTCGCGCAGTATACGCTTATCTAATGTTTCCATATCAAGAGCAGGCTTTAAATCAATATAAACCACCGGATGCTTTTTAAAGCTGTCCGGCTTTATTGCAGCACTTGCCGACAATATCAGAGGTCCGCTTACACCAAAATGCGTAAACAGCATTTCTCCGAAATCTTCATAGAGAATCTTTTTCCCATCCACAATCCTGACAGATACATTTTTTAAAGAAAGCCCCTGTAACTGGCGTACCCAGGCCTCTTTTGCTTCAAACGGAACTAAGGATGGCGTTGGTTCTATGATTTTATGATTTAATTTTTCAGCAAACCGGTATCCATCGCCTGTTGCACCGGTAGACGGATAAGATTTTCCGCCCGTTGCCAGTACTACAGCATCTGCCAGCATTTGTTCCCCATTTTCCAATAATACACCGGAAATCATCTTTTGCGGCTCCATTCCGGCGCTGTTTTCATCCGGCACAACATGCGTAAGCAAATCTTTTACCTTCGTATGTAATCTTATCTGTACCCCGGCATCCTTTAAGGCTTTGCCCAGTGCCGCTATCACATCCGAAGAGTGGTCTGACATTGGAAATACCCTGTTTCCACGTTCCACCTTCGTACGGAGTCCATAGCTTTCAAAAAAATCCACCACCTGTTCATTGGTATAAGAATAAAATGCACTATATAAGAATTTGGGATTACTGCATACATTTTTAAACACTTCTTCCATGTTACAGGCATTTGTAATATTGCACCGGCCTTTTCCTGTAATGTAGAGTTTTTTTCCTAATTTTTCATTCTGCTCCAGCAGCGTGACCTTATGACCGTTTTTTGCCGCAAAATACGCCGCAAACATACCTGCCGGTCCGCCGCCGACAACAATAACTTTACTCACTGTTTACTCCTCTAATTTTGCATAATGAATCTTAATGGAATCATCAATATAATCAATTTCATCATTTTCATATACCTGGTACTCATCCCAGATTTCTTCCAGCATCGTAAGCGTTTTTGCCACTTCCTTCTGTTTTTTCATACATAACGCAACAATTAAAGCATTGATAACGCTAAGAGGCGCTACAAGGGAATCTACAATCGACGCCATGTCACTGTCTGCAATCAGATTGCAGGAAGAATACAGATTCATCGGAGAATGAACGCTATCTGTAATTGTAATAACCTTTGCACTTCTGTTATTTGCAAATTCTAACGCTTTTAATGTACGCATCGAATATCTCGGAAAACTGATTCCGATAATAACATCATCTTCATCAATTCGGACCATCTGCTCAAAAATTTCGCTGGAGCTATTTGTATGAAGCAGTCTTACATTATCAAACATCAAATTAAGATAAAAGGCAAGAAAACTCGCTAGTGGCGCACAGCTTCTAATCCCCACAATATATATGTGCTTTGCCGATAAAATGGTATCGACTGCCAATTCAAATGCATTATGGTCAATTTTTTCCAACGTCGTCTTCAGCTTGTCCGCATCTGATTGTAACACAGATTCCAAAATCTTAGACTGGCTGATTCTTCCATAAGTAACTTCCATTCTCTGCACGGAATTTAATTTATTGCGCACCAGTTCTTCAAGTGCTTTCTGAAATTCCGGATACCCTTTATATCCCAGACTCATTGCAAAACGCACTACCGTTGATTCACTGACGCCAACAATTTTACCCATTTTTGCTGCTGTAAGGAATACTGCCTTATCATAGTTATCTGTTATGTATGTTGCAAGTAATTTCTGTCCCTTACTCATAGAACTGTACTTGCTGTTAATACGATTTAGTAAGTCATTTGTATTTGCCATAATGTTACCCCTAATTAAATACTTGTAAAAACCAAACAAGAATTATTATATCAGACCTTTTGCTTTTTACAATGAGAAACTTGCATAATTTCCTGCATTTTTTTCCAATCAGGAAAGCATAAAATTGTCCCCCACAATGACTTGTAGGGGACAATCACACACACACCAATATATTGATTTTACAACTTTCAATTTTTTAAAGAAAACTTATTAAACAGGATAAGCCCCGTTTTTTGTATCAGCTACTTTTGCATCAATTTTTGTCTGCTGGGCTTCACGGTATTTGAAGAAATCCATAGCTACCTGTGGGAATAAAGCATATGAAAGCACGTCCTCATCCTGCTGTTTGTACTGAGCCATTTCTGCTTCCAGCTTATCCAGCTCCGGCTCCAGCAAGTCGGCATATCTGCATGTAATAGCATTTTTCTTTTCTTCGCCAAGAACCTTATCTACTACTTCCGGATTGAATGGTTTTACTGTCTGACCATATTTTCCAAGCAATACGTCTTTGGTTTCTTTGGTGGCAACTTTATAACGTTCTCCCATAAGTACGTTGAATACGGCCTGTGTTCCGACAATCTGGGAAGAAGGTGTTACAAGCGGTGGTTCACCGAGGTCTTTACGCACGCGAGGAATTTCTTTTAATACTTCTTCATATTTATCTTCCGCGTTCTGTTCCTTAAGCTGGGATACCATATTGGATAACATACCGCCCGGTACCTGATACAACAATGTCTGAATATCTACGCCAAGAACCTTTGGATTAAGTAATCCGCTGGCAATTGCTTCCTCTCTCATCGGACGGAAGTAATCAGCGATTTCTGCTAATTGGTTGTTATCTAAGCCTGTATCAAATTCTGTTCCCTTAAATGCTTCAACCATAACTTCTGTTGCAGGCTGGCTTGTTCCAAGTGCAAATGGCGAGATTGCTGTGTCGATAATATCACAGCCTGCCTCTACCGCTTTCATATAAGTCATAGAAGCAACACCTGAAGTATAGTGTGTATGAAGCTCGATTGGAAGTGATGTAGCGCTCTTTAATGCCTGAACCAATTCTGTTGCTTTTGCCGGAACCAAAAGACCAGCCATATCTTTAATACATAAAGAATCTGCGCCCATTTCTTCTACTTTTTTGGCCGTTTCCATCCAGTAATCCAAAGTATATGCATCACCTAATGTATAGGACAATGCAACCTGGGCATGTCCCTTTTCTTTGTTACATGCACTTACTGCTGTCTTTAAATTACGAACGTCATTTAAACAGTCGAAAATACGAATAATATCAATACCATTTGCGATGGACTTCTGAACAAAATATTCTACAACGTCGTCTGCATATGGACGATATCCTAAGATGTTCTGTCCACGAAACAGCATCTGTAATTTTGTATTTTTGAATCCATCTCTTAATTTTCTAAGACGCTCCCATGGATCTTCTTTTAAGAAACGAAGTGATGCATCAAAAGTAGCTCCGCCCCAGCATTCTACTGCGTGGTAGCCGATCTTATCCATTTTATCAACAATTGGAAGCATCTGCTCTGTTGTCATACGTGTAGCAATCAACGACTGATGCGCGTCACGCAGGACTGTTTCTGTAATCTTTAAAGGTTTTTTAACCACATCTGACATGATAATTTCTCCTTATAATTATTCTATATAAAAACCGCTTGTCCACCTGAAGCACAAAATGTTCTATGTGCTGTACGGCTTATGAAATACCGAAGATTGCCATGAAACATCCGGCGGCTACTGCTGTGCCGATAACACCCGCAACGTTTGGTCCCATTGCGTGCATAAGAAGGAAGTTTGTCGGGTCTTCTTCCGCGCCGACTTTTTGAGATACACGGGCGGCCATAGGAACCGCAGATACGCCTGCAGAACCAATCAGCGGATTAATCTTGCCCTTGGTAATCTTACATAATAATTTACCGAAAATAACGCCTGCACTGGTACCAACCACGAAGGCAATAAGACCTAAGAGAACAATCTTAAGTGTGTTCCAGTTAATAAATGCTTCTGCACTTGTTGTAGCGCCTACGGAGGTTCCAAGTAAGATAACAACAATATACATAAGAGCATTTGATGCGGTATCTGTCAACTGACGTACAACCCCTGACTCACGGAACAGATTTCCTAACATCAGCATACCAACAAGTGGTGCTGTTGTAGGAAGAATCGTACATACAACAATCGTAACAATAATAGGGAAGAGAATTTTCTCTAAACGGCTAACCGGTCTTAAGTTTTCCATTTTGATACTTCTCTCTTCTTTTGTTGTAAATAGTTTCATAAACGGCGGCTGAATAATCGGAACTAATGCCATATAAGAATATGCCGCAACTGCGATAGGACCTAATAGTCCGGTCTGTCCTAATTTTCCTGCAAGGAAAATGGAAGTCGGACCGTCTGCACCGCCGATAATAGAAATAGAAGCAGCCTCTTTATCATTAAAGCCAAGTGCAATTGCAATAAAGTATGCCGCAAAAATACCAAACTGTGCCGCTGCACCAAGTAAAAAGCTGATCGGATTTGCAATCAGCGGACCAAAGTCTGTCATTGCACCTACTCCGAGGAATATCAGAGAAGGTAAGATAGACCATTCATCCATCAAATAGAAATAATATAATAAACCGCCAACACCATTATCTGTTTCTTCCGGGCTTGCCATAATATCAGGATAGATATTAACAAGCAGCATACCAAATGCGATTGGTAATAACAGTAATGGTTCATAGCCTTTTGCAATAGCCAGATATAAGAAAACGCATGCAACAACAATCATTACATAGTTTCCCCATGTCAGATTGAAAAATGCTGTCTGCTGAAGGAGGTTCGTAAGTGTGTCAAATATGTAATCCACAATAAATTCCCTCCCCGGAGATTAGTTTAATGTTGCAAGTAATGCACCTGCTTCAACCATATCACCTACAGCTACATTGATGCTTGCTACTGTTCCGTCTTCCGGAGCAACGACCGGAATTTCCATCTTCATTGCTTCAAGTATAAGAACAGCCTCTCCTCTGGACACCTGCTCTCCCACTTTCTTTTCAAGCTTAAAGATTTTACCTGCAGCGCCTGCTTCGATTTTAATGCTTCCTGCTCCTGTGCTTGCAGCCGGAGCTGGTGCCGGAGCTGCTGGCGTTGGCGCTGGTGCTGCTGCCGGTGCTGGTGCTGGTGCCGGAGCTGGCGCTGCTGCCGGAACTGGAGCTGGTGCCGGAGCTGGAGCTGGTGCCGGAGCTGCTGCTCTTCTTGGAGCCACAGCAGGTGTAGCTACGCTCCCATTTTCTTCTACAGTAACATCATAAACGTTTCCATTCACTGTAATTGTATAATTTTTCATTTCAATTTCCTCCTGAATTATCTTCTTCTGATAGAACGTACTACAAAGCCGCTTGTAGAAGTTCCTTCATATGCTGCGATTGCAGCAGCAATAACAGCAACCAGTTCTGCATCTGCTGTATTCTGCTGTTCTGTTCTTGGTTCTGTCTGTGTCACAATTTCATTTTTTGCTTCTGTATTCTTAGCAGTATTACCTTTTTTCTTAGCTTCTAAGTATGGGAAAATCTTAAAGCAGCTAATAATCAGACTGATAAAGATAAGCACTGCGAATACAATACTCATACAAATAACGGTATTTAAGGCTGCCTTAACCATTTTCTCGGACAAGGTGTATACTGGTTCAACGGTAACACCGGTCAGAGTCATATCATGATATTTGTATACCAAACGAAATGTAACATCTCTTTCTTCAAATACAAGCGTTATATCTGTGGTTAATGTCTTACCGGATTTTTCAACCTTAAAGCTGTCTTCTTTTATTTCTACAAAGTCACCCGCAACTTCCATAGCCGCAACCCACTGTTCGCATAAATCAACATAGACTGCACCTTCATCACCATAACTCTCGTAGTATTCAAGAGCTTCCTGAACTTCCTCTGCGGTAGCTCCCTTTAATGCTGTACCGAAGCTTTCTGCTTGTGTTTCTAATTCCTCATATGTGACACCGTTGTAATCTGCCGCAGCAGAATCTTCCGTTCCACATGCTCCAAGCATCATCACGACAGAAAGAACGCTTAAAAATAAAGCTATTTTTTTCTTCATAAACATCACCTTTCTATCTTATACGCATTTAGTGTACAGCATTTCAAATGCGGCAACCAAGTATTTTCTGGTATCTGCCGGATCCATTACTAAGTCAACATAGCCTCTGGCGGCGGCAGACATGATATTTGACTGTAAGCTGTCATATTCAGAAGCCTTTACTTTCAGTTCTTCTGCATCAGCATCCGGATACATAATCTTAGCAGCCATAGAAGCTTCCATCATACCAACCTTAGCATCGGACCATGCATAAACAAAGTCAGCGCCTAAAGATTTTGAATTCATGATTGTATAAGCACTTCCGAATGCTTGTCCTGTAATAAGGTTTACTTTAGCACATGTCGCGCTGGAAAGCGCATATGTATAGGCTGCAAGAGCTTTTGCAAGCTTCTTTTCTGCACACTTGCAGTTGCAGAATCCATTTACATTGGTAAGTGTAAGTACCGGAATTCCGAACGCATCACAGAAATGAACGAACTCAGCCGCTTTCTCACAGCCTTTTGCAGTAAGAACAAATTCCCCGTTTTCTCTTTGAGCATTTGCTACCGCGCCAACTGTCATACCATTTAGTTTGATAAAGCCTGTTACCATATCTTTTGCATAACCGGTCTTTGTTTCAAAAAATACATTGCTGTCAGAAATCTCAGACAATGTATATCTTGGTTCTGCTGCGCTTAAACCCTGACATACACGATTCAAATCATCTTCGCAGTCATCTGTATATATATCACTTTCGCAATTTAGCGGCAGCATAGAGATAAGATCACGCATGCTTGCAATGATTTCATCTTCACTTCCCACCATATCGATACAACCATTTTCTTCTGCCTGGAATGAAGCGCAGGCTGTATCGCACTTCTCCACCCGGTTGCCTGCTACGGCATCCGGTGAATTGATAAACATTTTGCCTTTATTCTCAATGAAAGCAAAGTCGCAAAGAGCAGGAACTACTGAAAGTCCGCCTCCACAGTTTCCGAAGATACCACAAATCTGTGGAACAAGGCCAAAAGCCTCCACCTGCTTTGAGTAAATCTGTCCGAAGCCTTCTAAGGCATCAACAGACTCCTGAAGGCGGATTCCACCGCAATCAATAAGTCCGATAACCGGAGCGCCCATTTTCATTGCCATATCATATACATTAGCAATTTTCTTAGCGTGCATTTCTCCGATTGTACCGTTTAATACGGATGCATCCTGACTGTAAACAAAAACGAGGCTGCCATTTACCAATCCGTGTCCGGTAATTACACCATCGGAAGGTGCTTTTTTTGAAGCAAGATTAAAATCTGTGCTGCGTGCTGTTACGAGAGAACCGATTTCCATGAAACTGTTCTCATCGACTAACTTGGTAATGCGCTGCATTGCCAAGCTTAGATTATTAGTACTCATCTTACGACCTCCATCTTAAAAAAATCACAAATTTCACTAAATACATTATAGTACAAGCATGATTTATTTACAAGCCGCTTTGTGAAGAAAATGTCAAAAATTCCATTATTATCATTTTTATTACTTTTTGAAGCGTCCATTGTCCGGAATCAGCCTCCGCCACAAGGTATACACTGTCAAGCAGAATGTCTTCTATATAGTAGTTACAGATGCCCATAACCTGCCCGTTTTCAATCGGAAGCTCTGCATCTGTATACAACACGATTTCCCTTTGAACAGATTCATCCTCTGCCAAAAGAACCTCTAACACATCACTTACTCCGCTTACCTGCAAGGTCATATCCTGATTGATATTTTGAAAGTCCATCTCTCCCACATATCCATCCATTCGTATTCCTTCCACGATTTCTTCTGCTTCTATCTTCTTGAGCGCATAGTTTTCCATTCCGTAATTTAGTAAATTGGCAGCATCCTTCCACTTATAATTCTTATTGTTCGGCCAGCCGCACGCCAACAACGCGATACAGTACTTCTCCCCATCTCTTTCAAATGCCGCAACATAACAATACCCTGCCTTTGAAGTAAAGCCTGTTTTTCCCGATAACACTCCATCCATCTGATCCAGAAAACTATTACGGTTCACAAACCCATTGTAGCTTCTTGTCTGCGTAATTTCCAGAAAGAGGTCTTTCTTTGGAGATTCCCATACACAGTACGCCATAATTTTACATAAATCTTCTGCTGTTGTATGATGAAAATCACTTTCCGTTTCTGCGTCCAAACCATTTGGCGTAATAAAATTCGTATCCTTACAACCAATTTCGAGCGCTTTTTCATTCATCATCCCAGCGAAATCTTCCACGCTTCCTGCTACATGCTCTGCAATTGCCACCGCACAATCGTTATAGGATTCTAACATCAATGCATACAACATATCCTTCAAAGGATATGTCTCTCCCTTTTGCACACCAAGCCGCACCCTTGGCTGTGCGGCCGCATTGTCAGATATTGTAACTGTTTCATTCATATCGCAGTTTTCTAACGCTATAATGCATGTCAGAATCTTGGTAGTACTGGCATTTGCCATAGGATTTGTTTCATTTTTTCCTGTCAGCACACGTCCTGTTGCAGCATCTGTTAAAGCATAACTTCCAGAATACATAGAAAGCCCGTTATCTCCATAGATTTCTGCCGGAAAAAGTCCTCCCAATAAAACCGTACACACTACAGCCACTATTAAAATTCGTTTTCTACATAAAAAAATAACCATACATATCCCACCTTTCATGAAATATATATGATTATCCAGCTTGTTTCTATGAAACATTTAAACATCTAATGTTACATTCATTTCGGCTTCCGCTTCTTGTTTGAATTCTTCTATCTGTACAGGATTAAGGACCGGGAGGTTATCGATTGAATTTACGCCAAAGTTTCTTAAAAATTCTTCTGTTGTACCAAATAATAACGGCCTTCCCGGTGCGTCTAAACGTCCAAGCTCGCATACAAGGTTATATTCTACCAGCTTGTTTACTGCATGGTCGCAGGACACACCCCTGATTTTCTCAATTTCAGCCTTCGTGACCGGCTGCTTGTAGGCAATTATGGATAAAGTCTCTAACAAAACATCAGTAAGCACGCGATGCTTTGGCTGTTTTGCAATCTTAATCAGGTACTCATACATTTCGGATTTGGTACACATCTGATATGCACCATCGAATTCCATGATAGTAATTCCTCTGTCTGAATGATTCCATTCTTCCATCATCTCATCAATGATTCTTTTTGTTTCTTTTTTATCCAATTCAATTACTTCGGCAATTTTGCCAAGTTCTACCGATTCCCCCATAGCAAACAAAATTGCTTCTATAATTGCATGATATTTTTTTTCCATTTCTATATCCTCGATTCAATCTTTATATCATCAAAAATACGTTCCTGAGAAATATAGATTCTGCCCATCTTCATCAACTCTAAAACCGCAAGGAATGTCACAATAATCTCAACCTTGCCGCTCTGTGCTTCTAACAAATTGCGGAAGCTAAAGTACTTATGATGCGCAGCATAATCCTCCAGATACGCCATCTTTTCTTCTAAAGATACTTCTTCCTTCTGAATTTTGCCAAACTTTGAACGAACAGGGTCAATTTTATCCACCTGCTTCTTCATGATACTCTTGAAAATCTCATTTAATTTTGCAAGGGTTACATCCGAAATCAGTTCCTCCATATTGATTGGCTCTTCGTATGCCAGAACTTCTTTGGGAATAGTCGGCTCTTTAAATAAAATGCGGGAGGCATCCATCTGCCGGTCTTTTAATTCATAAGCCATACATTTGTACATCTTATATTCCAATAACTGCTGGACCAGTTCATTTCTAGGATCTTCTTCCTCTTCCTCCTCCTCTCCGGTAGAAGGCAGAAGCATTTTTGACTTAATATCGATTAACGTCGCAGCCATCACCAGAAATTCACTTAGTATATTTAAATCACGCCGCTTCATCTCAGCGATATATTCCATATACTGATTGGTAATCTCTACGATTGGAATATCATAAATATTAACTTTATTCTTATCAAGCAGATGCAGCAACAGGTCCAACGGGCCTTCAAACACCTGCAGTTTTACTGTCATATCCATGTCTTAATCCTTCACTCAATTTTTGCCGCTAGGTTAGTATACCTTGCCATATCCAAAAATTCAAGCCTTCTCTTCTTACGTTTTCTAGAGTAAAGGTGCAAACAGACGAAGCACGCTAAGCACCAATTGGAAGAAAACATTATTATTCTCACATTCCTTCAAAGTAATCTCTCTGCTGACTGCAAAGGTTTCAAGAGCATCTTCTTTTACCTGCATAACGCAATCCGTTTTATACATCCATGTTCCGCACTCAAAATGTAAATACAGACTTCGGAAATCGAGATTTACCGTTCCCACAGAAGCATACTCATCATCTACAACAAAACATTTGGAATGAATAAAACCCGGTGTATACTGATAAATTCTTACTCCGCCGCGAATTAAATTCTCATAGTTTGCCTGTGTAACCAGAAAAACCATCTTCTTGTCCGGAATTGCAGGTGTTACAATACGAACATCCACCCCACTCTGCGCCGCATTTACCAAAGACGTCGTTAATTCTTCGCCGATAATCAGATATGGAGTGAAAATATATACATATTTGCAGGCATTATTAATCAGGTTCAAATATACCGCTTCTCCGATACACTTTTTATCCAGCGGACTGTCTCCATATGGCTGAATAAACCCTTTTTGAGCATCTATCAATGCAGTATTATCATTGGAAACCACCTTAAATTTATTATAATCTTCCGTTCCCTTTGTGATATAACTCCACATTTCAAGAAACATGGAGGTAAAGTTCCATACACAATCACCTGTTATACGAACGGCCGCATCCTTCCAATATCCAAAACGTTCTATCTCATTGATATACTCATCTGCAAGATTAATCCCTCCGGTATATGCAATTTTCCCGTCAATCACCATAATTTTACGATGGTCACGGTTATTCATTACAATTGATAAAAACGGACGAAATGGATTAAAGCATGCACAATGAATACCACACTTCTGAAGAATATGGTAATAGCGCGGGGGCAGTTTATCCACACATCCCATATCATCATAAATCAAACGGACCTGTACGCCTTCCCTCGCCTTTTCTTCCAGTACATCCACTATCGAATCAAACATTATACCTTTTTCCATAATGAAAAATTCAATAAAAATGAAATTCTTCGCATTCTTCAAATCTTCTAACATATCAGGAAAAACTTCTTCTCCTGTTTTATAGTATTTGGAATCTTGCTCCATATAAACCGGATAATTGCCCACATTTCGAATATAGGAAGACTGCTTTGATGCAATCCGGTCTGTTGCCAGAAGATGCTCTTCCACCTGCTCCTGTCTGATGCGAAGCGGAGCAACCATATCGACAACAGCATTCATTCTCTCACGGAAATTCTTGGTCATTTCTGAGCGTCCGAACAGGAAATAGCATGGCACACCAATGATCGGGGCAAACAAAATCAAGAAAACCCATGAGAGCTTATTGGAACTCTTGATATGCTTATATACCACATACAGCGCGAAAATTACGGAAATCACACGCAAGCCCAACTTAATCAGAGGATTGACTTCTGATGCTGTGTATAACGTATAGGCAATCCATCCAAACTGTATCAATATAATAAATGCTGTTATAACTAATCTGCTCGTCAATTTTTTCAAAACCTTTTTCATCTTAAAGTGCCTCCAGAACACATTCTATAGCATTTTCATCAGATTATCAACATCAAGAACTCCCCATGCCTGATTTTTTTTCCTGTTTTTTACGGTATCATATAAAAGTAATTTCATTTCCGCAGGCTCTATATTCTTTTTCTTTTCCAATGCCAAAGCCAGCGCTCCGCTTACAACAGGCGCAGCCATAGAAGTACCGCTCTTTTTAACATATTTATTTTCTATATTAGAGAGACTTAAAACGTTCGTTCCGGGTGCAAGGATTTCCGGTTTTACAATGCAGCAGGAGGTAGGCCCTCTTCCGCCATATCCTTGTTCCTTCTTTGAATCAGTATTATCTTCATCGCTAACACCAACGGTAATCACTTTTCTTGAGATTCCCGGAACTGTAATGGAATTTTCCTGCGGTCCGTTGTTGCCTGCGGCAGTTACTACAATAACCCCTTCATCCCAAATCATATCCAGCTTTTCGATTAATTGATTTTGTAATTTTATATTTGCATTAGGCATATAACCCATAGAAAAATTCAGGATTTTAATATTGTATATTCTGTGATTCTGATGTATCCAGTCCAATGCCTTTAATGCATCCTGCGTGTTTCCATTTCCCTTTTTGTCAAGAATTTTAAAAACAAGCAGTTCTGCGCCAGGCGCCATGCCGCATTCTTTTGCGCATATGATTCCGGCAATATGTGTTCCATGCCCATTATCATCATAACACTTTTCTTTATTATTAACGTAATCTTTAAAAAAAATAATTTTTTGTTCTAATTCTCTATGCTGAAATACTCCTGTATCTAAGAGGGCTATTCTGACGCCTCTTCCCGTATAACCATTACGGTAAACCATATTTGCATTTACAAGCTGCTTTACTCTATCCATCTCACTGCCATTTCGAAAACTTCTTATTCTAGAATATTCCACAAGAAACCTTTGCGTGTTCTGATACGAAAAAGAGACCGCATTTTGTGCAGTCTCTTACGGATTCTTATTCGTTTTCTGCCGGAACATCTTTGATTGAGAAGCTGATTCTTCCCATTTTATCTTTTCCGATGCAGATGCATTTTACTTTATCTCCAAGTGTAAGAACGTCTTCTACATGATTGATTCTTTCTTTTGCAATCTTGGAAATATGAACCATTCCTTCTTTTCCAGGAGCAAATTCAATAAATGCGCCAAATTCCTTTATGCTTGTTACAACGCCGGTAAAAATCTGGCCTTCTTCAAAATCTGTTGTAATAATCTGAATCATCTCGATTGCTTTTGCAATCATATCCTTGTCTGTTCCGCATACAGAAACAGCGCCATCATCAGTAATATCAATTTTAACACCGGTACGGGCAATGATTTCATTGATTGTCTTGCCCTTCTGACCCACAACATCACCAATCTTAGCCGGATCAATCACTATCTGTTCAATCTTCGGAGCCCACTTGCTTACTTCTTTACGAGGCTCTGCAATTGCTTTGCTCATAACTTCATCCATGATATATATTCTTGCTTCGCGTGTTCTGCGGATAGCCTCTTCTACGATTGGACGTGTTAAACCGTGAATTTTAATGTCCATCTGGATAGCTGTGATACCTTTATGAGTACCTGTTACCTTAAAGTCCATGTCTCCGAAGAAATCCTCAAGTCCCTGAATATCCGTCAGTACAATATAATCATCATCTGTATCTCCTGTTACAAGACCGCAGGAGATGCCTGCCACCATTGCCTTAATCGGAACACCGGCTGCCATAAGCGCCATACAGGAAGCACATGTAGAAGCCATAGATGTTGAACCGTTTGATTCAAACGTTTCAGAAACGGCGCGAATTGCATATGGAAATTCTTCTTCCGTCGGAAGCACCGCAACGAGAGCCTTCTCTGCAAGAGCGCCATGTCCGATTTCGCGGCGTCCCGGTCCTCTGGATACTTTTGTTTCACCAACAGAATATGCAGGGAAGTTATAGTGATGCATATATCTCTTAGCTGTAACGTTGTCATCTAAACCATCCAGCTTCTGTACTTCTGATAATGGAGCAAGTGTTACAACATCACAAATCTGAGTCTGTCCACGAGTAAACATAGCAGAACCGTGTACTCTCGGAATCAGGTCCACTTCTGAAGCAAGCGGACGAATCTGATCGACTGCACGGCCGTCCGGACGTTTGTGGTCTTTTAAAATCATCTTGCGAACAGTCTTCTTCTGATACTGGTAAATTGCCTCGCCAAGAATTGCTAGCCACTCTTCGTTATCTGCAAATGCTTCTTCTAATTTAGCAGTAATGTTCTTAATGTTTTCTTCACGCTTTTGTTTTTCATCTGTGAATACAGCTTCTTCCATTTCTTCCGGTGTAACAATCTCTTTGATTGCTGCGAACAGCTCTTCCGGAATCGCACAGCTTGCATATTCATGCTTTGGCTTTCCTGCTTCTGCACAAATCTGATTGATAAACGCAATGATTGTCTGGTTTACATCATGACATTTATAAATTGCCTCAATCATTTTATCTTCCGGAATCTCGTTAGCTCCGGCTTCAATCATGATAACCTTTTCCGCTGTGGAAGCTACTGTCAACTGCAAATCTCCGTCATCCCAAATCTTCTGTGACGGATTAATCACAAATTCTCCGTCAACCATACCCATCTGTGTGGTTGCACATGGACCATCAAACGGAATGTCTGAGATGGTTGTTACCAAGGCAGCGCCAATCATTGCTACCAATTCCGGACGGCACTCCGGATCTACTGACATTACCATGTTGTTTAAGGTAACATCATTACGGTAATCCTTTGGAAACAACGGTCTCATCGGACGGTCAATGACACGGGAAGTAAGAATTGCATTTTCAGATGCTTTTCCTTCACGCTTGTTAAATCCTCCCGGAATTTTACCTACGGAATACATCTTTTCTTCATACTCAACGCTAAGCGGAAAGAAATCTACGCCATCACGCGGCTTATCCGCTGCTGTTGCTGTAGATAATACGGTTGTATCACCGTATCTTAAGATAGCGGCCCCATTTGCCTGTGCACATACTCTTCCAATGTCTACGGTAAGCGTTCTGCCTGCAAGTTCTAATGAATAACTCTTGTACATATTTTTTCTCCTTTTTCTTCTACCAAGCGGACTTGTCCACTTTTATATTATTCAGCAGAAGTTATCCGAAACAACTGAACAGTCTACGGATACCATAGATTCTTCAGTGGTCTCGGTGTATGTCTTCTGCTTAAATCCTTACATTACAAAAAAGGGCGGAATCTATACTCCGCCCTATTTGCTAAAACTATTTTCTTAATCCTAAACGTTCGATTAATGAACGATATCTTTCGATATCAAGATTCTTTAAGTAAGAAAGTAATCCTTTTCTCTGACCGATCATCTTTAACATACCTCTTCTTGAGTGATGATCCTTTGGATTTGCTTTTAAGTGCTCTGTTAATTCAGAGATTCTTGCTGAAAGAATAGCAATCTGTACCTCCGGTGATCCGGTGTCATTTGGTGTTCTGCCGTATTCAGCGATAATAGCCTGTTTCTTTTCTTTTGCGATCATGCTTTGATCCTCCTTTTCTTAATAATAACGCCCTTTCGACTGGATACTCAGCAGCGGTCGGAGTGTCCGGCTACCGAGCATGGGCTAACCACACTTTGATACTATATCATACAACCTTTCGGTTGTAAATACTTTTTTGCAGATAAATGCAGCAGGATAAATTAGTCATTAAAATATGTGACTACGCAAATCGGGGTACGGTAATAAGCATTGGAAATCTTAATGCCGTCACGTTTGTTCGCCGCATGCACCACCTTGCCATTACCAATGTAAATAGCCACATGGTTAATTCCGTCACTATCGCCATAAAAGAATAAATCTCCCGGCTTTGCAGCAGACGCTTTAATCTTCTTTCCTGCACTTGGCTGCGTATATGAGGTACGCGGCAATGTAATGCCGAATTTCTTGTAAACCTGTTTGGTAAAACCGGAACAGTCAACACCGTTTGTAAGACTGTTTCCACCCCAGACATATCTGTTACCAACGAACTGCAATGCATAATTTACAAGATCAATCCGAACGTCGGATATTTCACCGCCATATCTTAGCTCGTCCAGCGTATTGCCCGTTTTCAGTTTTTTCTCGACAGTAACATAGTCCGATGAAACATAAGCTTCTTCATAACCGTCAAACTCTACTTTTACCCAGCCATTAAGAACTTCTATTACATTTAACTCTTCACCCTTCGCCACGTTTGAAAGTTTCTTTGCGTCCGTAGACGGCTCCTTACGCACCCGAAGTGAATTTGTGGTAACGGTAGCCATCAGCCTTGCTTCTGTCTGGGCAATAATAAGGGCTTCCTCACCGGTAATGATGTAATCAGCGCTTACATACCCTTCTACATTGCCAGACTCAATCTTATACCAGCCGTCTTCTTCGCCTAAAATCTCACATGCGGCATACTTAGTAAGTTTACCGACAACAGAGCTGCCGGTGCTGGCTTTCTTACGGACATTCAGATTGCCCTCTACGTCTGCCAAACCTAAATTCGTATAACCGAAAGTTTCATATACAACCTCCGGTTCTTCTGTATTCTCACTCGTTTCCCCCTCTAAAGGTTGTCCAACGGTATTATTCTCTACATCCACAACACCAACCGTATCACCGGATACCGCTTCTGACGCGCCTGCTATTGTATTGTCTTCTGCATCAGTGATAGCAGCACTTGCTCCGGCAGATGACTGAAAACTAACAATCTCTGTTTTTACATCTTCTGCTGTCTGGTCCGAAAAGTCCCACGAAATACTTGTAATCAGAACACAGGCTGTCAATGCTGTTGTTACTCCTGCAATAATTTCTCTATTTATATTATTAAAGTTCATATAACCCTCCATAACTGTGTAAACTTAACATCTTAAAAAGTATACCAAGACTCTTTTACAGTGTCAACACAATTATGTAATATTTTTGTAATATTTTTTAGCAAAATCAATATCCGCTTCCATTTGAGTCTTTAATTCATCCACAGAATGAAACTTTATTTCGGGCCGCACATACATGAGGAAGGAAACCAGAATACTGTCACCATAAACGGTCTGATTAAAATTTATGATATAAGTTTCGACTCCAATCATATCAGAATCAGAAACTGTTGGCTTACAGCCCACATTGGTTACACCGATATACTTTTTATCATCAGCAATGACCTCCGTCACATATACGCCCTTCGGCGGCAGAAGTTTATGGGAGGGAAGCACCATATTTATAGTCGGAATTCCTATGGTTCTTCCAAATTTCTTTCCATGTACAACATCGCTTTTAATAAAATAGTGATATCCCAACAGTTCATTTGCTTTTTGCAGATTCCCTGCGGTAATCTCTTCTCTTACATAAGTGCTGCTGATATCTCTGTTGTTATCTTTTATCTTATCTACAACAATTGTCTGATAGCCAAATTCTGCCTCGCACTGCATTAAAGTATGATAATCGCCTGCCCGCCTATGTCCGAAATGAAAGTCCTCTCCGACTACCACGCATTTCATATTTAAGGATTTTACCATCCATGCTATAAAATCCTTTGGCTCCATAGACATCACTTCTGTCGTAAACGGACATTCAATCAGATAATCAATCCCCGTTGTGTTGAATATATATTCTTTTTCTTCATTCGTAGTAAGAACCTTTGATGTAATATCTTCTAATCTGTTGCGGGGCGGAATGTCAAAGGTAAACGCAACGGCTGCAAGCTCGTGCTGTCTGCTGTATTCCATCAGAGCTTTCATAAGCTTCTCATGGCCTCTATGTAAACCATCGAATTTTCCCAAGGTAACCGCCGTAGGTTCTTTTATTTGAAAATCTAATGTTTGTTTGATATATTTCATATTTTAATCCATAAACAATTTTACCGGTTTATATTCATCACTATCCTCCAGATATGTATAAATACCGATAAATTTTTTATTATAGTCATATAATCTGATAAATTCCTGCTGCTTTTCTTCTGAAAAATCATACAGCATAGCGGATGGAATACAATTTCCGTTTATCACAAGTTTCTCTGCCTCTTCTTTCGTTTGCACTGAATCATATGTTTCAAAAACACTGTCAACAGACTCCAAAAAAATCCATTCCTTCTGCGGCAGTTTCGCTAATTCCTGCAATTCGGAGAGTTTGTACGAATTTCCCACTACAAACCTGCCTGCTCTGGTCCGAAGCAGTGATTTCATACAGCCATAACAGCCTAACTTTTTCCCAATGTCATCACAAAGCGTACGAATATAAGTTCCTTTCGAGCATGATACTATCATCTCCACTTCAGGAAGGTTAATATCTGTAATTTCTATCTGGTAAATGGTTACCTGTCTTGCCTTACGCTCAACTGTAAGCCCTTTACGCGCAAGGTCACATAATTTCTGACCATTTACCTTCAAAGCAGAATACATAGGAGGTATCTGTTCATAAGAACCAACAAAAGAAAGAATTGCCTGTCTTACCTCTTCTTCTGTTAGATTTACCTGTTTTTGATTTAAAATTTCCCCTGATATGTCCTGCGTGTCTGTTTCAAAACCAAGAAGAAGTACCGCTTTGTATTCCTTGTCCTTATCTGTTAAAAGCCCGCAGACTTTGGTTGCTTTCCCTAAACATACAGGTAACACGCCCTCTGCGTCCGGGTCGAGCGTACCTGTATGCCCTATCTTCTTTTGGTGAAAAATCCCTCTCATTTTTGCAACAACATCAAAGGAGGTAAATCCCTTTTCCTTGTATACATTTATGATTCCGTTAACCATAATTATTCCGTATCTTCCTTTTTTATCACTTCATCAATCTTCTTTGACATAGCGATGCCATATTCAATAGACTGGTCTGGTACAAATGTAATCTGCGGTGTATTACGCAAATTAATAGCTTTCGCCAGCTTCACACGGATAAATCCTTCTGCACTTTTCAAACCTGCAATGGTATCCTTCTGCGATTCTTCATCACCGAGTACGCTGATATATGCTTTTGCTGTTTTTAAATCAGGAGCAACCTCCACCGCAATAACGCTGGTCATCGGATTTATACGCGGGTCTTTGATTTCCCCGCGTATAATATTGGAAAGCTCTCTCATAACCTCTTCGTTAATACGAATATTTTTGATACTATTTTTTCTCATTTTAATATCCATTTCTGCGCTGCTTTTTGCGCATACGCAATTTGGGCCGGGCAGCGCGCAGACTCAAATTGCCGTGTGAAAAATCTATTTTTCACACCAAGCCTTTCTTTGCTGTTTTGGGCGCCTACTTACGAGGAACCTCTACCATCTTATAAGCCTCTACAATATCAAATTCCTGAATGTCATTAAATCCGTCAAATACAAGACCACATTCATATCCTGTCCTAACTTCTTTTACGTCATCCTTAAATCTCTTAAGTGATGCAAGGTCACCTTCAAAAATAAGGGAACCTTCACGGGTAATGCGGACTTTACATCCTCGTTCGAGGGTACCGTCAAGGACATAAGAACCTGCGATGTTACCAACACCGGAAGCCTTAAAGATTTGGCGGACTTCTGCATGACCGAGTACTTTTTCTTCAAATATTGGGTCAAGCATACCCTTCATGGCCGCTTCAACGTCCTCAATTGCCTGATAAATTACTTTGTAAAGTCTTACGTCAACACCTTCCCTTTCCGCTGTAGCTTTTGCCAGTGGGTCAATACGGATGTTAAATCCAATGATAATTGCATTTGATGCGGTTGCAAGGGTTACGTCAGATTCGTTGATTGCGCCAACACCGCCATGAATAACCTTAACTACAACTTCTTCATTTGAAAGCTTTACAAGGCTCTGTTTTACTGCTTCTACAGAACCCTGGACATCTGCTTTTACAATCAGGTTCAATTCTTTCATATTGCCGGACTGAATCTGTGAGAATAAGTCATCCAGTGACATTCTTGCTTTTGTTTCCTCCAGAAGCCTGTTCTTTTCTTCTGCAATATAAGTTTCTGCAAATGTCTTTGCTTCTTTTTCTGAACTGGTGCTTACAAATGTTTCACCAGCCGTCGGAACACTGTTAAGACCTAAAATTTCTACCGGTGTAGATGGTCCTGCTTCTTTTACTCTGCGTCCGTTATCATCAATCATGGCACGAACCTTGCCATAGCTGCTTCCGCAGGCGATTGGATCACCTACATGAAGCGTACCTTTTTGTACAAGAACAGTTGCAACCGCACCACGTCCTTTATCAAGCTGTGCTTCTATAACAAGTCCGCGTGCCTGACGCTTTGGATTTGCCTTTAACTCAAGCACTTCTGCTGTCAAAAGAATCATTTCCAGAAGATTATCAATACCTTCCTTCGTATGCGCAGAAACCGGACAAAATACAGTGCTGCCGCCCCAATCTTCCGGAATCAGCTGATATTCAGAAAGCTCCTGTTTTACGCGGTCTATATTTGCAGTTGGCTTATCAATCTTGTTAATCGCAACGATAATTTCAACCCCCGCAGCCTTTGCATGATTGATTGCTTCTACCGTCTGAGGCATTACGCCATCATCTGCCGCTACAACTAAGATAGCAATGTCTGTTGAATTTGCGCCGCGCATACGCATTGCTGTAAACGCTTCATGACCCGGCGTATCTAAGAATGTAATATTCTGGTTGTTGATAGATACAACTGATGCGCCAATGTGCTGTGTAATACCACCGGCTTCCCTTGCCGTTACCTTTGTGGAACGAATTGCATCAAGGAGTGATGTTTTACCATGATCAACATGACCCATTACGCAGACAACCGGAGGACGTGCAACCATGTCTGCTTCGTTTTCTTCCTCTTCCTTTAACAGTTCTGCAATCACGTCAACTTTTTCTTCTTCTTCACAGATATAGTTAAACTCTAACGCAATTTCAGAAGCTGTATCGAAATCTACTTCATGGTTTACCGTTACCATTGTTCCTTTCATGAATAGATTTTTAATAATAACAGAAGGCTGAACTTTCATTCTGTCTGCAAAATCCTTGATGGTAAGTTTTGCCGGAAGCGTTAATGTCTTGATGGTATCTTCATCTTCCTTTGGTTTCTGCGGCTGCTGCTGCGGTTTCTTCTTGCCGCCATGTTTTTCAAGATTTACATAGTTTTCCTGACGTTTGCTTCCTAACTTATCATGATCCTGATGTCTGTTGCTGCGGCGGTCGCTATTTCCGCGTTCACGGCTCTCTTTGCCGCGAATTTCTTCTGCCGGAGCAGCTTCTTTATTGAATTTATCCATTTCACGGTCAAAACGGCCTTTTCCGCCATTTCTATCGCTGTTACGGAAATTGTTTTTATCGCCCTTATCGAATTTATCGCCTTTTTCCTGACGAGGCTGGCGGTTATCCTGACGGAAATTATTTCTGTCTCCCTGCGGACGTTCTCCACGCTCCGGTCTTTCCGATCTGTCTGATTTATCCATTCTTTCCGGACGCGGCGAGCGGTTGTTTCGTTCCTGACGCTCGCTCTTCTCCTGACGTGGCTGCTGCGGACGCTCATTTCTTTCCTGACGTTCCTGACGCTGTTCGCTCTGTGGTTTTGCTTTTTCTTCAGCAGCCGATGTACTCGTCATTACAAGGTCGGCTGTTGGTGAAGGGGTTCTTTCGCTGATTGGGCGCATTGCACGTTCTCCAATCGGACGCGGACGAATAATCGTATGTGTTTCCTGCTTTGGTGCCGACTGCATACCATGTCCATCACGTCCTGAAACTCTCTGTACTCCATGACTGCCCTGTGTTCCTTTTACACCTTGTGCCGGACGGGTTCCCTCACGTCTTTGCGCACCTTGGGTGCCTTCACGGTTTGGAGCACCTTCACGTCTTTGTCCGTTTGGATTTGGACGCCTCTGCTGTTTACTGTACTGTGCATTAAACACTGCCGTAATGCTTGACTTTTTCTTAGGACGTTCTTTTACTTCCCCTTCCGCAGCTATTCTTTCTCCTTTTGCTGCTGTTTCTGTTTTTGGCGTTTTATCTTCCTTCGGTGCAGTTTCCGGCTTTGCTGCCTGTACTGTCTTCTTTGCGAATTTATTGCGCACCATATCCTGAGCGTTCTCCTCGATACCGCTCTGTGCCGTCTTTACTTCGTATTCCGTTCCTTTTAAGAACTCTACAATGCTTTTTGATTCTATATCTAACTCTCTTGCAAGTTCATGGACTCTCATTTTTGCCATATATTTGTTTTCCTCCATTATTCAGTTTTGCATAATTTAAGCTTGGCTTCCACCGCATTTGCCAGATTTTCATCTGTAACTGCCAAAGATGCCCGAAACTCTTTGCCGATACATCTGCCTAACTCTTCTTTTGTTCCAAATGCATACATTGGAACCCCATAAAAATCTGTCATATTGGTAAACATCTTTTTTGTATTAAAAGATGCTTCCTCAGAAACAATTACCAAATATGCATGACCTGTTTTTACCGCTTTTTCAGTAGAAAATTCACCGCTTACAACATTTCCGGATTTTGCCGCTATTCCAAGCATCTGAAACACTCTATTTCGCAACCTTGCTCATCTCCTGTTCTAAAGACTCATAAACATCATCCGATATTGCAACTTTTAAGGAACGCTCCAGCCCTTTGCGCTTTCGTGCAGCCTTCAAGCATTCCATGTTAGCGCAGATATAAGCACCACGTCCATTTTTACGGCCTGTTGCATCAAGAACAATTTCTTCTTCCGGCGTTCTAATCACACGCAGTAAATCTTTTTTTGATTTCATTTCTGCACAGCCAACGCATTGACGCATCGGAACTTTTTTCATAACCATTATTCCTCGATTCCTTCCTCGTAACCTGCTTCGTAGCCTTCCTCATACCCGTCTTCGTAATATTCTTCATCATAGTATTCATCGTCTAAGTAGTCGTTTTCATAATCTAAGAAATCGCCTGCTTCACGCGCCTGGGTTTCACTCTTAATATCAATCTTAAATCCTGTTAAGCGGGCTGCAAGGCGGGCATTCTGTCCCTCTTTGCCAATCGCAAGCGATAACTGATAATCCGGAACTACTACTTTAGCTGTCTTTTCATCACCATCTGCGATAACAGAGATAACTTTGGCAGGACTTAATGCATTCTGAATCAAAATGGCAGGATTTTCATCCCATGTTACAATATCTATCTTTTCTCCGCGAAGTTCATTAACGATTGCATTGACACGCGCACCGTTCAAACCAACACATGCGCCAACCGGGTCCACGTCCGGATCATTAGACCAGACTGCAATCTTCGTTCTGCTCCCTGCTTCACGGGAAATGGATTTTATTTCTACAATGCCATCCTTAACCTCCGTAACTTCGGACTCGAATAATCTCTTAACAAGTTCCGGATGTGTTCTTGAAACAAGAATCTTTGGCCCTTTTGAAGTTGCTTTAACTTCAAGAATGTATACTTTGATACGTTCTGTCGGCATAAATGTTTCACCCTTAATCTGCTCGCTTTCTGTCAGGAGTGCGTCTGCTTTACCAAGGTTAATACTTACATTTTTACCAATATAACGCTGTACGACACCAGTTACAACATCTTTTTCTTTGCTGTTGTATTCATCGAAGATTACTTTTCTTTCTTCTTCACGAATTTTCTGTAAAATAACGTTCTTTGCATTCTGTGTTGCAATACGTCCAAATTCTTTTGATTTTACTTCAATCTGTACGACATCGCCTACTTCATATTTTGGGTCAATCATCTGCGCATTTACAAGAGAAATTTCTTCCACAAGATCCGTTACTTCTTCTACAACTTTCTTTTCCTGATAACAACGGAATTCACATGTGTCCGGATCAATGACAACCTTTACATTGTCCGATTTGCCAAAGTGGTTTTTACATGCTGTTACAAGAGAGTTTTCAATGGCTTCAAGCAATGTTTCTTTGCTGATATTTTTCTCCTGCTCTAATATATTTAACGCTTCTAATAACTCATTATTCATTTTATTTTATCCTCCTATATTCTGTTACCTTACGCTAAAATCTAAAAATGTACCGCCTGACGGATCAATGCGATGTCAGCTCGTTCAAAACGAATCTCTTCTCCCTCTGCATCAATTGTTACACTATCTTTGTCATATGCAGTAAGTAATCCGTAAAATTCTTTGTTTCTGTTTATTGCACGATAGGTGCGAATCTCTACTTCCTTACCCATATTACGGACATAGTCCTTTTCTTTTTTCAGCGGACGTCCAAGTCCAGGGGAACTCACCTCAAATGTGTAGGATTCCGGAATAAAATCTTTCTCATCCAACAAAATGTTCATTTCTCTGGCAACTGCTTCACAGTCATTTACCGTGATGCCGCCTTCTTTGTCAATGTAAGCCCGAAGATAAAAGACACTGCCTTCTTTGACATATTCTATGTCAACCAGTTCAAAATTCATCCGCGCTAAAATCGGCTGAATGAGGCTTTCTGTCTTTGCTTCGTAGTCACTTGCTTTTGACACCTGAAACACACCTCTCTTTCTTATTTTGCAGGAATATAACGTATTCCCATTTCTAAACGTGAATTGAGAGAGGACTTTTGCCCTCTCTCAATCTAGCTTCTCTATATCGTCTTAATCATAATACCACTCATAATCAACAAATGCAAGTTTTTTCTTTACATATCGGTACTGACACTTGCAGCAAAATACCCTGTGTTTCTAACCACAAGCGATGACACAACTGCATATGGGCAGAAAATTATTCCAAAACATAGACATTTTTCTTACCATAGAGTAGATAAAAGCATCTCATGGGCAGAAACACTGTCAAATGCAAGTACTTCCTTTCCGCGAGGTGCGTATCCTTAGCGGAGCTTTTTTATATCGTAGGAAAGTTGTTCTCTTTCACACTTTAATGTATCACGGTCTTTCCTATGACATAAAAAAAACCACTTCAACCGAAGTAGTTCTTAGCAGTTCGTACGGGACTCGAACCCGTGTTTTCGCCGTGAGAGGGCGACGTCTTAACCGCTTGACCAACGAACCATGCTTGAGTACTATACCATGTTAAAAGAAAAAATACAAGTGTTTTTTATAAAATTTTAGCAAAAATTCCAGAGTCAGCAAACGCTGACCCTGAAATCTATTCTTTTATGGCTTTTCTATTACAAATATAACAAACGGACATCCCCATAAGAAAACCGACCGCAACAATTATCACTTGCGCCACAATATATTTGATATCAATCAGGTCTTTCATACTGCCTTTTTGCATTTCAACCAGCCCAACAGTCAGAGGATATACAACCATATTCATAAGAAGCAGAATAACCGCCTGTAACCATTTATGCACCCCAGGAGAGCCTCTTCTTCCAATGAGAGCGGATGCCAAAAAAGCCAGCAGCATATACCAAATATACAAAAACACAGAAAAGAATATGGTATCAAAATCAAAAACCCAAAATTTAATAATGGGAAATATCCATGCAATGAAAACACCCCACATCCAACCCGGAATATTAAAAAGAACGCTTTTGGATTCCTGTTCTTTTGCACGATTCACTATGAAACCGATGATAACACCTGCCACTAACCCTACAAAAGACAAAACAACATGATGAATCAGTGTTCTAATATCTATATCAAAAAACTCAAATTTACCATAGTTTATGTCGTGTAACAGACCAAAGGTTACAGGATAGGTCATTACATTCATAACACCTATTACGAGTGGTGCAATCCATTTGAAAATCCCAAAATAATTACGCTTACCAATGAGAAATGCCGTCACTACTGCAAAAACATTATACCAGCCATGCAGGAATACAATAGAATAAAACATTGCATCACTTTTGAAAAGCCAGAAATAAGCGATTGGGAATATCCAGGCTATTACACATCTACATATAAATTTTTGCATTTTTCTACTTCCTATGGATAAACACACATTTACCAGTATGTTTCTATTCCTCATAGCCATTCGGGTTGTTCTTCTGCCATCTCCAGGAATCTTCACACATTTCACGGATTCCATACTGTGCTTCCCAGCCGAGTTCCCTTTTTGCTTTTGCAGGGTCACAATAGCAGGTTGCGATATCTCCCGGTCTTCTTTCTTTTATTACATAAGGAATTTTTATGCCGTTAGCCTCTTCAAAGTTCTTTACAAGCTCCATAACACTGCATCCGCGTCCGGTTCCAAGATTATAGATGCCAAGCCCGACATTCTCTTCTAATTTCTTTAATGCTTTCACATGTCCGTTTGCAAGGTCAACGACATGGATATAGTCGCGTACTCCGGTTCCGTCCGGCGTATCATAGTCATTGCCGAATACTCCGAGTTCTTTTAATTTTCCGACTGCAACCTGTGTTATATAAGGCATCAGATTATTTGGAATACCATTTGGATTTTCACCCATAATGCCACTCTTATGCGCCCCGATTGGGTTGAAATAACGAAGCAGAATCACATTCCACTCCTTGTCTGCCTTCTGGATGTCCATAAGAATCTGCTCTAACATAGACTTTGTCCAGCCGTATGGATTGGTACACTGTCCTTTTGGACATTCTTCTGTAATCGGAATCTCGGCCGGGTCTCCGTAAACAGTAGCGGATGATGAGAAAATGATGTTTTTACAATCATTCTGCCGCATAACATCTACAAGCGTCAATGTTCCCGCAATGTTATTTTCGTAGTATTCCCAAGGCTTTGCAACGGATTCGCCCACTGCCTTTAAGCCTGCAAAGTGGATACAGCTTTCAATGCTTTCTTTTGTAAAAATCGTATTCAGGATATCTCTGTCTAAAATGTTACCTTTGTAGAATTTTACCTTCTTCCCGGTTAAGGCTTCCACTCTCTCCAATGATTTTTCTGACGAATTGCTTAAATTATCCAAAACAACGACATCATATCCTGCGTCTAACAGCTCTACACATGTATGACTTCCAATGTAACCTGCTCCGCCTGTAACTAAAATAGCCATATTTTATCTCCTTTCCTTTGCATCTTTTTTGTTTTCTTTGAACTAATCATATCTCAAACTTCTGTAAATGTATATCCATAAATGTATGAATTATATGTAAAAATGTTGCATAAAGTTGTTTTTACTATATAATAAATATATAGACCATTATTGACCTTTATGAAAAAGTTTCCGGAAAGGATTGCCATGATTCAAAACTATAAAAACTCTTATATCGTATCGGAAAAAGAGCTTATATCACTTTCTGTATATAATGTCGGTTTTCAAAAATGCGACCCTCTCTATCAGTGGGGACCGGGTATCCGGGACCATTATCTGATCCATTATATTATTGCAGGCGAAGGCTATTATCATGTAAACGGAATAAAATTCCATCTGCGGGCCGGCGATTGTTTTCTGGTATACCCTAATACAGAAGTCACTTATTACGCCGCCGAACAAAATCCCTGGGAATATGCATGGGTAGGTTTTGCCGGGAGTGATGCGGCCATTATCCTACAGGCAACGGATTTCTCAAAAACCTCACCTGTGATTCAAAACACACCGGAAGGCAAGGCTCTTCAAAATCAAATATTAAAAATATATGATGCTCGCGGCAATGAATTTGAACACGCGGTAGAAATGACCGGACGCCTCTACACTACGCTTGCGATCCTGATGCACAATGCCAAAAAGCAGACCCATTCTAATACTGCGCAAAGCTATGTTCAAAAAGGAATTGAATACATCACAGCGAACTACTCCTATCCGATTACGGTAGAAGACATCGCCTCCTATGTCGGATTAAGCCGCAGCCACCTGTTCCGCTCCTTTCAAACAGTTCTAGGTGTATCCCCAAAAGAATACCTGACGGATTTTCGCATCAAGCAGTCCTGCCTTTTACTGGAACGCTCGGATCTATCCATTACAGCCATTGCCAATTCTATCGGCTTTGACAACAGCTTATATTTCTCCAAGGCTTTCCATAAGGAAAAAGGAATGTCACCAAAAGAATACCGCAACGCAAAGAAAGAGGCATCACAGAATTGATGCCCCTTTCGTCATTTACATATTTCTTTTTCCAAATTCTACCGGTTCATATTCCTTAAGCTTAGCGAGAAAACCTTTTTCCCATAGCTTTTCCTGAATAATGTCGAGCGTTTCTTCATCATCTGCCAAAATCGTATGATAATGATAGCCCGAAGTTACATTCATAAGAAGGCTGGATTTACCTGCCGCAAGTTCACTGATATATCTGCGGACATCTGCACGGGATTTCAGATTCATATCTGCTTTCAGCACATTGTATACCTTGTGATATACAAATACATCCTTAACATATCCGCCAAAATCCACAAACAGATTCAATTCCTCTTCTACCTGTTCCGGTGTATGAATCACCTTAAACACACGGCTTGCTTTGCCATGTTTTCCAATAATATAACCCCGGTTTGTAGAAATAATATCCACTCCATTTGCGCGTAACAGGGCAATGTCCTGCACGATGACCTGCCGGCTGACATTTACCTGTTTTGCCAACGCCGTACCGGATACGGGTTCTGCACTATTTTTAATTATCCAAACAATTTGTTCCCTGCGCTGTTCTCCGTTCATACCTGCCCTTTCCAATTCATATTAATCTCCATTTCTGCGCCGCTTTTTTTCATATATGCAGCTTTAAGCCAAGCAGCGTGCCGACGTACATTGCCGTTTGAGAAATTTATTTTTCACACTATGCTTCTGCTGCATGAAGATTCTTTAAGGAAATATCCAGAATCGGTGCTGAGTGTGTCAATGCACCGCTGGAAATGTAGTCCACACCAAGATCGGTTAATCTTTCTATATTTTCTTTTGTAACATTACCGGACACTTCAATTTCAGCTTTTCCGTCAATAATGCGAATGGCTTCTTTCATCTGTTCATGCGTCATATTATCTAACATGATAATATCCGCTCCCGCATCTACAGCTTCTTTTACCATCTCTAAGGTCTCTACTTCTATTTCAATTTTTCGGACAAACGGCGCGTATTCCTTCGCCATCTCAATGGCTCTTTTTACACTGCCGGCAGCTCCGATATGGTTATCCTTTAACAATACACCGTCTGAAAGGTTATATCTGTGGTTATTTCCCCCACCGACTGTTACTGCATATTTTTCAAAAATACGGTTATTTGGAGTTGTTTTTCTGGTATCTAACAGCTTCGTCTTTGTTCCCTTTAACAAGTCTGCAACAGAACGGGTATATGTCGCAATCCCGCTCATTCTCTGAAGGTAATTAAGCGCCGTTCTCTCTCCGCCGAGAAGCACACGGATGTCGCCCCGAACCTTTGCCATTAACTGTCCTTTTGTTACTGCATCTCCATCTTTTACATAAAATTCCACCTCTGTCTTTTCATCCAAAAGCTTAAACACACGTTCAAAAACCAGAAGACCACAAATAATACCATCCTGTTTACAAATAAGGTCTACCTCCCCCTGCATAGCTGCCGGCATAACACTGTTTGCAGATACATCCTCACTCGTAATATCCTCACGAATTGCCGATTGAATCAGAGGGTCCGCATTTAGTTTTAAAGTAATTTCATCAAATCGCATCGTTTACCTCGCTTCTTTTGCTTTCTCTATTTCATTTAATACTAATTCTTTATAGTTTTCTTTCAATGCCTGTTCTTCTTTATAGGCCTGCATATTTTTCCGCAGAAACATCTGCCAGTACTCTTCCGTATATATATCCGCAGGCTTCGTTTTTTCAAGTCCCGTATTTTCTTTGCTAATATCCTTTGCGGCACGTTTTGCAAATACCAGACTTTCTAATAATGAATTGCTGGCAAGACGGTTCTTCCCATGTACGCCATTGCAGGCAGTTTCTCCAACTGCATATAATGCTTCCATAGAAGTTTTACTTACATCATTCACCTTGATTCCGCCCATAAAATAGTGCTGGGCCGGAACTACCGGGATACATTCCTTTCTGACATCATAGCCATGCTCTTTGCAATGCTTTACAATATTCGGGAAATGGCTGTTTAGTTCCTCCTCCGGAATCTCTCTAAGATCCTCCCAGACAAACTCCGTATTGTCTTTTTCCATCTGCTCTAGGATTGCTTTCGTAAGCAAATCGCGCGGCAGAAGTTCATTAACAAAACGGTTTCCATTCTTATCACGAAGCTTTGCTCCCTCTCCACGAACAGATTCCGATATCAAAAAACTTCTCTCTGTTTTATCCTTGGTATAAAAGGTAGTCGGATGTATCTGTATGTAATCAATATCCTTCAGCGCAATGCCATATTTCACAGCAAGAGCCAATGCATCACCTGTCAAATGCCTGAAATTTGTAGAATGTGCATACAAACCGCCAATTCCACCGGTAGCAAGAACGGTAGTTTCTGCTGTAATAAGCTCTATCTCACTATCCGCATTCTCTATAACTGCTCCATAGCACCGATTTTCTTTCACCAGCAGGTCAATCATAGCTGTATGTTCATAGATTGTTACATTCGATAATTTTTTTACAGCAGCTAAAAGTTTACTTGTAATCTCTTTTCCGGTAATATCTGCATGAAACAGGATTCTCTTGTTTGAATGCGCACCTTCTCTCGTATAAAGAAGTTCTCCATCCTCATCCCTATTAAACTCCACGTCATAAGAAAGCAAATCTGCCAATACATCCTTTGAGGAACGAATCATGACATCTACTGCATGACGGTCATTCTCATAATGTCCTGCCTTTAACGTATCCTCCATAAAGCTTTCATAATCTGATTCATCTCTCTGTACACACATACCACCCTGCGCAAGAAAAGAATCACTGCTTTCTAAATCTGACTTTGTAATAATTGTTATCTTTTTTTCTTCCGGCAGTTGTAATGCACAGTACAATCCTGCACAGCCACTGCCAATTATCAATATGTCTGTATTCATAACGGTATCCTATTTTGCTAACTCCAGCATTTTATCCAACGGCTTTAACGCAGCCTGCCGGAGACCCTCATCTATTTCAACCTGATTGGTTTCATTTTTCAGCACATCATATATTTTATCCAAAGTGATAGACTTCATATCCTGACAAATCTGTTGCTCATTTATCACATAGAACTTCTTATCCGGATTTTGTTTCTTAAGTTCATACAAAACACCTTCCTCCGTTCCGACGATAAACTCTTTGCACACACTTTTTTTCACATAACTGATGATACCGGAAGTACTTCCGATATAATCTGCCTCATCAAGCAGCTCCTTGACACATTCCGGGTGTACGACAAATTGTGCATTTGGATATTTCTTCTTGGCTTTTAAAACCTCCTCAAGGGTAAGTGCATGATGGATTGGACAGTAACCGGAATTTAAAATTACATTCTTTTGTGGTACCTGTTCTGCCACATAACGTCCTAAGTTCCCGTCGGGAATAAAAAATATATTCTTATTTGAAAGTCTCTGCACAATTTTAACTGCATTAGCTGAGGTTACGCACACATCTGCATGCGCTTTTATCTTTGCAGTAGAATTGATATAACAAACTACCGCAACATCTTCATATTCCTGACGGATGCGCTTGATATTTTCTATGTCTACCATATGTGCCATCGCACAATCTGCATTCCTATCCGGCATAAGCACCTTCTTTTGGGGATTTAAGATTTTCGCGCTTTCACCCATAAATGACACACCGCAAAACACTATGACATTTTCTTCTAATTCCTTTGCTTTTTTGCTCAGGTAATACGAATCTCCGATATAATCCGCAATCTCCTGCACCTCATCTGAAACATAGTAATGCGCCAGAATTACTGCATTTTTCTCTTTTTTGAGCTTTAATATTTCTTCTATTGACATATATGATTCCCTTCTGTCAATTTTCATACTTTATCTGAATTGACCTACAGTAGTATAACAGATGTCTTTACAACTGACAAGACAGTAAAAATATTTTTTATAAAAGTGTGTGCCTGCGGCACACTTTCGCGCCGAGCGGTATCGCAAAGCGATTACTTCCTTTCCGCGAGGTGCGCATCCTTCGCAGAGCGTTTTTATATCATAGGAAAGTCATGTTCTTTCCTATGATATAAAAAGAGCCACCCATCGGGTGACTCTGATGTATTCCAATTAGTTTAATTTACTCTTTGCAACTTCTACTAAAGAAGCAAATCCAACAGCATCTGTAACTGCCATGTCAGCTAAAACTTTACGGTTTAAATCAACTCCTGCTAATTTAAGACCATGCATGAACTGGCTGTATGAAAGTCCGTTTAATCTTGCCGCAGCGTTGATACGGGCAATCCATAACTGACGGAACTGTCTCTTTCTTTCTTTACGTCCAGCGTAAGAACTTGTAAGAGCTCTCATAACTGACTGTTTTGCTACTCTGTACTGTTTAGAACGAGCGCCTCTGTAGCCTTTTGCTAATTTTAATACTCTATTGTGTTTCTTTCTGGCGTTCATGCCGCCTTTAATTCTTGCCATGTTATTTTCCTCCTACTACAATCTTACATATATGGTAAAATCTTCTTCATTGTCTTAACATTTGTTGAATCAACCAATGCTGCTTTTCTAAGATTTCTCTTGGTTTTTGTTGTTTTCTTAGTTAAGATATGTCTCTTATACGCTTTACTTCTTTTTAATTTTCCTGTTCCTGTTGCTTTGAAACGTTTTGCGGCTGCTCTTTTTGTTTTAATTTTTGGCATGATAAAATCCTCCTTAATGTATTATCTCTTTTCTGCCAGCACCATTCCGATACTTCTACCTTCTACCTTCGGCGCTTTCTCCACTATTGCAATATCTGCAAGTGCCTCGGCAAAATCATCTAAGATGTGTTTGCTCTGATTCATATGAGCCATCTCACGGCCACGGAAACGAAGTGTAACTTTTACCTTGTCTCCTTTTTCAATGAATTTCTTTGCAGAATTTACTTTGGTATTCAAATCGTTAGCTTCAATATTTGGAGACAAACGAATTTCCTTAAGTTCCACAGTTTTCTGCTTCTTCTTAGCTTCTTTTTCTTTACGGGCCTGTTCATAACGATATTTACCGTAATCGATAATCTTACACACAGGCGGTTTCGCAGTTGGAGCAATCTTTACAAGGTCAAGACCAGCTTCCTCAGCAAGTCTCTGTGCTTCTTTCGCAGAAACGATACCAAGCTGTTCTCCGTCAGTTCCGATAAGACGAACTTCTTTGTCTCTGATTTGTTCATTAATCTGTAATTCGCTAATGGCTTTGTACCTCCAAAAAAAATAGTGGATAGGCAGACTATCCACTAAAAATCTCTAACACAAAAATACATGTTGGAAATATGAACTCTAAGTCGCTCAATTACGCTTAGGTGAGAGTGGATACTCTACTTGTTTGTTATCAACTCATACAAAATAACATAGTTTTATTCTGCTGTCAACAACTTTTTCACATGTATTAGAAATCAATCGGAGAAAGCATATGCTTCCTCCGATTAAGTATCGTTAATTTACTATGTAATTAAGCAGCTTTCTTTTTGCTGATTACACCAACTGCTACTAATGCAGCGCCAGCTAAAATCAACATACCGATTACTGCGATATTTGCATCACCCTTAGAAACAATTGCCAATAATGCGGCTGCTTCATCCGGATTCTGGATTGTATTATATGCTACCAGTCCATTTTCATCTGCATAAATCTTAACAGATGTTGTTCCTGCCGGAATTGTGATGTAGAGGTTATCTGAACCATCGGCTGTTGTAAACTTCTTTCCTTCATAGTCATAACCAATTGCTGTATCCCATGAATTGTCAAATGCTACTTTGTAGTTAACGGTTATCTCTTCTGTTGTTTTATCAAAAGTAAGTTCATATACATAGATACCATTTCCAAGATGTTTCATGTTTGCTGCGGTATTTGCCACATCCCAGCTTGCTGTAATGCTTGGATTTGTAAGTTTTGAGAAATCACCTACGATTGTTGCAGCTTTGTAAACCGGAGTGTAATCACTCTTTTCTTCTTCCTCTGAATCATCTGGATTCTGAGTGTCAGTTGGTGTCTGTGATTCAGTTGATGTTTCTGTTTCAGTTTCTGTTTCAGTTTCTGTTGGTGTTTCTGTTTCAGTTTCTGTTGGTGTTTCTGTTTCTATTTCTTCAAGCGCAGAGCCGGTTGCTGTAACCTCATGTGTTGTTCCATTTAAAGTAATAACAACTTCTCCAGCCTGTTTTACCTCAAACTCAGCATCTTTTTCCGGATACGCTTCATTCCATGTACCATTATTAACCTTATACATATATGTACCAACCTCAAGATCTTTGATTGTTAATACATAATTTCCCTCAACTTTGGTCATCGCATAATCAGCATGCATTAAAGCCCATTCATTCATACTACCACACACATAATATTCAGCAGTTTTCGGAAGACCTTCACCTGCAATAGTGATTTCCTTTGAAGTTGAATTAAATGTAACAACAACATCCGATACTGTCTCAAGCTTAAAAGTATAATTACTGCTCGGCCAAGCATTATCCCATGTTCCATCTGTTACTTTAAACTCATAAATAACATCTGCCTCTAATCTGGTAAGTGTATATACATAATTATCACCTGACTGGGTCATCTTCCATGCATCATTACCATTGTCCCACCCCTGCATACTTCCAGCAATATAATAGTTCTCAGCAGCTTTTGCTGATGCATTCGGAATTACCAATGCAGTAATTGCCATTGCGAGTACTAACATCGAAGCTAATACTTTCATAATACTTTTCTTCATTCTTTTCCCTCCTTGCGCTTCCCCTATGAAACGCTGTTTTTTTACTATTCCATTATAGCGCAACCGGTACCGAAAATAAACGAAAAAGTGATTTAAAAAGTTACTAAAAAATAGTATTGTTTTTTATATATTTTTCACAACAACATTATGATAATAATGCTCAATTATAGCTTTGTAACCAAAATTATTCTGTGCCATTTGATTCGCGCCATACTGGCTCATCCCAATTCCATGCCCGAATCCGCCCCCTTCTAACACAATCTGTGTATCCGTAATCTCTGCTACCGTAAAATTTGCACTTGGAATCATAGAAAAATCCGTTCGGATTTTTCCATTATTCAGGACTGTTTCCTGTAAATATGTGCCTAAGGCTCTTCGGATGTCATTTTCTTTGGTTAATATCTGCGTTTCTTTATCAAATATAAGTTTTAACTCTGTCACATAACCCGATGAATTACTTCCCGTTACCTCCACTGATTTTAGTTTCCCACGTTCTTCTTCACAGACAGATGAAATATCCAGATACGCTTTCCAACGGTAAAACGGCGATTCTGTATCCTCTGAACTGCATATTTTAATATACTCTGGTGTTTTTGAACCCCATACGCTCATATCGTTGGTCATGCCGGCACTGGTCGAAAAATAATAGCATGTAATCAGTTCGCCATTGCAGGTGATAACCTCTCCTTCTGTAGCATCTACCGCAGCATCCGTCTCGGCAAAGCGCCCTGTTGCGTGATATACCTGAAAAGAAGTACTGTCATCTAAATTTGCCCCATACATGGCATATGACTGATTGCTCATTTGATCATAAGCAAACGTTCTGGCGCATACCGCCTGTGCTTTTAGTGCTTCCTCATGGAATGTTTTGGGCATCTCTGACGGAAGAACGTATTTTACATAGGTTTCAATCGGAAGTTCATTTACCAACACCATTCCACTTCCTGTTTTTATTATGCGAAAACTGCCCTCATATGCTTCTCCCAGTGCATTTCCAACTTTATCACATAATATAAGCCCTTTATCATCATCCAGTTCTAATACCTCAAGTTCTTGTTCTGTCATATAAGAAGAAACATTTACCAATGTCCCCTCCGACTGTTTTTTTACATATAATTCAGTATAAAATATAGAGCTGCCGTTTTTTATCACCACACGAATATCTGTAGGAAGCGATTCTTCTATGATAACTGCACATACCTGTCCGTTTTCCATAATGCAGCAAATCTCGGAAGTCCCTACAATCATATGATTCCAGTTTGCCTGAGCGATTTGGCCGTCTTCTGCTTTATATATCGGAATAGCCGTATCCCTTGTCAATTCTTCTATACTGTCAGCGCTCTTATTTTTATCACCGTCGGTACCCGTTTCTATATCCTCCGGCTCGCAGATTACTGTAACAGAATCGTCATCATAAGAATATAGAACACCACTTGCCCCATCCGGCTTAATACGCACCTTAGAGATTTGGTCACCGCTTATCACAATATCGGCAACTCCCTGAAAGGATTGTGCCAGCGTTCCCTCTACTGCATAGTGTATATTGTCGTACAAAAATTCAATCTGATTATTTTCGGCGCTGTATATATAGACATTTTCCAGCTTCACAGTTTTTCCAGTCTGCATAGATTCTTCAAAAAACCAGTATTTTGCCTCTTTCCCATCCGTTTCATTAATCATTCCCGATATAATGATTGCTGTAACTCCTAAAGAAAACGCCACTATGATAAGCATTAAATAAAATAGCTTTTTATATTTCCACTTCTCTTTCATACCCTTTACCTTCATTCAACATAATATGTCCGCGAGGTACACATCCTTAGCGGAGTATTTTATCATAGGAAAGCCGCTTTCTTCACACGTTAATGCATCACGGACTTTCCTATGATACTAAAAAAGAAGCCGCTTATTGCTAAGCAGCTTCTTTATCTTTCGTTCTTTATGTAACCCAAAATGCCGGTTCCTACAATTTAGACGCCTAGCTAAATGCTAGGTGGGTAACCGCAGTCTGCGTTCTGCCTTCCACTGATACGAGGCGGCCTGACATCCGGCAGCTCATATAGGAATCCCATTCAAAGTGATGTAGGTTCTAAATATATAGGATTATCGCACATTTCAGGCCATCTTATGTATGTTTTCCTGTGCAGCTTGTGAATACATTATCTTCCGTAAGCTATCCTTTGCAGCTTGTAAAAACCCGTTCGTCATTTGTATAAATCAATTATACTTTAGTATATCATTTTATTCAACAGGAAATTCATTACTTTTTTATTTCTAAAAATGAAGTACGCGCCCGAACGGTATCGCAAAGCGATTACTGTCTTTCCTATGATATAAAATACACCGAACAAATTTCTTCGTTCGGTGTAAATCATCATTATAAATTATAAAGCAGAGATTTCATCAACCAGCTTCTGGATAGCAGCCTGCGCTTCATCCGGCAGTTTGTCATATCCTTCTTTCTTAACAGCAAAGTCTTTTACTGCATTAAGACGGCTTTCCATAGCAGCTTTTAACTGAGCTACATAATCAGCATCTTTTAAGTCCGGTGTAAAGTCTGCTGTTTTTCCTGACCAGTCATACATAATTTCGATATCATCGAATGGTCCCCATTTTTCGAAGTTTGCTTTTCCTTCAACAATTGTTTCAAGGATACCTAATGTATCGGCCGGTTTGCATTTTGTTCCCATGAAATCGCCCGTATTAACGATATAGCAATCTACGTTCTTTTCTTCTACTAACTTTTTGAACTTCTCATAATCGTTAACTAACGGATATGTTCTGAATGGGTTTGCATATGGAACAAATCTTAATGCATTAAGGTCTGTTCCTGCGGCAACACGCTCAGCAGTAGATGTCTTTGTAGCAAGTGTAGCGCCCATAACAGATGCTAAAGCTGCGCCTTTTAATTTAACTACCGGCGGGATTACCGGGTCTTTCATAATCCAAAAGATTGCATTTACAGGAGCGTCAATCTTATCTACACGGTTTGGTGACCAAAGTTTTGATTTGATTGCACGTCCGTTGCCGTTACGGATATCTTCTGTTACTAACTGAATCTTGCCCTCGCTGTCCATCGTACATGAGCAGTTCTGAGCTGTTAATAAATATTCATTATCCGGACATCCTGTTGGATAATCGGATGTTTTGTCGAAATAAGTTGGCTCTAAAGCGATAGATGCACAGGTATCTGTGTTGATAATAAAAGCATCATCATGAAGAACTTTGATTCCGCCGAAAGCGTCATATTTACCATTGTGTTTTGCATGTGTAAGTGTTGACTTACCGGAGCCTGATAAACCGTATACAGATGCAACGAATTTCTTTCCGCCTTCTAATGAGTATTCTTTCTGTCCGCCGTGACATGATGCATAACCATTTCTGTTAGCAATTGCCCATGCCATTGTAAGAGTTCCCTTCTTATGTTCACCGAAGTATCTCATACCAAGGATACATGCACAGTTTGCATTTGTATCAAAATAGCAAAGTGTAAGCGGGTCGCTCAAGCAGCTATAATCAACATCCGGTGCTTCGTGCGGCGCCCACTGTGGATCTGAGAAGATGTAAACATCCGGTTCATTACCGTCACCGATAAGCTTAGACTCTTTATACATTTTTACATATTCATCAGACATATACTGGAAGTTTAACATCCAGTTGTAAAGAATGTTTTCTTCTCCTTCCGGAATCAGAAGATGCGCTTTTACCATAAATTCCGGATCAAGACCGATATAGCATTCTGCATGGTAAAGTGTTTTCCAACGAGCTTCATATACGGCATCCATAACCACTTTATCCAATTTAACTTCATCCACTCCCGGTTCGCCTTTGATACGACGTGCGGCTGCATAACGGCCTGTTACGGCACCATCGTTAAATAACAATACTTTTGCATCTTTTTCAAGTCCAAATGTATCACCATCTTTAACCGGCATATCTGTTACAACAGTTCCCGGAGAGTTTTTCGCTAATTCATAAGCCTCTTTTAAGGTGTTTACTTTTACCACATTATTTCCGTAGAAAGCAGCTTCGATAATGGAACGGGTTTTTGAAAAACCAACTTTACCAGCGCCGATTTCATTGAGCGGATAAAACGCTTTTGTTGCCATAGATTAAGTCCTCCTTGTTTATAAATGTTTAATTTTTAATCAAACTTTTTCGTCTATTATATCATACACTATGTCATTTTTTTGTCAATTAAAATTTTCTAAAATTTAACAGTATTTCGTCCTTGCATCTGTCAGTTGTTTGTAGAAAATTAGAAACGCTGCGGTTACGATTCCGACAACAGGATAAATCCATCTTCCCATATCAATAACTGACTCGTTTAAAGCCATTACAACTCCGCCGATTGTTATAGTAATTGAAAAAAACATTAGACGAAGCGACAGATATTCCGCTAATTCCGCCTCCTTTTTGCATTTGCTTATAACCTCTTCAGGAAGAATAAATTTCTCCACTTTCTTTTTTGCCTTCATGCGCAGTGAAAGAAAAAACAGATATATTCCTAAAATGACAATAATCACGTCAATCACAAACATTGTATTAATTTCCATAAAACAGTACCTTCCTTATCTATAGACTTTTGTAATTCTCCGCCCGCCGAACACATAAATGCGTTCTTCCTGCTTTCGCTCATTATAGCATATCTTTTCTTGTATTCCAGCAATTTATATTTTTTTTATGTTATCATTGCTTTACCCCCTTTTTAGGTGTAAAATAAATCTATATTTTAATTAAGAAAAAGGAGTCGTTAGATTCATGAATATCAACGATCGGAAAGTTTTAATCTGTGATGATTCAATCCTTGCACGCAAGCAGATCAAGGACATTCTTGCGGCATTTGGAGACCTAACCATTCTTGAGGCATTTGATGGACAGACTGCTATTGATATCTACAAATCCCAGAAACCCGATTTAGTGTTTTTAGATATTGTTATGCCGAAAAAGGATGGAAATATTGTTATTAAAGAAATCATGGCTTTTAATAAGGATGCCATCATCGTGGTTGTTTCATCTGTCGGTACACATACGCAGTTAAAATGTGCCTTAGAAGCCGGCGCTGCTGACTTTATCCAAAAACCATTCAGTAAAGAGCAGATGGTAGATGTCATTAACAAATATCTGGTCTGATCATTCATCTATAGAGGGTAACTATATGTACAATCAATTTTTTGGTAATTACTTGTTTTCCAAAGGATATGTAACCAAAGAACAGCTTATCCCTGCTCTGATGCGTCAAAAAGATGAAATCGTGCGAGTGAGTACGCTTGCGCTTTACTCCGGTTATATGTCTCCTGAGGAGATTGAAAGCATAACAAATTTACAACTGAAAAAAGATGAAAAGAAATTCAGTGAATTAGCTATAGAAAAAGGATTTCTCACCCAGGATCAGGTTCTTGAGCTTCTGGACGCAGAATGCCCTGCATTTCTTACCTTAGGTCAGATTTTGATTGATAATGGCATATTCACTTATGAGGAATTTTTTAATATTCTTGCTGACTATCGTTCACAGAATGAATTTTTAGAATTGGAATTAAACGCAAACAGCAAAGATGTAGTCCAGAGTTTGATTGATAACTTTTCACTCTTATCAGAAACCTCCTTCTCCTCTTTTGGTAAATCCTATCTGGAATTGCTGTTTAATAACTTTATCCGTTTTATTGGGGACGATTTTACCGCCCTTTTGCCTGATTTGTGCAAAGAATTTCCAACAGAATGCTGTGTAAAGCAATCTATCAACGGCAGCTATGGGATAAACACCTATCTCTCTATGGAAAAATCTACTGCAATCGCTTTTGCCAAACGATACACCGGCGAAGAATATACGGAGTTTAACGAATTTGTCTTCGCTTCCATTGAAGACTTTATCAATCTTCATAACGGACTTTTTATTGTGAATGCCTCTAACGATCATTCTATTGAACTTACCATTGGTATATTGTCAGCCGAGAACAATTCGTTAATCAGCTTTACAAACCGTGCATATCATTTTCCGGTCTGCTACCCTTTTGGTATTGTTCACTTCGTTATAGAAATCGGCAATATCACAGATTCCGCTATTCTTTAATATTAAGAGCAAGAACCTCGATGCATACACTGCTTCGAGGTTCTTTATTGAATAACTTATCGTAATGAATATCAGATGGAAAGGAATGCTTTTACCACTTTCTCCATATCTTCTGCTTCGCAAACTGTTTTGTGCAATACCGGCGCATTTCTGATTTCATCAATCGCATTTGGAACTGCAACATTGCCCAGCCTGCTCAACTCGTCCACTAATTCAAAATCCTCCCATGTATCATACTTGCTGTCAATTGCGTTCATGACACTTCTTGTAAACTTAAACGGACTGGCTGTTGATACAATGATCGTCTTCGTATCTGTATCCTGCGTATCTGCTTTGTATTTACCGTATACACCGGCAGCAACCGCAGTATGTGTATCAATAATATATCCGGTATCCTCATAAAGTGCTTTGATTACCGCAGCAGTTTCCTCTTCACTTGTATAATTGCCATAAAAATCCTTCAAATTTTCTTTCATGGCGTCTGTTATCTCATATTTTCCTGTTGTGCTCAGAGATTTCATAAGTTCTGCATTTTTTTCAGCATCGTTTCCTGCCACACGATAAACAAGTCTCTCCAGATTAGAAGAAATCAGAATATCCATAGACGGAGAGTTTGTAAGAATAAACTCTCTGTTCTTATCATATTCCCCGGTTGTAAAGAAATCATAGAGCACTTTATTTTCGTTTGAGGCACAAATCAGTTTTCCAATCGGAAGTCCCATGTTCTTTGCATAATATGCTGCAAGAATGTTGCCAAAATTACCTGTCGGAACTACAACGTTTACTTTTTCATCCTTTGCGATTACACCGTTTTCATATAATTTTGCATAAGCATATACATAATATACAATCTGTGGTACCAGACGGCCAATATTGATTGAATTTGCAGAGGAGAATTGATATCCGGCTTTTTCTAATTCTTCTTTTAAGGCTGCATTCGAGAACATTGCCTTTACGCCGCTCTGTGCCTGGTCAAAGTTACCATGAATCCCCACAACATGTGTGTTTGCGCCTTTCTGGGTAACCATCTGTTTTTCCTGAATCGGACTGACGCCATTCTTTGGATAAAATACAATAATCTTCGTTCCTTCTACATCAGCAAAACCAGAAAGCGCAGCTTTTCCGGTATCTCCCGAGGTTGCCGTTAAGATAACGATTTCATTTTTTACGTTATTCTTACGGGCAGATGTAATGAGCAAGTGCGGCAGAATGGATAATGCCATATCTTTAAATGCAATGGTAGAGCCGTGAAATAATTCTAAATAGTAAGCGCCATTTGCTTCTACTAAAGGCGCAATTTCAGGGGTGTCAAACTTAGAATCGTATGCTCTGTTAATGCAGGTTTTTAATTCCTCTTCTGTAAAGTCTGTTAAAAACTGCTTCATAACTGCATAAGCAGTTTCCTGATAAGACATCTTGGAAAGCTCATCTATGCTTACATCCAATGCTGGAATACAATCCGGAACAAACAAACCGCCGTCTGCCGCAAGACCTTTTAGTATTGCTTCGGAAGCAGTAACCTTTTCATTTTTGTTTCTGGTACTTGAATACATTAATTCCATTTCTCTACCTCGTTACATTATATTTTTCAAATTAAACCTAATTATAGGGATTTCCAATTTTGGTGTCAACACATGCGTTTATTCTTTTCATTTATTTTAAAATGTGATATTCTTATGGTAACACATTCGTGCAAAGTAACCATTTTTCATGAGGTACCTAAGATGAAACCCGGAGTATATACTGCAATACATAAGGACGGTACTATTTATTACCGCTCCAGCATCACCTATAAAAATAAACATATTAGTTTAGGCAGCTTTGACTCGGAGGATATTGCTTCGCAGGTCTATGAAGAGGCCTCGCACCTTCTTAGAACTTCCTGTCCTTTAGAAGACGCAGGATTGCTTGCTCCAACTGTACCTTTTGAGAAAATCGTTATGCTTGTCAACTTCCGGGATAACGGACTTTACTTCGGCAACCCCATCTATCTTAGGAAAAACTATTTCAGCTACTACTTGTCTGAAAATGAAGAATTAAAATTCGACATTGATGATCTGTTTTACTATAGCAGCCATAAGATTCTCCGCCGCAAGGGGCATCTCTATGTAAATGACTATGGTATGCAGGTCACTCTCCTGTCCCGCTACGGAATCCGTAGTCACAGCGTATGCAGCCGCGATTACTATTTTGCAAATGGCGATGTCACAGACTTTCGCTATTCCAACATTGTCATAATCAACCGCTATTACGGTGTTTTCCAATATACAACCAGACATCAGAAAACACGTTACCGTGTAAAAATACACATCAACGGAAATTACACAATCGGAACCTATTCCTCTGAAACAAAAGCGGCAATTGCTTACAACAAAGCGGCCGATCTCGCAAAGTCTTATGGCATCCGTAAAAACTTTCCCGAGAATTATATCGAAGCCCTGTCCGCGAAAGATTATGCAGATATTTACATTAAGCTAAAAATTTCGCCAAAATATATCGCATATCTGCAAATAAGTACCCAATCCTGACTGGGTACTTATTTTTACTTACTATTGATATAATTTACCAATCCACCGCAGGCAATCAGCTTCTGCATAAATTCTGGAAATGCCTGGCCTTGAAATGATTGTCCTGTTGTAACATTTGTGATTACGCCGGAATCAAAATCTACCAAAACTTCATCTCCTGCATGGATTGCCTTTGCAGCCTCCGGACACTCAATAATCGGGAGTCCGATGTTAATTGCATTTCTATAGAAAATCCGTGCGAATGTTTCTGCAATGACACAGCTTACACCAGCCTCCTTGATTGCAATTGGCGCATGTTCTCTGGAGGAACCGCAGCCAAAATTCTTATTGGCTACAATAATATCTCCTTCTTTTACCTTTGTTACAAATTCTTTGTCAATATCTTCCATACAATGTGTTGCAAGCTCCTTTGGTTCTGAGGAATTCAGATATCTTGCAGGGATAATAACGTCTGTATCTACATTATCTCCGTATTTAAATACAGTACCCTTTGCAGCTTTCATATTTACATCTCCTTATCATTCATTTGGTCCGGAAATCTTACCTGCAATTGCACTCGCAGCAGCTACTGCCGGACTTGCAAGATATACTTCCGATTCTACATGTCCCATACGTCCAACAAAGTTACGGTTTGTGGTTGATACGCAGCGTTCCCCTTCTGCAAGAACACCCATATATCCGCCAAGACACGGTCCGCAGGTAGGCGTACTAACCACCGCTCCCGCTTCAATAAATGTGCGGACCAGACCTTCTTCGACAGCATCCAGATATATCTTCTGTGTTCCCGGAATGACAATTACGCGAACTCCCTTTGCGGTCTTTTTACCCTTCATGATTTGAGCCGCAATCCTTAAGTCCTCCATACGTCCATTCGTACAGGAGCCAATCACTACCTGATCAATCTTGATATCCTCCATCGCTTCAATTTCGTCAATGGTATGCGTATTCTCCGGTAAATGCGGGAATGCAACAGTTGGCTTTAGCTGGCTAAGGTCAATTACATACTCTTCATCATATACCGCATCTTCGTCCGCTTCATATTCCACCCATGAACGGTCAGAATGTTCTTTCATATACGCTCTTGCTACATCATCTACTGGGAAAATGCCGTTTTTGCCACCCGCTTCAATTGCCATATTCGCTATCGTTAATCTGTCGTCCATAGAAAGATGCGCAATACCATCTCCTACAAATTCCATAGATTTATATAATGCGCCATCTACCCCAATCATTCCGATAATATGCAGGATAATATCTTTCCCGCTTACCCATTTTGCCGGCTTTCCGGTCAAAGTAAATTTAATAGCGGACGGAACTTTAAACCATGCTTTTCCCGTTGCCATTCCGGCTGCCATATCTGTACTTCCGACACCGGTTGAAAAAGCGCCCAAAGCCCCATAAGTACAGGTATGGGAATCTGCGCCGATGATGATATCGCCCGCTACTGTCAAACCTTTTTCCGGCAGCAGCGCATGTTCAATTCCCATTTCCCCGACATCATAATAGTTCGTAATATCATTTTTGCAGGCAAATTCACGCACACATTTGCAATGCTGTGCAGATTTGATATCCTTATTTGGTGTAAAATGGTCCATGACCAACGCAATCTTATCTTTATGGAATACCCCGTCTACCTTCATTTTCTCAATTTCATGAATTGCAACCGGAGATGTAATATCATTGCCCAATACCAAATCCAAGTCTGCTTCTATTAACTGCCCTGCCGCTACAGATTCTAAGCCTGCATGTGCCGCAAGGATCTTTTGAGTCATTGTCATTCCCATGAAAATAACCTCCTGATTCTCTGATTTCTCTTTTTCTAAAGTGATTCTAGCATACAGCATATTATAATGGAAAATACATAATATACATATTTACCATAACCTTTTTTTATGGTATACTCACTTTAGACCATTTGAAGATGTTATAATATGGAGGAACTTTATGAATCAAAATCTATCATCCTATTGGATATTTTATACCGTTGCAAACGCAGGAAATATCTCAAAAGCTGCCAAAGAACTGTATATCAGCCAGCCTGCTATCAGCAAATCTATCCAGAAGCTGGAAGAAAGCCTAAACTGCAAGCTGTTCTCCAGAAGCTCGCGCGGCGTTATCCTAACAGATGAAGGCAGCCTTCTCTATGGACATGTGAAGGAAGCCTTTGAAACCTTAAATTCAGGCGAGGATAAATTGAAGCGTTCCATCGAGCTGGGTGTGGGTCATATTTCTATCGGCGTAAGTTCAACCTTATGTAAATATATGCTGCTTCCGTACTTAAGGGAGTTTATTCACCGCAATCCCCATATAGGCATTTCGATAAGCTGCCAGTCTACAAATGAAACCCTTCGTTTGTTAGACGAAAACAAAATTGACATCGGTCTGATTGGAAAGCCGGAGAACTTAAAGGGGATTCATTTTGATTTCCTTGATAACATTGAAGATACGTTTGTTGCAAGCCCGGAATACATTTCCAACCTTTCTGAACGTGGAATCGCGGAAAATGAGCTTCTTTCCAACGCTACTCTCATGCTTTTAGATAAAAACAATATGACACGCAGATATATTGATAACTATTTCCAGACAAACCTTATTACTGCATCCGATACTATCGACATCTCCGATATGGGCTTACTTATCGACTTCGCCAAAATCGGAGTAGGCGTTGCCTGCGTTATTAAAAGCTTTGTGGCAAAGGAGCTTGAAGAAGGAAAACTGGTTGAAATACCACTCGATATTCCAATTCCAAAGCGCGAGGTAGGCTTTACTTATAAAGAAACCGCAAAAGCCTCTAACTCGCTGGAATCCTTTATCCAATTCTATAAAACATACAGACCGGAGGAATAAGCATGGCAGAACAATTACACACCATCCCGATTTCTGATGCAATGGAACACGCTGGCGAATGTCCATTCTGCTATATTGAAAGACGGGTAGAAAATCATTTCATGGACTATGTGTTAGGACATGGCGCTTCTTATATGGAAGCAGATATTCGTGATATGACCGACCGGCAGGGATTCTGCCGCGCTCATTTTAAGAAAATGTTTGATTATGGAAATTCTCTTGGAAATGCATGGATTTTAAAGACTCTCATGCTTCGGCATATGAACGAAATGACCAAGACTTTTAAGAACTTTAACCCTTCTGTTTCCGGTAAAAAAGGACTTTTTCAAAAAGGCAGCAACAACACCATCGTCGACTGGATTGAAGAACGTGAGTCGACCTGTTTTATCTGTACGAGTGTTACTAATACTTTCCACGCGTATATGAAGACCTTCTTTTCCATGTACCGAGACAATGAGGACTTCCGAAAACAGGTTGCTAATACCAAGGGCTTCTGCCTTTCTCATTTTAAAGTAGTATGTCAGGGAGCTGACCAGTATTTAACAGGTAAAATCCGTGAAGATTTTTACGACTGTGTTTTATCGCTTATGTCCGAAAACTTTGACCGTGTTTATGAAGATATCTCCTGGTTTATTGAAAAATATGATTATAAGAATAAAGATGCCGACTGGAAAGATTCCAAAGACGCCATTCAAAGAACCATGCAGAAACTACGTGGCAGTGACCCGTCACTCCCGCCTCATGTCATAAAAAAGTAATCATTCCTGTAATTCCCAGCCAGCGATTACCCTGTAAGGATTTTTCTTTGCCAGTTCCATGCGAACCACTTTACTTTCAAAGATACCAAAGGACTTTTGCAATGCATCAAACGCCTGCAAAAGTTCTTCTTTTGATAACTGTTTTCCAATAGTTGCATGCGGAAGCCATGCAAATGGCCGGTAATACTTATGAACAGAGGTATCCGGCAATACTTTTACTGCTTCATAAACCTTTGTACTTATCTTATGTAAATACGCATTTAGTACAGGCTGAATAAAGATTACCGTAGGAAATGTCCCTACGGTAACCCATTGAATTTCACCCTGTGAAATACCTGTAACAGTATCATCCAATGCCTTTTTGGCATTTTCTTCCTCAAGCGTTTCAAATGCAGAAATGGTAATATGCGGCGGAACGTGATTCTCCGTCATAAATGCATTTCCGCTGCTTTTTACCACTTCTTTCATGTAATTCTTTATTCTATTATTTGTCTTTTCATCAAAATAAATAGAAACTAAATACATGCAATCCTCTTATTTCTTTTTTGGTAATTTAATCTTATTGAGTTTCTCATTCATATCAAGAAGCTGTTCTTTGGTAAATTCAATACCAACCATACCGCCCATGCTTGAAATACGAAGAATGGTAAATGTTCCAACCATTTTCATCATATCCTTGTTAAGAGAAAAACCGCCACCCTTCTTTTCACCGGATGCTTTGTTTTTCTTCATCTGCTTCATGAGTAAACTTGTCATACTTGTAATAAACAGTTTTCCGCGAAGCGTCCCCATAATGTCATTGATGGTTGTATTTAAGGAACAGTACCCTTCCTTTTCTGTAATATCAAACCAGTTTAAAACCGCATTCTTTTCTACAAGACGATAGCTTTCATCAAATGTATCCACCTTATTGATATGACTTTCATCTTTGCACGCTCCTGCAACCGCTACTAAAGTCGTTTCCCCTTTATTCGGAACCTCGAAATAGAAAAAATGGTCCTCTGCTTTTACTTTTCCAAGGCTCTCTCCGTTTGCAAAAAGCTCTACCTCCGGCAGGTTTGAATATACCGTAACCTTGGTTACATCCTCTACACGGTTTATATAACGTTTGCCGCAGATATGTACAAATGGTTCGTCAGATAACCATGCTTTGTATGCATAGAAGGAATCCTTTTTGTATTTTCTGTCAATTGTCACAAGACCTTTATGGTTCTGTCCGTTTTCACCGCCTTCGCCACGAGCATCCGCGCCGAAATCGAACATATTCCATACATGGGTGGCCCAGAGATATTTTCTGGTAAAAAGCTGCTTAATGAGTTCTTCATGATAATATGCCTGATATTCTTCTGTATAATCTCCTTGTTTTGGTTCGGACGTATGCCAGTTGAGCGCTTCACATCCGTATTCCGAACAGCCTACCGGAATATTCGGATATTTAGCATGAAACTCATCAAACCAAGGGCCGTTCATGCTTGTATCTCCACCGTACCAGCCGAAATAATGATTCCATGAAACCGTATCCGGAATCTGGATATATTCCGCATCCATTGGACACATGGATAAAACTGCCATAGTAGTAAGACGCGTCTTATCCATATCATGTATCAATGTATTTAAAATCCGGTGATTACCGATAAGATCGGAATCATCCTGCCCTCCCAGAGTAATTTCATTCGAAATTCCCCAAACCACGATAGACGGATGATTATAATTCTGAATAATCAGCTCCTTCATCTGTGAAATGGTATTTTCCCTGCCTCCGGGCATATGATTGGAAATATACGGTATTTCAGCCCAGACTACCATGCCTCTCTCATCGCAGAGGTCATAGAAATACTGGTCATGCTGGTAATGTGCTAAACGGATTGTTGTTGCACCTACTTCACAGATTAAGTCCATGTCCTCTTTATGATGTTCTTTTCGCAGCGCATTGCCATATCCTATTCTGTCCTGATGACGGGAAACACCATGAAGGGGATATTCTTCTCCATTTAAGATAAATCCTCTTTGCGGATGAATTTCATATGTACGGCAGCCGAATCTGCTGCTTACCATGTCAATCATGGTTTCCCCATCCAGCAATTCTGCTTCACATGTATAAAGATATGGATCTTTGCGTCCATGCCAGCGGTGCACATCTTTGATTTCCATTTCAAATTCTTTATCTGCCGATGTTTGTTCTGCAACCACATTTCCTTTTGCATCTTTTAATACCACATGAAGCTGCTGATGCTCCTTCTTATTCGTTACATAGGTTTCAACCTTAACCTTTGCATCAGAACCTACGATAACCGGTGTAACTGCAAGACCTTTTCCGCCAAAGTAATCAAGCGAAAAGTGGGATTCTTTTACACAGATAATATTGACATCACGATACATACCGCCATAGAAAGTAAAGTCCGCAACCTGCGGATAAACCTTGTCATTTGCTGCATTATCTACCGCCACAACCAGCAATGCTTCATCCTCAAGCGCATCTGACAAGTCTACTCTCCATGTTGAATAACCTCCGTCATGATGAGCCAGTTTCTTACCGTTTACATATACGTCTGCGGATGAATTTGCACCGTTGATTTCTAAGTAATAACAATCTGCTTGCGGCAAGCCGGATTTGCTGATTCGCTTTGCATAATGACAGGTTCCGCGAAAATAGTCTGCTCCCCCGTCCATACCATCCTGGGCATTCCATGAATGTGGTACATTTACTGTTTCCCAGCCTTCCGGCAATGCAGTCGGAATTTCTTTTGCCCCCTTTAAAAATGCCCAGTTTTCATTAATATTTATTACGCTTCTCATATCATACTCCGTTCCGAGTTACTTTTGATGTTACTTCATTACAATATTTACAATACGTCCCGGAACATAGATTTCTTTTACAATATTTCCGGTAAGTTTATCTGCAATTTCTTCTTTTGCTTTTGCTATAACGGAATCTTTATCCGCATCTTTATCAATTGCGATTGTAGCTTTTATCCTGCCGTTAATCTGGACTGCGATTTCAACCGTTGATTCAACCGTCTTAGCTTCATCATATTCCGGCCATGTCTGCTGGTACACTCTTCCGTTACATCCGAGTTTTTCCCACATCTCTTCTGTAATATGCGGCGCTACCGGATTTAATAAAATGATAAATGTTCTAAGTTCGCCCTTTGTGATGGAATTCTTCTTGTAGAACTCATTGATAAGCGCCATCATTGCCGCGATGCCTGTATTGTATTTTAAATTTTCAAAGTCATTTGATACCTTCTTAATCGTCTGATGCATTTTTGTTTCAAGATCTTTTGAGTAGCCTTCTTCGTCTGTCACAAAATCCTGAAGTTTCCAGACACGGTCTAAGAAACGACGGCAGCCCTTTACACCATCCTCAGACCAGGATGCCGCAAGTTCAAATGCACCAATGAACATTTCATATGTTCTAAGCGTGTCCGCGCCATACTCTCTTACAATATCATCCGGGTTTACTACGTTTCCTCGGGATTTTGACATTTTTTCACCGTTTTCACCAAGAATCATGCCGTGAGAAGTTCTCTTCTTGTATGGTTCTTCACAGGTTACTACGTTCTGGTCATATAAGAACTTGTGCCAGAATCTGGAGTAAAGCAAATGCAGTGTTGTATGTTCCATGCCACCATTATACCAGTCAACCGGCATCCAGTAGTTTAGTGCTTCTTTACTTGCAAGCGCTTCTTTATTTGCCGGGTCACAGTATCTTAAGAAATACCAGGAAGAACCTGCCCACTGCGGCATGGTATCTGTTTCTCTCTTAGCCGGACCTCCACAGCATGGACATGTGGTATTTACCCAGTCTGTCATAGCTGCAAGTGGTGACTCCCCGTTATCTGTAGGCATATAGCTGTCTACTTCCGGTAACAGTAATGGCAATTCGCTTTCATCAATTGGAACAAATCCGCATTTCTCACATTCTACGATTGGAATCGGTTCGCCCCAGTAACGCTGGCGTGAGAATACCCAGTCACGTAATTTATAATTTGTTTTTGCTGTACCGATGCCGTTTTCTTCTAAGAAAGCAATCATCTTAGCCTGTGCATCTTTTACTTCCAAGCCATTAATAAATCCGGAATTGATTAGCACACCCGTTGCCACATCGGTAAATGCAGCAGCATTAATGTCTACTTCTTCTTTGTCTTTTGCCACTACCTGAATGATTGGCATATGAAATTTCTTTGCAAATTCCCAGTCACGGTCATCATGCCCCGGTACTGCCATGATCGCGCCCGTGCCATAACTCATAAGTACATAATCGGATACCCAGATTGGCACTTCTTCTCCGTTCACAGGATTTACTGCTTTTAAGCCGGAAATCATGACACCTGTCTTATCTTTTGCAAGCTCCGCACGTTCGAAATCCGATTTCTTAGCGGCAGCTTCACGATATGCTACAATTTCATCCCAGTTTGTGATTTCAGACTGGTATTTATCAAGATATGGATGCTCAGGTGCTACTACCATGTAAGTTACGCCAAATAATGTGTCGCAGCGTGTGGTGTAAATGCGAAGTTTATCTTCTTTTCCTGCAAGCGGGAAGTCTACCTCTGCACCATTCGAACGTCCAATCCAGTTTTTCTGGGAAACCTTAACCCGTTCTACATAGTCAACACTATCAAGACCATCGATTAGCTTATCTGCATATTCCGTAATCTTTAACATCCATTCGGATTTTACTTTACGAACGACTTCTGCTCCGCAACGCTCACAGCATCCGCCAACCACTTCTTCGTTTGCAAGACCTACTTTACAGGATGGACACCAGTTGATTGGCATTTCTTTTTTATATGCTAATCCTGCTTTAAAAAGTTTAAGGAAAATCCACTGTGTCCATTTATAATATTCCGGATCTGTCGTGTTAATTTCCCTATCCCAGTCAAAGGAATATCCAAGAGCATGAAGCTGGTCTTTAAAACGAGCCACGTTATTTTTGGTTACAATCTTTGGATGGATATTGTTCTTAATCGCATAATTCTCTGTTGGAAGACCGAACGCATCCCATCCCATTGGATAAAGTACGTTATACCCCTGCATTCTGCGTTTTCTGGCAACAATATCAAGTGCTGTGTATGGTCTTGGATGACCTACATGAAGTCCCTGTCCTGATGGATATGGGAACTCCACCAATGCATAAAACTTTGGTTTAGAATAGTCGTTTGTTGCAGCAAAAGCCTTTTCATCATCCCAGACCTTCTGCCATTTCTTCTCCACTACTTTGTGGTTGTACAATTCTGCCATATTTTCCTCCTATTTTTAGCAAAAAGCATTATTCTTAAATAAAAAAGCTTCATCCCTTATCGTAATAAGAGACGAAGCTGTATTTACTCCGTGGTACCACTCTGATTCTCATCTTAAAATGAGCACTTTAAGGTTCTGTAACGGGAATTCCCGTCCCTATCTACTGATTCTATTTCTGCCGCAAACAGCCTGAATATAAAAACATGTTCAATCGGGAAACTCCAAGGCGAGTTGGGAGATTTCGTCTATTGCCTCGCACCAAACGGCAACTCTCTGAAAGAACAAGCCCTCTTACTACTCCTCTTCGCAGTTTTTGCTGTATTTCATTAACACAACAATTTTACTCATTAAAAAATACTTTGTCAACAATTTCCGATACTTGGATATGCATAAATATATCATATCTCCAAAAGCAGCTTTCTAACCATGCTTCTTGTTGCAAGTCCATCTGAGAATGCAGATGCACTTCCTGTGCATATTCCCATTTGAAGCGCTGTCTCATAATCATTGGTATCTAAGTAGCCCGTCAAAAAACCTGCAACCATAGAATCTCCTGCTCCAACGGAGTTGATAACCGTTCCGGTTGGCGCTTTAGATACATATACTTCACCATCTTCTGCAACAAGTACAGCACCCTTTGCCCCCATAGAAACCAGAACGTTCTGCGCCCCGCGATTCTGTAACTCCTTTGCATAAAAAACAACCTCATCATAGTCACTTAGCTTTTTACCAAAGATATGCCCCAATTCGTGATGATTCGGCTTAATGAGAAATGGTCCGTACTCTACCGCATTCCTTAAAAGCATACCGGATGCATCTACCACAACTTTTACATTATTCTCATTACACAGTTTTATAATATCGGCATAGATATATTCCGACACACCTTTACATATACTGCCGGAAACAACCAGTATATCCTCACAGGTCAACTGCTCAAGTTTATGCATCAAGCATTCGAGTTCTTCTCCTGAAACCATTGGTCCCTGACCATTGATTTCGGTTTCTTCTTTATTTTCACCTGCTTTTGTACAGAGTTTTACATTGATTCGTGTCATCCCGTTCTGTACCTGAATGAAATCAGAGATGATTTTTTGCTCTCTTAAAAGCTCTTCCAGTATTTTTCCGGTAAAACCAGCCGCAAACCCCAATGCCGTATTGTCAACTCCAAGATTTGTCAGCACTTGTGATACATTGATTCCTTTTCCGCCCGGCAAAATATATTCTTTTGTTGTCCGGTTTACTTTTCCGCATACAAAATCATCTACCGATACGATATAGTCCAGCGAAGGATTAAAGGTTACTGTGTAAATCATGCTCCGGTTCCCCCTTTTAGCATTTTTACTCCCATTCAGAAAGACGGTTCAGGCTGTCTTTACTGCCAGATACAAAAAGGATATCTCCCTGCTTAAAAATATAATCCGGCTTAACATTTTCAATAATGGTTTTACCGTTTTCGATAGCGATAATATTTATACCAAACTTACCGCGCAGATTCGCTTCCAAAACACTTTTATCAATAATACGCTTTGGAACCATCAATTTTGAAATATTCAGTTTTTCACTGAGCTGAATATAATCAAGCACACGGGACACTTCCAGACGGTGTGCAAGGCGAATTGCAATATCTCGTTCAGGATAAACCACTTCTGCGCCCAGCTTTTCCAGTATTTTCCCGTGTTCACTGCTTGTTGCTTTTGCGATAACATGAGGGATTCCGAGACTTACAAGATTAAGCGTAGTAAGTATGGATGAATCCAAATGCTCACCGATACAGACTACTGCTATATCGCAGTTTTGAATACCGGTTTCAGATAAGGTCTTTTTATCAAGTCCTTTTACCACAAACGCACTTTCCGTATACTCCCTAAACTCTTTAATTTTATCTTCGTCCTGATCTAAAACAATAAGGTCTGCACCTGACTGCGCAAGTTCAAGTGCAAGAGCCTCTCCGAATCTTCCGAGTCCTATGATGCCATATGTGCTTTTTTCTCTCTTTGATTTATTAAACATAATAATCCCCATTTCTGAGCGACTTGCCGTAAAGACGGCGAAGAAAATCCGCAGAGGCATTTTCTTCTGCCATCAGTGCTATTTGTTTTCGCCCAGAAACAAATAGCCGTGTGCCTTTTTTAATCTATACGCCTTAATATCTGTTATCCGATTGCTATATTTCCGTCTGGATACTCAACTCGTTCGCCTCTGGTAAAATACCAAAGTGTTGCAATAGTTAAAGGTCCCAGTCTGCCGATATACATAATGATTATGGAAAGCAGCTTGCTTCCGTCAGAAAGCGTTCCTGTGATTCCGGTAGAAAGACCTACTGTGCCAAAGGCGCTTGTTATTTCAAACAAAGCGTCAATAAACATAAGCTCCGGCTCCATTACAAGCATCAGATATGTTCCCGTAAGAACCACGCCAAGAGCCAGCACCGTAATAACGGCAGCCTTTTTAAATGTCCCCTGCGGTATTGCATAGCGAAAGCCCTTTTCGGATTTGTTGGTTGCTGCCGATTTTATTCCCTGTAGCAGTACAAAAAATGTACTTGTCTTAATGCCGCCGCCGGTAGAGCCGGGAGATGCACCGATAAACATAAGCACGATTAGTACTAATAATCCGGCATCTGAAAAATTGCCGAGAGGATAAGTTGAAAAGCCTGCTGTTCTTGCAGATACGCTGTGGAAAAATGCGCCCAGCCAGGTTACATCTTCTGTCAGCTTTATAAGCACTGTACCTGCCGCAATAAGCATCGCACTAACTGAAATTACAACTTTTGTATGCATGGAAAACTTCTTCCATCGGAAACGTTTGTCGATTACTTCTTTTATAACAAGAAAACCTATACCTCCGAAAATAATCAAACCGCAAGTTACAAGGTTTAACAGTACATTATCCTGATATGGAATAAGATTGACATTGTTATATAATTCTCCGGACAATCCCAAATTGTCAAAGCCGGAATTATTAAAGGCTGCAACCGAATGGAAAAGACTTATACCAAGCGCTTTAAGCGGAGGATAATCCCTTATAAAAACCAGAAAGGATAAAGCCGCCCCTATCAGTTCAAAGGTAATGGTTGTAAGAAAAACACTCTTGATAAAACGAACCGTTCCTTTGCCCGAATCAAGGTTAGAGGCTTCGCGAATGATATTACGGCCTCGTATATTGATTTTTCGCCCCATTGCGAGAATGATGCCCGCACCTACAGACGTAACTCCCAATCCCCCTATTTGGATAAGTGCAGCAAGGAAAAACTGTCCGATAGGCGTAAAGGCTGTCCCCACATCTATGGCGATTAGTCCTGTTACACACACCGCACTTGTAGCAGTATAAAGAGCGTCGATGTAACGTACATCTACACCTTCATTGACACTGCAAGGAAGTATGAGCAGTACCGATCCTATTAGTATTACAGCGGCAAAGCCGAAGGCTATAATTCTTGCAGACGATTGCTTTTTAAAAAACCGTACCATATATATTACTCCACTTTAACATTCTAAACTGAATACCGATATGCATTTAGTTATACTACACAATTTCCAGTTACTAGTATTTTACAACAAACTATGTTATAACATAGATATAAAAAAAAGTAAATGCCAACGGTAAAATTTTAGAAGATAACGCAAAAATCACACTGTATCACAATCTTACCTATCATAAAAATCATAAAAAATAGGCTTCGCCTACTCAACTCCCCTGCCCCTCAATCTTGAGCAATGTCATTAAGATAAGAAATTTATTTTTTAGAACAGATGTAATACTAATTATGTCTGTTCTTTTTTTGTAGAAGAGATTTGAAAAAAGATATAAAAAACACTTGACAAATAGCTAAAAAAATGCGGCGAAGCCTCTTAATTGTATTACATTTTAGGAGGTTATCGCTTATGAACTTTTCGGAAGAAGTTAAAGCAACATTATGGAAGATTATTGATGAAATGGGGATTAATGTTTCTGATTATACGGTTAATCCAGAGAAAGATTTCTCGCGTAAAAAGAAGTGGGATTTTGCTACATTAGTAAAGTTTATTATTTCGATGGAAGGTCAATCTTTAAAAAACGAATTGCACAAATATTTTGGTTACACCACTGATTGTCCTTCAAACGCTTCGTTCAATCAAAGAAGAGCACAGGTTAGTTCAAGTGCATTTGAATATCTTTTTAACACTTTTACAGAACATTACCAAAATGCATCTGATAAGAGATTCAGAGGCTATAGACTTATTGCATGCGATGGTTCTGATGTTAATATTGCACATAATCCTGCTGATACAGAAACATATTTTAAATGTGGTAAATCAAAAGGATTTAATCAACTTCATCTGAATGCTATGTATGATTTGCTAAATAGAACATACACAGATATTGTTATTCAACCAAGCCGAATCGAAAATGAGCACACGGCTTTTTGTGATATGGTTGATAGATATAATGGTGACAGAAACACAATCTTTATTACAGACCGCGGATATGAATCATATAATAACATTGCACATGTAATAGAAAAAGGAAGTTACTTTTTATTCAGATGTAAAGATATATGTAGCAATGGTATCATTGCCGGTTCAAAAGACAGATTGCCTAAAACAGATATATTTGATTGCCGTTTATCTCTCATACTAACTAGAAAATGGACAAATGAAATATTGAATAATCGTGATATATACAGACATTTTCGTAATGCACATTCCTTTGATTTTTTAGATTTAGATGAACATATTTTTTATAACATGAATTTGAGAGTTGTAAGATTTCAGATTACAGATAATGATTATGAATGTATTTTAACTAATCTTCCCGATGATGAATTTTCGATAGATGAAATAAAAAAACTTTACGCATTAAGATGGGGAATTGAAACATCATTTAGAGAGCTAAAATACGCTGTAGGATTAACCAGTTTTCATTCAAAAAAAAGAGAATATATTATTCAAGAGATATGGGCACGACTTCTCTTATATAATTTTTGCGAGATTATTACCACTCATATCACAATTGAAAAATGTACGAAAAAACATACCTATCAAGTTAACTATACTTATGCAATTCATATATGCAGATATTTTATAAGTAAAATGGCGGAGAAATCTCCGCCAGATGTTGAAGCCTTGATAAGCAAAGAAATCTTACCTGTACGTCCTGGGCGTCATGACCCTCGCAAAGTCGACCACAAGAAAGCGGTAAGTTTCCTCTACAGAGTAGCCTAACATCAAATATAATATACTACTTTTTCTGGCAGATGAAAACATCTGTCTATTTGTGTTTTCAAAAATTTCAAAATACAATCAAAATTATCCTATCCCTAAGCTATATTGGAAAAGTTAGAGATAAGATAATACTTAGATTTTCTTATCTTAATGACATTGC